>BTVI01000011.1:0-85645 GCA_045862955.1 Fimbriimonadales bacterium
CGGCAACGCTTACAACACGAAGGGCGAGTACGACCGAGCGATACAGGACTACGACAAGGCGATCTCGCTCGATCCGAACTACGCCATGGCGTACTACAACCGCGGTCACGCTTACAGCGAGAAGGGCGAGTATGACCGAGCGATAGCGGACTACGACAAGGCGATCTCCCTCCGTCCGAACTACGCCGTCCCGTACGTCGCCCGCGGTGTCGCTTACAGCGAGAAGGGCGAGAACGACCGAGCGATACAGGACTACGACAAGGCGATCTCGCTCGATCCGAACTACGCGTTGGCGTACTACAACCGCGGTGTCGCTCACAGCGAGAAGGGTGAGTACGACCGTGCGATAGCGGACTTCGACAAGGTGATCTCCCTCGATCCGAACAATCCCCTCGCATACCACAACCGCGGCAACGCTTACAACAAGAAGGGCGAGTACGACCGAGCGATACAGGACTACGACAAGGCGATCTCGCTGGACTCGACCGATCCGACCTACTACGAGAGCCGCGCAGTTGCATTGGCCAGGATGGGCCGCAACGAACTGGCCTCCAAAGACCGTGAGAGCGCAGCGAGACTATGGAAATTGCGCAAGTAGAGGTGTGGAAGGGGAACTGGGACATGAGTACAATCTTGAAGACCGGACAGCGCGTGTATGCTGTCCCGATGAACGTGGAATGCAAGGTCGAGACGTTTCTTGGCGACGGAACTCAGGGTGAGGTGTACGAGGCCACACTCGAAGGCCAACCCGTTGCCATCAAGTGGTATAAGCCCCGATTTGCCACACCATCGCAGCGCGCATCGTTGGTGGATTTGGCACATCGCGGCGCGCCTTCCGATAAGTTCATCTGGCCACTGGCGGTCGCGGAGTGCGCCGGAGTGCCCGGCTTCGGCTATGTCATGCCCTTGCGCCCGCAGGGCTTCGTCAGCGTCACCGATCGGATGCTCGGCCGCGTCAAGCCGTCGTTCCGCTCGCTGTGCACACTATGCTACCACCTTGCCGATAGCTTCCTCACGCTCCATGCCGCAGGCCTATGCTACCGTGACGTCAACGCCGAGAACGTGTCCTTCGAGCCGCAAACCGGCGACATCCGCATTCTGGACAACGACAACGTCACGGTGAACAAGCACCCTGAGACCTCACTGCTCGGCACCCCGCGCTACATGGCTCCTGAGATCGTGCGAGGCGAGTCGCCTCCTTCGACCGACACCGACCTCTTCTCGCTCGCGGTGCTGCTGTTCTACATGCTACATGTCCACCACCCACTGGAGGGGGCAGCTGAGGCTGCAATCCACTGTCTCGACTTGCCCGCGATGAGGCGACTATACGGCACTCATCCCGTGTTCATCTATGACCCGAACGACGACAGCAACCGTCCAGTGAAGGGCTACCACGACAACGCGCTGTTCTACTGGCCGCTCTATCCGCAGCGCCTGCGCGACCTCTTCACGCAAGCCTTCACGCAAGGTCTGCAGCCCCGCGGCCGCGTGGGCGACAGTGAATGGCGCAAGGCCTTCGTTCAGGCGCGGGACCTCATCGTGTATTGCGGCCGTTGCGGCAAGCAGAACTTTCTAAACTCGGCTACCGGCGGTCAGTGCTGGAAGTGCAAGTCGTTGGTCCAGTCGCCGCCCCGACTCCGAGTAGGTGAGTGGGAAGTGGCGCTGAACTACGACGCCAAGCTGTATCGGCATCACATCAGCAAGCCGCCAACGTACGACTTCACCACCCCGATCGCCGAAATGGCCGAGCACCCGACCGAGCCTGGACGATGGGGCCTGAAGAATCTCTCCGAGGACCCCTGGATGGTTACGAAGTCCGATGGCACCCTGCTCGAAGTGCCACCTGGCAAGAGCGCTGCCATCTACCAGGGCCAGAGAATACGCTTTGGCGCCGTCGAGGGCGAGGTGGTTGCGTAGTCTACGACTCGATCAGCACCAGGTTGCCGTCGCCGCGGCGGTAGATCAGGCTCGCCGAGGATGTGGTGGCGTCCCTGAAGAACAGAAAGTCCTGCCCCAGAAGGTCGAGCTGGAACGCGGCCTCCTCCGGCGTCATCGGCTTTTGGTTCAGTGAGCGGCGCTCGGCGATGCGCGGGATCGGGTCCTCTTCCATCGCCTGCTCGGCGGAGGGGGCGAACTCCGCGAAGCCCTCCGGCATCTGCTTATTGCCCTTCGAGCGATGGTAGCGAATGATGCGTCCTCGAAAGCGCTTGAGCTGGGTCTCCAGCTTGTCCACGGCGCGGTCGATCGCGGCGTGCAGGTCCGTGTCCGTATCGCTTCCCCGAACGTAGTAGCCGTCGGCGTCCACGGTGAACTCTACCGAGTGTTGCCCCCGCAGCTCGTCGTACACGAACTCGATTGCGCCCACCTTGTGAAAGAACTTCTCAATCTTCCTCAGCTTTCGCCCTGCATACTCCCTTGCGTGATTCGGAACCGGCTTGCCAACGGACCGAAGTAGCATTTCCATCGTTCATTCCTCCCTGTTTGCACGGATCGTGGCGACCGCGTACGCCGCGATGCCCAGCCCGGCACCCAGCGCACCCAGCCCTTCGTTGGTGGTGGCCTTCACGTTCACGGTCGCCGGGTCCACCCGCATCGTCTCCGCCAGCCTCTCGCGCATCTCGACCACCCGGTCTGCTAGGCGAGGGGCTTCCGCTACTACCGTGCAGTCAATATTCTCGGTAACCCAGCCTTCGCCTGTTAGCCGCTCGCACACGTCGGCCAGCAGGCGTTGCGAATCGATGCCCCGGAACCGCTCGTCGGTGTTCGGATAGAGTCGGCCGATATCGGGCATACCCGCCGCACCCAAGAGGGCGTCGCAGACGGCATGCGTCAGCACATCGGCGTCGCTGTGCCCGTCCAACCCCAGTTCGTAAGGGATGCGGACACCACCGAGGATGAGCGGCCTGCCTTCCACCAGCCTGTGCACATCGTAGCCGATACCCGTCCTCACCCTTGCCGTCGTCCCTTCCATGCTGGCCCGCAGGGCCCCGAGGTCTGACGGCGCCGTCAGCTTATGGTTTTCCGGGTCCCCTTCGACCACCGTCACGATTCCCCCCACCGACTCGATTGCCGAGGCCTCATCCGTAAACACCGTCCTCGCCTCCTCCAGGGCAGAGCGAAGCAGGGTTACGCGTACGACCTGCGGCGTCTGCACCCTCACCAGCGACCGCCGGTCGAGTGTCTCCACTACTCGTCCATTATGTACCCGTTTCACGGTGTCTGATAGCGGCACGGCGGGCACAACGGCGTCCGCCTCGCATGGAGCCAGCAGGCGGTCCAGAAGCTCGCGCTTGAGGTTTGGACGAGCCGCATCGTGCACGGCTACCCACTCCACGGTGGCAGGGAGTGCGCGTAGTCCGTTCAGGCACGAGCCCTGACGGTCATCTCCGCCGGCCACGATATCGTGCTTCAGCGGGATAGAGGCTGCGGCAGCGGAGAACCGTCCGATCTGCTTCGCCGGCACGACGATCACCATGCCTTCGATGGCGGGATGGTTCGCCAGCGCGAGTGCGCCGTGAATCCATAGTGGTCGCCCCCGAATGCTGGTCCACAGCTTGTCGCCCGTTCTGTTAAAACGAACGCCGCTGCCGCCTGCCAGAAGAACCGCGTGCATCGTAGCCGTCTCCCACCTCTTCGCGGTCGGGGGTCGCGAAGATCATCTTGCCGGCGACCGTCTGGATGACGGAGGTGACGCACACCTGAAGCGTGTTTCCGAGTAGCTCCGCCCCACCTTCCACCACGACCATCGTACCATCGTCCAGATAGCCTACGCCCTGGCCGGGTTCCTTGCCCTCGCGCTGAAGCGTGACTGTCATCGTCTCTCCCGGCAACACGTTGGGCTTCATGGCCAGCGCGAGGTCGTTCACGTTCAGCACTCTTACGCCTTCCAGCTCGGCCACCTTGCTTAGGTTGAAATCGTTGGTGACTATATCGCAGTTCATGGCCTTCGCCAGTCTGACGAGCCGGGCGTCGACCTCATCGCCCGCGGGCGGCGCGAGGCGATCTTGCGTGCGCACCTCGACGTCCAGTTCCTTCTGCATCGCTTTCAGGATGTCCAGTCCTCGTCGTCCTCGTGCCCGTCGCAGCGGGTCGGCAGAGTCGGCGATAGCCTGGAGCTCGTCTAGCACGAAGCCGGGGACGTAGATCTGGCCGGAGAGGAAGCCCGTCTTGGCGATCTCGCCGATCCGGCCATCTATGATCACGTTGGTGTCCAAGATGTGGATGTTGCGGCGCCGCGATGCCGGCTTGCTCGACCAAGGAAGCCCTTCCTTCACGCTGTTCACGCCCGCAACGACGAGAAAGACGGACACGAGCGTAACCAGCATGGCGAGGAACGGTCCGACGACGCTTATCCTAAGAAGTATGGGATAGAACGCAAGCGAGATGAGGATGCCGATGGCGATTCCGACGATGGCATTGATCTTCTCCTCGGTCTCCATCTCCTCCATCTGCCGCCCCAGGTAGCTAAGGAAAATGGAGATTTCGGCGCCGAGGATTGCGCCCGCCAAAGCTCCGACCATTGTCAAGCCGGAATGCACGGTCCAGGTGCGGTAGCTTTCCATCTCCTCTGCCGGCACCCGGAGCGAGCGAGCTAATGCCATCAGGGCGTCCGTGCCGTACGTCCAAGCGAGGATGCCGCCTGCAAGCATGCAGGTGACGACGAGAAACATGCGTATCACGCGCAGTACGTCTATGCTTCCCTCTCCTCTAACACGGTGGTTGCGAGAGACGCATTGTTAGACCGACCTGCGTCTCCGATGTCTCGTAGGAGCGCTCACGACTCCTCAGATACTCTGAGTCGATTCTCGGCGCGCTCCATTGCAGCGCGATACTCCTTCGCCTTCGGATCCCCGGCGGGAAGCTGAGCCAATCGCTCACGCGCCTCATTCAAGGCCACCCGCGCCCGGTCGGGGTCGATCTCCGAGGCGATCTCCGCAGTGTCGGCAAGCACGATGGCACGGTTGCCATCCACCTGCATGAAACCGCCGCCGACGGCCATCCGGACCGACACGCCATCTGCCCGTGTGTACGTCAAGCGCCCGATCTTCAGTTCCGTCATCAGCGGGACGTGCCCAGCCATCACTCCGAGGTAGCCGTCTCGTCCCGGTGCGACCAGCGACACGCATGGTTCGTCTGCCACTGTCCGTTCGGGAGTCACGATCGAGAGACGAAAGGTGGTTGCCATTATTTCGCCGCCCGGAGCTTCTCTGCTTTCTCGTGCACGTCCTCGATGCCGCCGCACATATAGAACGCCTGCTCGGGAACGTCGTCGTGCTGACCTTCGACGATCTCCTTGAAGGCCCGCACCGTGTCACCGACGTTCACGTAACGCCCCGTGTTTCCGGTGAACTGCTCGGCGACGAAGAACGGCTGCGACATGAACCGCTCGATCTTGCGGGCACGGGCCACCAGCATCTTGTCTTCGTCCGACAGCTCGTCGATGCCGAGAATAGCGATGATGTCCTGCAGGTCGCGATATCGCTGCAGCACTTGCTGAACGGCGCGCGCGACCTGATAGTGCTCCTCTCCAACGATCCGCGGGTCGAGGTTCTTGGATGTCGAGGCTAGCGGATCGATGGCGGGGTAGATGCCCTTCTCCGAGATCTTGCGCTCCAGATACACGTACGCGTCCAGGTGAGCGAAGGTGGTTGCTGGCGCCGGGTCCGTGGGGTCGTCCGCGGGAACATAGATTGCCTGAACGGAAGTGATCGAGCCCTTCAGCGTGGAGGTGATCCTCTCCTGAAGAGCACCCATTTCGGTCGCTAAGGTTGGCTGATACCCTACGGCGCTCGGCATTCGCCCGAGCAACGCGGAGACCTCGGAACCGGCCTGCACGAAGCGAAAGATGTTGTCTATGAACACCAGCACGTCCTGACCTTCGACGTCTCGGAAGTACTCGGCCATGGTGATTGCCGTGAGGCCGACGCGGAGGCGAGCCCCCGGCGGCTCGTTCATCTGGCCGAACACCATAGCGGTCTTGTCGATGACGCGTGCCTCCTTGCCCTCGACGTCCTTGAACGTAGCGTGTTTCATTTCCAGCCACAGGTCGTTGCCCTCGCGCGTGCGCTCTCCGACGCCTGCGAAGACCGACACGCCGCTGTGCTCCGTGGCTATGTTACGGATCAACTCCTGGATCAGAACCGTCTTTCCGAGACCCGCACCGCCGAAAAGGCCGATCTTGCCGCCTTTATTGAACGGAGTCAGCAGGTCGACGACTTTGAGCCCTGTCTCCAGAATCTCGGTCTTGACGTTCTGGTCCTCGAACTTGGGAGCAGGCCGGTGGATGGGATAGTAGTCGGCAGCCTGAACAGGCCCTCCATCGTCCACGGGCTTTCCCACGAGATTGAACACGCGTCCGAGCGTCTGAGGGCCGACGGGTACCTTAATGGGTCCACCCGTGTCGCGCGCCTCCATGCCCCGAACCAACCCGTCCGTGCTAGACATTGCCACCGTACGGACGATATCGTCTCCTAAGTGCTGCGCAACCTCGCACACGAGAGGATTGCTGGGGTCGCCAATCTCGACGGCGCTCAGAATTTCGGGTAGCTGGTCGGCGGGAAAGCGGCAGTCAACGACGGGGCCCATCACCTGGACCACGTGCCCAACACTCGCCATGTAGCGGATCCTCCTTGGGGCCGCTAGACGCCGGATACCCCCGCCGCGACGCGGCCGTCTTAATGAAGTGATTCGAAGTCTACCTTGACCCGTAGGGTCGGTTCTAGGTGTCCAGAAGCTGCGGTGTGCCCATGGTCTCCCGCGGCTTGTAATCCTTCGGCATCGGGACGTGGAACTCCCTGCCGAAGGTCTCCCAGTTCTCGATAATCTGCTTGCCTTTCTCGTCTCGGAAGCCCGGATACCAGACGAGGCCCGTCCTTAGGTTTTTGTCGAGGTCACCGTACAGCCGGATCATTCCCTTGCCGGTGTAAAAGCCCCTCATTCGGTTGCCCATCCAGTTAACCGCACGAAACTTGCCGCGAACTTCTACCCGCCCGGATCCGTGGAAGCAGACTCGGCCGTCCTCATCGTACTCGCGCCGGAGGCCTTCGACGCGAATCGACTTATTGGGGCCTTCCAGTCTGCTTATGTAGACCGTAGCAACCCCACCGAGGGAGTCGATCACGATGGTGCCCTCGCCCTCCGCCCGAAAGCTGCCGGGACCCGTATCGAGCATCAGAGTATTCGGTGTAGCCCCACCGCTGTTCGTTGGTGGAGATGCAGCCGGATTCTGGGCGATTGCGAGTGCAGCAACGCAGGAGCCTAAGATGACAAGCCGAATGGTTCCCTTCATCTCGGCAAACATTCTACCTGCGGGCAAGGGGCGATCGTATCCAAGCCAAAACGGCTCGGCGCTGGATCGCCGAGCCGTTACCCAACATCGGATGCTCTAGCGGAAACGCCAGATGAGGTTGGCGCCCTTGTCCATCGCGAGGATGGAAGCGGCGCTGTACTGCTTGGCATGCCCGTCGGCTAGGATGACGGTCGTCTTGCCTTCATCCCTGCCCGTGCGGCCGTGGCGGCAGTAGACCGGCTTCAGTTCGCTGGGTTGGCGATCATTCAGCTCCTTGACCAGGTCCCGATCGGACACCAGCGGTAGCCCCAAGCCCCACTCCGTGGGGTGGTCGTTACCGTTGTAAGGGTCGAAGACATAGGCTCGGTACTTCTCCTGGCGTGGGCCGTGGGGAGTGTCGGCGAAGAGCGGTATCCTGGCCGGCTCCTTGAGAACGGGGAGCCGGACGATGCTGATGAATCCTTCGCAGCCACGGTGGCCTTGCTCGGCTGGGTCACACCCTGTCGGGTCGTAGGCGGTGGCGGAGTTGTAGCCGATCGGCTGCCAAGATCTCGAGTCCCAGTCGGCGGCATATGCAGCGTGCTCGGCTGCGGGGCAGAGGAACACCGACTTATCCTTCACGTACGGCTGCACCAGCGGCGGCCAAACCCTCCGCGGGTCGGTAGTCGGCGCCCCGTAGTTGGACGATGGCGGCAAGGCGGCGTTGTAAGAGTCGGCATACATCTCTACGGACAGTGCGAGCTGCTTCATCTGTGATAAGCAAGCAGTCGTCTTGGCCTGCTCTCTGGCCTTGGCAAAAACGGGGAAGAGAATTGCCGCCAAAATAGCGATGATGGCAATCACGACGAGCAACTCGATCAACGTAAATCCGCGGGAAAGCTTCATCTCGTTTCCTTTAGCCTCCATCACACCCGCTTTCGAGCAAGCCGCGGGCCAGTCAGACATATAAACAGACGGTACCCCACATTAGTTGCATCGGATTCGCCCACTGCTCATGCGGGGGACCGTCTGGCGCTACTTCGACCAATTCCTCCCGAAGCGCGCTTGACTTTTCTGACAATCTTTGCTAGTATTTGCGCCAGTATCTATCAATATGCGCTAAGAAGCACATCCAGATACTCCAAGGAAGGAGGAGTGCCGATGGCGTATTGGGATCCTTTGCGGGAGCTCAGCAGGGAAGAGCTGCTCCGGATCACCAAGTCGCGTGAGTTCTACGACATTCTGGAGGACCTCGTCCGAAGGGAGTTGGCTCGCGAAGGCCGCCGCACGCTCTCCCTAGAAGGGGAACTCGCGCGCGTCGTGGCAGTCGCGGTGCGCACTTGTGTGGAGCTGCTCTTGCCGCTCACCGATGACACCGCTCCGGGTTCGGGACGCCTACCTTATGATATCATGTCCGCCCCGCCGCCCTTCTCGGACTTCCCAGAGGACCCCGACGAGATGAACTGAGGCGCACCGGGCCAATTTCCGCCTAGGCCGAGAGAAGTGCTGGCAAATCCGCCGACTCTGGTGTAGAATAAGAGTTGGCTCCGGTTTTGCGGGGCCCGGTGTATCTGTGTGTCTCGTGGTAGGCGGCAACGCTCCCAGCCCCCGGGTGAGTCTGAATTACACCTTAAGCCAGAAAGGTAGGAGCGTATGCAGGTTCGCCCATTCTTGGCAGTGCTTCCTCTGGTGCTAGCGGCCTCAGTCTCTGCGGAGGAGGTCACCTTCCTCTCGGCCAAGATAGCCGAGACACCGGGCTTCATCGGAAGTGCCGTCTTCGGTGAAGACGGCTCGCTGTTGTACTCCGTTCAGAACCCAGTCGCCAACACTCAGGATGTCATCTACAACGGGGTCAACATCTCGGCAGACATCCTGGGAGCCGATCGGTTCGCTCTCGTAGCTGGCGTGTACGGCGGACAGCCCGCCTGGTGGGGATATGGCCAACTCACGGGCGGAGACAATAAGTCACGCGTGTTCCTTTACACCACGGACGTGAGTGGAATTTGGGTGCCTAATCTGGAATGGGCCAGGGCAGCCGCTGCCTCACCTGCGGGCATTGCTTGGTACTGCAAGAAGGCGGGCACGAATGCTCCGCAGGACACCTATAAGAACGAAATACTTTTGAGTGGTTTCTTGGGCTCCACCAGGAACACGGTGGCCACGGACATCAACGACCAGGGCCAAGTCATCTGGCACGGCTTCGGCTCCGCGACTGGCGGTAACCGCGATGTCTACGTGGACTCGACGAACTTCACCGCGAGCATCTTGACGGGCACTCGCCTTGCAACGTCTGTCGCCATCAACAACCGTGGCACTGTGATCTGGTTCGGCCGCGGCATCAATACTTCCGGCAAGGAGCACGCGTTCGTGAACGCTACCGACATCAGTGCCCCCCTCGTCGGTGCCAGCACGGTGGCGCGGTCGGTACTGCTCAACGAGAACGACCAGGTTGCTTGGATTGCCTACTTGACGAACGGGGAAGGCATCTCGGACGTGTGGCTGGACGACCGCAACGTCAGCGCCGCTATTTTGGGCCTCGACCGGGAGGCTTGGCCGATAGCGCTAAACGACTCGGGTGACTTGCTGTGGTACGGCTCTGGCAGAAACTTGGACGCGGTGCAGGACATCTTCGTCAACGACTTCAACCTCTCGCGTTCTGTTCTCGGCCCCAATCGCCCGGCGAGCAGTGGGGTAACAATGAACAACCGCGGGTGGGTGCTCTGGCAGACGCCCAACGCGATGCAGAGTGTGGACACCACCGTTTCCATGCCGTGTAACCGGCCCGTTAGCGGTACCGTGACGCTCGCACAGTATCTTGGAGACCCAGCGAACGTCCGGCTCACCTTCAGCGTGCGGGAAGCACACCAGGGCTGGAACATGGGTGCGGTCACTGCCTATCCCAACTCCAGCGGCCAGTTCATGGTAATGCTGCCCGACGGAGTGTTCGATGTGACGGTCTCTGCACCGACCTTCCTCCGGAAGCTCATCGCCGGTCTGGACACGTCGGGCGCGGGAGTCGAGGGACTTCAGATCTCGCTGCTCGGAGGTGACGCCGACGGCGACAATGACGTAGACTTCTCCGACGTCGCAAAGGTGATGTACTTCTTCGGTAAGCAGACGAGCGACCTGAATGGCGACGGAGTCATGGACTTGCACGACCTGAATCTCGTACTCACGAACCTCGGACTTCACGGCGACTAGCCTGATCACACGGCTGCAAGGGCGCAGGGAGGTTGGACCGATGGTCCAGCCTCCCCCCTTTTCGTGGCCCACCATCCCCCCGTTGGGCCATAATCTCGTAGCGCCCGGTTTGGCGAGGAGCAAATCAAGGAAGGTACTCGAATGACGAACTTGGCCGGAGCTTGGCGAGTGGCCCTGCCCAAGGTGAAGACGGCGGTCACGGGTAGGACCCTGTGGCAGGCGCTCGACGTAGTGGTTCCCATCACCATGGAAGACAATCTCGTGGTCCTGGGGGTCCCTCCGCAACATTCGAACCTGGTAGGGCACCTTCGCTCCACCCCCTGCAAGCGCGCCATCGAGCAGAACCTTTCAGACGCTCTGAAGAAGGCTATCCAAGTCGAGATCATCGGCGGCGATACGATCGCAGACTGGGAGCTCATCAAGACCAAGGCGGAGCATGTCAAGGACCTTCAAGAGAAGGAATATCAGCGTTCCGCAGCATCGAAGGCCCGCCAAGAGGCGTGGGAGTCGAGCTACGAGCAGCTTTCACGCATCAACGCGGCGGTGCCGAACAAAGCCTTGCCTCAGAACCGAGCCCGCCTGCTCATCGATGGTCTGAACGTGATCGTGGCTGCAGCCCGGGAGCAGGGAGAACTCGACGACCTCGGTGAGAGAAACATGGCTAGGCTGATCGAACGCTTGGCAGGCTATGCCGATGTCCCCGCTCCCGTCGTCGCCTACATGGTACTGGAACGCCTGGGCGCCACCTCCTAGCACCGCCGCACTTCAGTCCAGTCACGCTGACCCTGTCGAAGCGTGCGACCGCATGCCGCGGCCTCGGCTTCTGCTGGGGCGTTCCCGACAACTGCTCCTATGCTCCGGGTATCCTCGCACCCTTGTTGCGGCCGGCGCGGATGCGGGGGCTCACATGCGGGCAGAAACCCGAGCAGTCGCCAGCTACGTGGCAGGCTCGGTTGTAAGAGACGCCGTGAGGCGTGGGCGCTCCAGCGTTGGGGGTCTATCGTTTCGTCGGGATGCGGCGGTAGACGGCTCGCAACAGTCGAAGCATCCCTAGAAACTCTAGGAGATACGACGATGCATGTTTCCAAGGACGACGTGGAAGTGAAGATGGAGATTCCGGGTGCAGTGATCCGTCAGCGGATGGACTTCGGTGACGCTTCCGGCTACGGCAGGATCAGCGCCGAGTACTTCAGTCTCTCGGCGGGCGTGGATACGACCGCGCTATTCGAGGGGCTGGACGGCAACGCGTGCCAGTGCCCGCACTGGGGCTTCGTGCTCCGCGGTCGGATCACCACGACGGACGCGAACGGCGCGAAGGAGACGGTCAAGGAGAACGACCTCTTCTACTGGCCGCCCGGACACAACGTGAGGGTAGATGCGGACGCGGACATCATCATGTTCAGCCCTCAGCGCGAGCATAAGCACGTCATTGACCACATGATCGCGAAGGTGCAGGGCTAGGCCTAGCGCGGCGGGGCGGATGCATGAGGTGCGGGCAGTTCGCCTGCAACCTCCTCGTGCGTCCGCCCTACTGTATTTATCCTCCACGTCTGCCAACGCTGCCGAAGCGGGCGACAGACGTTCGACGCGGCTGGGCGCGTAGCCTCTCCACCCCCTGCGAGCTTCGCGTCCCTCTACGACCTTGGCGTGACTATCCTGGTTCGCCAGTGAGCAGCGGAGAAGGCTAGGAAGCGACAGCACGAGCGGACAACTCACACAGTCTGATTGCCATAGCGCTCGGCAGGAGCCCAGTACAATGATCCCATGAACGTACCTGGCCGCCTCGGGTCCCTGCCTACGCTCTTCCTGCTCTCTGCGCTGCTTACACTATTTGGCCCTACGGCCTGGGCGGCTCCGGGGCCACGCACCACGATCCTCGTCCCCCTGTCCGCCTCGCCGAGTTGGAAGGACATGGCATTCCTCGCCGCCGTGCCAGCCGCCACAGTGGCTAACAACGGAGCGCCATCGTTGATCGCACTCGAGGAGACGTTGCAGGTTGGTCCCGAGGTCCAGGACTATGCGCGCAGGTACCACCCAGACCGGTGCGTTCTCATCGCCGAAGAGCGGGTCGAGATAGCGCTCGGCCCACGCAAGGCGAGCACGACCCAGGCCAAGTCGGCCCTCGAGGCCTCTGTGGGACTCAGCAGAGCGTTCTGGAAGTCCAGTCGCATGGCGGTCGTCTGCTCAGAGGACGACTACGCTTCGGCCCTCGTGGCTGCTCCGCTCGCTGCCCTCCTGAAGTCACCGCTACTGTTCGCCCGCGGGCGGGGCACGTCCGATGCGACGGTCAAGGAACTGACGAGGCTCGAAGTGCGCGAGGTGATAACCGTAGGTCCCGTCCGTAGTCTGGCGCACCGACGGAGCTGGAAGCTAGCCGCTTTGGACAACGCGCTGGATGTAGCCGCGTGGGCCAGGGCGCGTGGGCTCGGGGTCCGCTATCTAGCCGTCGTCAACCCACAGGACCGTAGCCGCGGGGTAGTCAGGAAACTCTCGCTGGCAGGCGCGCTGCTCGCGGCAGGGCGAGGTGGGCTCGTTGCTCCTCTCGCCTACGACGTTCGCTGGAAGCACCCGAGCAAGGCCTCCCCTCTCGACGGAGCGGTCCCGGCTGGAGTTCCGACGTCGGTAGCACCCGCCAAGGCAGGCAGCATCGTGCTCGACGGAGAGGCGTACCCCTTCGTCTTGACGGGTGAGCCGGAAGAGCGGCACCTGCGACTATCGATCGACGCGAATCGGGATGGGCAGTACGGCCAGGTGGGGGAAGGTCCGTTCGCTTCCGGTGACACCGTACGGCTTGGAGGCAAGACGTACGCGATTTCCCTCGGCACGCGCACCGGCTTCGGCAAGACCGATGTACACCTAACATGGCCGACGGCGGAGCAGCTCTGTCGTGACCTGCGGGGCTTTTACCGCGCGATCGGAGCGCCGCCGGAGCATCTCTGTCTCGTCGGCTTCCCGGACGCCATCCCGCAGGCCATTATCGGCCACGGCGGAGTGGTAGAGGAGCAGGTGTCCGACTTGCCCTATTCCAACGCAGACGAGGACCCCTTCGCCGAAATAGGGGTGGGGCGCGTCATCGCCGAGAACGTGTCATTTGCGACGCTCTACGCCAGCCGCGTCCTGACCTACCACGACTTGCTCAGTGCCGAGTGGCAGAACCGGGCTTGCCAGGCCGAGTGGGAAACTTCCTTCAGGGGCTTGTTCGAGAACGTAGGCTTCGAGGCGAGCTACGTACACACCGAGGAGGCTTTGGCGTGGGAGAAGCCTCCGGCAAACGGAAACCCCGGAGTTCGCGAACAGAGCTTTGGTCAGAACTCGCCTCTGGCCAACTGCGCCGCGATCACCCACGCTAGCCACTCCTGGTGGCGTGCCCTCGGCAGCACCTTTTCGTGGGATGCGACCGTGCTTATGGCCCCTGCGGTCGTCGAGTCGGGCGGCTGCGGCACGGCCTGCATCGATCGCGAGCCCGACTGTCGGTCGGTCGTTGCGCGCCTGTTTCGCCAGGGTGCGGTCGCTTTTCGTGGGGCCACGCGGGAGAGCCCGGCGGAAAGCCAGCCAGGACGTCAGGAGTTCTGGAACGGAGTGCTAGCAGGAGCCTCTGTCGGACAGGCGCATAGGCGCGCGGCGAATAGCACCATGCTTGCAGTACTGGACCTGAACGAAGGGCCCGAGGGCATATACCGCTACTCCCTGAACATCCACACGCTGTTCGGCGATCCCGCGCTTGTCATGTACCTACCAGCGAAGCCACGGTCGCGGCCGGCATGCGTATCCGTGGAAGGTGACACGGTCTCCGTGCACGCTCCGGAGAGATGGTTGCCTGTCGAGTTCACCCCTCCTTCGGACTGGAAGGAGTGGGAGGGCAAGCACCTGTACGTGGTTCGTGGAGCGGGAGCCTATGCACTGTCCGACTGGTGCGGGCAGGGCTACGATCTCGAGCAAATGTATGTCACCGTGGAGTTCACGTCCCGCAGACGTGTCACGAGCGTGAAGCAGGTGCAGACACCCCCAGCGCCGCTCGGATGGCGAGGAACTTGGCACTGCGATCCCAACCCGGACGGCTCATACACCTACCGCTGGGCGGTGCGACTGATCGACTTCGACCAGATCACGGGAAGGGTGAAGAGCGCCATAGACCGCCTCGACTACCAGGTGTCATTCGAGTAGTGTTGCTTCGCACCGGTCGCAAAGCTCCCGAGCCAGGGACAGCGCAGACCCATCACGCTGATCCTGTCGAAGCGTGCGGCCTCTTCCGAAATCGCGTCGACCCGACAGCGTCGGCGTTCGGGTGCTACGTGGAGTTTGCAGGCCACAGAGTGGGTTGCTGCTGCTCTTCTATCCCCCCACATCCGCGATGTGGAGGGTAGAGTAGTGATAGGAACCTGTTGCTGCTATCCCTCCACATCCGCGATGTGGAGGGTAGCGTAGCGCCAGGAACCTACCATCCCTCCGCATCCGCGATGTGGAGGGTCGAGTAGCGGTAGGAGCCTACCATCCCTCCGCATCCGCGATGTGGATGGTAGCGTAGCGATAGGAACCTACCATCCCTCCACATCCGCGATGTGGAGGGATAGCACGGTTGTAGAACTTCAGCTCGCCGTTTCCCGAGGATGGGTTACTGGCAACGTCATGCTGAGCCTGTCGAAGCATGGGGCCGCCGGCCAAGCGTTTTCGAATTCACTAGGTGGCTGTGGCACTCACAGATGCATGCTTCGACAGGCTCAGCATGACGGTCCCGGACGGCTGCACGCTCTCACTGACCCATCCTCCTCCTGTGTTGTGGCAGCGCGCAGACCGGCTGGGTCGACGGCCTCCACCGGGTTGTTGGCGCAGTAGACGTACAGGTTCGCCATGCCTCCGCATCCGCGATGTGGAGGGTCGAGTAGCGACAGGAACCTACCATCCCTCCACATCCGCGATGTGGAGGGTCGAGTAGCGGTAGGAGCCTACCATCCCTCCGCATCCGCGATGTGGAGGGATAGCAGCAGCAGCAGCTCGTGCCCACTTGGTCCCAGGTATCAACGCACCCCCCGTGTCGTAAGCGTCGGCACTACCATACCATCTACTCTACCCTCCACATCGCGGATGTGGAGGGATTGAGGATAGCCGGATGTGGAGGGTAGAGTAGTGACAGCAACATCGTTCCCAGGCCACCGTGTGCGCTCACGCCTGGCGGAGCGCTGCGAGATACCGGGGCATCGCGTCCATCACTCCTCGTACCTTGCCATCCCTCCACATTCGCGATGTGGAGGGATAGCATCCCTGCATACCGGCTCATGCCAACTGCGTCCCAGGGATCAACGCACCCACCCCGTGTCGTGAGCGCCGTCACCACTACACCCTCCACATCGCGGATGTGGAGGGATGGCCCGTCACCACTACACCCTCCACATCGCGGATGTGGAGGGATGGCACGCATCAACGGCCGACTGGCGACAGGCGCAGCCTAGGTCCTCGCTAGCTAGTTGAACCATGGGATCCAATCCCAGTGCCAGTGTTCTGGTGTACCGGGGTTCCCCCCGTGCGGACCCCACCAATTGCGTGGTGACAGGCCCCATTTGGGTTTGCCTCGCCATGTCCACCCTATTGCTATCCCTCCACATCGCGGATGTGGAGGGATAGCGAACCTCGAACCGGTCGAGCTGCGAGGGGTCGGTAGCTACTGCTGGGATGTCCCCCTGCTTCACCATAGCGCTCGTGACGCTAGTCCTACCAACCGGCGCAGGCAAGGGCGATCGCCGCTACCGTCGCGAACAAAGCTAGTGTACAGAGGACGCTCGCAGACATGCACCCGTGACCGCGGTCCCACCTTGCCGCTGCTTCGCGCCAGTACTCGTCATTGAACCGCTCCGGCGGGGTCACGTACAGCTCCAGCATTCTAACCACCGTGGCCACCACCTTCACGCGCACCGGGCGACCACAGGCATCCCATATTCGGTAGTCGACCTCCGTATCGGAGTCGTGGAACTCCATAGCCGCCCCAAGCTCCGCGGCGCTGGCGTAGGACGACGGCTCCTCGTCCAAGTAGTACTCCACAAGGAGCGGAAATTGCGGCTCCAAGAGACTACCAACCTTCCCAGGGCCGATGCCTTCCGATCCCGGGCCGCCGGTTGTAGTGCGGCCACTTCCACCACGGAGTCGATGGCCCGCCCTTGGGCCCCCACCTGTGTACGTCCAGCGAAAAGGTCCGGCTTCCGCGGTGGTAGAAACTCAGGCCGCCACCTCCAGTATTGCGATAGCGCATGAGTTTGGCGCCGCGGCCCCACGCCGTACCACCCGCCTGTAGGCCCCCACCGATGCCAATTGAGACTCCGACCCCGACTACCTGGCCACCCATGTACCAGCCGGAGCCAGTGTCCACGGTATCGGCAAGCCCTCCGAGGTCCCTAACGATCTCCGTACCTCCGAACGAGAGGAAATCCCCCATCCCTGCGAAGAAGTCGGTGAGGTTGTCGAACCAGTCCCTCGGCTTCGGAGTGATCTTCGAGACGAAGTCCGCGACTTCCTCCATGTCGTAGCCCGGGCCCTCCGCGGTCCACAGCCCGTCCCACCAGGGAGCAGGCGTGGCCGTACGCAACCCGGCGGGGTCCGCCGCTTCCACCGGGTTGTTGGCGCAGTAGGCACAGAGGCTCGGCGCGGAGTCTCGGCGTCACTCACGGTACGAACTCCATCGTGAGCATCCCGATCCAGGTGTGTCCTGGCGGTGGGGGGCCATCTGAGAGGTCCCATCCACCCCACGAATGCGCCATGAGATGATCGTGATCGGCCACTCCGCGCGCCAAGTGCCTTTCGATGACTTCTTGGATGACCGCTAGCCCTCGCGAGTCGGCAGCGATGCGTAGCTCAGTGCGCTCCGTCAGGCTGATTAGGATGTAGTGGTCCTCCGTGGTGGTCTCCGTGGCTGTCATAATTACGGCGTCTATTAGCCTGTTCTTCCCCCACTGGGGCGTAGCGCAGGTCTCAACACTGCCCAACGCCGAGCTCCCGAAAAGTCTCTCCCCTCCAGATACTGCCAGCGCGCGAAGCGTGTCGGCCAGCAAGCGTCCACCATCGGCGTCGTAGATCAGATACGCCGTGGGTTCCGGCCGCGAATCGTCAATCTCTGCGCATATCATCGGGCTTGCTCCACTACTGCATCGGCCAGCGTCGCTTCTCGGGCCTTGGCTGCCCGGGGACCCTAGGGTAGTTCACATCCACATGAGGGCCGAAAGGTGGCCCATGATCAGGATCTAGGTGATAGGAGAAGCCAGACCTTGGGTTGACGTAGCCACCTCGTCCAGAGACCGGATCAGGACCTCTCACGACAAACCCCTTCTTCCGAAACATCTCATCCAGTTCCCGGGGGGACTTGCCTTTGAACGGGCTCTGCCATCCTTCACCACCTGTTGCCCCAGCGATCGCGACGCCGATGCCGACGTAGTTCTCCAGAACCTGCTCGGCTCCGCGTGCCGCCGTCTGTCCGATGGCCCGGCTTCCGGCCCCATACTGATCGATTAGGTCGGCAAGTTCGTCGCCTTCCTCGGTACCGTCGCGGTACGGGTCACCCGTGATTGCCCCGAAACCAGTCGTACCAGGCGCCAGTTTCGTTTGGTTGTACCCCAGTGCCCACTTCAGCGCGTTCCACGGCAGGCTCAGGAGCCATTCGGTACCGCTTACGACGCGATCCCACCAGCTCTTTTCATCGGGCAGATTGGTGGCCCGCCCCAACGCCGAGAAGTGTCGCAGCCCGTCCGGGTCCGCCGCTTCCACGGGGTTGTTCGCGCAGTAGACGTACAGGTTCGGGTGGCCGCCCGCCATGCCGATGGGGTCGCGCTGCAGCCAGCGGCCCACCGTGGGGTCGTACTCCCTGGCCCCGGCGTGATACAGCCCCGTGGAAGCGATGTACCGGTACCCGACCGACCCGTTCCAGCGGAAGGGATTGTCATTCACCACGTTCGAGTGGCTCGCAACCAGGGTCCCCCACGCGTGTTGGAGCTCGGTCGGGCTACGCCCTCCCTCTCTCCAACACGCTCCGTGCCACAATCATCACCAACGCGGGAGGACTCACCTTAGGATGTCTTCCAAGAAGGGGGCAGGCCACCAGCTGCTCTTTAGGGGCTCCCCCTCTTCCTATACCACCACGTGCACATGGAGTGTCGCCTGACGGGTCTCTCGATCAACCGCCGCCGGTACTAGGTCGAGCTCTCCATCGTGGATCAGCGATGCCAGTCGATCCAACTCGGCGCTGTCGTGAACCTCGAATAGGACTGTGCGGTCGTTCACCATAGTGTTAGTTCAATCTGTCTCAGAGCGAAGCAGTGTGGGCCCAGGCGCCCAGCCCTAGCCCGTGTCAGGACAGTGACGCAAATGCAACCCAAGCCAGCACGAAGCCGATCGCCATGCCACTCCCAAGGAGTGCACAGCCGGGTTTCTGGCGTGCTGGGGTGGTCACTCGCCAGGACGGATCGGTGTAGTGCGCGGGCGGGTCTTCATACAACTCGAGCAGCTTCAGCTCGGTCGCCCAGGCCTTTACGTGCACAGGTCTATCTAGTCCATCCCACACCCGGTAATCTGGATCGTCCGAGTCGAAGAACTCCTGATCCGTTGCCAGCTCATCGCCTGAATCGTACAACGTGTCAGCATCGGGCGGGTCGTATCTGAACTCCACACGAAACGGTGGCTGTGGTTGCTCCGGTTGCACTACCTACCACCCTTGCCAGGGTCGATGGCGGCCTATGGCGCCACCTGGTCCTTCGAATCTCCTGTGATAGTGCGGCCACCTCCACCAGGGCGCTGGAGGTCCACCCTTCTTCGGCACCCACCTGTGGATGTCTGCCGTGAACACTCGCTCTCCACGGTTGTAGAAGTTCAGGCCGCCACCTCCAGTATTGCGATAGCGCATGAGTTTGGCGCCGCGGCCCCACGCCGTACCACCCGCCTGTAGGCCCCCACCGATGCCAATTGAGACTCCGACCCCGACTACCTGGCCGCCCATGTACCATCCGGAGCCAGTGTCCACCACATCGCCAAGCCCTCCGAGGTCCCTAACGATCTCCGTACCTCCGAACGAGAGGAAATCCCCCATCCCTGCGAAGAAGTCGGTGAGGTTGTCGAACCAGTCCCTCGGCTTCGGAGTGATCTTCGAGACCAGCTCGGCAACGTCCTCCATGTCGTAGCCTGGGCCATCGTTCGTCCACAGCCCGGCCCACGCAGGTCCCCGGGTGGCCCGGCATCGCGGAGCTCGTGCGGGGCAGGCGACTCTGTAAAGTGCAGGAATGAACGGACCCCGTCAGGATCGATTGGATGACCCGTGGTGGTTGAGAACGCTAGCGCTGAGCCGTCCACATCGTAGACGTAGTAGCGGTCAGCCCACCCCGTTCCGTCGTGGAACCAGTTCAGACCCTTGCTAGCCGCCTCGCCAACTTGCTTCAGGTGGATGAAGGCAGTTCCGAGCAGGTTGCCGATCGCGCGATTGGCGCCGTGCTCGTTTGCCTGAGGAGCTATGACGAAGGACAGGTCAATGGGCAGTTGGCCGACAACCGGTGCAGACAGCGCTATGCGCCCGCCGCCGGTAAAGGCACCCCCGGCTCGCCACTGCGTCTGTGGCGTCTGGTCTGGAATCGTGCTCTGCGCCCGGACAAAGGCAGCGCTTGGTGCGAATAGCACCCCGAGTAACGCGATTCCTCTTGTCACGAAGGAGACCATCATCGTCCGCATGAACGAACCCTCCGTTGTCGTTTCGCCAGTGACGCTTCGCGAAATGGCGTACACGGTCATTCTGCCAGCATACGGCTTCTTCCTGCCAGGTACTTTTACGGGTTTTCGCCTTCTTGACGCGCAGCCCAACCGCAACCGGCCCGGGGGAGGTGGTTGCCCGGGCCGGTAGGTGTCGGGTCTAAGGAGGAGGGAGGTGCGTTACAGCGTCGGGTCCTCGTGCATCGCCTTCAGGCGTCGCCAGCGGCGGTCCACCTCGGCTTGCAGGTCCGCGATCTCTTGTGCGTGGTTCTCTCCGCGAAGGTAGACGCCCGCCTTGCCCATTGCCCCAAAGAGCTCTTCCACGCCTATTTTCTTTCCGGTCGCCTCGGGATCATAGTTCAGTTTCGTGATCCCGTTCTCGATTTCCAGCAGCGGGAAGAAGCAGCTGTCCAGCGCTTTCTGCACGACTTCGGGCCCTGCCCAGTCGGGCGTTACCCAGTTCAGCGGGCACACGGAGAAGGACTTCACGAACACGAAGTTGCCGTCCCTTACGTGCTGTTGCGCCTTACGCGCCTTTCGAATGGCATCTTCCACGTGGGTTTCCGCCACGGTCGCGATGTATCGGCAGTGCGTGCCACGCATCAGTTCGATCATGTCTTTGTGGTGGAAGGCCTTGCCGCCCGGAGAGGTGGTAGTGAAGAGCCCCTTCGGCGCCGTGTAGCATAGCTGCGCACCCGTGTTCGCGTACACGTTATTGTCGTACTCGAAATAGATGAACGGGTGGTTGCGAATGGCTGCACTCAGCAGCTGGTCGAGGCCGATGTCGCCCGACCCGTCTCCGCCCACTGCGATCACCGTGGTCTCCTCGGTGATCAGCCCCTTGGACCGAGCCAGGCGGTATGTCTCGACGATTCCCACCGCCGTGGACGAGTTGTTGTGGAACAGGTTGTGCATGTAGGGCACGCGGAACGAGGTGTCCGGGAATCCCGTGGTGACGACCATGCCGCACCCGGTGTTGAACAGCAACACGGTGGGTCCATCGATTCCAGAGAGGAAGATGTCCAGGTTCACGAACGCACCGCACCCTGGGCACGACTGCGGGTGAGCGATGCGGTGTGGCATGTCCGAGGCAAGGGTGCGCAGCGTCTGAATATTCACTCGCTCTCCCAGCCCTTCGTTCACCACGAAGTCCTTCGGGTCTTCGGGTTCGAACCGCTTGGTCGGCAGCTTCTCGGGCGAGCCGGGCCAGTGGCCGTAATAGTCGAACTTCGGCACCTCTTCGCCGCGGTTAGCGGCCAGTGCCTGCCCGAACAGCTTCTCCGCATCCTGCCACGTGAAAATGAGACCGCCGAGGCCGTACACTCGGGTGAGCAGCCGGCAGTCGTTGCGCTCCTCCTGAAGCACGGTCGCAATCTCGTTGGTGACCCAGCCGGCCGGGCCTCCGTACTGATCGGCGCGCTCGGCGATCAGCGCGGTCTTCGCGTTCCTGAAAGCTTCCGCCACCTCCTTGGAAGGGAAGGGGCGCAGTACGCGAAGCGAAATGGAGCCTACCTTGTCGCCCTTCTCGCGCAGCTTGTCCACGGCATCACGGATGGTCTCGGATGCCGAGCAGAGCGAGAACATCACCGTCTCCGGCTTGTCCTCCGTGCGGTAGGTGTCTATGATGTCGTACTTGCGACCCGAGAACTTCGCATAGTCCTCGAGGATGCCCGGGATGACCTCCATGGCTTCCTTCATCGCCAGGTGGAGCTGGTACTTGTTGTTGATAAGGTCGTCGTTCATGTATGGCCCGAAGGTCTTCGGGTTGTGCACGTCGAGGATAGAGGGACGCGGAGGCTTCGGCCCGATCCACGCCTTTACATCGTCGCGGTTGGAGAAGATCTCGATGCGCCGCGTTCCGTGACTAGTGAAGAAGCCGTCGTACACCACCATCGCCGGCAGGCTCACGCGCTCTGCCCACTTCAGCGCGATGATGTTCATATCGTACACTTCTTGCACGTTGTTGGCGAGGAGGATCAGCCATCCTGTGCCGAGCGTGTGCAGAAAGTCGGAGTGGTCGCACTTGATGTTGAGCGGGGCAGAGACCGCGCGCGCGGCGATGTTCATCACCATCGGCAGCCGAAGGCCGGACAGCACCGGCAGCTCCTCGAACTTCAGCAGCAGTCCCTGGGCGGATGTCACGTCTACCGCCCTCGCGCCCGCCGCCGCGGCTCCCGTGCAGATGCCGATTGCCGCCAGCTCGCTATTAGCGGGCACGAACACCATGTCCAGCTCGCCCTTTGCTATCTTCGCGGCGACCGCTTCCCCCACTTCGCTGGACGGTGTGATCGGATAAAAGCCCTCGAGGTCGTACCCGATAGCGGCGATGGCCTCGGCAGCGGCGTAGTTGCCGCTGAGGACGGCCACCTTCTGTTCGGCAGTCTTATGCGTTAACAGCGTCACCGGTCTTTACTTCCTTTCTCCCTGCGGGATTCTCGGCCACGAGGTCCAGGTGCTCTGCCTCGACGGCCTGGGTCAGCGCTTTGCCCTTCTTGGTCTCCGGACAAACGTAGATGCACCGGAGGCACCCTTTGCAGAAATCGTAGTCGATGCCGATCATCTGGCCACCACGAAACACTACCGAGCCAGGATCGGGGCAGGTGAAGTAGCACTTCACGCAGTGGATGCATGCCGCGGCATCGAAGATGGGAATGAGCCCAGCGCGCATGGTCTTCGTGGAGCGGATGTTCAGATGCTCGACGTTCTCCACGACCGCGCCAATCTGCTGGTTCTCGTAGCCGATGTCGGGCTTCCTGTCGTAGTCCACGGGCACCAGCGGATACTTGCCGTCGGCGGGGTAGGAGGCGAAGACGCAGTTTGTCGCCGCTGCCTCGTAGGCCGCCAGGTTCGCATCCTTCAGCTTCGGCCACTGCCCGGCGATCATCTCCTTCATTTTCTCATCCGAGAAGCCCAGCGTGTGGGCCAGCAGGGCGAAGAGGGGGATGTTGATGCGAGACTTGGTGCTCGTCGCTATCTCCGTCGCATCCAGGCAGATGATGCGGCCGCTGTGCAGCTTCAAGCGGTCGCGCACCTCGTCGGGAGTGAGGCGGGTGTTGACGATGACCGTGGCATTCTCCTGAAGCCCCTCGTTTAGGCGCATCGCTTGGATCAGGTGCTCGCGGAACACGACCAGAATGTGCGGAGTTCTCGTCGGTCCGACTTGGCGAACGGGCGTACCTACCTCACACAGTTTCACCGAGACAGAAGTCGGAGTGCCCTTTTTCTCGGAGCCGTATGCCGCGTCGTAGCCGCCGTCCAGGTCCATCACCTGAACGGCCGTATCGAACAGCATCTTGCCGAGCGAGTTGGCCCCGTCTCCCCCCAGCGCCACCATGGAGATGTTACAGAAACCAAGTTCGTCTCGATAGGGCAATCGAGACTCAGTCGAGCTGGACATGCTTATCGTATCCTCCCTATCGTTGCGGCGCCAGCGTTCCATTCCGAATCAGTCGCGCGGGAACCGCTCCGGATGCAGCTGGACCGCCTTCGCCATCAGTTCTTCAGCCGTCTCACGTCGGTTGGGATCGTCCTGGATGCCGTCCACGGGGCAGACTTCGGCGCAGTGGGGTCTGTCATAGAAGCCCACGCACTCGGTACATCGCTCTCCGCGCACCACGTAGATGGTCCCGTCGAGAACGATCGCATCGTTCGGGCATTCGGGTTGACATAGCCCACAGGCGATACAATCTTCGGTGATTAGCCTGGCCATCGTTCTATTCCCCCCTCGGTTCGCTCCGATAACGGTCTCGAACCCCGTCCGCCGACACAGCTGAGGTTCGGGGCCTTAGCCGGGAACCGACCTGGGCTTGCGGGCGGGAGCGGCGGCACTCGGATGCGATTCCTTAGCCACCCCTAAATTATCGAGCGCGCGCCCAACTCAGTATAGCATGAGCAGGAACCAGCCCACGAGGATTCGTGCTTTTTTTCGCAACTGATTGGGCAAAGGTCCCAGGGGCGTTTCCCAGCCCGCCGAAGTGCACCGCAACGGGTATTCGGAAGGAGTGGCGAAGGCTGCGCAGAAATCCTTAGCAACCATTCGCTTTGGGCATCGGAGAGCCGACAAGAATGCTGATCGTTCTGATCGTTTTCACCGTGATGGGGTTGGCGTTCGTCGCGACGACCCTCTTTGTTTCGCGCCTTCTGCGGCCGTCAAATCCAACGCCAGTGAAGCTGGAGGCCTATGAGTGCGGTCCTCAGCCTTTCTCGTCCGCATGGCGCCAGATGAACTTTCACTACTACACTTTCCCGTTGCTTTTCGTGCTCTTCGATGTGGAATCGGCGTTTCTGTTTCCGGTGGCTGTGGTCGCCTCCTCCATGCTAAGAGGGATGCAGCTCGTGGTCTTCATGGAGATTCTGGTGTTCGTGGCGATTTTGGTTGCCGGATGGTTCTATGCCTGGCGAGTGGGGGGACTAGAGTGGGAGTAATCGAATGAGCGACCTCAGCGACATGCTGGTGAAAGTGCCAGGCGGAAGCATTCTCATCGGGCCCATAGAGGAAATATTCAAGTGGGCACGCAAGTCCTCGATGTGGTCTCTGACCTTCGGTCTCTCGTGCTGTGCGATCGAGATGATCTCGACGGCAGCTTCCCACTACGATCTCGACCGGTTCGGCATTCTCTTCCGTGCGACGCCGAGGCAAGCGGACGTGATGATCGTGGCGGGATGGGTCTCCGTGAAGATGGCTCCACTCATCCGGCGGCTGTACGAGCAGATGCCCGAGCCCAAGTACGTGGTGGCAATGGGCGGGTGTGCGAGCGCCGGCGGGCCCTATCGAGACTCGGAGACCATCGTGAAGGGCGTTGACAACATCGTGCCCGTGGATGTGTATGTCTACGGCTGCCCTCCACGGCCCGAGAACCTGATCCATGGTCTGCTGATGTTGCAGGAGAGAATCAGCAAGGAGTCGCTCCGTCGCGACCCGGAAGACCCGACCGCAACACCAGAGCCAATCGTGATTCAGGCATGAGTGAGACGGTGGACCTCGGCTTCCTTCCCCAGCTGCAGTCGCGCTTCGGCAGCGCCTTGCTCGCTGCCGAGTGGACCGGGCGCGATGCTAGGGTCACCGTAGCGCTCGATGCGTTACCCGATCTGCTTCGGTTTGCCCGCGATGAGCTCAACCCACCGATGAAGTACCCTGCAATGCTGACCGCCTATGACACGGGAGAGGAGTTGATCCTCGTCTACCGCCTGGCTTCGCTGGAGCACCAGCAGTTTCTCCTGGTGCATGCTCCTGTGTCCCGCACGGACCCCGTCGCACCCTCTTCGACTGCCCTCTGGCCCGGAATGAACTGGCACGAGCGCGAGGTCTTCGATATGTTCGGCATACGCTTCGAGGGTCACCCGAACCTCCAACGCATTCTGCTGCCGGACGATTGGGAGGGCCACCCCTTCCGAAAGGACTACGTCTCTGTTCCGAGTGGGGATCCCCTCCGAGGCCCGCAGCCTACGGATCCGGTGGGAGGTCGAAAATGAGGGAGGTGGTCACGACCCTCGAAACCCGAGAGATCGTCACCGAGGGGATGGTTCTCAACATGGGTCCGCAGCACCCCTCGACGCATGGGGTGCTTCGACTCATACTAACATTGGACGGGGAAGAGGTCATCGAGTGTGAGCCGGTGATCGGCTATCTGCATCGGGGTCTGGAGAAGTTCGCGGAGCGCAGGCCCTACGCGCACTTCATTCCCTTCACGGACCGATTGGACTACTTGTCCGCTCTCTCGTGCAACCTGGCATGTGCGCAGGCTATCGAGCGCCTCGCAGGAATCGAAGTCCCCGAGCGAGCCAGCTACCTGCGCGTCGCCCTGATGGAACTCAATCGCATCGCCAGCCACCTGGTGTTCCTGGGTACTTTCGGAGCGGACATCGGGGCAACGACGGTGCTCCTCTACGCCTTCCGCGAGCGGGAGATGTGCCTGGAGCTTCTCGAAGCCATCACTGGCGCGCGGCTCACCTATAACTGGGTCCGCGTGGGCGGGCTGCCCGCGGACATGCCGGATGGATGGGATGTCGGAGTGCTGGAGTTCTGCCAGCACATGACGAAGCGTCTCGAAGAGAATGACCGCTTGCTCTCGGACAATCCCATCTTCCGCTCGCGCACCGAGGGATTGGGTGTAATTCCGCCTGAGATGGGAGTGGCCTATGGATTGTCAGGCCCGACGCTTCGTGGTTCCGGAGTGGCATACGACATTCGACGCTTCTGGCCCTATGAGGTCTATGACCAACTCGAGTTCGACGTGGTGACCGAGGACGCGGGTGACGTATTCGCGCGGTATCGGGTTCGGTTGCGTGAGATGGTAGAGAGCGTTCGGATCCTGCGGCAGGTCTTCGAACGCATACCCGAGGGACCGATCCGATCGAAGACTCCCAAGGTGCTCAAGCCGCCGGCAGGCGAAGCCTACTCACTGGTCGAGAGCCCGAGGGGTGAGATTTCCTTTTACATGGTAAGCGACGGTTCTGCCAACCCGGTTCGCTGTCACATTCGCGCCCCATCCTTCTGCAACCTAACCATACTGCGTGATCTGGTAGTTGGGCAGAAGGTGGCCGACGTAGTTGCCATTCTTGGAAGCCTAGACATCGTCCTCGGTGAGGTGGACCGTTGAAGGAGTGGCTGGCGTCCGTGCTGCAAGGAATGCCCTATGCGCAAGCGTTCGTGCACGGCGCGATCATCATCACCTTCATTCAAGTGTCGGTGCTTCTGCTTATCTACATGGAGCGCAAGGTAGCCGGCTTCATACAGAGCCGAGTAGGGCCCATGCGCACCGGGCCATACGGCTCCCTGCAGACACTCGCCGATGCAATCAAGCTAATGACGAAGGAGGACATCGTCCCTGCGGCAGCAGACCGTTTCCTGTTTCTCCTCGCTCCGTTCATGGTGCTGCTGCCGACGTTCTTAGTGTTTAGCGTGTTACCGTTTGCCGAGAGCTGGCTGGTGCAGGAGTTCAGCGCAGCGCTCATCTTCATCGTCGGTGCTTCGACGATGGCCATCACGGGCATCATCATGGCAGGCTGGGGCACGAACAACAAGTACTCGCTGTTAGGTGGCATGCGGTCTGCCGCGCAACTCATCAGCTATGAGATCCCCATCGTGCTGGCGCTGCTCTGCGTTGCCTTCTACGCAGGTTCGATGAACACCGTGGAAATCGTGACGGCACAGCAGGGTGTGAGATACTTGTTCGGAATCCCGCTGCCGAACTGGTTCATCCTCCATCCGCCCCTCATGCTCGCGGCACTCATCTACTACATCGGTCAATTGGCCGAGACGAATCGCACGCCGTTCGACCTGCCCGAGGCGGAGTCGGAGCTGGTGAGTGGCTTTCACACCGAGTACTCTGGCATGCGCTTCGCCTTTTTCTTCCTTGCGGAGTTCGCAAACACCTTCTTCGCTGCCGCTCTGGGTATCGTGCTCTTCTTCGGTGGATGGGACGGTCTCGGCGGCAATTGGGGCGCGCTGTGGTTCCTAACCAAAAGCTACGTGGGTGTGTTCTTCTTGATGTGGATTCGCTGGACGCTGCCACGCGTGCGCATAGACCAACTGTTAGGCTTTGCTTGGAAGGTGCTGGTTCCGCTGGGCCTGTTCGCTGTCCTTTGGACCGCTGCGGCGGTAGTGTTCGGGGGGAAGGTACGATGACCGCGCTAGCCTCGCTCGTAGTCGGCTTTATAAATATCCTCAAGGGCATGAGCGTAACGCTCGGCAACTTCGGTGCGCGCAAGGTCACCGTCCAATACCCGCAGCAGCGGCGAAGAGTCAGCCCTCGCTATCGTGGTATGTTCTACCTGAAGTGGAACCCGGAGAAAGAGCGCCTCAACTGCGTGGGTTGCACACTGTGCGCGCAAGCGTGTCCAACCGACGTGATCACGATGCATAAGGTCGGGAAGGGAACTGATGCCGGTGTAGACGAGTTCACTATGGACCTCGGAAGGTGCATGTTCTGCGAACTGTGTGTGGAGGCATGTCCCTTCGATGCCATCTATATGGGGCAGGAGTACGAGTTCGCAACATACCAGCGCGAGCAATGTGTGATGACGATCGACGCCCTGGCGCAGGGAGGCGAAGCCAACGTGCGACTGAACAATGAGACGCTGCTGCGGCTGGAGAAGGAAGCCGAGCAGAAGCGCGCCGCAAAGGCCGAAGGACACGAAGCGGAGAAGAAGGATTGATGGAGATCGCGCTGTTCTACGGCATAGTAGGGCTGGTGCTGGCATCCGGCGCAGCCGTGGTGCTACTGCGGAACCTAGTGCACGCGGGGCTGTGGTTGATCGTGTGCTTTCTGGGTGTCGCCTGCCTATTCCTGATGCTGCAGTCCGAGCTGCTATTCGCGATACAGCTAACCATCTATGCAGGCGCGATACCGATTTTGTTGCTATTCGTTCTGATGCTCACGCGCGAGGTGATGAGTGTCGAGCAGACCGCACACTCGCGCATGTGGCCGCTCGGTATCGGTGCCGCGTTGGCATTCTTGCTCATCGCGTTGCCGAGGACCGAGGGCATAGGTGCTAGCACACCGCTGCCGCCGGTTCCGGCCGACCTGACGGCGCAGATCGGTCGCGGCTTCCTCGGAGAATACGTGTTGCCGTTCGAGGTGGCATCTTTGCTCCTGTTAGCTGCGTTGGTCGGCGCAATCTACCTGGCTCGTGCCGAAAAGGCCCCCGCGGCCGCGACACGCGAAGAAACCCCCACGGAGGAGACGATTGGAAGGGATACCGCTTCAGCACTGGCTGATCGCAGCGACGTTGCTGTTTAGCATGGGGCTGTTCGGCGTCATTGCGCGCCGCAGTACCATCGCCCTGCTGATGTCCATCGAGTTGATGCTCGCTGCGGCAAACATCAACTTCTTGGCCTTCTGGCGCTATCGCTGGGTGAGCAGCATCGAGGCGCCGGTGTTCGTAACGATCATCATTTTGGTGGCAGCGTGCGAAGTGGCGGTGGGTCTCGGCATCATTCTCAGCATGTTTCGGCGGTTCCGCTCGGCCGATGTAGAAGACTTGAAGGAGATGCAGGGCTAGGGCATGAGAGAACTGGCAGGTCTCATCCCTCTACTACCTCTTGCGGGCGCTATCGTGACGGCGTTGTTCTTCGTGACGCGACGCGACAACGGAACGCTGGCAGCGATTCCGGTGCTGCTGATGACGCTGGCAAGTGCCGTTCTATCATGCTTCACGCTCGGCGGGCTGCTACAATACGGACCGAGCGGGCACACTCAGGCTTGGCTGGCCGTCGGCGAGTTCCAATTGACCGTGGGCTACATCATAGATGCCCTCAGCGTCACGATGCTACTGGTAGTCACGGTCGTTGCCTTCCT
The DNA here is from genome assembly GCA_045862955.1 of Fimbriimonadales bacterium. Taxonomy (GTDB): domain Bacteria; phylum Armatimonadota; class Fimbriimonadia; order Fimbriimonadales; family JABRVX01; genus JABRVX01. The sequence goes on from BTVI01000011.1 coordinate 29,479, forward strand.
GGTGCAGATGTTCTCGATAGGCTACATGCGTGGCGACGATGGGTTCGCACGGTACTTTACCTACATGGGGCTCTTCGCCACGGCGATGCTCGGCCTCGTAATTGCAGACAACCTCTGGCTCATCTACGTGTGTTGGGAGTTGGTCGGCATCTGCTCCTATCTGCTGATCGGCTTCTGGTACCGTAATTATGCACCCGCGAACGCAGCGAAGAAGGCTTTCATCGTGACTCGCTTCGGCGACCTGGGCCTGCTCGGCAGTGTGATCTTGCTGGGCAGTGCAGCCGGCACATTCGAGCTGCAAGGACTCCAGGAGCGGATCGCGGGTGGCAACATCGGAGTGAGTTGGCTTGCAGGCGGAGGGTTTCTCACTCTGTGCGCCCTGCTTCTGTTCTTCGGAGCCATGGGTAAGAGCGCGCAGTTCCCACTGCACGTATGGTTGCCGGATGCGATGGAAGGCCCGACGCCGGTTTCCGCGCTCATCCATGCCGCGACGATGGTAGCCGCGGGGGTGTTCCTGGTCGCTCGGACGTACTTCCTGTTCGCCGCGGCTCCCGGTGCGCTCGATGTGGTGGCATGGGTGGGTGTCATCACCGCAGTGATGGGAGCGACGATCGCGGTGGTGCAGTACGACATCAAGAGGGTTATGGCCTACTCCACGATCAGTCAACTCGGATACATGATGCTGGGACTGGCGGTGGGCGGCGTAACAGTAGGAATCTTCCACCTCGGAACCCACGCGTTCTTCAAGGCCCTGCTCTTTCTGACGGCGGGCAGTGTAATTCATGCGCTCCACCACCGCCAGGACCTGCGCGAGATGGGTGGCCTTCATCCCAGAATGCGCGTTACTTCGATTACATGCCTCGTAGGTGCACTCGCGCTCGCTGGCATTCCGCCCCTCTCAGGCTTCTGGAGCAAGGATGAGATTCTGGCTTCTGCCCTTCACGCTAGCACGTTGTTCTACGTGCTCGGGGCTGTAGTGGCTGCTCTTACCGCGTTCTACATGTTCCGCATGTGGTGCCTCGCTTTCCTCGGCTCCCCACGCACTCCGGCCGCTGAGCACGCAAAAGAGAGCCCGTGGGTGATGACGGTTCCGCTGTCGGTCCTTGCACTTGCCGCAATCGGAGTCGGTGTGGTGAACTTGCCCTTCGGTGCCTGGGCACATACGCTACGGGAGTTCTTGGAACCGGGCGCGACCCCACATCCATTCAGCTATGCCGCAGCCCTGCCCGCGCTCGTGCTGTCCCTACTCGGGTTGGTAGTCGGGGTCGCCCTCTATCGGCGCGCACCGGAACGAGATCCCGTTACTCGGTTGCCTGTTCCCGTGTATCAGTTCCTGGCCCGGAAGTGGTACATAGACGACTTCTATGAAAAGGGGGTGGCGCGCGCAGCCGTCGCTTGGGGATCCGTAGTGGCCTGGTTCGACAAGTACGTAGTCAACGGATTGGTGGACCTGACCGCATGGCTCTGCGGTGTTAGTGGTGGGTTGCTCAGACTTGCAACGAGCGGTCAGCCGCAGTTCTACATCGCAGTGCTCGTCGTGTTCGCGGTGCTGATGGCTGTGTGGTTTCGTTTCGGCGGAGGCATTCTGTGGGTGAGGGCTTGGTGATGGAGTTCGTGAATGCCCACCTCCTCTCGATCACGTTCTGGTCGCCCTTCCTGGCCTGCCTGATCCTCCTGATCGTTCCGCCGGAACGCAAGACCTTGGCGCGTATGATCGCTCTCGTCGCGGCGCTCATCACGCTGTGCACGGCAACCGCTCTTTGCCTCGGCTATGACGCAGGGCGAGGAGGCTTTCAGTTCATTGAGAACTATGAGTGGCTACCAGGACTACCCGTGCGTTACCTCTTAGGCGTGGACGGGATCAGTCTCTCCATGGTGCTACTCACCGCAATCATCATCACTGCCGGCGTCTTCGCCTCCTGGACCCTGGAGAATCGCTGCAAGGAGTTTCTCACGCTCCTCTTGTTCCTGGTCACGGGTGTGTTCGGCGTCTTCGTATCTTTGGACCTGTTCTTCCTGTTTCTGTTCTACGAGATTGCAGTGTTGCCGATGTACCTGCTGATCGGTGTGTGGGGCACGGGGCCGAAGGAGTACTCGGCCATGAAGCTGACCCTATACCTCATGCTCGGCAGCGCGCTGATCCTAACAGGCATCCTGGTGTTGCAGTACCTGCACCCATCGCACACGTTGGACCTGTCGGAGCTGTCGCGCGGGACGACACTCGCGATCGAGACTCAGCGGCTGCTCTTCCTCGCCTTCTATCTCGGCTTCGGGGTACTCGCGGGTATCTGGCCCTTCCACACCTGGTCGCCCGACGGCCACGCCTCGGCTCCGACTGCGGTCTCGATGCTGCACGCAGGCGTGCTGATGAAGTTAGGTGCCTATGGCGTCCTACGTATGTGCGTGGGTGTGTTGCCCGATGCGGCGCGCGAGATGATGCCACTCGTCGCCGTGATTGCTGCCATCAACATCGTGTACGGCGCATTCTCGGCAATGGGACAGAAGGATCTGAAGTACGTGATCGCCTACTCCAGTGTTAGCCACATGGGCGTTGTGATGTTGGGCATCGCAGCAATGAACCCAGTGAGCATCAATGGCGCCGTGATGCAGATGTTCTCGCACGGCATCATGACAGGCCTGTTCTTTGCACTCGTCGGTCTGGTCTACGAGAAGACTCACATCCGCGACATCACGCAGATGGGCGGATTGGCCCGTCAGATGCCAGGCGTCGCGATCGCCTTCGTAATAGGGGGCCTGGCGTCCTTCGGTCTGCCGCTAACTAGTGGGTTCATCGCCGAGTACCTCGTGTTCTTCGGCTCCTTCCAAACCTTCCCGTACGTCACTGCCGTCGCGCTGACCGGCATCGTGATCACGGCGGCCTACGTGTTACGTGTCGTGCAGAAGGTGTTCCTCGGTCCCATGCCGGACCGATGGCGAGGCACCCCCGACGCCATGCGCACCGAATGGGTGGCACTGGCATCGCTCGCCGCACTTCTGATCATCGTAGGGGTGGTGCCCGGACCACTGACGGAGCTAATCAACACCGGCATTCGAAATCTCGGAGTGCAGCTGTGACACCGATTCAGGATTGGACCCCCATCAGTCCCCACCTTGTGGTTACGGGGTTTGCGATACTCGTGCTTCTCGCTAGAGCGCGGCGCGGGCGTGACAGCGGTCCCGACGCCCTGAGCGCATGGCTTGCTACCATCGGCTGCCTGGCGGGTATCGCATGTCTGGCTGCCATTCCTAGCACTTCGGGATCGGGTCTCGTCTGGTCGGACGACTACGCCCGTTTCTTCAGTGCCGTCGTCCTCGCTGCTGCCTGCGCCGTGTGTCTCGCTTCAGTGGAGCGCGGCTTTTCGGGTGAGTTTCACAGCTTACTGCTGCTGTCGGCAGTAGGCATGATGTTCATGGTGTCGGCATCGAGCTTGCTGATGCTGTTCTTGGGCCTGGAGGTCGCGACCATATGCTTGTTCGTGCTGGCAGGTTTCCGCCGCGCAGATCGCAAGTCGTGCGAGGCAGCCGTTAAGTTTCTAACCGTAGGGGCGACCGCATCTGCGCTCTTCATCTTCGGCGCAAGTTGGTTGTACGGTGCGGCCGGCTCGACGGACTTCTCGGCCCTGCGAGCCCTTTTCTCCGGTGAGCTGCCCGCCTACGCGTGGTTGGGCTTCGTATTCGTCATAGCGGGGTTCGGATTCAAGATTTCGGCGGCACCGTTCCACCTTTGGGCTCCCGACGTCTATGAGGGCTCGCCATCGATGGTAGTCGCATTCCTGTCCACGGCTTCGAAGACTGCGGCACTGGTTGCACTGGTGCGAGTGTTATTGGTAGCCTTCGGTGTCGCGGCCTCCGGGTGGCTGCCGATCATCTCGGTGCTCGCGGTGCTCACTATCGTCCTCGGCAACCTCGTCGCGGTGGTTCAGACCAACGTGAAGCGGTTGCTAGCTTACTCGGGTGTCGCGCAAGCAGGCTTCTTGCTGATAGCGGTGGCTGCGACGGCTGCCCCAGAGGCGCGTTCGACAGCGGGCATGGCGTTGGCACTCTACCTACTGCTGTATGTGTTCGCCAATGCCGGTGCGTTCCTCTGCGTTCATGCGGTGTCGGAGATGAGCGGAGCGCACCAGTTGAGCAGCTATGACGGTTTGAGCAGGCGGAACGCCCCGCTAGCCTTCGCGCTTCTCATCTTTCTGCTGTCTCTTGCCGGCGTCCCGCCGCTTGCAGGATTCGTAGGGAAGTGGTACCTATTCACGGCAGGAGTCCAAGGCGGTCTCTGGTGGTTAGTACTGCTGGGTGCGGTCGCCAGCACGGTGTCTCTCTACTACTACCTTATCATTGCCAAGAGGATGTACATTCACGATCCTGCGGAGGGAGCGAGTCCTCTCGACGTGCCACGCCCCTTAGCTCTTTCCATCGCGGTGTGTGTGGCCTTCACTGCTATCATCGGTCTGTACCCCGCACCGTGGATCGAGTTGGCCCAGGCGATCGGAAGGTCTCTTTAGCGTTGCGGATCATCACCCTCATCGGGCAGGCGAGTCACCAGTAGCTTGTCTACGCGCGCGCCATCCATGTCCACCACCTCGATTCGTAGGCCAGCCACCTCGAAGCTATCGCCGGAGCTAGGCGCGCCCGCCAGCTCCCTCCTCGCCAGGCCACCCAACGTCTGAAGGTCTCTCTCCCCCAGCGTCTCTCTTGCCACTCCCACTCGCTCGGCAAACTCCTCTAAGGGCATTAGGCCGTCCACCAGCCACGATCCGTCCTTGCGTTGCTGGAACCACTCCGACGGGTCGGTTACCGACGGCAGCTCGCCAACCATCGCCTGCAGGACATCGTTCAGCGTGATTAGCCCCTCGACGCTTCCGAACTCGTCCAGCACCAACGCGATACCGGCCCTGCTCCCCCGAAAGTTCTCGAGCAGTCGTAGTACTGTGATGTTCTCCGGAACATACAGTGCGTCATGCGCCATCGCACGCAGGTCGGGCTGCTCGCCACGTACCCTGGCACCGTACAGATCCCGGACACCCACGATCCCCAGCGTCTTGTCCAAGCTGCCCTCGCAGACCGGGAAGAAGGAGTGCGGGGTGTCAGCGATCTTCTTGTCGTTAGCCTCCCACTCGGCCAGAACGTCCAGCCAAACGATGTCCGGTCGCCGGGTCATCAGTCTCGCCGCCTTCGTCTCGTCGAGACGAGCCGTTCGCTGAAGTATCTCGCTCTCGATGGGCCGAAGCGCACCCGACTCCGCACCTTCTCGCAGTACTAGATGCACATCCTCCTCGGTGACCAGGTGTGTGTCGGTAGGCCTCAGTCTCAGCACGGCAAGTACGCTACGGCTGCTCGCCGACAGCAACCAGACCAGAGGGGCAGAAAGCCAGGACAGGAAACGCATCGGTCGGGCCACCACCCTGGCAACGGCCTCCGGCGCACGGAGAGCGATCTGCTTGGGCACAAGCTCGCCAAAGATTAGCGAGAGGTACGTGATGATCACCACTACCACGCCGATGGCGACGGCATCCGCTCTCCCACGCAACCACTCGATACCTCGGATGTAGTCTGCCAGTTTGCCGGCGACGGTGGCCCCGGCGAACGCACCCGCAAGCACCCCCACCAACGTGATCCCGATCTGAACGGTGGACAGGAAGCGCTCCGGCTGCTCGGCTAACCGCAGCGCAGACTGAGCACTCCGGTCACCGCTTTCTGCCCGCGCGCGAAGCCTGCTCTTGCGCGCAGCCACGAGCGCCAACTCCGACATGGCGAAGATGCCGTTAAGGAGGATCAGCAGACCAATAATGCTTAGCTCGGCGGCGATGGACGACACTTGCAGAAGGTATTCTGCACCAACCGGCGCTTACTTCGCCCATTGCGGAGTAGGGTGCTACACATATCGGTCGAAAAGGTCGTCTAGCGTGTCACCGCGAGCGAGGCCACGCTCCGCCCGCTCCGCAAGCGCCTCTTCGAATGTCGGCTTCCTCACTTGTAGCAGGAGGCCCAAGTAGATTGGGTTGGTGGAAGCGGCCCTCTCGAATGCCTGCACTCTATCCGAAACATCGTGGTCCTCCGGAAGGGGCACGACCTTCTCCTTGTACGCATCGAAGGTGTCCTGCTTGTTGAACGTCACGCACGGGCTGATCACGTCAATCCAAGCGAAGCCCTTGTGCTCGATAGCGGCAGCGATCAGCTCGGCCAGGTCGTTAGGCTTGCCGGAGAACCCGCGCGCGATGAAGGTTGCCCCGTAGGTAATGGCCATCTCCAACGGATTGATCGGGTTCTCGATGCTACCTTCCGGAGACGACTTGGTGATGAAGTGCAGGGAGCTGGTTGGCGATACTTGGCCCTTGGTCAGGCCATAAATGCTGTTGTTCATCACGATGTAGGTGATGTCTGGGTTGCGGCGACATGCGTGAGGTAGGTGCCCCGCACCGATGGAGTACGCGTCGCCATCTCCACCGACTGCCACCACGCACAGATCCGGCCTTGCCGCTTTGATGCCGGTTGCAGTGGGCAGCGTTCGCCCGTGAACGCCGTGAAGCCCATAGGATGCGATGAACAGTGGCAGCCTGCTGGAGCAGCCGATGCCCGACACCATCACCAGCTTCGCAGGGTCGAGGTTCAGCTTCACATATGCCTTGACCACCGAGTTGACAACCCCATGATCCCCACAGCCTGGGCACCAGATCGGTTTCAGCTCGGCCCGATAGTCGCTCGTCGTTCTTGTCGCGACGGTGTCAGACATGTGCTTCCTCCTTCGCGTAGGCTGTCCGAATGTATTCCAGTGCGGTCGCCGGCTCGATGGGCATGCCGGTGTCTCGAGTGAACGACCTCACGGGCAGGCAGCACTGCGCCCGCACCATGTTGGCAAGCTGGCCGCTCCAATTCATCTCGATGGCTATCAAGCGGTCCACCCTTTCCGCGAATCGCTCGATCTGAGCGACCGGAAGCGGATGTACCATCTTCGGGGCAAGCAGGGCGACTTTCATCCCTAGGTCGCGAGCGGCTTCGAGCGCCTCGCGGACGGGGGCAACGCAAGAACCCCATGCTATCACACCTAAGTCGGCGTGGCCCTCTTCGCCGAACCTGTACACGAACTCGTCGGCGTGGTGTTCCAGGAGGTGGCTGAGCTTGCGGAATCGCTTGGCAGACATCAGTGCGGTCGCTTCCGGAGAATAGGCGGGGTCGCCGTGCTCGTTATGCTCCAGGCCGGTGGCGGTGTACTGCAGCCCTGGGGTGCCCGGTCGCGGCATGGGTGAAATGCCGTCTGGCGTGTTCTCGTATCGCTTTAGCACGTAACCGCTCTCCGACGGGCTGCCATTCGGCCCGAGCCATCCGTCTGGCACCACTTTTCGCTCCCATCGGGGGACCCGGTCGGGGTCGAAACGGGGTACCGAGACTTTCGACGCGGACAGCGCTTGCTCGGACAGAATGATCACCGGGACCTGGTAACGCTCCGAGATATTGAACGCCTCGATGGTCGTATAGAAACAGTCCTCGACGCTGATGGGGGCGAGCACGACGCGGGGCGACTCGTTGTGAACCCCGTAGGCCGCAAGGTTCAGGTCACCCTGCGACGTCTTGGTAGGCATGCCGGTACTAGGCCCGCCACGCTGCACATCCACGATGACTACGGGTATCTCTGCCATACCCGCTAGGTTGATTTGCTCTACCATCAGCGACAGTCCGGGGCCCGAAGTGGCGGTCATCGCCTTGTGCCCTGCGTACGAGGCGCCAATGCACATGCCCAATGCGGCGATCTCGTCTTCCGCCTGGATCATGTGGCCGCCGAAGCGGGGAAGCTCCACGGCGAGCGTCTCCATGATCTCGGACGCGGGAGTGATGGGGTAACCCGCGTACAGATGCAAACCCGAAGCGATGCCTGCGAGCGCCACAGCTTCGTTGCCAGTCACCAGCATCGCGTCCACCGGATCGCCGACGGGCAGCGGCTCGATCTCGCTGGACGATAGCTCCTTGATCTTGTCGCGTCCCGCCCGAAAAGCGCGGAGGTTCAGGTCGACTACCTCTGCACCCTTGCGCTCGAATTGAGAGCTGACGAAAGCTTCGGCAAGGTCCGTCGGCCCCCCTAACGCGGTCCAGATGGATCCGAAGCACACCACGTTCTTGGCCAGCCTGAAGCCTATCTCCTTGGTAGCGATGTGCGTGAACGGCACGGGCATCAGACGAACATCGGACGTGTCGTCGATGTGCACGGAGTCCACGTCGTACACCAGAGTGGAACCTGGCACCATGCCGGACTTGTAGCGGTCGTACCCTTCTTGGTTGAGGGCGACCATGATGTCCGCTTGGTCGCCAGGAGTCAGAGGGGGATCGCGCCGGATGCGCAGCTTGAACAGCACCGTGCCGCCGCGGATCTCCGCGGGGAAGGTACGATAGCTGAACACCTGATAGCCGATGCGGGTGCAGGCCCGCGTGATCATCTCCCCGAGGCTAACGATGCCCTCGCCCGACTCACCCGCGATCCACACGGACAGCTCGACCTGCCGTTCCGACTTCGCCATGACTGCTAACCCTCAAATGAACTCATCATGCAGCGTGGAATCCCTGATCCCAATCGTTACCATTATGCTACGGCGAGCAGTCCTTCGCTACTCGAAATACCGATTCCTGCGCGATAGGAGCAGGTTGCTGCGAGATCCGGGGCCCGGATGCATGATACCCTATGGGGATTGAGCGATATTTCACAAAGGCCCCAATGCCCGGCGACGCCCTTGCGTGATAATGCACAATGCTGGAGGAGCGTGTTGTCCGATGCCTGCTTGTTCACCATCCTTCAGCCTCACCGTTCGATTGCGTATTCCGAATGCACCCGGGATGTTTGCCCGTGTCGCCGACGCCATCGGTGGTGCGGGGGCGGCACTGGGCTCCATCGACCTACTATCCGCCAATCACACCCACAAGGTGCGGGAGGTAGACGTCCTGGCAAGGAGCGAGGAACACCAGCAGGAGGTCCTGGACGCCATCGCACGAGTCGAGGGTGTGGAAGTGCTCGAGGTGCACGACCGAACCACCCGAGTGCACGTCGGCGGCAAGCTGGAAGAGCATCCCCGGTATGCCTGCAAGACCTACGACGACCTTTCCATGCTCTACACGCCCGGCGTCGCTCGAGTGTGCAAGATGATTAAGGACAGCCCAGCACTGGCGCGGCGATATACCATTCGCGGCAACACCGTGGCCGTCGTAACTGACGGAAGCGCGGTGCTGGGCCTGGGTAATATCGGCCCGATCGCGGCTCTGCCCGTCATGGAAGGCAAGGCCGTCCTGTTCAAGCAGTTCGCGAACGTGGACGCATTCCCGATCTGTTTGGATACGCAGGACGTCAACGAGATCGTCGAGACGGTCGAGCGCATCGCCCCGGTCTTCGGAGGCATCAACCTGGAGGACATCTCCGGGCCACGCTGCTTCGACGTGGAGGAGCGCCTGGCCGAGCGATTGGACATCCCGGTGTTTCACGATGACCAGCACGGAACCGCGATCGTCGTCGTTGCAGCCCTCATCAACTCGCTGAAGTTGCTTCGTAGGAGGGCAGAGGACCTTCGCGTGGTGGTCGCAGGTGCTGGTGCTGCCGGGACGGCCGTGAGCGCGCTGCTCCTCGAAGCGGGCGTTCGCGACCTAACCGTCGTGGATGTGACCGGTATCCTACACCCGGACGACATGCAGGGCGCGCACCCGAAGCGCAGGTGGCTTGCGCAGGTTACGAACCCGCGAAGAATTCGCGGAAGCCTGGAGGATGCGGTTCGGGGTGCCGACATGTTTGTCGGTGTCGCAGCCCCGAACATTCTGTCGCTCGATGCCCTGCGGAGCATGGCCCCCGACCCGATCGTCTTCGCGATGGCCAACCCAGACCCCGAGATCCTGCCAGAGCTTGCTCAACAGTACGCCGCGATTGTCGCGACGGGCCGGTCGGATTATCCGAATCAGATCAACAATGTCTTGTGCTTTCCGGGTCTTTTCCGGGGCCTGCTCGATTGCGGGGCGAGGCGCGTGACGATGGGAATGAAGCTAGCTGCCGCACGTGCGATCGCCTCTACGGTCTCTGACGAGCAGCTCTCGGAGGATTTCATCGTGCCCAGCGTCTTCAACCCAGCAGTGGCCGAGGCCGTGGCCCGGGCGGTGGCGGCAAACTGTGACTCCTGCAGGGGTTCGTAAGCCACGCAGCCGCAACAGTTCGCAGGAACTTGACACGCGGGCATTTCGCCTATATCATGTTGGAATGCGGTTCGTGCTTCGAGTGGCACTCGTGCTTGTGGCTACGTGTGCGGCTGCTAGCGCCTTGGCCGACAACCCCTGTCCGTTCTTCCAGGGCGAAACCGCTCAGGTATCGGCTGGGCCCGAGGGCTTCGTCCTGGAGAACGACATCTACCGCCGAGTGATCTCGACCGAGATGCGGACGGTGTCGCTGCAATACCAGGGCACTGAGCTACTGGCCTCCTCGACAGGTGAAGGTGAGATCGTCCTCGGAAACGGGGAACTGGTGGAGGCTGCAGGTAGCACGGTTTTGGGCTACGACGTCTCAGAGGCACGCGATTCGCTCGTGCTTCGGATCCACTTGCAGCGCGAGGGGCTGCTGTTCACGGTGTGCTACCGAGTCTTTCGGGGCAATCGCCCGTGGTTGGCGAAGTGGTTCGAGTTCGCAGAGCCGACCGAAGTGTACAAGGTCCAGCTGGACGACCTGCGCTTCCGGCCGGAGTTCGATCGCCAGTTCCTCGGGGAATGGGGCGACAATGGGATCGTGGCTGGGGGCTCGGGGTATGCGTTCGGGATCCAAGTCAACGAGGGCATGCCGTTGGCGAGTTGCACCCGCTATTCGTTGGGCATCCGGTCGAGTCTGAAGGTGCAGGCGCAGGTGACGGAGACCGAGCCGTCTGTACTGGCGATCTGCCGAGGTAGCCGGTTCACTGCAGCCTTCGCTCTCCAGCTCTATTGGGGCGCCTACCTGTCGCATGCAAGCATGTTCAACAGGCCCATCGTTTTCAACACCTGGTATGGCTACAAGTGGTGGCTGACCGAAGCGGACTGCCTGCGGGCGATTGACAGGGTGGCAGATCTCGGTTGTGACATCTTCGTGGTAGACGACGGGTGGCAGAAGAAGTATGGTGACTGGGTGGCCACTCGCGACCGCTTCCCACGTGGCCTCGAGGCTCTGGGGGCCGAGTGCCGATCGAAGGGGATCGAATTCGGATTCTGGATGGCACCGGCACTCACCGCCCAGGATGCCGAGAGCTACCAGCGGAGCAACGTAGTGCTTCATCCGAACCAGACCCCCTACGCTCCAGGGAATGGTACGTATCACGTGAACTGCTTCGCCAGCCCGTGGAAGGAGCATATCACGGCACGGATCCTGGACGAGATCCGCGCTTCCGGTGCGACATTCATGAAGCTCGATTTCATCCTGTTCGTGGAGGGATGCTACGCACCGAACCACGGTCATACACCCGGTGAAGCCACTGCGGCACAGACTGCGGCGTGGAAGGACTTCCTAGCAGCTGTTCGTGCCGAGGTCCCGAACTTTCACATCTATAGAACCGGGACCCGCGCCGAGAGGACGTCTTACAACGACTTCGGTTGGTACTCCGACTGGCTGCTGGCTTCCTTGTACGATCCGCGTCGCTACGAAAGTAGGTGGTGGTATCGGAGCGCCGACTCCACCCGATACGCCGCGTACAGCTCGGGCATGCTGACGCCGAACTGGTGCCGCACCGGCACGTCACCACTCTCGATACCGTTCTGTGCCGACTCGCTCGATGCACTGGAGTACAACCTAACGTCGGTGTGCGCTCTGTTCTGCAACTTCGAGCTCTCGAACATGGTAGAGTATATGACCGCCGAAGAGGAGTCGCTGGTGCGCAAGTGGATGGCATGGTTCCGGGCTAACACCGACTACCTCGCATATGCACAGTTCGATAACGCGACGGCAAGGCCCTATGACCCTTGGAACGAGGGACTATATGGGCTCGAGTGGGTGGATGGGGTGTACCATCTGAGACCCAAGCTGCGTGGGCGCTACGGCTACCTATGCTTTTGGAACCCCAGCGAGAGTGCCAAGGTTGTCACCGTGAACATCCTCCCCAGCGACTACTTCCTACCAGGGGACATCGCTACCGCTTGGTTCCACGCGATGCAAGGCGGCTGGGAGGCCCCGAATGGCTCGGATCGTATCCAGTGCCAGTTCGAGATGCCACCGCTAAGCTGGGAGATCATCAGCCTGTTCGACCCGAACGATCCCGAGTATCGTGACTTCGTGACCCTAAGGGGACGAGTGGACTTCGGCTATCGATCGGAACTAGCACCTCCCGTGCCGAGCGTTACACTGCGGATCACCTCCACAGCCGGAGAAGAGTATCACGAAGCCCGGCTGAGTGAGACTGGCGAATTCGAGGTATTCGTCGAGTTACCGCGCGGTGAGTGCGTCGTGTCTGTCAAACCGTCTCACTACCTGCGCAACGCCGTGCGCCTCTACAACGACGGGAGGGGAATCGCCGAGGCGGTCTTCATGCTAGTGAATGGGGATGCAAACGGCGACAACGCAGTGGATGTTCAGGATCTCAGCTCGGTACTGCTGAACTTCGGGCGCTCCCATGCGATGGCCGATCTGGATGAAGATGGTCTGGTAGGACTACCCGACCTGGCCATCGTCCTAGTATCCTTTGCGAAGATCGGCGATCCATAGCCAGTGCGGCCAGCGTGCCCCACCTGCAGATTGGCCCGCGGGAGGATTGTATATTCAGTGATTCTCAATGGCACAATAGATGAGTACAGGCAGGCGCGGTCGAGCTCACTCTGCTAGCCGGACGCTGCTGCATCACCCGACGGGTTCAGACCATTCTAGGACGAAGTGGAAACTGATGGCAACCTTGCACCCCGTACCGGCTCTGAGCAAGAGCACATATCTCGAAAAGCTACGCTTCATTGCCGACTTCATGGCGGGCCAGTATCTGCCCGACAAGCCGTGGTGGGTCGCGAACTCGCCCGAGTACCCATATGTCATGCCTGTCGGCACCATTCAGACCACGGACATCGCCGCGCAAATGATCATCGCGATCGCTGTGCTCAAACAGAATGGCATGGCCACCCCGACGCTCATCGCACAGGCAGAAGCTGCTGTGCAGCAGATGATCTGGGTAGCATACCAGCCATCCGGAAAGTACATCGACCGCATCATGGACGGCAGTTTCGGCGGCACCCACGGCGCCACATACTGCTGGACATGCGAGGCGCTATCCAGGGCTTACTTCGCTTTCGACAACGTGGACAAGGATCGGATTAGGCAGGTCCTCGGCAATCTGTGGATGCATGACCCGAACAGCTGGCAGGCGAGGGAACGGGAGCAGGCGATGAAATGGGGCTTCATCCCGAAATACTACTCACACCTGGTGGGAATCCCTGGAATGGCATCACGAATGCAGTCGCATCTCGACACCTACTGCGAAGTCGAGATGGCACCAGGAGCTAGCTACTTCGATGGTTGGGAATACCATTACGGCCGGTGGAGCCCGCAGACGTTTCACACATCGAACCTCGCCTACTACGCGATACAAGCCGTCGCCGGCATCCGACACTTGGATCGCTGGATCGCCGAGGGGCTATTGACCGTCACGCCTGTGCAATTGGACAAGATCCGAAATGGTGCTGCGCACATCCTCGCATCCTTTTCGATGGCGGGGAACCTGGTGGACGTCGGGCAGTACATCACGTCGCTGGATGGGGGTCTTGCATACCGCTCTCTACAGGGTGTTCGGAATCGGGCCGACGCCATGGCAACCCTCGCAGTCAATCCATCGCTGCACTGGTGGCCCGAGTTGCCGAACTATTGCCGATACCTGTGCGACCGGTGGCTGGAGCACCTGGGTGCTTTGGATGGCGAACTACTCGGCGCCGGTGGAGCACAGCATCCCTGGCCTGGAGTCCCGCCGGTCTGTGAGCATGGGGGGCTGATGTATGTGTCGGGAGAGCCGTCCTACATTCAGGGACCCAACAGCGCGACTCACACGGTCTCCGAGATGGCCATGGCGCTGGCCACCATCATAGATCTCGGCCCAGCTTTCTTCAGCATTCAGCCGAAACACGTGGACGTGTCGTTCCGTTACAACCATGGTACCAAGGCATCCGTAGTCGTAACGCCTTCGTACGCAGCCGTCTTTCCGTTCGGCAGCCTGCCCGCGCAGCAGAACTGGCCAGGTAACCGCGGCCCCGTCCCATGCAACATCATTGATGCGAAGGGAGGCATGATCGGCCCGACTACATCCTATGGAGGCGCCGTCATTCATGCCGATAACGCTGCCAAGATGTTCGCGGCAGGTTATTCTACCGCGACCGGCACTTCCTTTTGGTCTTCGAGGGGGGGTACCACCGGTCCGGACTCGTTTCGCATCACCGACGCCAGCGGCGTCATCGACTCCTTCGACTATAACCCCCCGCCCCTCGACTTGGTGCAACACCTCAGAACGCAGTGGACCGGAATGGCCACTGTCACTTCACGAACCACGCTTCGGACCGCTGACGCTTCGGTGGCAGCGCCGTACGATGTCGAGGAGACGTGGACGTGCTATCGCGACTTTCTCCATCGCAACGTCCGATGGCGCCTGACCGGTCAGTTGCAGACGAGCGCGACACCATACCTGTACTTTGCGGCTGCACTCAGACCCGGCAGAATCATCGCTTGGTTCCAAGACGGTGCAGAAACTCTGTGGGACGGTACTACACCTTTGCAGCAGCTGCAGCCCGGTCACAGCATTGCCACTCTGTCACACATCCTGTTCAAGCGTGACAGCCGCGGTGGTACGGAGTGGAATCACGGGTATGTTGCAGTCCCTCTCTCCTCCAGCTTTGCGTTGCCTACAACGCAGAACAGTGTGCAGGGTAGGCGCCCTGCAGAGTGGAACCATCCTATCAACCGTTGGTCGGAATGCGGCGTTCGAGTCGTGTACGGGCACTCGGTGCCTCTGCCCGATGCTTCGGAAGCCGACTGGTTGCTCATCCCACTTCATCCTTCGAACGGCGACTTCGATTCGACGGCTGCGCGTGCGGCGTTATTCGCACGTACATGGTGGTTGGAGGGACGCAACTCCCATGCGTTCCGAATGTTCTTCCCGAATGGCGACAGCTGGGGTGCCACTCATGCCTACGTGCAGGGTGACCAGGATTGTGTCTTTGCGTGGCCCTCCTCGGGTTACTGTAAGCTATGGGTATCTGCAGGACGTTCCTATCGCCTTCTGACATCGGAAGACACTATCGTCTCCTTGTCCATCGCTGGAATGGACGGCACTGTCGTGCGCTTACTCGGCTTGGGACCGGTTCGGGTGATGATGCTCCGGGATGGAAGGGCATCCGTTGGCACGTTCGCACTGCGGGGCGGGACTGTGTATGAGTTCGTGTTACAGAAGGTGATGGGGACCCAGGCGCCGCCTCCGACCCAAGACGTGTAGCCGAGCTGCGCTATCAAGCTTCCTGGAGGTATTCCTTGATGCGGCGGGCCATGCTCTCTGTCATCGTAGGTACGGCGGCTAGCGCCTGAATGGGAGCATCCCTGATCGCCGCAACCGAACCGAAGGTGCGAAGTAGCAGCCTCCTCCTTCTCGGACCCACTCCCGGAATCTCCTCGAGCACCGAACCCACCGCCCGCTTTGCCCGCAGCTTCCGGTGATAGCTCAACGCGAACCGGTGCGCCTCGTCCCGGAGCCGACGTAGCAGCATCAAGCCGCGCGAGTTGGCCGGCAAAGCAAGGGGCTCAGGGTCGCCGGGACGGAAGATGAGTTCCTGTCGTTTGGCCAGACCGACTGCGGGCACAGACAGCTCGACCTCCGACATCGCCTGAAGCGCGGCATTGAGCTGTCCCTTCCCCCCGTCTATCACCATCAGGTCCGGCAGCTTGGCAAACTTCTCGTCGCCCTCGACAGCGGAGCGGAGCCTGCGCAGAATCACCTCTCGCATCATCGCGAAGTCGTCCGGGCTCTCCGGATTGAAGCGGATTCGGAACCTCCGATACTCGTCTTTCGCGGCCTCGCCGTTCTCCATCACTACCATGCTTCCCACGGGTACAGTGCCTTGGATGTTCGAGATGTCGTAACACTCGATCCGCATGGGCAGCGTATCCAAACCTAACACTTCTTGCAGCTCTGTCAGCGCCTGATCCGCCCAGGCCTCTCGTTGCTCCAGGTCGCTGCGGAACTCTGCCAAGGCGAGCTCGGCATTGTTCGCTGCCATCTCTACGAGCTCTAGCTTCTTCCCACCCCTCGGCACGTTCACCGTCACCGTAGTGCCGCTCTTCTGGCGTAACCACTGCTGAACGATGTTCCGCTCCTCGATCTCCACCGGCAACAACACCTCCCGCGGCACCTCAGCAGCGTCGGCATAGAATTGCTTCACGAATTGCTGCACCGCGAGCTCGGGGCTGTCGTCGGGCCCGGCATCCAAGAAGAAACTCCGCTGGCCCACCAGTTTCCCGGACCGTACGTAGAACATCTGCACGCACGCTCCT
This sequence comes from Fimbriimonadales bacterium, assembly GCA_045862955.1. Classification (GTDB taxonomy): domain Bacteria; phylum Armatimonadota; class Fimbriimonadia; order Fimbriimonadales; family JABRVX01; genus JABRVX01. The sequence goes on from BTVI01000011.1 coordinate 45,959, forward strand.
CGCTCGTCCTTCACCAAAGCCACGACGTCTTGGTCGGCATCCGGATCCCCCAGGACCTTCTGCCTTTGCATCACCGCCTCGATGCTCGCCAGCTTGTCGCGAAGCGAGGCCGCACGCTCGAACTCCATGGCCTCCGCAGCTTCCTCCATCTCGCGGCGTATGCGTTGGGACAGTTCCTCCTGACGCCCTTCCAAGAACAGGATCACGTTTCGGATCACATCACGGTACCGCCGCCGATCCGATAGCCCGGCACACGGGCCGAGGCACTGCCCGAGGTGGTAGTACAGACAAGGTCGCTGCTCCTTCTTGTTCGTCCACACTTTCTGGCATGGGATGAGTGGAAAGAGCTTGTGTAGAAGGCGAACCGTGTCCCTGACGGCGTAGGCACTGCTGAACGGGCCGAAGTAGCGCGTGCCCCCCTTCTTGCGGAGCCTCGTGAACATCACGCGAGGGAAGGGCTCGCCGAGCGTGACCGCGATGTACGGGTAGGACTTGTCGTCCCGCAAGCGCACGTTGAATGGCGGCCTGTAGCGCTTGATCAGGTTGCACTCCAGCACAAGCGCCTCTAGCTCGGTGTCCGTTACGAAAGTCTCCAGGTCCGCGACGCGGGACACCAACCGCGCCACCTTCAGCGAGTGCCTGGCCGACTTCTGGAAGTAGGAGCGGACTCTCGAGCGCAACGACACGGCTTTGCCCACGTAGAGCACCTCGCCGTCCGCGCCGCGAAAGAGATAGCAGCCCGGCTTATTGGGCAAAGCCTTCAGCTTGGCGGCTAGCTCCATGCTCCTCTCACCGTTCCTAGGGTAACGCAGATTCGTGAGAACAGACGCGGCAGGAGGCAGCGGAATCGCTCGTGCAAAGTTTCGCCGAGTGACCAGAAATATGGCCGGTGCGCACCAATCTTGTGACGCCAAGCGCGGACTCTCGTGCAATTCGCTTGCCGTTTGGGGCAGAATCGGGCCCAAGGAGCGACAGTCAGAATGATCACTACAGGTTCACCGTCCTATAGTTTAACCCTTCGGATACGACTTCCGAACCGCCCGGGGTCGTTCGCGTTGGTGGCGGAGGCCATCGGGTCTACCGGCGCCGTCCTTGGCTCGATCGACCTAGTATCCGCCGACCGCAACAACAAGGTACGGGACGTCGTAGTCCTCGCGAGCAGCGAAGAGCACGAACAGAAGGTGGTGGCGGCAGTCAAGGCCGTGCCTGGAGTGAAGGTCCTGCACGTGCACGACCGCACCACCCAAGTGCACATCGGCGGCAAGCTAGAAATCCACTCGAAGCGGCCCCTTCGCAATTATGACGACCTCTCCATGGTGTACACCCCTGGGGTCGCACGCATCTGCAAGATGACCGAAAAGGACCCCGCTGCGATGCGACAGCTCACGATCAAGGGAAACTCGGTCGCTGTGGTCACCGACGGCACGGCGGTCCTGGGCCTTGGGGATATCGGCCCATGTGGTGCCATGCCGGTGATGGAGGGCAAGGCGGTCCTGTTCAAGGAGTTCGGAAACGTGGACGCCTATCCCATCTGCCTCGCGACCAAGGACGTGGACGAGATCGTCAGGACGGTGGTGAACATCTCGCCCGGTTTCGGCGGCATCAACCTCGAGGACATCTCTGCACCTCGCTGCTTCGATGTGGAAGAGCGCCTTATCAAGGAGTGTGACATTCCGATCTTCCACGACGATCAGCACGGAACTGCAGTGGTTGTACTGGCCGCGCTTCTGAACGCTCTGAAGGTGGTGGGCAAGTCCATCTCCGAACTGCGAATCGCGGTCGCCGGAGCTGGCGCATCGGGCACTGCGGTCACATCGCTGCTGATCGACGCCGGAGTGAAGGACATCGTGTGCGTTGGACGAACCGGCATCCTTCATCCCGACGAAGTCAAGGATGCGCATCCGAAGCGGCGCTGGTTGGCCGAAGTGACCAACCCGAGGCGTATCAAGGGCAGCCTTGCCGATGCGGTACGTGGGGCGAACATGTTTATCGGGCTGGCCCAGGCAGGGCTTCTCACTGTGGACATGCTGAAGACGATGGCACCGGAGCCGATCATCTTCGCCATGTCGAACCCAGTGCCGGAGATCATGCCGGAAGAGGCCGCACCCTATGCACGCATCATCGCGACGGGCCGGTCCGACTATCCCAACCAGATCAACAACGTTTTGTGCTTCCCCGGGTTCTTCCGAGGAATGCTGGATTGCGGCGCGCGCAAGGTGACGACCGAGATGAAACTCGCGGCCGCGCACGCCATCGCCAACAGCATCCCGGAGGACCACCTATCGGAGGAGCTCATCATCCCGAGCGTGTTCAACAAGCACGTGGGGCGGGACGTTGCTCGCGCAGTCGCATCGGTTGCTTGCGAATAGCTTAGGCGCCCGACACCGAGGGCAACCCGCAGTCGCGACGCCTATCCCGACCCGAACTCGCTACCGCCGACGGAGCAGCCATTGCTAGCAACGAAAGCACCGTAAGCAGAGAGGGCTCGGGCACTAGCGTCGAGAGCCACAGGTTGTAGCGGTAGCTGCCTCCTGCATACTCCTTGTAGAGCCAAAGCACGTCGCCCAGTTCGTTGGTCGCCCATGCCTCGGGGACGGGGGCGTTCGGGATGCCCGCATCCGCCGAGAGGTTGAGCGAGCCTACGGACAAGCCGCTCTGCAGGCTTCCGTACCCATACCACAGCGGTGACTCGCCTGCAAAGCCGAAGGCATACGCCAACCTGCCACTCCCGAGCAGCCCCGCCGAGAGGTTCTCTGGCTCCCGAGGGTCCGGCGGGTAACGCGTCCCGAAGTAGATGTTCCCGTCCTTGCCCATGGCTCTCGAGATCAGGTCGGTGCGGTGGATCGCCCGTCGGCGGTCACCGTCCCACAACTCCCACAGCTCGGTGCCGTTGGTGTCGAGCGCGTGGGTGTAAGCCCCTTCCTGTGTCATGACCATGGCCAGGAAGGTGCCCTGCGGATTGAACGCGAGGCAGGCTGTAGCGTCCACGTTCGTGATTTCCGTGCCCGGGTCGCGTTCCGACTCGAACATCATCGCGGAGGCGCCAGGCGGGCCCCACGCCTTGACGAAAGCGCCGCGGTACGGCGTACCGCTCGCACCAGTGTCCGAAGTAGACGCTGCCGTCCGGCAATCACCACCGCCGAGCTCTCCACCGGGCCCAGCGGGCCGCCCGTTCACAGAACTCACGAACCACTGCTGCGATGGCGCCTGCCCGTCGTCCCGGACAGCCCAGAGGGTGCCGCTCTGCGAAACCAGTTGCCCCTGCTCATTCCTTGCGATGTCCCACGTCCCGAAGTACACCATGCCCCCCGCGCCGACACAAGGCGACGACATGGCAAGGGAGAAGCCCGGTCCTGCCGTCCCGTCGAAGTCGGGCCGGTAGCGCCACTTGACTTCGGGGTAGTGTACCGGGGACTGCTCACGTCCCGGATCGCATACAGCGTTCCGCTCTTGGCGTAGGTGGAGTTGTCCAAGTTTCCGGCATGAGCTGTGACGTAGATAGTACCGTCGGGGCCGATCGCGGGGTTGCCGAGCTCCACGTTGTCCATCCGCGGGGCCTCACCATCATAGGCATCCATGTGCAGCTGACACACCCCGCGCCCGTTACGGTCGAGGGCTAGTAGCAGGCCGGGAGCCTGCATCCGATTGCCGTCATATACTGGAATGTACAGACACCCATCGCTCCGCACTGCGGGACCGGACTCCGTGAATTACTCGATCTCCCTCGATAGGCGCCCTAGGAGCGTGGGTACAGGGACCTTGGCGTCCGAGGTGAGGACGACACCACGCTCGACGGAGTCGGACCAGAGGTGGTAAGGAGGCTGGTACTCCCAACGATGGTTCGGCAGTCGCACCCTCCACCGCACTCGGTCACCTGGCCCCGTGATGCCGCTGGGCATCGTCTGTACGGCTTTGGCAGAGTTCATGTTGTCGTGCGCCCGCCTAGGCCAAGGCGCAAAAGGGGTCGAGCTGCGCGGGGACGCACAGCGGGATCGAAGCGAGGGCTACCCCCCACAGAAGGAGGACGGACACCCTGGTCGCCAGGCAACTTTGCTTCACGGCGCCAGCCTCGTACACTGTGCCCACCTGCGGCGACCGCCGAGGCGGGTGGATACTTCGCTGGGTATTCTATCAGTGCCGCATCGGTCTGTCCAGCCCTTCGGCTAGCTAACAATGCATGATGTGTTCAACTAGCACGTGGGACGAGACGTAGCGCACGCAGTCGCATGGGTCGCCTGTGGGTAGCCGCGGTCGTAGCCTATTACGTAGTGTCCTGCCGGTCCGAGGTACGGCGCATGCAAAGGGCCCTCGCGCTAGCGCGAGGGCCCGAGTTTCTGGTACGAATAGCTATCTTCTTCGGCGACCGCGCACGATGAGTGCGCTCGCGCCCATTAGCAGCATGGCGATCGATCCGGGCTCGGGCACTGCCTCCAGGAACCGAACTTCCGAGAGGCCCACGTGTCCGGCCGAGTCGCCTCCGCCGTAGTAGCTCATAATGTCGAACTTCACGTAGCGAGTGCCTCGAAGGGGGGTCTCGAAGCTGATCCGCTGGCCGGTGTAGTCAGCCGTTCCCGTGGCGATGTCGAACACGTGCACGCCGTGACTGATCCACTCCGAACCATCGAGTGAGGTCAGGATGTCTACGTCCTTCGCCCCACGACCCGTGTAGGAGCCGTTCTGGTTAACATAGTTGAAGTTCCAGACGTGAATCGCGCCGAGGTCGTATACGTCGCCAAGATCGAAAGCGATGACGGCGGTGCCCAACCAGGGCTGCGTTTCCCAGTAGTAGGAATCTACGGGGGCATTGGAGTGGCAGGCTGGCTCGACCGAGGTGTCAAGACCGTTGCCATTGATAATGTTCTCTGCCGGCATCGTGTACCACTCGCTGGAAACGTAATGGATGCTTACACCGGTGATCTCCTGCGCACTTACGGCAGTAACACAAGCCAGACTACCTGCCAGGCCGATGAGGAGAGACAAGGTCGCCTTTGTCATGGAGCTATCGCCTCTGATTATCAAAGTGGCGGCATACTCCGCCCAGGTCGCGCTGGATCGGAGAACCACTGGGGCGACTGCATGGCGCGTGCCATTCAGGAGGCCGAACCAAGATACGACGGAGCAGACGTCGTCGAGGGTCCGGGACTCAGAGGTCCAGCAAGTACCCGGCAATCGCCTTCGCACGCTCGGACCAGGAGTTGGCGGCGGCAGCCGCGCGGCGTGCCTCTGCGCGCTCCGGGTGGGCGAGTTCATCCTCGATTGCTTCGACGAAGCCCTGCGCGTCTGCCGCGACTCGCACCGTGGAGCCAGCCGCTTCAGCGAAGGGAAGCGGGGTCGTAACCACGCCCTTACCCGCCGCCAGGTACTCGTACAGCTTGAGCGGGGACACGCCCTCGGTGTAAGGGTTGATGCCATAAGGGATTATTCCGACATCCATTGCTGCCACGTACGCGGGTAGCACGTCATACGGGCGGAAGCCCAGGTAGTGCAGATTCGGGGCAGATGGCAGGGCAGTCTCGGCGGTGTCGTCACATACTCCCACTTTGCCTACCAGCACGAAGCTCCACGTTGGGCGCAGTCGCGCCAGGTCTGCCAGCAGCGAGAAGTCCACCTTGTAGGCATCCACCGCACCCGAGAACCCGACGATAGGACGGGGCAGCTCCGCAAGCTCGTCTGGCACTGGCAGGTCCGTTCGAGCAAAGTGATCGTAGTCCACCCCGTTCGGCACGAGTAGGTGCCTCGGGTTCAGGTGCTTGCGCTGCTCGAGCAGTTTCGGATTGCTAGCGAACACTGCCACTGCTTCTCGACACAGCCTCTCATCTTCTCGCCTGCACCCCTCCGGATCTGCGGCATAGAATGGCATGGTCGGATAGTCGTCGATCACTCGATAAGCGAATGGCAGCTCCGGGAAAATCTCACGAAACCGCGCCTCGTTCGGGCTGAAGATCAGTAGGTACGCAGGCTCCTCCCCCCATAGCCGCTTGGCGGAATCTAGCACGGCACGTCTCATGATCTTTCGCTCCATACTCGCTGTTAGTGCGACGCGAGCAGGTAGGGAAGGGACATATGTAATTACGGTCAGGTTCTCGCGCGGCGAGCGGCTGTCGGTGCGACCCCATTGCCAGGGTTGCAGCGTGCGGGCGTTTTGCCTGTCACGGACCTCCACCAGCATCACCCTATGCCCGATAGCAGCGAGAGCTCGTGGTAGTAGCACCGGGTTCGTTGGTATGGCTGGGTCCGCGTTGCCGACGAAGGAGATGAAGTTCATCTACGGTTCGTCTTCGTCCAGCAGCCCGGGAATGGGGTGGATCACAATGCGCCCACCCTTTAGGTCGATCTGCGTGACGATGTGCTTCACCACCGGGATCAGAATGCCTGCGACTTCATACACGTCGTTGGCGGCGTTGTGGTGGATGTGCTCCAAATTACCTAACAGCCTGCCATCGTCCGTCCACACGGGCAGGCCAATCAAGTCGTCATCGTAGTAGTGGTCGGGGGGCAGGTTTGCGCGCTCCGAGTCGGGAAGGAACAACTCCATGCCGCGTAGTGGTTCCACGTCCTCCACACTCTCCACGCCCTCGAACTTAACCAGTACCCGCCCCTTATGCCACCGTGCAGTGGCCACTCGCATCTCGTGTGCCGTGGAGGGATTTCGGCCGACCCAACAGCGCAGACCCGGCTCGTATCGCTCTGGCAGATCGGTCAAGCACTCGACCTTGGCCTCTCCCCGAAGCCCAAAAGGGGCCACTATCTGGCCGATCACGAACCACCCAGTTCGCGCCACCGTTGCTATCCCGTGTCGAACTTGATGTGCACTTGCAGGTGCTGTTTCTGCGCCGCCGCTCCGACAATCGTGCGGATCGCATCGGCCACTCGCCCGCGTCTGCCAATGATTTTGCCCACGTCGTCAGGCGCGACACGCACGACGTACTCCACGGAGTCACCGCGACGCGATTCCCGGACGGTTGCCTGCTCCGGCAGGTCCACTACCCTATGGACAAGCGTCTCAACCAGCTTCTTCATGGGTCCATGCCCCCTTAGCTATGCCTTACGACTGCTCTTCGCCCTCTTCCGCAGCAGGCTCCGCGGCGGCCGCCTCGGCCACTTGCGGCTCCGCTTCCGCGGAGGTCTCGGGCGACGGCTCGTCGCCAGTCGACTCTGCGACCGATTCCTCCGGTGCGGACTGCGCCACGACCTCTTCCACCGCGGGCTCGGGTTGCGGCGCGGGTGCTGCGACGGGAGTCGCCACCGGCTCGCTCTTGGGCTTGGGCGTGTACTCCTTGCCCTTCGCCTTCATGAAGGCCGCCCAGATGCCTTGCTCTTCCAGCAGGTACTTCACGGTGTCAGTCGGCTGGGCGCCCACCGAGAGCCAGTACAATGCCCTCTCGGAATCGAGACGGACAGGCAGGTCGGTCAGCGGGTCATAGGTTCCGATGACCTCCTTGCTGCGACCGCCGCGGGCACGCGTGCTGTCCGTAACCACGACCCTGTAGAAAGGGCGCTTCTTCGCCCCGATCCTGCTCAATCGAATACGAACCATGCTGTTCCTTCAAGCCTCCCTACGATCTGTGAGCCTTTCCTAGGCGCTTCATGCGCTTTCTCATGCCCATGACGCCCTTCATCATCCGGCGCATATCATGCAACTGCATGATCAGCGCGTTGACATCTTCCAGCCGCACGCCGCTTCCCGCAGCGATGCGGCGCTTTCTCGACCCGTTCAGGATCTCTGGGTTTCGGCGCTCCTCTGGGGTCATGGAGAGGATAATCGCTTCCACCCGCGACATCGTCTTACCTTGCAGCGCTTCCTTCGCACCTCGAACCTGACTCATGCCAGGCACGAGATCCACCAGTTTCTCCAGCGGGCCCAACTTCTTCACCATCTGAAGCTGCTGCAGCAAGTCTTCGAAGCTAAGCTGACTCGTGCGCAGCTTGGCTTCCATCTGCATCGCTTGTTCCTGCGAGATGGCCTGCTCAGCCTTCTCGATGAGCGAGAGCACGTCGCCCATCCCCAGAATGCGGCTCGCCGCCCGATCCGGGTAGAAGGGCTCCAGTGCGTCCGTCTTCTCGCCCGTGCCCACGAAGCGGATGGGCTTTCCGCACACGGCGCGGATGCTCAGCGCTGCACCGCCGCGCGCATCTCCGTCCATCTTCGTAAGGATCACGCCATCCAGCCCCAGCCGCTCGTGGAACGCCTTCGCCACGTTGACGGACTCTTGACCCGCGCTTCCGTCCACCACCAGCAGCGTCTCGTGGGCAGCCGTTGCACGCTTCACTTCGGCGACCTCGGCCATCAGGTCATCATCAATCTGCAGCCGCCCGGCGGTATCGAGGATCAGCGCCGAAATGCCTCTGCCGCTAGCGTTGGAGGCATCCGAGCACGCCGCCAGGGCATCCTTCGCCACCCGCACCGGGTCCGCTAGCCCCTCCGGAGCGAACACCGGTGCACCTACTTGCTCTCCCAAGACTCGAAGTTGTTTCACCGCAGCCGGACGCTGTAGGTCGCACGCCGCGAGCATTGCGGTCTTTCCGAGACCTTGAAGCCAGCGCACCATCTTGGCTGCAGTGGTGGTCTTCCCCGAGCCCTGCAGCCCGCATAGCAGGAACACGGTCGTTCCGTTCGGGTTCCAGTTGATCTCTACGGGCTCGCCACCTAGCAGCTCCACCAGGTGATCGCGAACGATCTTCACCACCTGCTCGTCGGGCTGCAGCGCCTCCCACACCCGCTCCCCGACCGCTTTCTCTCGAACGGCCTGCACGAAGTCCTTGACTACTTTATAGTTGACGTCCGCTTCGAGCAGCGCAACGCGCACCTCACGGAGAGCGTCCGTTACGTCCTTCTCCGTGAGGCGACCCCGACCGCGCAACCGGCCGAAGATGCCACCTAGCTTCTGGGTAAGCGATTCGAACATGGAGCGGGAGCAGTATACCCAGAGGCCGCTCGCCTGGCGGCCCCTAGGGCTCGGCTCGCGGCAGCCGCAGGGCGTGCTTGCCCGCCCCCAACTCGCCGGGCTGGCTGCCCAGCCGGTACCCAGGAGGCGCCTCCAGCACGCCGACTACTCCTTCGGGTAGCTCCGCCTCTAACTCCATGCCGTCCTCCGCCACGCTCCACCGAACACCGATGGGGCCGTGAGGAGTGGGAACGCGGCCCTCGGCCCATGACAGGCCTCCCGGTGATGGCGCGATCGATGCCCGCGTAAAGCCCGGCTCCAGCGGGCGTACGCCGAGCACCTGGGTGCCTAGGAAGTACGCCGGACCCGCACCCCACGCGTGGCAGTGGCTCCGGGTCCACCTGCCGCTGTCGAAGAAAGACGGAAACACCTCCCAACAGGTCGTGGCGCCACGGTCTAGCATGAAGCCCCACTTGTCGCGGATGACGTTCAGCATGTCCTCTGTCCAGCCCATCTCGGCCAGCATCTCGAGCCAGAAGAAGGCGAAGAACGGCGTGCCGACACGCACCATCCCGTCCGGGGGATTGGTCAGGGCGTCGTGCAACACGATTGCCCGATCTTTTCGTGCCGCGCGGTATCGCAGGGCCAGGATCTGCGTCTGCTGACTCACCACGTCACTCAGCGAGCCATCTGGCTTGAGGCAGTCTACATAGGCACGCTTCTCCTCCGACCAGAGGTTGGATATGATCGCGTCGATCAATGCGTCGGCGGCGCCGTCCCACTGTGCCGCTGCGGATTCGTCACCGAAGGTTCTCAGCAGTCGCGACAGGCTCCGCCACGAGCCGGCCAAGAGTAGGTTCTGGGGCGTCACCACCCCCTCGTTCGGCTGGTCCATCGGTGCCCAGTCGGTCAGGTTCCACGCTTTGATGGCGAACAGCCCCTCGGCGTTCAGCATGGTCCTTGCATTACTTGCCTGCTTGACGAGAGCAGGCAGTAGCTCTCGAATGAGATCGCGATCGCCCGTGTGCATGTAGTAGTCTTCACATGCCAGCGCCCATAGGAAGGACCAGTTGGGGATGATGTCCTGCCACGCGCTCGGGCACTGCGACTCCACGAGCTTCGAGCGTTTGAGCGATCGCGCCGCGAGTCGCAGGCACCGCGCGGCTAGATCATACGCACCGAAGCAGTAATAGGCTGCGAGTGCCTCGGGACGGCTGTCACCCACCCAAAAAGTCTGCTCGTACGTGGGGCAGTCGGTGAAGGTATCCTCCATGCAGACGCGCGTGGTGTGTGCGCACATCTCCCAAACTCGATTGAGCGTGTCGTCGCTACACTGGAACGCGCCCACCGGCTCGACGGGGTAGGTGGCCTCGATGATCCGGACAGCATGCAGCTTCACGGGCTGCGAATGGTCTCTCACTGTTACGATCAGGTACCTAGCACCATGCCGAACGAACGAGCGGAAGGTCTGTCTGCCGCCACGACACCGGTACCGTAGCGTATTCTCCATGTCCCACGGCAGGTCTCGAATCCCCTCCTGGTACGCCTCGAAGCCGAGGATGTCAATGGTCGTACCCTCCTCGGCTTCGACGTCAATCTCCCAGTAACCGATCGTTAGCTTCTCGAACTCCAGAACGATCTCGGTGTCCCCACCACCAGATGGTTCGATGGTGGTCCCAACTCCCTTTGTTAGCCCTTCGTGGACCGAGCGGTCTAGCGCTCGCACTTCTTCGGCATAGGCCACATCTGCAGTCACGCAGTTGTGGTGCACATCGAGCGCCGTCACTGCTTGTATCATCGGTGCGGCTACCGCGTCGAAGTCTTCGACGTTCCTGCATCGCAGGAGTTTGTCGAATTTGGGGTCCGTTCGTGGCAGAGTGATCGTCACGAACTCTGCGCCAGGCATGTTCGGTGCCCGTACTCCCATCGAACGGCCCGCCTCCAGCACTGCCTGTGTCCGCCACTCGTGATGAACCCCCGAGAGCACCCAAATGAAGAGGTTCGGCCCGTGAGCTAGGGGTGCCCGGTACCTTCGCGAACCCGCCCACGCGGGCAGCCGCGATGGGACCTCTTTCAATGGCTCACCATTCACAGTGAGTGCGCCGGGCTCCGAGCCCACTCCGCGCAGCTCCAACTCGATGGGTTGACCGCTTGTCGACTCGGCCACCGTCACCAGCAGACCAGAGATCTCACGCAGATCCGAGCCACGATAGCCGGGAAGTAGGTTGCGACGCAGCGAGACCGACCACACCGTCCGGGGCGCACGTACAATCCGCACTTCCCGCACCGCGATGGGTGATAGCACCTCGTCCGTGAGGAAGGGAACATCTCTCGGCGAGAGCCGGGTCCAGGGAGGGGTCCCTACGGGGCCGATGAGAGTGGCACGGTCCCAAAACGAGTGATCGTACTCGGCGGTGGTCCAACCCTCGGGAGCGAGAGCTGCATCATACGCCTCGGCCCACCCCTGCTGGCAGCTTATTCTTAGCGTCTCGCGGGAGTAGGCGGCAAACTCCCGAACGCGCCACGTCTGGTCGGATGCCAGTATCGTAGCGTCCGGCGCATCGATCTGCGCCAGTAGACCACCTCGACTAGGAATGTACTGGAAGTTCCCCACGCCGAACTCGTGCACTAACACGGCGATCGCGTTTCGGCCAGCGTGAAGAAGATGGCCCACATCGTAAGTGTCGTAGCGGTAGTCGTCTGGCCAGGACCTAACAGGACCCTGGCCCAAGAGCCTGCCGTTCAGCCAGACGCGATATCTGGAGTCCGCCGTGATCCTCAGCTTCGCATCCGGATAGGAATTCTGTAAGTCGAAGCTCTTACGAAAGCAGAGCCACTGGTTCCACTGTGGCTCTTCGTGATCCGACCATATCCAGGATGCCTGCCATCGAAATCCGTCTTCAGTCACTACCGGGACCTCCTGCGGAAACATAGTCGTTCAGTGCCCGACAGCTCACCCTGGTAGGCCTGCACTCGGCCTCGAGCGTTAGCACCAGCGCCTCTGCGGTGTCCAGCGATGTCAAGCACGGGACCCCATGCTCCACCGACGCTCTGCGCAATAGCCGTGCCTGCTTCTCCACGGCCCGGTCCGTTGAAGCGGTATTGATCACCAGCGCCACTCTCCCGCCCCGAATCAGATCCATGACGTCGGGTGACCCCTCACCCATCCGCGTAACACGCTCGGCGGCCAGCCCCGCCTCACGCAGCGCTACGAACGTGCCGTGCGTTGCAGCCAGCCCGAAGCCCACGGCAGCCAACCTTCGAGCAATTGCGACTGCTCGCGGCTTGTCTCGATCCGCCACCGTCAAGAGAGCTAGCCCATCTCGTCTAGGGTATAGCCCTGCAGCCTCGATGGCTTTGGCCAACGCAGAGGGGTAGTCGCCGTCCACTCCCATAATCTCGCCGGTAGATTTCATCTCCGGCCCCAGCATAGGTTCCACCTTCGTCAGCTTCTGGAAGCTGAATACCGGCGCCTTCACCGCGAAAACCCGCGTTGGCATCGGCGGGGCCTCTGGCAGCTTCTCTCCCAGCATCACGTGCACAGCCAACCGAACGAGCGGGACCCCTGTCACCTTGCTGATGTAGGGAACCGTCCGGCTGGCCCGTGGGTTCACCTCCAGCACGAACGGCACCTCGTCGGCTATCAGAAACTGGATGTTCAGCATCCCACGCACGCCGAGTTCCAGCGCGATTCGCATCGCACTATCCCGGATGCGATCCTGAACCTCTGACGACAACGAGATGGGCGGGAACGAAGCCATGCTATCGCCCGAGTGAATTCCCGCCGCCTCGATGTGCTCCATGATGCCGGATAGGATCACCCTCTCACCATCACACACCAGGTCCACCTCGGCCTCTCGACCGTGGATGAACTTGTCAACCAGTACCGGCGCCTCGGACGAAGCTGCAGCCGCGCTCATCCACACCGACTCCATCTCCGCCTCGTCATACACCACGGTCATCGCGCGGCCGCCGAGGACGAACGACGGGCGTACCAGTACCGGATAGCCGATCTCCTGAGCCACCTTCATCGCATCGTCAACTGTCAGCACGCCCTTGCCAGGCGGTTTGGGAAGGCCCAAGCGAGACAGAAGGCGCTCGAACTGGTCACGGTCCTCGGTCGCGTCCATCACATCGGCAGGCGTACCGAGAATGCGCACTCCGGCCTCGGCCAACGGCCTTGCCAGGTTGACGGCGGTCTGCCCGCCGAATTGCACGATCACGCCCTCTGGCTTCTCGTGGTCCACCAGATTCAGCACGTCCTCGAGCGTGATCGGGTCGAAGTAGAGGGCGTCGGAGATATCGAAGTCGGTGCTAACCGTCTCTGGGTTGCTGTTGATGATAACCGCCCGGCGGCCCATCTCCCGCAGGGCCTCCACAGCGTGTACGCTGCAGTAGTCGAACTCCACTCCTTGTCCGATCCGTATCGGGCCCGATCCCAATACGAGCACCGCTGACCCGTCGCGCGGTGGCGTGTCGTCGCTCTCGCCCCAGTAAGAGGCGTAGTAATACGGAGTTGCCGCTTCGAACTCGGCGGCACACGTGTCCACCATCTTGAACGCGGGTGCCACTCCTTGCTCCAGCCTCGCCGCGCGGGCCTCCAACTCGGTACACCCTGCCGCTAACCCAATCGTCCGATCGGAGAAGCCCAAGCGCTTGATACGGCGCAGTTCCAGAGGGTCGCTTAGTACGGTCTTCCCGTTGCCGCACAGGTAACGCTCGGTCTCCACCAAGTGGCGCAGTTTGCTAAGAAACCAACGATCGATGCTGGTCAACCCAGCCAGGTACTCCACCTCGTTACCGCGGCGCAGGCACTCGATGACGGCCCAAAGCCTCTCGTCGGTCGGCGTCTTCGCAGCCTCGTGCAGCTCGTCATCGGGGAGACGCTGTAGCGCAGGGTAGCTCAGCCCGTCCGTGCCCAACTCCAGGCTGCGAAGCGCCTTCATTAGCGCAGCCTCGAAGGTGCGCCCGATGGCCATCACTTCGCCTGTGGCTTTCATCTGCGTGCCCAGCCGGCGGTCGCCATGCCCGAACTTATCGAAGGGCCATCTCGGGATCTTCACCACGCAGTAGTCCAGAGCCGGCTCGAAGAACGCTTTTGTCCTCTGCGTCACAGCGTTCGGTATCTCGTCCAGGCGAAGGCCAACCGCGATCTTTGCGGAGACGCGCGCAATCGGATAGCCGGTCGCCTTGCTCGCCAGGGCGGACGAGCGTGAAACGCGCGGATTCACCTCGATCACGTAGTAATCGAAGCCGCTCGGGCTGACGGCAAACTGCACGTTACAGCCGCCTTCGATGCCCAGGGCGCGAATGATGCGGAGAGCAGCGCTGCGAAGAAGCTGGTACTCGATGTCGGAGAGCGTCTGGCTGGGAGCAACGACGATGCTGTCTCCCGTGTGCACCCCCATCGGGTCCAGATTCTCCATGTTGCACACGGTGAGGCAGTTGTCAGCCCCGTCGCGCATCACCTCGTACTCGAGTTCCTTCCACCCGAGCAAGCTGCGCTCCACCAGAATCTGGTTGCGCATTGAGAGAGCGAGACCCCGCGCACCGATTTCTAACAACTCCTCCGGGCTCTCGGCTACCCCTCCGCCCGTCCCGCCGAGCGTATACGCGGGCCGAATAATACAGGGGTATGGGGCGAACTGGGAGAGCTTCTTCAGCTCGTCCATGCTCTCTACGATCCAACTCTCGGGTACCGGCTCGTTGATCTTCCGCATCGTCTCACGGAACAGCTCCCGGTCTTCGGCCCGATGGATAGCATCGAGAGGGGTGCCGAGGAGTCGCACTCCGTACCGGTCGGTGATGCCGGCGTCGGCAAGCTGCGCGGCGAGGTTCAGGCCGGTCTGCCCGCCCAGCGACGGGAGGAGCGAGTCCGGTCGTTCCTCGGCGATGATCCTTTCCAGAAACTCTGGGGTGAGAGGTTCGATGTACACCCGGTCCGCCATCTCGACGTCGGTCATGATGGTAGCGGGGTTGGAGTTGACCAATACGACCGACACGCCCTCTTCACGAAGCGAGCGGCAGGCCTGGCTACCTGCGTAATCGAACTCGGCGGCCTGCCCAATGACGATCGGACCGGAGCCGATCACTAACACCTTTCGAATAGAGGGATCGCGTGGCACTCTTCCACCGGCCTGCGTGGCCTCGGCATTGTAGCTACAGGAGATTGCCAAAGGCAAGGCAAGCCTAGGGCCACGACGAGCGCGATGCAATGCATTCAGCTCTGAGCACGGCGCGGGTGACACGGGATATCGTCATAACATGCTCGGTGTGGGTACGATGAGGCGGATGGATGTGGATCCTTCGGTGGTCGAGAGAATCGTGTGCGCCCTGAGGTCTCAGTTCACCGTGCGACGTGTGATGCTGTTTGGGAGCCACGTCCGTGGCGGATCACGGCCGGACAGCGACTCTGACGTGCTTGCCGAGGTCGAATCGGACCGCCCTACTGGGAGCGCCAGCGCCAGGCGCCTCGCGCTCTACCCGGCCGTACGTTCTCCGTCGCCCTAATAGTCAAAACCCCGGCGGAGATCCGCAGAGCGCGGGAGGACCTGGGGTCAGTCGTTCGCCAAGCCGAGATAGAGGGAGTCGCGGGCTATGTGTCTCCCTGAGCCGGTGACCCGTTGGCTCGAGCACGCAGAGTCCGACCTCCGGGTAATCACCTTGTTGCTAGCAGCTGATGCCTTTCCTCCCGATCCTGTCTAATTCCATGCGCAGCAGGCAGCCGGGAAGGCGCTGCAGGGGCTGCTGGTTGACGATGTGGCAAGCCCTGACGTCTAGTTCGCCTTTTTCGCCCTACGCATCTCCTCGGCCAGCGACTTGATCTCCGTCAGGTCACGCTTCATCTCGCTCCACCCATACCACAGCGCGTAGTCCGGGTTAGCATGGAACGTGCCCTGGAAAGTGCGCATCCGATGCTCGAGGAACATCACGAATAGCTTCTGCTCGATCTTCGTCGGCGCATCGTGGAACGTCAGCAGGTCGGGGAATGCAGCTCCGTAGCCTTCGGGCTTCTGAAGAGTGCCGTCGGCGTAGAGGCCAGCGACGATCCGAATGGCCTCCGCCATGAGATGGTCGGCCTCCTTGATCATCTCGTCACCCTTCTCCAGCACGTGACCCGCGAAGTTCGCCGAGTGGCACTGGTTGCAAGTCTTCAGCATCTTGTCCCGCTCTTTCTGCCAGTCCTCTTGGGTCAGGCGGGCAACATCCGCGGCCTTTACGGCTTCGAGCCTCGCCGTCGGTTTGCCGTCGGGGTCCAGTACGCCGAGTCCCTGAAGGATCGTCAGCCGGTCGGCGGCCCACTGCTTGTCCTCTGGCATGGGCAGTCGAACCGCGAGGAATCCCCAGGCGGTGCGGACGCCGTGGTGCCCGTCCTGCATGTGGCACGTCTGGCAGGTCGGGGCCGCTGTGCCCTCAGGCAGAACCCCGTTCTGCTTCAACAGGGCCCGAACACCGTGCTTCGACGAGGAGTACATCTCCCAGTGTGGATGGTCGAAGCCCATGTGGCAGGTCTGGCAGGCCTGAGGCTGCCGCGCCTCGGCCAGCGAGAATGCGTGACGCGTATGGCACGAGTCGCACGAGGCCACGCCGAAGTGATTAGCGCCGCCTTTGATCTGCTTGATTTCTTCCTCCGACTTGAGGCCGATCTTGTGGCAGCCGCCGCATCCAGCCATCCCGATGGTCAGTGCCATCGGCTGATAGTGGATCGTCGGCATCGCCTTCATCGCAACCCATGCCTTCGCATGCTTGCCGCTCTTGAACTGCTCGACCTGCTCCTCGTGGCAGTCGTTGCAGGTGTCCGGCGTCGGAATCTTCACCTTCGCTACGTCAGCCGCGGACTTGTGCTCATCGCCGTGGCACACCGAGCAATCCACGTCGTTCTGACTATGCTTGCTCAGCTTCCATTCCGCCACGATCTGAGGGGTCACCTTCAGGTGGCAGGAAACGCAGTCGCTGGCTGCTTCCTGCTCTCCCTTCTTCGTGAAGTTCGCCAATCCGAACCACGGCAGCGCCGCTGCGATTCCCACAGTCGCAACTGCGGCCAGAACCGGCCTCGTGATACCCATCGCTGTCCTCCTACGACATTGCTCCCTCGCCACGGCGACAATCGGTTCGTCGGGCCAGAGCTTGCGGATCTCACGTCAGTGTTCTCCGCCTACCGCCATGATTCCTCTTTGTCTCCGACTGCGAGATGGCTACCCACAAAATGGGTGGGGAGAAGCGGTGCGGGGGAGACCGCTTCTCCCACAGGGGGTTATATGGTGAGGTGGAGACCGGGTTTACAGCGACATGGTATCACAGGGTTGTGGCATGTGTCAAGGCACTTTCGGATAGTCTTCGGGCAAATCTAGGCCAATCGGTCAAAAATCGGAGCCTCAGGACAAAACTTCGGATATTTATCCATGCTAAGTATTTCGCAGAGACCGCAATCCGCGAACCCTTGGCCTAATCGGTGTAGTGCCGCCGACAGCCGCCCTGCCGGGCTAGGAACCGGTCGGGAGCTTCGTACCCGGATCGCTCTCCGCCCCCTCGGGCTCGGGGTTGGCAAGACTGATCGTCGCGAGGTCGGGAGGGGATGAGGCCTCGAGACCATTTCGCTCGAGGAGAACTGTGCGAAGAATCTCTCGATACATGCGCGCGCGCTCCAGCGCGCCCCGAAAAAGACCCAGCTTCTCCTCCTTCATCGGGTGAGTCACTCCGCGTAACGGAACGCGTCGGACGGGCCACCGCTTGCGCCTCGCATACCGATTGATGCGAACCTCCACATCCATCCTCGAGCAGTCGAGCTTCGGAACCTCGAGGAAAAGGCTGCGGCGAATCGCCCTCTGTCCGCTGATGTTCGGCGAGACGCGTTGCGCTAGGTCGGTAAGAAACCTACCGCCGCAAAAGCGTCCGATGCACATAGCCGCCTCACCGCTAAGCACGGGTTGGAGCAGCACGTCTACATGGCGGGGCGCAAGATTGCGAAGGTCGGCGTCGAGAAAGAGCAACACATCGGCCGATGTCACGAGCGCGCCGGCTCGCATCGCCGCGCCCTTGCCCACATTGTGAGGCAGCCTGTACACCCGGACATTCGGGTGACGCATCGCGGCGCTCGCTGTGCCATCCGACGAACCATCGTCCACGACGATGATCTCAGAGACCAGAGGACACGCTGCAACAGCTTCCAGCACCTGGCTGATGCGACCGGCCTCGTTGAAAGCCGGTACGATGCACGCGACCCTCATGTCTTCGGGCCGGCTCCCTGTTGCTTTGCGATTTCCTCGTTTGCCTTGCGAATCCGATCTTTCGTTAGAGGGTGGGTCCGCAGTATCTTGTCGAGGTCCGATGTGCCGCCCTTTTCTTTCCGTTGCAGTTTGCCGAAGAAGCGAGTAAGCCCGTTGGGGTCGTACCCAGCGTTATATAGGTACCGAATGGCCAGGCGGTCGGCCTCGTACTCGTCCTCTCGACTGAAGTGAAGCTGGCCGAGGAGAGCTCCGATCTGCGCGACATCCTGTGCGGTGCCTTTGGTTCCGAGCCCGATGATCAGGTCGAGCCAAAAACCCTGTGTGTACATCTTCGCTATGTGCCGCGCGTGAATGTGTGCGATCTCATGGGCGACAACAGACGCGACTTCGTCCGCATCACCTTCCGACAGGTCGAGCAACCCCTTGAACAGGTATACGGGCCCACCCGGCAGGGAGAACGCATTCACTTCCTTGGAGTCGAGAACTTTGAACGTGTACGGGTACTGCTCGACTTTGTTGCTAGCAAGAATGCGTTGCCCTATCTCCTGCACGAGGGCCTGATCCGCCGGGTTCGGTGAGAGTTTGTACTCCTTCTCGACCTCTTGGGATGCTTGCTGTCCGATGCGAATCTCCTCGCTCTTGGACATCAGCGCGGTGCTCTTGCAGCTCGAAGTGATCCCCACTCCCGCAAGGAGGCCGAGCACGGCAAGCTTCACGAGACGCACCGCCCCCCGAAGTTCTCGCTGGCTATTCTGGCTTCGCAAAAAGGCTTCCCCCTTCGAAACGCCCTTTCAGACGCCTCTCCACATCATGCAACCGTCGCTGCAGTCCACACTCCGCGTGGCCGAGCCAACCTCGGAGCGGCATCAGCAGCCGCCAGTGCATCTCGGTGTGCTCAGCTTTCCACCTGCTCTTGTACTTCTCCTCCCCTCGGAGGAAGTCGAACCATTCGCAGCCGTCCTCGATGGCGTCCCGAATCGCCTGGCCGACGAGCAGGGCGCCCGGGCTCAGCCGCCGGAACTCGGTGTCGAACCCTGCCTGGTAATACGCAAAGGTCTGACCGTACTGCACCCCGTAGAGCATCGCGATCGTTCGCCCCGAAGCCTCCAGAGCATATAGCCTAAGCCACCCGCGCTCGGCCGCTTGTCGCGACCAGTCGAGGTGAAAGGCGCGCGCCCTCCGGCTGGCAAACGAACCAGGCAACCCGCGCCTGTGCCACCGGCTGGAATGCAGGGCGAACAAGGTTCTCATTCCCTCTTCGACCTCGACTCGGCCGAGTAGCCTGATTCTTCCGCCGATCGCAGCCAGATCGCGATGACCCCGCTTCAGGTTCGAGCGCATCTTGGCGGACAGCATCCGGATGTACTGGTCCCAGCTCCTCGGCAGCTGTAGGCGCACGGCTCGCGCATCGGGAGTGCAGTGCTCCGCATAACGCACATGGATAGGACTGCCGTCGGGGATCTGCCGTAGGTCCAGGTAGGCTGCCGGAGTCTGTTCGAGCTGCCGCGCTACGAGATCGGCGACCGCGGCGGAATGACCAGGCAAGGCGATAACTCCCAAGTAATCAGAGTTCCCAGACCCGATCCAACGGAACGGACGCCCCGGTGACTTGCCGACGAATCCGGGTGCAATGCCGATCGTAGAGTGGCCTTCCCTGACCCTCAAAGCCAATGGGCTACCGGACCCGAAGTGCCGCCACCACGTCGAGTTCCATTCCCACGTCTGGAAAAAAGTGCGTGCGCCACCTCGTTCCTGCAGGTCGCACCACTCGTCTCGAAGCGAGGCTAGCGTCTCGGATCCCCAGAAGCACTCGATACTCGGGGCGGGTCGCTCTAACCCAAGCACGAAGCGGAGTATAGCACGCCTTCCTCCGGTGCGCCGCCGATAATCCTAAGGGATATCCGCCCCGAGACCCGATCGAGGCGGAACCGAAGGGGAGGCTGCAAGGATGAAAGGTTGCGTCGCGCAGTGCAAGCGATTCTGGCTGTCCGAGACCGAGACGGCGATAGACAGGCACGTGCGATCGCTGCGCCGGCACCCCTCCATCGTCTTCGCTCAGCAGGTGCGGGTCGGGGCCGAGTACCCTTATCCCGTTTTCATGCCGCCGGCAGCAAGCGGGAGTCCACTCCAGGCGCTCACGCGAGGTCGCCTCATGTCCCCCGCAGTCCGGGATTGGCTCTGCCTGGAGTTCCTTTGTCGCGACGTCCGCCTAGTCCACGCGCACTTCGCCACCGATGCCATCTTCTATTCACCCGCAGCCGAGGCGGCAGACGTGCCGATGCTGGTGTCCTGCCACGGGCACGACGTCTACCGCTTCCCGCGAACATTCTCGGGGCTCGCTCGCTGGATGCTGCGCCGGCTGTTTTCGAAGGCAGCGATGGTCACTGCCGTCTCCGAACACATGCGAGGGGAAATCATTTCCCTAGGCTGTCCTCCGGACAAGGTCAGAACGGTGCGCGTGGGCATAGACCTAGCCGACAGGGAGTTTCGACCCCCGACACCCAATCCGCGCCGCACCCGTTTCGCCTGCATCGCTGGACTGCGACCGAAGAAGGGCATCCCCTATCTCATCGAAGCATTCGGTAAGGTAGCGACCGTGCGCTCGGACGCCGAACTCGTGATCGTGGGAGATGGACCGATGCGCCCGAGGATCGAGCGATGCATCGAGCAGCATCGCCTGTGGGGCAAGGTAGTGCTCACCGGAGCGCTGCGCCCCCATGAGATAAGGAGGGTGCTCGAGACAGCCCACATCTACGTGCAGCCGAGCGTAACTGCGCCCGACGGGGACCGGGAGGGCATTCCGGCCACGTTGATGGAGGCGATGGCCCGGGGCCTGCCCGTCATCGCTACCAGGCATTCGGGCATCCCGGAACTCGTGCAAGACGGAGTCAGTGGGTACCTGGTGGACGAACGCGACCCATCGGCGCTGGCCGAGGCCATGCTGCTCTCGATGGAGCGCTCGCATTCCTGGGAGGCGATGGGGCAAGCAGGTCGCGCCGCCATCGAGCGCGATCACGATCTGACGAAGCAGACGGCAGTCGTCGAGGACCTTTACGAGGAGCTGCTGACCGTCCAAGACAGTGCAGTGGTGATCCCCATCGGCCAGGTGAGGCCCGAGGAAGCCTCACGACCTGCTGCATAGAGCCTCGGCCTGAAGGAAGATCCGTTCCGACGGTGAACCAAGAAGCGGAGGTACCACCTTGCCGGTTCACATAGACGACATGCTGCGCGACCTCGTGGCGCGGGACGCGAGCGACCTGCACATCAAGGCCGGGAAGCGCCCTGTGATGCGCATTCATGGACAGCTCACGATCACGGACTATCCTGCGTTGTCTGACACCGAGACCCAGGAGTTCTTGTACAGCATCCTGAATGACGAGCGCCAGCGGCGATACGAGGACTTTCGCGAGCTAGATCTCTCGTACGAAGTCAAAGGCGTTGCCCGCTTCCGCGTCAACATGTTCTGGCAGCGAGGGAGGCCGGGCGCAGTATTCCGCGTCATCCCATTCCGAATTCGCACGATTGACGAGCTGATGCTGCCAGAGGTGACGAAGAAAATCGCGATGCTGCCGCGAGGCCTCGTACTGGTTACCGGCCCGACTGGATGCGGCAAGTCTACTTCGCTAGCGGCGATCATCGATTACATCAACACACATCGGCGCTGTCACGTGATGACCATCGAGGACCCCATCGAGTACTGGCACGAGGACAAGATGAGCATCATCAACCAGCGCGAGGCCCACGTGGACACCCACTCCTTCCCGGATGCCTTGCGCCACGTCATGCGTCAGAACCCGGATGTCATCCTGCTCGGCGAGATGCGCGACTTGGAAACCATCTCACTGGCCATCACCGCTGCGGAAACCGGCCACCTCGTGTTCTCCACCCTGCACACCGTGGATGCGGCGCAGACGATAGACCGTATCGTGGACGTGTTCAACCCAGAACAGCAGGAGCAGATCAGAACACAGCTCGCGGTGACCATTCAAGCCATCCTGTCGCAAGCTCTGCTGCCTCGCAAGGACATCGCCGGACGAGTGGCTGCGTTCGAGGTTATGGTGGCCACGCAGGCCATTCGCTCACTGATACGAGACGGCAAGACCCCGCAGCTCTATCTCGACATCCAGACCGGCTCCGAGCACGGAATGCAGACGCTGGACAGCGCACTGCTGAAGCTGGTCAAGGAGGGTCTGGTGGACTACGAGGTCGCACTCTCGAAGTCGTCATTCCCGCAGGAGTTCATCAAACGTGCGTCTACGATGGGAATCGTAAAGGAGGCCCCCGGTGCAGTCAGTTGACGACCTGCTACGCTACACGGTCGAGCACGACGCCTCCGACCTCCATCTGAAGGCCGATTCGACTCCCTACGTGCGCATCTATGGCGACCTGTACCCGGTTGGCGACAAGATCTACACGTCGGAAGAGCACACGGAGATGCTTCGAGCCATCTTGACGGAGCATCAGTGGTTGCAGTTCGAACACGATCTGGAGTTGGACTTCGCGCACGAGATCCCAGGACTCGCGCGATTCCGAGGCAATATCTACCAGCAGCGCAATCGCATTCAGGCCGCCTTTCGTGTCATTCCGCTCCGCATCCAAACGCTCGAGGAGATTCACGCTCCCAAGGTCTGCGAGTACTTCGCTACCCGGCCGCGTGGATTTGTTCTGGTGACCGGGCCTGCGGGCTCGGGAAAGTCCACGACGCAAGCCGCGATGATCAACCTCATCAACCAGACCCAGGCTCAACATATCGTTACCGTCGAGGACCCCATCGAGTTCGTCCACGAGGATGTCATGTCGCACATCAACCAGCGAGAGGTGGGCAACGATACCAAGTCCTTCGCGAATGCACTGAAGTTCGTGCTCCGTCAAGACCCGGACGTCATCCTCGTGGGCGAGATGAGAGACTTGGAAACCATCCACCTCGCCATCACCGCTGCCGAGACAGGACACCTCGTATTCGGCACCCTTCACACGGTGGACGCCGTGCAGACCGTGGACCGCGTGATCGACGTGTTCCCAATGCACCAGCAGCAGCAGGTCCGTATGCAGCTATCGGTCAACCTGGTCGGCGTCATCTCGCAGACCCTGGTGAAACGCGCCGACGGGAAGGGGAGAATCGCCGCATTCGAGACCCTGGTCGCCACCCCCGCCGTGCGCAACCTGATCCGCGAAAACAAGAGCTTTCAGATCGGCTCCATCATCCAGACCGGCGCACGCCAGGGAATGCAGACGCTGGATCAGAGCATCGCCAAGCTGGTTCGGGCAGGTCTCGTTACTCAGGAGGACGGGTACGCGAAGTCGAAAGACCCGGGCGAGTTTATGCGGCTGCTGCAGGCCGGTGGCGACCAACCCGGACAGCAGCAATCCCAGCAGGCCCAGCCGCCAGGCCCGCCCCGGCCGGCAGGCGGTGTCCCCGGCCAACCGAATCGCCCCTCGGTCGGCGGCTACCGCCCCCCCGACCAACAGGGCGGCACGGGACCTGGGAGGTAGGCTCCAAGCGGCGTCGAGCTTGGGCCGAGTCCTATCCCACGGCACGGTCCCTAGACTCTAGAGAGTGTGCTCGGTAGCTGGAAGTTGGCGGATGTGGACCATGAGGCTTGCGCCCGCCGACAAGCTAGGGACCGCGCCGGGCCACTGGCCGTTCTTCGGCAGCTTAGCGGAGTGGCGCTGCCGAAGAACGGGGCAGGCCTCTCCTTCGCGTAGGAGTGCGATACCGCGGGGGTTCCGGTAGTTACGTAGGCCTCTCCTCTGCGGTCTTAGCGACCGCTCTGCGCCCCCTGCGTGAACCCGCGGGTGCCTTGGTGGCGCCACGACACCAGGCTCTACCTCGTCGCCGTGAACGTGTACTCCCCAGCCTTCACCTTGCACACCGCAGCGCCGGCGACGGGCGCGAGAGCCTCCACACCCGCCGCCTCGCTGAGGGGGTGTCCCGCGAGGCGCGCACTCCCGGGGTCGGTCGTCGGTACGTACACCGTCGCCTCGCACCCCGACGGCACGGTCACCCGCATCCCGAACTGGCCGTTGACCAGGCTCCAGCTCACTCGAATCGGCCCGCGGATCGACCGGTATTCCGCCGTCGCCGTCGTGAGCGAGCCCCCCGGCACCGGCCGAATCTCGAACCGCCTCATCGCGTCGCCATCCTCCAAAGGCCGAATACCCGCCACCATCTCGACGAGCCACTCTCCGATGCATCCGAAGGCGTAATGGCTGAACGAGTTCATGCCCGGGTTCTGGAATCCGCGGCCGGCAACGTATCCATCCCAACGCTCCCAGATTGTCGTCGCACCCTGCTCTATGGGGTAGCGCCAAGAAGGCGGCGTGCGGTTGTCCAGCAGCTTGTACGCGACATCGGCATGCCCTCGAGCGACCAGTTGCCTCATCAGGCAACGCGTCGTGTGAAAGCCGGTCGAAAGGTGTCCGCCGTACGCCTCGATAGCCGCCAGCAGGTGCTCTACGGCTTTGGGCTGCAGGTGCTCGGGCAGCAGGTCGAACTCCAAAGCGATCGCATAGCCAGCTTGTGTGTCGCCGAGGATCTTCCCGTCCGGCTGCACGTAGTGCTGTACGAAGGCGTCGCGCACTTTGCGCCAGGCGGCCTCGTACCGTATTTCTTCGTCCGGCTTCCCGAGCGCGCCTGCCATCTTGCCTAGAATGCGTGTGCTCTGTGCGAGGAAGGCGGTAGCGAATGCCTCTTTCGGCATTTCGCCCGTCACCTTCGGCATATCCGGCAGCACGAGAGTGTCCGAGTTGAGCCAGTCGCCGTAATCGTTGCCGCGGACGTTCCGCCAGATGCCGTCCGGGTTCTTGGAGTGCACGAACTCCACCCACTTCTTCGCGGCATCGTACTGCTCGGCGAGCAGCCGCTTGTCGCCGTAACGGACGTAGGCACTCCAAGGCACGAATACCCCGGCATCAGCCCACGCCGGAGCTCCCGAGAAGCGCGCATCGGGATCATAAGGGTGGGGCGAAACGTCTCCGAACCGACCATCCTGCGCTTGCGCCTCCCGCACGTCCCTCAGCCACTTGGTGAAGAATGCCGCCATGTCCATGTTGAACATCGCGGTCTCGGCGAAGGCAAGGATGTCGCCCATCCAGCCCAGCCGCTCGTCGCGTTGCGGGCAATCGGTCGGAACGCTGTACATGTTGCTCCGCTGCGTCCACAGCACGTTCTGCATCAGGCGGTTCAACTGTGGGTCCGAACAGGAGAAGTCCAGGGTCTCCGGAGGGTTGGAGTGCACCACGCAAGCAGTGATCTCCGGAGGCTCCGGGAGCCCCGACACTTCGACGTAACGGAACCCGTGATAGGTGAAGCGAGGCTCGAAAGCCTCTCGCCCCTCCCCGCGGAAGATGTACACGTCCGTTTGAGCCGCGCTCCGCAGGTTGGTGGTGTACAGGCCTCCACTCTCGTCTTTCATCTCGCCGTGACGCAGCGTCACCTGCGTGCCGGCCGGCGCGCTCGCCGTCAGCCTGCACCAGCCCGTCTGGTTCTGCCCGAAGTCCACGAGGAAGCTGTCCGGACCTAGCCGGGTGACCGACTGAGGCTCGAGTTCCTGAGCGACGCGAATGGGCTCGTTCGGCTGCGGAGTCATCCGAATATCGGGTCGGGCCAACGCCACCGGGCTCCAACCGGAATCGTCGAAGCCGGGTTCCGTCCAACCAGGCATCTCGCGACGGGCGTCGTATGTGACGCCGTCCAGCAAGTCGGTGACACGCCACGGCCCCTCCCGCGTGCTGCGCCAACTCTCGTCTGTCACAAGCGTGTCACGCTTGCCATCGTCGTACTCCATCTCTATCTGGACGTAGAGTGCCGGAGTCGGGCCGTAGATGCGTCTGGGCGGTCCGTCCGGCACCACACCCGCCAGTCCGAGCCGCCCGGCATACCATCCGTCTCCTACCACGGCACCGATCGCGTTCTCTCCGGCGTGCAGCAGCTCCGTGACGTCGTAAGCCTGATACTGCACTCGCTGCTCGTAGTCCGTCCACTCGGGTGCTAGCACCTGTTCGCCCACGCGCTTGCCGTTGACGAACAGCTCGTAGATGCCCAGAGCCGACACGTATGCCATCGCGCGTACGGGTGCTGAGACGAGGCTGACCTGGCGCCGGAACATCGGTGCGGGCATCGGTTCGGTGCCCAACGGCCCGTGTGAGTGCAAAACGCCGTCCACCAAGAACTCGCGCCTCCAGTGCGCATTCTCCAGGCTTTCCGAAGACCGAACCTGGGCACCCTGCGACACCACCGTCTCCCCGTTCAGCACCTGCAACTCGGCCAGCGCGAACCCATACTCGTTTGGGCTCCTGCCGGCCAGCCGCGTCACTTCCAGCTTCACGTACCGGCAGCTAACGGCAGGGAAGCGGTACGTCTGCGCCTGATCACCGGGGTTCGGGATGTCGCTGCCGGTCTCGTCCAGAACGGTGAGGGAACGCTGGAACTCGTCCTCGTCACTGACCATGATGCGGAACCTGACCGGATAGAGAAAGCCGGGCGTGTCTTGCCAATCGAACGGCCGCGCAGGAAACAATCGCACGCCGTCCACTCGCTCGGCCCGAGCGAGGGCGACGATGACTTCCTGCGTCGTGTCCGGGCTCTCGACCAATCGCGTGTGAAAGCCGTTCCTGGGCGGCTCGTACTTCGGCACCGGAGTCGGCTCGATGACCCACCGTCCCTTCCAGTCCCCGGGATGCAGCAGCCCCATCACCCAGCGGGCGGCAGCGCTCCATCCCGACTCTCGCCCTGCCGCATCCCACGTCCGGACCCGCCACCAGCACACCTGGCGCGAAAGGAGCGGCTTGCCCTCGTACTCGATGTGAATGCTCTCCTGCGATTCGACCCTGCCAGAGTCCCAGAGATCGGCTTCTCCACCAAGTAGACCCTCCAGCGTTCCAGCAACCTGGATCTGATAAGCGGATTGGCTTTCCCCGGCGGGTATCCAGTACAAGCGCGGTGACGCGGCAGCTACCGCGAGTGGCTCTGTCAGGTACTCACAGCGAAGGTTCGTCGGTGCGCCGGGGGCGGAAGCGATTTGGGTAGTCATCGCGACTCCTAATAGTGCGAGCAGGGATGGAAGCAACATGTGACCTCGCCCCCTGCTTCGACGCGATGCGGGGCGCAACCTGCGACCCCTGGGTCTCGGGGCTTTGAGCCTCAGAGCAGACGGCTACGGGGAGCCCGATCCCTGCATCAAGCCATTCAGCGCCCGTCGGAGGTCGTCCACGGTGAAGATGGGCATCGCGTTGATCTCTTGCAGCACTCCGAGATAGCTCTGCGAGCATCTTCCGCCTACCAAAATCGGGTAGTCGGCGCCAACGCAGGCACGGAGTGCGCGAAGCTCGCTCGCTGTGAACGGATCGCCCGGCGGAAACGAGATGCTGAGGGCGATGGCGCGCGCGCCGGCTTGCTCGGAGGTGGCGGCGAGCTCCGTTGCAGGGGTACTGGCTCCGAGATACACTGCGCGCCATCCCCAGGCCGTCGCGAGCAACGAGACCGACAGTGCACCGATTTCGTGAAGCTGCCCGGCGGGAGTGCCGGTGACCAAGACCGGAGCTCCCGGAGCAGGATGGGTCTCCTCTAGCAGTCCGCCGAGGAACGTCCGAACGACCGACGAGGCCATGTGTTCTTGCCCGACACGTACATGGCCTTCCGCCCACGAGTCGCCGATCCACTCCATAAGCGGGGCAATCAGCTGCGAGATCATCATTGGGCGGCTGAGCGCCACCGCGGCTCGGCGAAGGCCTCGGTCCAAACCCTCGGGGTCCAACCTCGTGACAGCGTCCTTGCATCTCTGCAGGAGATCGTCCGCACTCGACGAGGGAGACTCTTTCGCCGGGGGAGCACTTACGGAGCGGGCCGTTCGTACCAGCTCTCTGAGAGTCTCGGTCGGCAGCCGGGCTATCTGCCCAATGCCGTGTCCAGCAGCGACGGCATCGCGAAGCAGCGAGAGACGCTCTAGATCCTCGTCGGAGTAGAGGCGCCGGTTGGTCCCCGTTCGGACGGGGTCCACGGCGGAGTACCGCCTCTCCCACATGCGGATCAGGTGGTGCGAGAGCCCCGTGGCACGCGAGATCGCACGAATCGTGTACATGGGTTCGTCGGACATACCCTCATATTACTCCTGCGTCTAGAAGTTGTCAACAATCGTCCTCCTCGCAATGGCCCCGGCTTCGCGTCCTTCGTCAGCACGGACAGCCGCAAAGCCCGCAATCCTTCGTGGTTAGAGGGTGGGGGCTTCGGCCGACAAAAAAGTAGAAAAAATCTAGACAGGACCTTGACAAACCTTTAGCGATGCTATATAATCCGACCCGTGAGCGTGCCGAAGAGGTGCACGACCGTCGGGTCGGTCCCCGCAGGCACGGGAACTATCGCGCACAGGAGAAGCAAGAAATGAAGACATTCGACGTTATCGCAGCGATTCTGCTAGTCATCGGCGGCCTCAACTGGGGCTTGGTCGGTGTCATGCAGTTCGACCTCGTCGCCACGCTGTTTGGCGAAGGCTCCATTCTGAGCCGCATCGTGTACAGCCTCGTCGGCCTAAGCGCCCTGTATCAGGGACTTCAGTGGAAGGCCATCCAGACCCGCTGGAACGTTGCGCCCTCTATGAGCTAGCCCCGACCCGAATTACGCAACCATCATCAACCAAAGCACAGGAGGAAACCAAATGACTAACTCAGCCACCAAGTTCGGGATTCTCGTTTTCGCATCCATCGCGGCAGTCACCGCCAGTCTCGTGCCACCCGCGAACGCCGACAGCTCGTGCTCTTCGGGCAGCATGAAGAACGTCGCTTACGCGCCCGAGGTGAAGAAGGACATCGTTGACACCGCCGTCGCCGCGGGCAACTTCAAGGCTCTCGTTGCTGCCGTCCAGAAGGCCGGTCTGGTAGACACCCTGAAGGGCGAGGGTCCGTTCACCGTATTCGCACCGACGGACGAGGCGTTTGCCAAGGTCCCGAAGGCCACGCTCGACGCACTCCTCAACGACAAGGCGAAGCTGACCCAGGTGCTAACCTACCACGTGGTCGCCGGCTCGGTCATGGCCAAGGACGTCGTCAAGCTCAAGTCCGCCAAGACCGTGAATGGTCAGTCTCTCAGCATCTCCGCCACGAAGAACGGCGTCAAGGTAGGCAATGCCAAGGTCATCAAGACCGACATCTCGGCTTCGAACGGCGTCATTCACGTGATCGACACCGTCCTTCTTCCCAGTTTCAAGTAGACGCATCAACCGGGGAGGCCGACACGGCCGCCCCTCCAATCAACACTTCTCGATACAGAAAGGAATCGCAGAATGCCTAACATCGTAGATACCGCAGTCAACGCAGGGACCTTCCAGACACTGGTTACCGCCGTGCAGCATGCCGGACTGGCCGATGCGCTCTCCGGCCCGGGCCCAATTACCGTCTTCGCACCGACGGACGAAGCCTTCGCCAAGCTACCCGCTGGCACGGTGGACGCTTTGCTTCAGGATATCCCGAGGCTCCAGGCCATCCTGAAGTTTCACGTCGTGCCGGGGCGCATGGGCTCGTCCGACGTCGCATCTTCGCAGGAGCTACCGACGCTCAACGGTCAGAGCATCTCGGTGGATGCGTCGAACGGGGTGAGGGTCAATGGCGCCAACGTAGTCACCGCCGACATCGAGGCAGAGAACGGGATCATTCACGTGATCGATTCGGTCATCCTGCCGAACTGATTTCACACTCCTGCCGCGCAGGCTCGCGCCCCGGCCTTCTGTGCCGGGGCGCGGCCATTGAGTGGCGTGAACCGAAGGACAGCGGCTAGCAACGACGAAGCTAGTGGGCCAACCGCTACAACGCAAGGAGCACGGCAACCATGATTGAAGGCATGGCCGCATTCGAGCCGAAAGCGGAGCTGCGACCGCACGCTTACGATCCCGCGCCACTGGGCCCGTACGACATAGAGATCGAGATCACCCACTGTGGGATCTGCCATAGCGACATCCACCTGATTGACGATGACTGGGGCATCAGCGAGTATCCGCTGGTGCCCGGCCACGAGGTAGTCGGGATCGTGCGGCAGCGGGGTTCCCTCATCAGCGAGCCCGACCTCGGCTCGCGCGTGGGCGTTAGCTGGCAGTGCGGAAGCTGCATGCAGTGCGAGTGGTGTGTCGCGGGGGACGAAGCAAACTGCCCTACGCAAGTGGCCACCTGCGTTGCTCGCCCAGGGGGCTTCGCACGGAGCATCCGAGTGGATGGCCGGTTCGCCTACGTGATACCGGAGCCCCTGAGCTCGGAGGGGGCCGCACCACTGCTCTGCGGTGGCATAACGGTCTACACCCCGTTGCGGAACACTGCTCGGCCTGGGCACCACGTCGGGGTGATCGGCATCGGTGGACTGGGTCATCTGGGGCTTCGGTTCGCCAACGCGATGGGTTGCCATGTGACCGCGTTTTCGACCTCACCGAACAAAAGGGAAGAGGCGAAGCGTTTGGGGGCGCACGAGTTCGTCGTATCCACAGACGATAGCGCCATGAAGGCGGCGAAGCAGTCCTTAGACTTGTTGCTGACCACCGTACACGTGGACCTGAACTGGCAGGAGTGGTTGAAGCTGCTGCGCCCACACGGCACGCTCTGCTTCGTCGGGGCTTCCCCAAGCGCTGTGAGCATCGCTCCCATGAGCCTCATCGTAGACGACTTGAAGGTGAGTGGGAGTCACACGGGCAGTCGGCACGAGATACGAGAGATGCTCGGCTTCGCGGCGCGCCATGGGATCGAGGCCCAGGTCGAGGTGCTGCCGCTAACCGAGGTCAACTCTGCATTAGCGAGAGTGCGCGAGAACCGAGCCAGGTACCGGATGGTGCTGGCCGTCGGATAGGCGATCCCGACGGATTCCCAAGCCTGCAACCTGCTGGTGTACACTCGCGTCATGAGCGCGAACCCCCGCTGGCTGCAGTCCTACTCCGGTGTCCGGGCGGTCGTTGGGCTCGGCCCCGAAGTTCTCGATGAGGACAAGCTCTTCGCTTTCCGGCATGCGTACTGCTATGCGATGTCGCGTCTGCACGCGTGGCCATCCCCCAATGCGCGCTTCGTCTTCGCGCGCGACCCCCGACCGACGGGCCCGGCGCTGGCTGACCAACAGGCGGCAGGGGTCGCGGCGGCTTGCCGAGACCTCGGTGTGCAAGTCGAAGTGATCGATCTGGGTGTGGTCACTACGCCGGTGTGGCAGCACGCTGTTCGGGTGTTCGAGGCTCACGGCGGGGTGATGGTTACAGCTAGCCACAACCCGCTCGACAACAACGGGTGGAAGTATGCGACCGGTGTCGAGACCTACGGTGTGGACCCTGCACCTCCCGGTGCCCTTCTCTCGCCCGCGGAAATGGGCAACCTGATTCGGGCTGCAAACTCCTTCTCCCCGCAGCGCACGTCAGTCGAAGTACATCGCACGGAAAAGCGATCGGATGCTGTCGAGCACTATCTCCAATTCATCCGTGACGCCTTCCGGTTTCGGGCCGCCGGCGGTTCGGTAGTTCTCGACCCGAATGGCGGCGCCGCTTGCGGCATCGCAGAAGATCTCTTCGTGTCCCTCGGTGTACGGCCGATCGTGGTAAACGGAGAGCTTGGACTGCCCGGGCACCTGATCGATGTGGAGGCGGGAGGGGCGCCAGGAAAAGGCCACGTGCTGGATGCTTTGGCAGAGCAGGTGCGCGCCGAGGGTGCACTCTTCGGCCTCGCCTACGACTTCGATGCGGACCGCGGCAACCTGACTTACCTGCGGACGGATGGTGCGACTGCCATCCCGTCGCCGCAGGCGGTAGCGGCTATCAACACGGCTATTGCCCTCGCCGTCCACAAGCGATCCGGCGATTCGCGGCCTGCAGCGGTCGTGCTGTCCGA
Source organism: Fimbriimonadales bacterium (assembly GCA_045862955.1). Classification (GTDB taxonomy): domain Bacteria; phylum Armatimonadota; class Fimbriimonadia; order Fimbriimonadales; family JABRVX01; genus JABRVX01. Next base: position 77,910 of record BTVI01000011.1, read on the forward strand.
CGGAACTTCGACCCGCGTCTGGCGTATCGCTGACGCATTCGGCGCGCGCGTCTCCGAGGTAGAGACCGGCGAAATCAACGTGGTGACCCAAATGCGCGGGCTAGAGGAGCAGGGTTTTGCTGCGGTCGTCGGCGTCGAGGGGCCGAACGGGGGAACAGTGGTTGCCGGAACGACCTGTAGGGACGGGTCGCTGGTCGGTGCGGGAGCCTTGCTTGCGTGCACAGATGAGGCACTGCGCTCGCTCGTTCGCGAGACACTTGCCCCCGATAGAGTGCCCGCTCCAGGGCTGGCGGGCTTCATCTCCCTACTACCCTACGCACGCTCCATAGCGGAGAGGCGCACCATCGAGCCCATGGAGTGGTCACGATTCGTGGACCATCTGGAGGAGCGCGCGCGGGAACGCTTCGCCGAGCGACTGGCATCGGTCTGGAGCGACTACTCCTTCCGGTACTCCTACACGCGATATGCAGGGCCGGAGCGCCCCCATGCGGCACTCTACGGCTGGAAGCTATGTCTTTCTAGCCCGGAAGGGCAGGGGTTTCTCTGGGTCCGGGCGTCGAAGACGGAGGCGGGTGTACTACGCATGATAGCGGACGCTCCGGACGAGCCGCGTGCCTTGGAACTGCTCGCCTTCGGCTCAGAGCTGCTGGCGAACCAAGGTTGAGCTAGGGTTTCCTTCTCGGTCCGCTCGGCGATCCAATTACGCGCTTCTCTCGAATGAGCGACTTGCCGTCCAAAGGCGGGCGAAACGAGGCGAGATCGAGACCGAAGGCGTCGAGAATGGTCGGCGCGATGTCCACTCGCTTGCCAGGAACCAATCCCCGAGGGTCGTTGGTCGCAAGAGTCACGTACGGTGCGTTCTTGTGCGTCTTCTGACCCTCGTCGAAGCCGTGGTCGGCCGTCACGTACACGATGGTCTTGTCGTAGATGCCGAGCTCCCGTAGCTTTGCCAGGATGCGTCCAGTCCATCGGTCGTTGGAGATCAAGGCGTCGTTGTACTCCTTGGAGTTCTCGCCGAACCGGTGGCCGTTGTGGTCCACCGAGGCGAAGTGAACGAAGAAGAAGAACGGTCGGTCACGGTACTTCTCGAGTAGCTCGAGCGTCAGTTCGCCGACCTTGTCATCTTCGATCAGGCCGTTGCGCCAAAAGTCGAGCGCGGGAGAGGCGTTGTAGTACGGCTTGCCCGGCACCACGAGATACGTCGTGCCGTCCTCCTCCACGATGCGGCCTCCCCCTCTCAGGAGCTGTCTGCGCCTCTCCGGCGAGATGTTCGGGCGTAGAGGGCGCCTGATAGGAGGGCCGTCATCCACGTTGCCCAGTTTCCCGATTACCGCGACGGTGACGAAGCGGTTGGGCCCGAAGTGCTGCTCCAGCCGCTCGAAGACCGTAAGACCTTTCGGGATGGGTTGGTAGCGAAGGTTGCTGTACACGCCGGTGACCTCGGGGTCGTAGCCGGTGAGAATCTGGCTCCAGCCCGCCTTGGTGTCGGTCACGCCCTCGATAACGATGTCAACCAGCGCGCCTTCTTTCGAGAGTCGGGCGAGCGTCGGGAGTTCGCCCCGCTGCAGGCACTCCTGAATGTGCGCGCGCTGAGCCCCATCCCAGCCTATCAGGATGACGTTCTTCGCCGGCTCTCCCGCGGTGGGCGCCCATGCCGCGGCGGCAAGCAACAGGAGTACCGTTGCGCCTATCCTCCTCAATGTCATGCCTCCCCTGTGCCATCTTCCACAATGATTGCTAGACGTAAGACGTGGGCTGTTGTTCAGGCGCCGATGCATCGTCCCCGTGCTCCGTCGGGAATACCTAGCGACTTCCCAGCACAGCCGTTCCCAGAATCGCTTTCGACTCGCGCGATTCTACGCGCATGGGAAGGAGAGTTCGACATGCGTACAGGATGGCCATACGGGCAGACATCGCCCTCTAGGCTGTCGTCCTGTCCGCTCTGCTCGCCTCGGTGGCTGGTGCTGCCGGCCTCCCCCTTCAGTCCCCCGCAGGCTCGGAGAAGCAAGCCGTTATGGCGGAGGCTCTTGCCGTCAAGCTACGAGAGATGCGCCTTCTGAAATAATACGGGCTCGCCACGGTTGCCGCACACTGGGCGAAATGGTGAAGAGCAGTGCGGTTCCGACAGATCCGGTGACCGTCGCGAACATGCGGTTGCTGCTTCAGCAGATGTCGGAGATGCAGGAGGACATCGAAGGCATTCTGGGTTGGGTCGAGGGCCAGAACGAGGCTCTCCTTCCACGAGCGAGGAACTCCGCGAGATCCAGCGGACTGCTGGCGACATAGCCTACGGTAGAGTTGCCTACTTCAAAGGCAAGAATGGCGTGAAGACCCCGCCGGTCGCTTCGGATAGCGCGTCCGACCTCTTAGAACGGTTGCAGGCGAATCAGCACTAGGATGCAAGCAACTGCCACCGCCGCAAGTACGGGCAGGGCGACGAACCAGGATGGTCGCTTTGCCTCGGGTGAGCGAATCAGGTCGTACAGCTTCGTTGCAGCAACGAAGTGCAATCCAATCAACACGACGACCAAGCCCAGCTTCGCGTGGAACCAGCCCTGCTGCAGCTTCTGGGGCTCGAAAGCGAGCAACGACCAGAGCCCGCCAGCCAGCAGGATCAGAAAGCCCGGGGCAACCGCCCAATTGTGAAGAGAACGTACCACCGAAAGGGCGGCTCGGCGTTCGTCCGCGTTTTGCGCTGCCGAGGCCCGCGAGACCAGGATGGTCATGCTGAGCAGCCCCCCGACCCAGGAGATCACCCCGAAAACGTGCAGAATCCAAGCCACATGGTGAGCCGCCACGGCGCCCTCTGATGCAGTCGCTATGGGCAGCAGTCCGAACAACATGAGCTTCCTCCTTCCTGCCCGATCGTACCGGTTTCGCGATCTTAGGGGCACGAGGGGCATGGGACACGAGCGACGGAACCGGGTGCAGGCGTGACACAATGATCACGGAGCATCGCCATTTGAAGAAAACGGTCCTGTTCGTTTCTGGGTTGGCCCTCTGGCTGTTTCGAGGCCTGTTTCGCGTGCTGCCGCATCGCGTGGCGGTGGCTCTGGGTGCGGCTATCGGCGCGTTGGCCTACATCCTGGCACGCCGCAGACGCGCGCTGGCCTTGGCCAACCTCGGCGCCGCCTTTCCGGACAAGGAGCCCCAGCAGATAACGGAGATTGCCAAGAGGGTGTTTCAGAACTTCGGACGCACCGCGGCGGAGTTCTTGAGAACCAGACACCTTAGTGCCGACACGGTGTCCAAACTGGTGGAGATTCAGGGCATCGAGCATGTGGACCGCGCTCTACGGGAAGGGAAGGGCGCGTTGATGATCACCGCACACTTCGGCAACTGGGAACTGATGGCGCGCTACTTGACTGACCGTGGCTACCGGCTGTCCGTGGTCGCGCGGGACGCGAACGACCGGAGGACGACTGAGATCGTGAATGAGATCCGTCGCGACAACGGGTATCAGGTCTTCAGTCGCGGTAACGCCGCCAAGTTCATCCTCGGATGCCTTCGCCGCAACGAGTTGGTCGGAATCTTGCCCGATCAGAACGCGGGAGACGTCTACCTGCGCTTCTTCGGCAGAGAGTGCGGCAGCGTTCTCGGACCAGCCGTGATCCATCTCCGCACGGGCGCGCCGCTGATCCCCATCTTCTGTGTGCGGCTTCCTGGCGACCGCCACCGTATCGAGGTCCATCCGCCAATCGAGACTTCCCTGACTGGCGATACCGACCGAGACGCAAGAGCAATCATGGAGGCGGTGCAAGCGGCTATCGAGCGCCAGGTTCGGCGCTATCCCGATCAGTGGCTCTGGTTCCACGACCGGTGGAAGTCGGCGCGCAGAAGGGAAGAGGCGGCCCGTGTCGGTTGACATGTCGGCGGTTCGCAACGTCTTGATGGTTCGGCTGTCAGCCATCGGCGACGTCGTACACACCATGCCGGTGGCCGCTGCTCTCAAGCGCTCATTCCCGCACATCCGGCTCGTCTGGGCTGTGGAGGATCGCTGCGCGGAACTCGTCGAGTGCAACTGCTACGTGGATGAGGTCTTTTCGCTGCCTCGCCATGCATGGAGAATGCGGCGGCTCAGCCCGAAGACGTGGCTCGACGGCGGTTCCAAGCTCCTCGAACTGCGGCGCAGGCGCTTCGACCTAGCGCTAGACCTGCAGGGCCTTCTCAAGAGCGCGGTCGTGGCTCTCGCTTCTGGAGCACCGGTGCGCCTGGGCTACCACTGGCAGAGGGAGGGAGCGCGGTTCTTGGTGAAGGGGGTACCCCCTCCGACAGAGCCTTCGCATGTCGTCGAGCAGTATCTCGATGTGGTTCGCGCTCTCGGTGGTGAAGTGGAGCCGGTGGACTTCGGTCTCGGCATTCCCGATGCGGCGGTGGCTTCGATTCGACGCCTGCTGCGTGACCTCGGGGTGTCCTCACCCTACGCAGTGATCAACCCTTCCGCAGGGCACCCGAGAAAGCGTTGGCCTCCTGAGCGCTTTGCCGTCGTGTGTGAGCGATTGCGGGCAGAGGGCGTCGCGCCGGTGCTGGTCGGGCACTCCTCGGATGCGCCGATTGCCGCTGATATCCAGTCGGCATGCCCTGGTAGGGTAGCGGACGCGGTCGGTCGCACCAGCCTGGTCGAGCTGGCGGCGCTGATTCGCGATTCGCGCTTGCACATCGCGGGCGACACAGGGTCTGTTCACATGGCTGCAGCACTCGGCGTCCCGCTCGTGGCGCTCTATGCGGCAACGGATCCGGCCCGAAGCGGTCCATACGGATGTCTGAGCAGTGTGGTCAGTGCGTATCGCCCCGACGGCGGTGGGTCTCTCGAGGATCTGTCAGTCGACGCGGTTTGGGAACGGGTTGTTCAACAACTCGATCGGGTGAGGAGCCGTGTCTGATACGAGAAGCATCCTCTGCGTGACGAAGTCCAGGTACATCGGTGACACGGTGCTCGGCATCCCTGCTATGCGTGCCCTTCGCGAAGCCTTCCCCGAGGCCGAGATGGACCTGCTCACCGGCCCAGCCGCTGCCGCTACCATGGCCGAATGCCCGTGGTTTCGTGAGATACTTGTCGAACAGCCGGGAGCGGAGCGCGCTCCCGCAGCCGTGTTGCGCAGAGCTCGCGAGCTGCGAGCGAGGCACTACGACCTCGCGGTGCTGTTCAACCGATCGGTAAGGAGCGCCGTTCTCGCCTGGCTCGGCAAGATCCCGATTCGTGTGGGTTTCTCGGTCGAGATGCGCGGCCCTCTGTTGACCCACAAGGTTCCCTACGACCGCTCACTGCACGAGATCGATTGCTTGATGGCGCTTGCCGAGGCTGTCGGCGCCAGCTCTGTGGACCGCCGGCTCGAGCTGTGGGTAAGTCCAAACGAACAAGATGTCTGTCGCGCTCACGGCCTGGCCCCCAAGCGATACGTGTGCTTCGCTTGCGGAGCGAATGAGCCGCACTTGCGCCTTTGGCCCCCCGAGTACTTCGTCCGTGTTGGCGAGGAGCTTGCCAACTGGGGCTACCGGATCGTTCTCTTAGGCAGCGAGGGTGAGCGAGCCGCGACGAAGCCCGTCGCCGAGGCGCTGCGTGATACCGCCCTCGATCTGTCCGGGCGGACCAGTATCCGTGAGGCTCTTGGCTGGATATCTCGAGCGGCACTTTACGTCTCGGCAGAAACCGGCCTCTCGCACTGCGCGGTCGCGCTGGGCACCCCGAGCATCGTAATCCACGGCCCGACGAAGTGGCGGCGATGGGGGCATCAGACGGAGACTGCCGTCGCACTGTGGACCGACCTGGGCTCGGCGAATCCGACGCCACGGGACATCCAGGCGTGCTTGCGAGCCGTTCATCCCCAGAGAGTGGTCGAGGCGGCACGCACCCTGATCAAGGAGCCCTCCCTTGCCCCGTGACCTCAAGAGCAAGATCGTATCGCCTCAGGAGGTGCACTCGCTTGCCGACCGGCTGCGGGCCGAGCGCAAGGAAGTCGTATTCACCAACGGCTGCTTCGACCTTCTGCACACCGGTCACGTGTGCTACCTAGCCGAAGCTAGGTTGCTCGGCGACTTCCTGATCGTGGGTGTCAACTCGGACGCATCCGTACGCGCAATCAAGGGCCCGAACCGCCCGTTCCTACCACTCGAAGACCGCCTTACGATGATTGCCGCTCTGGAGTCGGTCGATGCGGTGACCTGGTTCGAGGAGCCGACGCCCGACCTCCTCATCCGGGCTATCCGGCCTTCCATCCACGCGAAAGGCGGTGACTACCGGATGGAGGACCTGGGTGAGGCCGAGTTGGTGCGCCAGCTAGGCGGTCGCGTTGTCGTTCTATCTCTGGTCGAGGGAAGGTCCACCTCGTGGCTTCTGGAGCACATCGGGCGGCGGCTGTCCGGTAAGTGATGCTAGCTCCTCTCCGATTCGCTGCACGATGGTCTCAATGCTGGGTGGCCCGTCCTCGCCCTCGAAGGCAATGGGGTGTCCGAACCGGATCGTGACCGGCCCGTAGGCCTTTCGCGGTCGCAGCGAGCCGTATCGAAGGATCTGGTTCGTCCCGACGATTCCTGCGCACACGCACGTCGCGCCCGTTCTGCGCAGAATCATCGCCGCGCCCGGAAGAATGGGCAGCAGCTTGCCGCTTTGCGAGCACTCCCCCTCCGGGAAGATGATCACGCATTCACCCCGCAGCAGTAGCTCCTCCGCGCGCCGGAGGGCCCGGCGGTCCGGGGCGCCTCTCCGCACCGGGATGCTGCGGTAGAGCCGCACTACTAGCCCGATTGCTCCCATGCCGAACAGCTCTTCTTTTGCCAGGAACCAAGCGGGGCGTGGTACGGCATGAAACATTGCGGGAGGGTCGGCATCCGAGATGTGGTTAGCGCACACTAACAGCGGGCCGCGTCGCGGCACGTGCTCGCGGCCCTCGACCCGGAGCGGTCCGAACACGCGGAACACCAGCGTGGTGAGCAGCTTGCCGAAGGGGTAGAGCACCGCACGAAACAACACGTGCGAAAGACCGGCCCTGAAGCGCGCGCCCGGCTTCGACGATGCTAGCTCCACAACCCCTACTAGTAGTTGGTCGGCTGGTGTGGGAAGCGATGGGACGTTCGAATCCGTCGGATAGTGCCCGACCTCGAACGCATGACGATGGACTCGGTGGTGGCGCCACGCCTCGAGTATTTTACTCCCCGCATCATCGGCCCGTCGGTTACGCCGGTCGCGCAGAAAAGCACGTCTCCCTCGGCGAGGTCGGTCACCGAGAAGATGCGGTCGGGATCGCCCCCCAACATCTGCCTCGTGCGCTCCCGTTCCTCTTCGTTCCGAAACACGAACCTGGCCTGCATGTCTCCTCCCATGCTTCTCACGGCGCAGGCGCTGATCACCCCCTCCGGCGCGCCTCCGATACCCATCAGCGCATCCACACCCGACTGTTCGTCGCACGCCGCGATCGCGAGAGAGAGGTCGCCGTCGCTTACCAACATCACGCGCGCTCCACAGGCCCGAAGCTCTTCGATCAGCTCTTTATGGCGTTCGCGATCCAGCACCCCTACGGTCACCTCGTGCACGTCTTTGCCGAGGCACTTCGAAAGCACCTTGACCGTCACGCGCGGCGGCAGCGTCATGTCTATCGCACCGGCAGCTTCGGGACCGACCACCAGCTTGTCCATATAGATGTCCGGGGCGTGCATGAGCCTGCCTTTGCCCTCGATGGCCGCACCGATTACGCTGATCGCGTTTGGCGTGCCGTTCGCACACAGGTTCGTGCCCTCTA
>BTVI01000012.1:0-82452 GCA_045862955.1 Fimbriimonadales bacterium
CCGATTGCTGCTGGCGGAGTGGGTGGGATTCGAACCCACGAGCCGCCTTTCGGCGACTACACGATTTCCAGTCGTGCTCCTTCGACCACTCGGACACCACTCCGGCGGGCCCTATTATGCGTCTCGGCATTCGGGAAGTCAACCTGACCTGAAGGACTATGGCGGTTCGCGCAGAGAATCTATGTGTATCCCGCGGCTCGCGAGCAACCCGAGCGACCTGCGACGGTGCCCGTGTGGCGTCGTAGGTCTGGCTCGCACGATGCTCGGTCCGCCCGAAGTGAGCGAGGAGTATGAAGCTAAGCCGTTCGCCGTTCGACGAGTTGTTCGTCCGCCATCCCCAAAACCCGATCCTCTCGGCACAGCGCTGGCCGTACGGGGCCAACACGGTCTTCAATCCGGCAGCCACCTTGCTGAAAGACGGTTCCACGCTGCTGCTGGTGCGTGTCGAAGACCGAAGGGGGCACTCGCACCTAACGGCGGCCCGCAGTCGCGATGGCATCACGGGCTGGGTAGTGGATCAGAAACCGACCTTCTCGCCGGATCCGGTGAACTACCCCGAGGAGCTGTGGGGCGTGGAGGACCCGCGTATCGTGTACCTGGAGGAGCTGGGAAAGTATTCGATCTGCTACACCGCGTACTCGGCGGGCGGCCCGCTCGTGTCTCTGGCGCTCACAGAGGACTTTCGGACGTTCGAGCGGCGCGGTGTCATCATGCCGCCCGAAGACAAGGACGCGTCTCTGCTGCCTCGCAAGTTCGGGGGGCGATGGGCGCTGATTCACAGGCCGGTGCCGGCATTTATCGGCGCGGGTGCCAACATCTGGATTTCGTTCTCGCCGGACCTCACCCACTGGGGCAACAGCCAGGTAATCATCGAGGCCAGACGGGGTGCCTGGTGGGATGCGAACAAGATCGGTCTCTCCCCGCCACCCATCGAGACCTCCGAGGGTTGGCTGGTGATGTACCACGGCGTACGGGTCACGCCTTCTGGCTCCATATACCGCCTCGGCCTCGCCCTACTGGACCTGGAAAACCCGACGAAGCTGATTCGCCGTGGACCCAGCTGGGTCTTCTCGCCCGAAGAGGACTACGAGCGGGTCGGAGACGTTCCCGATGTCGTATTTCCCTGCGGGACCACCTATCACGCCAACACGGACGAGGTGTACATGTACTATGGGGCAGCGGACACGTCGGTCGCTCTGGCCATCGGTAAGCTTCGGCACCTGATCGACTGGCTGATGACGGAAGGCGAACCCTGCTGAGTTGCCCGAAGGGACTGGGCCCTAGGCAGGATCGGCGGGCACAGCTCGGTGCCGCGCGAACGTATCGGGAGGAAAGAGCATGAAGCCGATTTCCACGCTGCTGATCGCTGTTGCCCTGCTCGCCAGGGCCCCCGTTCCCTGCAGCGCGCAAAATCTCACCGATTCCGACCGCACCGCGATGCTCGAGCGCATCGCCTCGACGCTTGCAGACAAGGCGTACGACCCCGCCGGCAAGCTGAAGGAATGGCCGAAGCTGATGGAGGAGTACGGGCCGAAGCTGGCCGAAGCCAAAGACGATGCCGCTTTCCTCGGGCTGCTCCGCGAGGCACTCGCCTCTACGAAAGTGTCCCACCTCCAGATTCTGACGCCCGACACGATGAAGTACCTGGTAACCCAGAAGCTGGTGGGCATCGGAGCGTACGGAGGACGAGTCGGCGGCGAGATCGTAGTCACGGAGCTCGCCCCTGGGTCGCCGGCGGACGAGTGCGGCGTAGAGATTGGCGACACCATCATGTCCGTGAACGACGAGCGGCCCACGAACGCAGGGCTTTTCGCCGAGGCGGGCACGATCGTAGGCATCCAGTACCGAAAGCCGGACGGCTCGATCCATCGGCGAAGGGCGCGGGTACGTTCCTTCGAGTATCGGCCGCCCGACGCCTTCTACGCTGTGACTCCCCGGACTGCTTACGTCCGCGTCCGTTCGTTCATGGACGGCGCATACAGCACCACCTGGGTGCGCAACACGATGAGGGACGCCGTGAAGTTCGAGAACCTCATCGTGGACCTACGCGACAACGGCGGTGGAACGCTCTCGTATCTTGCCGACCTGTGCAGCTACTTTGTGCGTCCAGGGACGTCCCTCGGGCTCTTCATCACGAAGAAGGGCCTGGATATGGCGGAGGCTCAGCCCTATACCCCGAGCGCAAAGTCGCTATCGGCGTTTCAAGACCTCGCCGCCATCGAGAAGGCGGGGCGCCTCGAGCTGTTCTCGCCCAAACCTGCTTACGGACCGTTTCGGGGCAAGCTGATCCTGATGGTGAACGGTGGCTCGGGTAGCGCCGCCGAGATTGCAGCCGGAGCGCTGGTGGAGGCCGGGCGGCCGCTAGCCGTGATCGGCATGCCCTCTGCGGGAGCGGTGCTGGCTAGCAAGTCCGAACCTATCGGCAAGAGCTACATGCTGCAGTATCCGGCTGCAGACTACTTGACTCCTCTCGGCGTTCGGCTGGAGGCGAATCCGGTGCAACCCACTCACCGGGTGACGGACCTGGAAGTCGCGATGGCGCTGCAGCGAGGGGAGAGAGACCCGGCGATTGCGCTCGCGTTGAAGTTGTTCGGGGACCCTGGCCGATGAGGCACAGGTACAATCGCAGCCTATACGAGGTCGAATGGGGGGCGTTTTGGCGATAGAAGGTGCCGTGAAGCGGCGAGCAAAGAGGAAGCATCGGGTTGTCCTGGGCGACGCCTACGGATACTGTTTCGGCGTGCGCCGTGCAGTGGAGATCGTGGAGCGCGTGCGCGCGGAGCGTAGCGGCAACCTGACGACGCTGGGTCCGATCATCCACAACCCGCAGGTGGTGGCGAAGCACAAGGAGATGGGAATAGGCTTCTGCGGGAGCCTGGACGAGGTGAAAGACGGCATCGTGGTGATGTCCGCGCACGGCGTCGGGCCGAAGACGATCGAGGACGCCAAGAGCAAGGGCCTGGACATCGTGGACGTGACCTGCCCGTTCGTTACAAAGGTTCACAAGGCCGCGCAGAAGATGGTCCAAGAGGGGTACGAGATCGTGATCCTGGGTGATCAGGGCCACACCGAGGTGCGCGGGGTGATCGGGTCCATCGAAGCCGCGGGGGGAAAGTACACGGTGGTCTCCGGCCCGGAGGACATCGAGAAAGTGGGCATGCCGCGCAAGGTCGGCGTGGTCAGCCAGACTACGCAGCAGGGGGAGACCTTCGCAGCGCTCGTCGGCGCCTTGACCAAGGTGGCCTTCGAGGTGCGTGCGGTAAACACGATTTGTGGCGCGACGGACGAACTGCAGGCTTCGGCACTGCAGCTAGCCAATCAAGTGGACGTCGTGCTGGTCATCGGAGGAAAGAACAGCGCCAACACCCGCCGATTGCGGGACATCATCGAGAAGGCGAATACCCCCGCCTATCACATTGAAACGGTGGACGAGATCCAGGACGAATGGCTCGAGCATGCGGCAACCGTAGGTGTGACGGCAGGGGCTAGCACGCCGGACTTCGTGATTGACGAGGTGCTAGATTTCCTGTCGCACGGAGAGGTAGTGGTACCCAAGGATCGCGGCCACTACGACATCCAGGGCGACGTGACCGATAAGCTTAGCGCATATAAGATCAAGTAGCCGCAGCGCGGCGGAGAGAGGTCTCGATGAACACCATTCGCGTGGTGCTGACTGCAGCCTACTTTGCCTGCTTTGCCCCCGTGCTCGCCGACGTCAAAGTCAACGTGAACCTGAAGGATGGGGATACCATCTCCGGCCTGTTCAAGATTGTCGCTACTTGCGAGTCGGACAGCGTCATCCAGCAGGTGGAGTTCTATCTGAACGACGAGCTGGTCGGCATAGACACGAGCACCCCCTATGAGTACACCTTCGACACGATCGAGCGAGAGGACGGTACATACACCTTGGTGATCGCCGCCTATGCGGAAGACGGCAGCTCGCAGCGTGTCACCTTCAAGCTCACAACCGATAACCAGATCGGTCTGGGTGCAAAGCATCACACCGAGCTAGGCGAGGAGGCACTTCGAGAGCAGAAGTGGAAGGATGCTATCCTCGCCGCTCGTGTCGCTCTCAAAGCCGACGCAAAGTATGCTCCCGCACTCATAGTGATGGCCCGTGCGAATCTCGGGCTGGGTGTGTTCGATGAGGCCCAAAAGTACATCGAGGACGCCATCGAGGTGGACCCGACATCCTCCTTCGCTCATGACATCCTGTCGCAGATTCACGTTCGAAAGGCGATAGCCATACGGGCGACGGGGGACGACCCAGAGAAGGCGGAGCAGAACGAGAAGGCAGCGTTCAAGGCTGCGATCGATGCACATAACAAAGCCATCGATCTGCGACTGCGTGCATTGGGGCCACCGAGTGAAGCCAATCTCAACCAGCGGCTCGCACTGCTCTTCGACTTCGGTCAGTACGGTGAGGCCAAGAACCTCTTACGCCCGATAGTGGAGCGTGACCCGAAGAACCTGGATGCGCAGAACCGGATGATGTACGCTCAAATCCGGCGTGGGGAGTTAGTGGATGCGCAGAAGACCTTCGATTCGTTGCTGAAACGCGGGCTAGGCGATGCGCGCACGTACGCAATGGGTGCGGTGTTGGCCTCGCTTCGCTGGGAGGATACCAAAGCGGACGACCTGATGCAGCAGGCTCTGAAGCAGGACCGCAAGTCGCTCTTCGTGCGCCTATGCCAAGCGTTCGTCGTGCTGGATCGCGGCAAGGCTGCCGCCGCGCAAGCCGCTGCTTCCGATCTGCTAGACAGTGGATTCAGTAACCCGGAAGTGTACTACTACCTGGGTCGCATCTATTATGATCAGAGGGAATACGAGGCTTCTCGCATCGCATACGAGAACGCGCTGCTGCAGAACCCCGCGCTAACCGAGGTGCATATTGCGAGGGCGATGGAGAACCTGCGCTCTGCACGAGCGACGTCGGATGCCAAAGCCGCCGAGAGATACCTTCGCTTGGCTCGCATTTCCTTCGAGATCGCACTAACCGCGCGCGGCGAATCGCCCGAAGCTCTCGCGGGTTTGGCACTGGCTCACGCCTTCAGTGGCCGGAGCGCAGACGCCGCGCGGCTCGCAGCCGGTGCGCAGGTCGTGGGTGGTCAAACGGCGTGGGTGCAATACGTGTGCGCGGCGGTTTACTCCAGGGCCAATCAGCCGGAGAAGGCGCGTCAGGCGATGGACACGGCGATCAAGCTGAGTCCGGAGGGGATCGCGATGTCCATGCCTACGCTGGACGAAGCGTTCCGCTACATGACCAAGTGGGGTCGCTCTCCCGTCCTGGTAGCGCCATAAGCTAGCACCTCCGCCTGCGATCGTACGGTGGTTGCGAGGGCCCAATCTCTGCTGAGCAGAGTGGGTGCCGCATGTTCCCACATTCTGCGCTGAGAACGGTGTATCATGGCGTGATGAGCTTCGTCCTGTTCCTTCTCGCCGCGCTGTCGTCGCTCGGTTCGCCGGCTGCCTCCTTCGACGCCGCGCGCACGGCAGTCCAGGCTGCGTGCGTCCAGCGCATGGACCTCAACCGCGACGGGTACATCGAGATCGAGTACCTTCGCCGCATCCGCAGCCCGCAAGGGGCGTATCCGTGCGAAGCGCCGGGTTCCGACAAGGGAACGGTGCTGGTGATCGTCGAGAGCCGGCTCCTGGAGCCGCTGGCAGGCGCGCGAGCTCTCGACAGGCCGCTGGAGACCTTCGTCGCGGACCTGGCACGAGACGGCTACCACGCGTTTGCCCTCGAGGCCAAGCTGGAGCCGGGGCAGCGAAAGCAGGGCGGCCTGACCGTGCTGGCCCTAAGGAGATGCCTGCAGAGTGTCTACCGTGCCGGTGTGGGACTGCGCGGCGTTATTCTCGTCGGGCGCTTCCCTAACGCCTCCATCGTGCGGCAGGACTACTGGGAGAGGGACGATGACGTCGTGCTGCACGCGGGCACCGAGAACGAAAAGAAGTTCTCCGGAAGGCACTGGCTGACCTCGTCGCCGGAGTTGGTTTCCAGCGTGGCAGATATCGTGCTCGCCGACCTGGACGGAGACTGGGAGAAGGTGTACCAGCGAAACGAGCGTATGCTGACGTCCGTGGTGGCCGTGTACGCAGACAAAGATATCACTGCCGCAACAGAAGACTGGGAGATCCGCACTCACACCTACCGGGACTACTTCTTTGTGCAGGACGGAGCCCATCGAATCGAGACGCAAGGCAAGGCGATTCGGGTGTCACGCGTGGGTACGGTGGACAATGAGTGCACTCCGGAAGACCGCTCGCTGCCGAACCCGTTGGCCCGCCCGGAGATTGCCGTCTCGCGCCTGGATGCTTCGATGGTGGCGTTGTGCCCCAACCCGCGACTCCGAGCCTCTGATGGCAGCTCCTTGGTGACGGAGGACGGCCGACCGAAGGCAGCGGAGTTCGAAGAGGGCAAGGTTCCGGCGATGGCTCGTCAGTGGGTTCGGGACCCCTACCTCGAGCGCGAGCTTCTCTATGCTTACTTCGAGCGCAATCATCGCTATCGCACCCAGGGAGTGGGCGATGCAGCGCGTGCCGCATGCTACTCGACGGAGTGGGGCTCGTCGGTGCCCGAGATGATGTCCGCCGTGCCGGGCTGGGACAAGAAGCAACATGACGACTTGATAGGTACTCAGCTCACCGTGAACGACTGGGTGAAGTGGATGAAACGGCCCGCCGTATTCCGCGCCATCAAAGCACACTCCTCGCCCTGGGGAGCGGACTATGGCAAGTCGGCCGACCCAGAGGAACTGCTGCGCGAAGTGGGTGGTGTGTCGTGGGCTTGGGAGCAGCAAGGGAACCGCCTCGTACCTGCTACGTTCGCTGCTGGGACTGGCGGATTCGCGCTCTACTATACCATGTATCGAAACCGGGTGCTACCAGACACGCCAAACATGTTCTTGTACACGGGGTGCGAGGGGATCACACCTGCGTGGTATGACGTGCTTCCTTACGGAAACGATGATTTCGGTAAGTTTCAGACTGCGCAAGCACTGATGATGTACTGCAATGGGTTGGTGCTCATCGGACGCGGCAAGGTGTTCAACGACGAACCGGCGGAGCTTGCGAAGGTGCTGGGCGAAGGCGGGACGTGGGGCGACGCGTGGATGCACTACTTCTCCGTGGACGGCGCGAACGCTGACGAAAATCGGGACAACACCACGCGCATTCGGCGCAAGAAGGCATACTTCTGGGCGCTGTTAGGTGATTGGACGTTGCGCCTGCAGCCGTAGAACAATCCTCACCCTTGGGAGGGCATGGGCTGACACGCTCTGATCCGTGGGTCGAACTGCGATAGCCTCTTTGCGCACTCCGCCGACCTGTGCGTACTCCGCGTGGAATCCAATCCCAGCGACCTGTTGCAGGTCGCACACGACAGCGAACTGCCGGTGAACGACTCGGATCGTCACGCAGAGTTCGCAAGACGGATCGCCGAGCTCGCAGGGCCCAACGCCCTCACGATGTCTCCGAACATCCGGCCCCGATGGCTCTCGTGTGTACACGTTGGGATAGGAGACAGAGATCAGGATTGCGGCAACGGCGCGGAGGCGAAGACGTCCAGAGAGAGGTCGTCGAACAGGCCCTCCTTGAGCCGAAGATTGCCCGCCACTCCGATCATCGCAGCGTTGTCGGTGCAGTAGGCGAAGTCGGGTACGACCAGCTCGCGACCCATCTGCGACATGCGGCTTCCGAGCTGGGTGCGCAGTGCGGTATTGGCCGCTACTCCACCTACCAGTGCCACCGTCGCTAACCCCTCGTTCTCGGCTGCCGCGGCCGTGCGCGTGACCAGTACGTCCACGATGGCCTGCTGCACACTGGCTGCTACGTCCGGCACGTTCAGTGCCCCATCGGCCTTCTCGACATATCGCAACACGGAGGTCTTCAGGCCGCTGAAACTGAAGTCGTAGCCGTCCCCGGGCAGCGAGCGCGGGAAGTTCACTGCAGCGGGGTTCCCCGAACTTGCGGCCTTGTTCAGGTGTGCACCACCGGGATAGGGCAAACCTAACAGCCTCGCCGCTTTGTCGAAGGCTTCTCCTGCCGCATCGTCCAGCGTCTGACCTAACACACGATACTTGCCCAGTCCGTCCACACGCACCAGCTCCGTGTGTCCGCCGGAGACAACCAGTGCGAGGTAGGGGTATGGCAGAAACGGGTCGGCAAGCAGTGCCGAGCAGATGTGGCCCTCCAAGTGGTGTACACCTACTAGAGGCTTCTCCAACGCTACGCTGAGCGCCTTTGCGGCGGTAACACCTACCACCAGCGCACCGACGAGACCTGGGCGGTTCGTGACGGCGATCCCCTCGATATCGGCGTACCCGATGCCCGCCTGCCGCAGTGCCTCTTCCACTACCAGGGTTACGCGTTCGACGTGTGCACGGGCCGCCGCCTCCGGTACCACCCCTCCCCACTGAGCGTGCAGGTCGATCTGGCTCGAGACGATGTTGGAAAGTACGCTCGCGCCATCGCCTACCACAGCGGCAGACGTCTCGTCACAGCTCGTTTCAATCGCCAAGACCCGCACGGCTCGCACACTCCTTTCGCAGTCTGTTCAGCATCTCCACGTACTCCGGCGACTGCAAGTCGTTCAGCCACATCACGCAAGCGTCTTCCTTGTCGGGGTAGTAGGCTTTGCGGATTGCCACCGTCACGAAGCCGTGCTTTTCGTAGAGCCTTCGTGCCACCACGTTGCTCGTTCGCACTTCCAACGTAGCACGCGCCATCCCCTTCTCGATGGCATGACGCAGCAGCTCGCATACTAACAGCTCGCCGTATCGCTTGCGCCGATGCTCGGGCGCGACGGCCACGGTAGTGATGTGTGCTTCATCCACGATTAGCCACTCCCCCGCGTAGCCGATCACCTGGCCGGCCTGTTGCAGCACCACGTAGTGCGACATGTGGTTGGTGAGCTCCGCGGCGAAAGACGCCCTGGACCACGGGCAGGCGTAGGCCCGCACCTCGATCTCCATGATGGCGTCGAGGTGCTCCTCTCGCATGGGCTCGATACGCAGACGCTGAAGGACGGCGCTCATAGAACCTCAGTTTACTCTGCGACTCGAACGGGCCAGAGGCGACGGACCGGTGGGGAGGGTTTTTGGGCCTGCCGGTGGCGACCCGGGACGGTGCCATAGGGGGGTGGCGCGCTGGAAACGGCGATTCAGGGCCGGGCGAAAGCTGAGAACCTAGTAATAATACTGTAACAATGGGGGCGGACAGTATAACGGGCAGGAGGGGGCGATTCGATGGTAGGCAGAGTGGCAAAGCTGAGGCTTACATCCCCGTTGCTCCTGGCTATCTTAACTTTACCGTCCCCTGGACAGCCGCGGGTCGTCAATATCATCGGCGACAAGCAGGTCGGCGGGCTATCGTGCGACAGCGCCGGTCTTCCAGAGTACTGCCAGTACCGGTTCGTGGCACAGCTCGATCCTGTCCCGCCAGGTTGCACAGTGGAGTACGACTGGACTTTCGAAGGATGCGGAGCGCAAGTGGTGGAAGGCGGCAATACGGCGACGCCACTGGTGCGCTTCATCCAGACGGGCGCGTGCAACATATCGCTGGAAGCGCACGTGGTGGAGGCCCCGGGCTGCAGCCCGCAACAGTGGGTGGGCACGGCGATCTACTTCGATTAAATCGTGGTCGAACCAGACCAAGCACGTTCCCGAGCGATGGCCCGCATGGGACTGGCCCCCAGATCCGCCCCCTCCTCCTCCACCTCCTCCGCCGCAGTAAGGCCGAGATGGTTTGCGATATACGACCTATAGGAGGTCAAGAAGATGGCGAGCAGAGCTATTGCCGTGGGCGCGTGTGTGTGTGCGTTTTACGGGGTGACGGCCCAGACCCTATATCATGTCGCGTACACAGATGTAGTGGTCATCGGCCGCGTTTCCTCTGAGCCAAGTGTCACCGTTCGTGTGCCCACTCTGCAGAAACCGGAGGGGCCGGTGACTGGTCAGGCCAAGTTAGGGCAATACGAATTCGAGGTGCAGCAGACGATCAAGGGTCAGGCATCCGGCAAGATCAAAGTGGTGGGATACCAGGGGGACATCACGGGCCGTGGCGGTGAGACAGGTGAGTCGGGCACTGACTTGAGGGAGTGGGCCAGGAACGAGCGTGCCGGGATACCTATTCCGCGCGGGTCACGCATCATACTTCTGCTTCAGGAAGCCGATGCCTCGGGTGCAGCCCGTTACATGCGGCACCCAAATAGCGACGGAAGCGTGGGGGATGAGGACTACATCAGGCTGCCGGACCGCGTTCGGAATGCCTTGACGAGCTTCATCTTCCAGGAGCCCCCGTACCGGTACATGATTCCCGACTCCGCACCGCAGACCTTCCCCTTGAAGCACGACTATCCGGGCAGAGACATGATGCGCGTGTGGGTGCGTGCTACCGAGGGCTTGCCGGTTGACGAGCAGAAGGGACTCGTGGAGGACCTGGGCCTGGTCCGCGTCAGTCTGTGGCCCACAGCAGCGAACTTCAATTACGATTGGACAGGCTTCCGCACGGACTATGACCGGAGGATCGCGGACCAGTTCGGCCCCAACCCCCTCAAGTTCTACCGCGAGGAGATAGCCCCTAACCTGCCGCCAATCGGACCGAAGACCACCGAACTCCAGATCATCCTGCGGCACGTAATCGCAGGCAGCTACGGGGACCCGGACGCGGCGAAGGAGATCGCTGCCGCAGTGTTCGCGCTCGACACCAGCAAGTCACCTAAGCTCCGGGAACGCGTCGCAGAGATCGTCGGTGGCTTGGGGCTTCTGCCCAACGGGAACGAAGCCGCAGTATCTCTCTACACCCACCGCGACGCTCTGATCGTTCAGAAGGCACTGATGAACCCCTTCCCCCCGGGTGAAGGAAAGAAGTACGCGAAGCAGGTCGTGGCGCTGCTCGACCACGAGTGGGAGGGGGTACGCCTGGAGGCACTGCGCATGCTCTCCATGATCTACGGCGAGCCGGACAAGGACTGGGACATGGACAAGATCGGCACCCGCAGTTACCCCTCCGAGGCGCTGATCCAGTACTGGAAGGAGAAGGTCGGCAAGTAGCCCGTCTCTACCGCCGTACGACAGCGTCTTGCAGAGCCTCGCCGGCGAGGGGACCGCGAGCGTCCGCACGCGGGTACACTGCGGCGGCAGTCCGCCGAGATCGGGGACTGTCGTTGCCTTATGATCCTTCACGGAACCCAAGAGATCGACCAACACGGCGTACTGACCATCGGCGGCTGCCTGGCGACCGATCTTGCCGAACGGTTCGGCACGCCGCTGTACGTGCTGGACGAGGCCTGCTTCCGCGCCAACTGCCGCCGATACCTCGCGGCCTCGCGCGCCGCCTACGAAAACAGCGACGTCGCCTTCGCCTCCAAAGCGCTAATGACCTCCGCCGTGGTGCGCATCTGCGACGAAGAAGATCTGTGGCTGGATGTGGCTTCGCCTGGCGAGATGCTAACCGCCCAACGGGCCGCCTTCCCGATGAGCCGCACCATCTATCACGGAAGTAACAAGTCGCTCGCCGAGATTCGGGCCGCCGTGGCTGCGAACGTGGGCCTGATCGTGGTGGACTGGCTGGGCGAGTTGGAGCAGATCGAGCAGGCGGGGGCCGAGGCCGGCCGTAAGGTGCCCATCCTGCTTCGGCTGGCGCCAGGCGTCGACCCCGACACCCACCACGCCATTCGCACGGGTCAACCGGACACCAAGTTCGGCCTCAGCATCCGAGGAGAAGCGGCGGATGCGGGCGTAGCCGCGGCGCTCGCCCTGCCCCACGTGCAACTTCTCGGATACCATTCGCACGTCGGCTCTCAGCTCCTAGACATGGAGGCACACCACGAAGCGGTGGTAGAGATGGTGCAGTTCGCCGCCCGGATGGCGGCGAGACACGGCTACTCACCGGCCATCCTGAACATCGGCGGTGGCCTCGGCATCCGCTACACCGAGCAAGACGAGCCTCCCAGCTTCGAGGAGTTCCACGACCAGCTAGTACGCACTCTGACCGAGCAACTACGGCTCACCGGGCTGGAGCCGCCCAAGCTGATGCAGGAGCCCGGCCGCTCGTTGGTAGCGGAAGCAGGCACCACGCTCTACACTGTCGGCGCCATCAAGCACCTGGACCTTCCCACTGGCCAGCAGCGAATCTACGTCTCGGTGGATGGAGGCCTCTCCGACAACCCGAGGCCCCAGATGTACGGCGCGGTGTACGAGTGCGCGCTCGCCAATCGAATGAACGACCCAGCCGACACCGAGTGTCGCATCGCAGGCGCCCACTGCGAGACCGACACGCTCATCGCGTCGGCAGAGCTGCCGATGCCCCGAACCGGCGATCTACTCGCGGTTCCCTGCACCGGTGCCTACTGTTACTCCATGGCCTCGAACTACAATCGTTTCCAGCGCCCGGCCATGGTCCTGGCGCATGATGGACAGGCCGAGATCATCGTGGAGCGAGAGACACCGGAAGACGTGCTGCGCATGGACCGCATCCCGGAGAGGCTTCGTTGCGTAGAAGACAGGGGGATCAGAGCGTGACCAACCCTAGCGACTTCGTCATGCAGATGGCTATCGTGCTCGGGAGCATCACCGTGCACGAGTTCGCTCACGCCAAGAGCGCGGACATGGCGGGGGACATGACGCCGCGCCTCTACGGCCGCGTGACGCTCAACCCCACCCGTCACTTCGAGCCTATGGGGTTGTTCATGATCTTCTTCTCCAGCCTCGCCGGGTTCGGCTTCGGTTGGGGCAAGCCGGTACCGATAGACCCACGCAAAATGCGCAGTCCGCGGTGGGACAGCGTGCTGGTGACGGCATGGGGGCCCTTCTCGAACCTGCTGATCGCTCTCGGCGCCGCGGTACTTCTTCGCCTGGCTCCGACGTTGACTGCACAGGGAATCGCTGGCAACTTCTTGTTGCTAACCATTGTCATCAATCTCACTCTGGCATTCTTCAACCTGATACCGCTCTTCCCGCTGGACGGGAGCTGGATTCTGCAAGGCCTCTTGCCGGAGCGGTTCGGTTTTCAGCTATCTCAGTGGAACCGCAGGTACGGCGCCATGGTGCTCCTCACCTGCCTGCTGGTATTGCCGCTCGTCGGGCTGCCCGTCATCGAATGGGTGCTGATGCCCCCGGTGATGCAGGCTTTCCGAATCTTGGTCGGCTAGGCTAAACTTAGGCATGCCCAAGCAACGTCTTCTGAGCGGGATGCAGCCTACGCAGCCCATGCTCCACCTCGGCAACTACGAAACCCTGCGCACCTGGGTCCGCCTCCAAGACGAGTTCGAGATGTACTGCTGCATCGTGGACTGGCATGCCCTGACCACGTTGGCCGAGTGCTCCGACCAGATCGCGACCAACTCCCGTAGCGTCGCGATCGACTACCTCGCCGCGGGGCTGGACCCGGAGCGGAACTCCATCTTCATCCAGTCGCACGTGAAGGAGCACGCCGAGCTGGCGCTGCTGTTGGGCATGGTCACGCCGCTCTCGTGGCTGGAGCGCGTGCCCACTTACAAGGAGAAGCGTGAGAACCTACAGATCGAGTCGGTGTCCTTCGGTCTGCTCGGCTACCCGGTGTTGCAGGCTGCGGACATCCTGCTCTACAAGCCCTACGGCGTCCCCGTGGGCAAGGACCAACTACCCCATCTGGAGCTGACCCGCGAGATAGCGCGACGCTTCAACTTCCTGTACGGAGAGGTGTTCCCCGAACCGCAGAACATCCTGAGCGACGTGCCGATGATGATGGGCCTGGACGGCCGGAAGATGAGCAAGTCATACGGCAACGCAATCTTCGTGGCGGACAGCGCCGACGAGACCACCGCGAAGATAAAGACTGCATTCACCGACCCGGAGAAGATCCGTAAGGACGATCCGGGCCACCCCGAGGGCTGCGCGGTGTTCAGCCTGCACACCGTGTACAACCGCGCGAACTTGGCCACCGTGGAAAGCGAGTGCCGAAGCGGTGCTCGGGGGTGCGTGGCGTGCAAGAAGGAGTGCGCGGAGGCCGTGAACGCCTCGCTTCGGGAGGTTCGGGCGCGAAGGGCGGAGCTGGAGAAGGACCCCGAAGGTGTCGAGGCCATTCTGCAACGTGGTGCCGAGCGGGCGAGGGCATTCGCTTCGCAGACGATGCAGGAAGTCCGAGAGGCTATGAAGCTCCGGTGACGGCCCCGATTCGAGCGGTCTTCTTCGACCTGGACGACACGCTGTGCAACTACATGGAGGTTGCACGCGAGGCGCGCAAAGAGGTCTTTCGGAACCTAGCCGCCGAGCGCCCGGAGCTGTCCGCCGACGCCCTCTATCGCGTGTGGAAAGAGGAGTTCAAGCGCATGCTGCCCGAGGTTCGTCCCGGCGGCGCGTGGCGGGCCAAGTACCTGGTTTCTGGGGCAACTACGAGGACCGAGGTGATGCGCCGAGTGCTCGCTCGCTTCGGCATCGAGGACCAGCGACTGGCAGCCCGCCTTTCCGACGAGTACAACGCGGGGCGACTAGCGCGCCTCCGGCTGTTTCCCGACGCAGAGGAAGTGCTAGACAAGCTGTCTGAGCGCTTCCCGATGGGGCTGATCACGAACGGCCCAGCGGACAGCCAGCGAGAGGAGATCGCTGCGCTCGGCATCCGCAAGTGGTTCCCGCACATCTTCATCGAGGGCGAGTTCGGAGTGGGCAAACCCGATCCAGCCATCTTTCACGCTGCGGCGGGCAGCGTGCGCGTGCGGCCAGAAGAGCTGCTCTTCGTCGGGAATGCGCTGGAGCACGACATCCGCGGTGCGAGGCGCGCGGGGTTGCAGACCTGCTGGCTCACCTCCGAGGAGGTGGACCCGGACGAGGCGGACTACGTGGCCGACTCGCTCACCGAGATCGCTGCATGGATTGACGAGCGCACGGCTGCGGACTGCAGCGAGTAGGACGTCGACCTAATATCCCTCCACATCGCGGATGTGGAGGGATACGATGCTGGAGCTGTCGGTCGGCACCCGATCGCCGGAACCGCACACCGCGACGCAAGGCACTTAGATACCCTCCACATCGCGGATGTGGAGGGATACGATGCTGGAGCTGCCGGTCGGCACCCGATCGCCGGAACCGCACACCGCGACCTGGGCACTTAGATACCCTCCACATCGCGGATGTGGAGGGATACGATGCTGGAGCTGCCGGTGGGCACCCGATCACCGGAACCGCACACCGCGACGCAGGGCACTTAGATACCCTCCACATCGCGGATGTGGAGGGATACGATGCTGGAGCTGCCGGTCGGCACCCGATCGCCGGAACCGCACACCGCGACGCAGGGCACTTAGATACCCTCCACATCGCGGATGTGGAGGGATACGGATCGCCGGAACCGCACACCGCGACCTGGGCACTTAGATACCCTCCACATCGCGGATGTGGAGGGATACGGAGAACGTCTCCGCGCCCTTGGTTCACTCCTTGCTCACAGCCGATTGTCGTCGCCACCCACCCCCCTTCGCCTGGCCGCAGGCAGTGGTGCCGTGCGGTCCGACCGCCGGATGGCCAGCGACCTCGAGAGCAGGTCAGTTTGAGCGCGGGTCTACCCAGACTTCTGGTTTGGCAGCTATCTCGTCGGATACGCGATGGAAGTTGTACGGCTGGAAGCCCCCCATAGTCGCGACCAAACAGCTAGGAAAGGCTTGGATAGCCGAGTTGTACTCTGCGACCGCTGCCTGCAGGAAACGCCTGGCAGCGGCGATGTCCTCCTCCGTAGCAGCCTGGACTTTCTGCGCTTGAGTGTAGGTCTCGATGCTCATCTGAGGGGTGCTCTCGGCGAAAGCGATGGGTCCTGTGCGTTCCTGGTACTTGGCCTCACAAGTTTCTTCGTGCGGCCCCTCAGACCCATCTCTCACGCCGGCGATTCGCTCGCGACTGGTTAGAGCGTCCCTCAGATACTCGCGCTGAACTTGCGCCGACTCGCGTGCAGCACTAGCCATGTCTGGAACGAGTTCGTGGCGCTGTTGAAGCTGCGCAGCGAGTGTGCCCGCCGCTTCCCTGACCTCGTTCCGCAGGCGCGTGAGCCGATTGTAGGTTGCGATCCAGTAGAGGACGAGCACGAGACCGAAACCCAAGGACATGAATACGAAGATCGAATCCATAGTTGTGCCTCCTGATGTCAGCTCTTACGTCTCGGGAGCTAAGGTCCGAACAACAGCGGTCACGAACGCTACACCCTGCTCGCAGCGTCTGATTGTCGCCTCCAAGTCTCCGTCTCGGATGGGACGGAAAAGGAGCGGTCTCCGTCCCATATCGAGTCGGAGGCCCTCCAGCCCCACCGCCATCACGTTGTCGCGGTAAGACACTCGCAGTGACTGCCGGGTCTGCGACATAAAACTCTCCAATGCTGCCTGCTTCGTCGGATCTAAGATACGGTGTGCCACAAAGGGCCTGTCAGCGGCGACACTGTACGACTTGCTGATCGTCGGGCTCGCCACCTGCGTCGGCCTCAGTTGTGAAGGCACACCCATACGGCGCGGGTTCACAACCACCCAGCCAGGGTGCGGCATCTGCACTCGCGCCCGAATAAGCATCCCTGTGAAGACGTCATCTTCGACGGTCTCTTTTTTATCCTCGGACCCTAACCGCGACTGTTGGTGAACCTCTGTAACCCGTAGGTTACATGCCGAGCATTCTCCAACATGTAGCAGCGTGTCACCAGAGTACCGGTCATAGGGCCGTGTGTTGATGCCGGAGGCATCGAAGAAGTTGCTTGGGAGGTAGCCGTTGGGCTCGAGTGAGGCGTCCGGGCTAATCGCCGAGAGCACCCGCGCTCGCCACGCGTCGAACGCTATGCTGTACCTCTTCTGAGCGGGGTAGTCGAGAGCCGCTAAGAACCCTATTATCACCAGTCCGCCAAGGCCCATCGCGAGGGCTCCCATAGGGTATCTGCCGGACGCGAAGAAACCGGCACAGGCAACCGTGACGGTGACTGCTATCAGCACGGCGAACCGTCGTTGCCATGCGGCTGCCCGAAGACGCTCCAGTGCGCCGAGCCCTTCCCGGCAGAGCGCGGCTCTAGACTGAGGATCGAGGCCAACCTGGCTCTCGATCTGAAAATCGAACGCCGATGCTCTTGTCATTGTCCCCGCACCCCAAACTACAACGGTGACCGCGTACTCACTACCGCTCAAGATACCCCCCGTCTGGTGATTGGGTTGCAGGCGATCTTTCTGCCACACCGTGCGGAGCTACTCGCTTTCGTAGCATGTGCACGCGGGGGGGCGAGTCGCCCAACCCCGCTGAACGCTCCGCGAGGGGAGTGGCAGCTATCCCGCGTGTACTCGGTGCTCGGGCGGGCCGAGCCTGCGCTGCATCACGCGCGCCGGACGCTGGAGCTGTGCGAGCAGCACGGCTATGGCGACTTCGACCTCGCATTCGCTTACGAGGCTCTCGCGCGGGCGCACGCGGCCGCAGGGGACCGCGCCGGGCGCGACAGGTACTTCCAGAAGGGCCTCGAAGCGGCCGAGGGAATCGAGGACAAAGAGGACAGAGACCTCTTCCTATCCGACCTGAACAGCGTTCCTTAGGTCGGGCCCGTGTGGCTCCGGCTCCATCCCTCTCCTTCCCAGTAAGTGCGCGTACCGGGTCAGGGGTCGAACTGCGGTCTAAGGGATGCCTCTGCGTGCCTTGCGTGATAGCCCGGGCTGCCACGTGTGATGGGGCCCAGGGCGCCGGCATGGGCTATCACGCGGAGATGGCAAAGATGGACCAACAGCGCAGAGACTCGGCGACCGTAGGCTCCCACTGGCCGGTCGTAGGTGCTAACCTGCGATCTCGGCGAGCCCACTGCGAGCTTAGCGTGACATCGAGAGCTATGCCCTCGCGATGGTGCCGGTCGCGCTCGCGAGGCGCTGTTTATTAGTAGTCCTAGCTCGCCGGACGTAGGACCATCGGTCCGCACGCGGTACGATTCGCCCTCGAGCGATGGACTGGAATCGGCTGAATCGGGCGGGCATACCGCGCGGCGAGTTGGTCAGCTACCTGAAAAGCCCGGTGCGGTTGCGGCTAGCGAGGCAGCGAGGCTACTGCCTCCTCTGTCGTTCGCAACCGGTCAACGAGATCGCGCTCTGCGAGGGCTGCTTCGCGTGCCTCACCGACGAAGAACGCCGCCTCGCGGAACCCTATCTGACGGGGCGCGGGCCCTAGCGCGGACCCACCCTAACCGGGTCGGGTGGGGTCACCGGCCGGCGGACCGGGTTCTTCTTCAGCGCCGCCAGCATCAGCTCGACGGCCTTATCCAGTTGCGGGTCCTTGCCAACCACCCACGCGTTCGGGTCGCTTTCCACGTCGTAGTCCGGCGACACCCCGCGCGATTCGATGATCCACCCATCATCCATGGTCCACGCACCATAGTTGGGTATCGCTACGGTGCCGCCATCAGCCAGCGGCCACCCCGGGTCGGAACCCACCTCGCCGCCCCAGGTACGCCGACCCACCAGCGGGCCGAGTCCCAGCGCCCTGAAGTGGTGGGGGAACTCCTCGCCGTTCGAGCCACTGAACTCGTTGATCAAACAGCACATCGGTCCCGGGAAGTAACTGCCCTGCCGCGTCCATGGCTGCGGGTTGTTGCGCGAGTTGAAGTAGGCTACCAGCTTCTCGTTCAGGATTCGGATGATGTTCGTCGAAACGTTGCCGCCCCCGTTGAAGCGCACGTCCACTAACAACGCCTCCTTGTTGCGCTGCGGATAGTACTGCTTCAAGAACTCCGCCATCCCCCATTCCCCCATGTCCGGGATGTGGATGTAGCCGAGTCTGCCGTCGGAGGCCTTCGTGACGTACTCGCGCTGTCGTGCCACCCAGTCGTAGTAGCGTAGACGCCACTCGGACGCCATCGGCTTTACGTACACGGTCCGTGCGCCCTCTGCGTCGGGCTTGTCGTTCACCCGAACCGCTACCACCTGCCCTGCCCGTCCTATCAGCGCACCGAACACGTCCGACCCCAGGCGGGCAGGCGTCCCGGCGACCTCGATGAGATACTGCCCCTCTCGTACGTCTACTCCCGGCGCGGCGAGCGGCGAGCGGTCCCCTTCGCTGAAACCATCCCCACGAAGCACTCGCGTGATCTTGTAGTAGCCGCCGGCATCCGGCTCCACCTCGATGCCGAGGAACGCAGGCGAGGCGCCTCGGAAGGTGCCACGCGTGTCCCCACCCCACACGCCGATGTGCGAAATGCTCAGCTCGGAGTAGAGGAACCGTATCACCTCGTTGAGTTCGTCGCGCGAGCGCACGCTGGGTAGCATCCTAGCATACTTCTCCCCAACCGCCGGCCAATCGTTGCCGTGCATGTTGGCAACGTAGAAGTAGTCACGCGCGAGTCTCCAAGCGTCCCAATACATGTTTTCCCACTCGGCACGCGGATTGATGCGAAGATGGTAGTTGGCAAAGCTCACACGCCCATCGTCGGCCTTCGCATCGGTGGCAGTGACATCGATAACTCGCAGATTGGCACCTCGTGCGATCAGCAGCTTCTTGTTATCCGCCGAGACCTGAAAGCTGCCTACGCCCGTCGTCACGGTCCCCCACTTCTTGTCCTTCAAGTGGTAGTAGTACAACGTGTCGTCCTTCTGAACCAGCACGCGGTCCCCCAACACTGCGAGGTCCGAGTAGTCGTCTGGTGATATGGGTAGCTCGATCCACCGGTCAGCTATGCCGTCGAGATCGATCTTTGTCTGGGGGGTCTCTTCCTTCTTCTCCTCGTCCTTCTTGGTTTCGGGGGTAGCTGCAGCCTCCTCGTCGCTCTCTGGCAGCAGCGGGTTCTTCACTTCCTTATTGAGCGGCACGAGGCACACACGCAGCACCTTCTTCGCGTTCATGTGTCCCTGTACCGAGTCCCATTCCGGCGAGAAGTTGCGGCGCGAGAAGAATGCCAACCACTTACCATCCGTACTGAACACGGCCTGGTAGTCGTTGGACATCCGTGGCCCGAGTGGTGTGCGCTTGCCAGTCTCGATTTCGTAGAGCACAGGCCACGAGAAGTAGGTCATCCTATCCACGTCGTCGTACACCAACCACTTGGAGTCGGGTGAGAAGGAGCAGTGTGGTCCTTCCCATCCCGTACCACGCGCCACCTCCACGCTCGTACCATTCTCCACTTGGATCAACTGGAGACGTGTGAGGTTGTCGGAGAGTGCGATGCGCTTGCCGTCGGGCGACCACTGGATGCGCACCAGTTGCCTTCCGCTGTCGGATGTTAGCTGCTTCGGCTCGGAACCGTCCGCGTTGGCCACGTACAGCTGTTGCTCCCGTGTCTCGTCCGAGACGTAGGCGATCCTCTTGCCATCCGGCGAGAAAGTGG
The DNA here is from genome assembly GCA_045862955.1 of Fimbriimonadales bacterium. GTDB lineage: Bacteria > Armatimonadota > Fimbriimonadia > Fimbriimonadales > JABRVX01 > JABRVX01. Next base: position 20,290 of record BTVI01000012.1, read on the forward strand.
GCAGGCGGTAGCGCACGCCGTCCTTCGCCAGTACCGTCCGCACGTCTCCCTCTTTGGCCGGCAGCGAGATGACCTGTCCGCGGGTCTCCACCAGCACCCGCTTGCCGGTGGGCCCTAGGTGCGCCGAGAACACGTTCCGGTCGGCGGGCGACAGATAAGGCAGCGTGTGCATCAGCTCCGACGAGAGGCGGAACCGCGGCCGCGTCGTCTGTCGTGTGGCCGGGTCCAGCACCTCCAATCCCGCGCCCTTCTCGTACACCAGCCGCTTGCCATCCGTCTGCAGCCCGCGGATCTCCAAGTCCGATGACGGCGTCAGGCTCTCGGCATTTCCGCCGGAGGGGGGTACTGCGTACACCGAGAACCGCGCACCCTCGTCGTGCACGAAGCACACCTTCTCACCCACCCAAGCAGGGTACTCGTTGGAGAAGCGGCTCTCGTACACCTTGCGGAACTTCTTGGCCCGTAGCTCTCCCACCCAGATGTCGTTCTTCTGTCCGCCTTCGTATCGGTACCAAGCGGCACCGGCGCGCGCGAAGCGGGTGAAGGCGAAGCGGTTTCCATCGCGCGCGAAGGACACGTGCTGTCCGAACTCCAGTGGGAAGCGCTGGGGGAAGCCACCCTCCACCGGCACGGTATACAAGCCGTACCAGGCGGGTTGGTTGGAGGTGCGGTACAGCACGCTCTTACCGTCCGGCGTCCAGTCCAACAGCAACGCCATCTCGTTGGTGAACGTGATGCGGCGCGGGACGCCCCCTTCGGCAGGCATTACGTACACCTCGCGGATGCCATCGTACTCGGCGGTGAAGGCGATGCTGCTCCCGTCCGGCGAGAAGCGGGCCGCCGACTCGCGTCCTTCGCTGCGAGTCAGGCGCTGCGTCTGACCGGTGGCGATGTCGCCGAGCCATAGGTCGCCCTCGCAAGTGAAGACGACGCGGTCGCCGTGAATGTCCGGGTCACGCAGGAAAGGCTGGGCGGGTTCCTGAGGCGGAAGGGCGAGCAATAGGAGCGCGAATAGCATGGGCTGTCCCTCTCAGATCGACGTTTGGCCTTCCGATTCCTCGCAAATCCCCCGCGTTCCTTGCGCTCCCTGCCGTAGCGCGACGGCCGGCATTGGACAAAAACCGCTTCTTGGATTAGAATGGAGGCTGTCATCGCTCGGCTGCGCGCGAGCCGCGCCGCTAGCAAGGAGGAATCGTTGTTGTGAAACATCGTACAGGCTTTACACTCATCGAGCTTCTGGTAGTCATCGCGATCATCGCCATCCTTGCCGCGATTCTCTTCCCGGTCTTTGCGCAGGCGCGCAACGCGGCAAAGAAGACCGCGTGCATCAGTAACGGGAAGCAGCTCATGGTCGCGCACCGCATGTATTCGGACGAGTTTCAGGGCACGCTGATGGGGGGTCGCACGCATGGCCTGCCGCCGAACTGGGCAACCGAGATCATGTGGCCCCGATTCCTGCTCCCTTACATGAAAAGTAAGGAAGCCTATCTGTGCCCTGCCGAGCCCAAGACGCACTACGCGGACTTAGGCGATGCCGATCGGTACAACAACCGCGGTTGGCTCTCCATCGGCTACAACGCCAGCGTCTCGATCTGGTACTGGACAAACGACAACTCGCTGGTTCGGATCAAGCAGAACCAGGTTCGCGTGCCTGCTATGACCGCCATGTTCGCAGATACGATGTCCGGCGACGTGCAGGAAGGATACTACGGCTACTGTGCGGACAATACCGGCATCAACATTACCGGCGGCTGCAACCTGAGCGACCGCCACGGTGGTGCGAGAACAGCCGCGAACCCCTACGGGCAGATCAACGTGCTGCTCTTGGACGGGCACGTGAAATCCTATAGTTGGAACCAGATCAAGGCCGGTCAGGTAAGCGACATGTACCCGGGCTGCAACGCCGAGGAAGCCAGAGACTTCAACGCTGCCGGCCTCAAGTGGATGCTATGGGGCAAGTGCAAGCACCCGGATAACTAGATATGAAACAAGGAAGTTCGAAGCTGGTACTGATCGTAGTTCTGGTGCTCGTCATCGTAGCGGCTGCAGCGTATGTGTTCCTCGGCCCCGGGCGTGATGCCTTCGGTTCGGGTCCGCGCGCTCCCGGCGAGAAGATCGACTTGACGCCTACGCCGGAGCACCCGGCAACACCCGGTGTGGGCGGAGGTGGAAACTAGCATCCTCGATTCGTATCATGCGTAGACAGCCCCTTCTGATGCCGCAGAGGGGGCTGTAGCTTCTTCATGGATAGTTCCGTCCCAGCATCCGCTGCAGGAGCAGTGGAAGGTTCCTGACGGCGAGTGTGCATCCGGCGTCCTTCCCAATGGCAGTACCGGAATAGCCGGATGCCGGAGGTGAACGAATGAAGACGCTTTGGGCGATAGCAGTGGTTTCCATGCTCGCGGTCCTCGCTGGCTGCGGAGGCGGCAGCGGGATGCATGATGCCAACCCTTGGCAGGGGCGCTACGTGGGCGAGTATGAGATGGCCAACGACCATGGCGATCTGGATGTAGTGATCGACTACCGCGGCAAGATGGAAGGCGAGTGGTTCAGCCGGGTGGATGGAGCCCGTGGTCCACTGTGGGGCGACATCTCTCGCTCGGGTCGCTTCACCTTCTACACGAGCTGGGTCACCGCCTACGGACACGGCGAGGTCTGGAACGGCACGCGGGTGCTAATCATAGACGGGTATTCCACGCGCGGCCCAGTGCAGCCCAAGATTTCCAACCTCAAGAAGGTGGACGATAAGCGGACCTCGGGCGACATAGTTGGCAGCTAGTACTCCGCGGCATGGCGTTTCGGGCGACGCCACGGGCTGCGAGTGCTATCATCGTTGGCGGAGTCGGTCTAGAGTAACGAACTCGAAACCGCGTCTGCGAACAGCCTCGATAAACGCCGCTAAGGTATCCACCGTGTCCTGCGAACCGTCATGGAGCAGGACAATCGCTCCGCGCCGCAGAGCCCGGATTTCTCGTCTCATGAGCGCGACATCGCCCGGGTTGGAGTAATCGGCGGGGTCGTCCGTCCACAGTACCACGGTAAGCCCGAGCGCTGCGGCTGCTCGCAGGGTGGTGCTATTGAAGTCCCCTCCCGGTGGACGGCAATACCTCGGCCGCACGCCTGTTAGTCGCTCGATGACTCGGTTGTCGGCTTCCCACTCGACCAGCACCTCGTCTTCGCTGAGTTTCGTCAAGTTCGGATGGCTGTAGGTGTGATTGCCGACTGCATGGCCATCGGCAGCGATGGCCTTCACCAACTCGGGATAGCGTTCTGCCATGAAGCCCACGACGAAGAAGGTTGCGTGGACTCGCTGCTCTCGAAGGATGCGCAGCAGCTTCGGTGTGAAGCGAGGGTGCGGTCCGTCGTCGAAGGTCAGGGCAACCTCCCAACGCCTCGGATTGCCGGCGCGCAGGACGTGGCCTCTCAGAGCTTGATTGGACAGCCCTGCGAGACGATGAGCGAGCTGCTGCTGGTCCGCGTAGACCTCCGCCTGTGCACTGCGCCAGTCCGGGTCGGTGCTGCGAACCCGGGAGGCGTTCATCCGAGCACTGACCGCCGAGCGAGGGGCTGGATCGGATGAGACGGCTGCATTCTTAGGCCTAGTAGGCGTATCGGAAAGCGAACAACCTGTCATCAGAGCGACTGCCGCGAGACCTATTACCATGGCAGCTAGTGCGCGGGAGCCTACTTGGGGCGTCACGCAGTCACCTCGTGCGCAATTCGAGCTTGTCGGCTATTTGACGCAGAAGCTCTTCCTGACGCTCCAAGCGGTGCAACAGGTTCCGGACCTCGCGCTCCGTCTTCAGGTTCACCCGGTAGTCGTTCTCTGCGCGCAGCTCCGCATGCCGTCCCTGAAGGTTCTGGCCTACCATGATCAGTGGCATGAGAAGGATCTGGATCATGTTCGAGATGAAGAGCCACAATACGAAAGCCATCGGCGGATCGAAGCGTAGGCTCTTCGGCGCGGACAGATTCCAGCTAAGCCAGAGGAGCGTCCAGGTCGCCACTAGCAGGAAGAATCCCATGGACCCAACACGCTCCGTTATGAACACTGCAACGCTCTCGAGGACCGAGAGGCTATTCCTGTGCTGTTCGTTTACGTTTACGAAGATATGGTCGTTGGCTGGTTGCACTCCCGCAGACCTCGCTACCATGCATTGGGTTTCCCTAGCTGTCCAGTATAGCCGAACAGCGCAGGAGGCGGAGTACGGTGCACGCGCCGGAGCTCGCCCCATGCGGTAAGATGGCCTCAGCGCTCTTGCGGGGCCCTTCCCGTCTGCACGAGCGCTCGAATCCAAGAGAACCCGAGGAGTTGCCGACCGTGACTACGCTCGCTGAGACCTTCGCCCGCTTCGCCTATGAACTGGACTACGCCAGTCTGCCCGAGGAGGCTCGCCACGAAGCCAAGCGCCGGCTCATCGACTCGCTGGGCTGTGCGATGGGAGCCTACCTCGCTGAACCATCCAGGATAGCCAGGCGTATTGCCCACTCGGTGCGTGGCGGCGCGACGGTCATAGGCAGTTTCCATCAGACTTCGCCCGACCTCGCCGCGTTCGCAAACGGCGTGCTTATCCGCTATCTGGACTACAACGACACCTATCTTTCGAAGGAGCCCGCGCATCCGAGCGACAACATTGCGGCACTGCTCGCAGTCGGCGAGCTGGTGGATTGCAGCGGACAGGATTTGATTGCTGCCATCGTCGCATCCTACGAGGTGCAGTGCCGGTTGTGCGATGCATTTTCGATCCGCAGCAAAGGGTGGGACCATGTCAACTATGGTAGTTTCTCCACGGTTGCCGGTTGCGGCATGTTGTTAGGCTTCGAGCCGGAGCAGTACGTGCACGCCTTCGGGCTAGCAGGCGTGCCGAACAACGCGATGCGTCAGACGCGTGTGGGCGAACTGAGCATGTGGAAAGGCTGCGCGTTCGCTAACGCTTCTCGCAACGGTGTGTTCGCATCGTTACTGGCATCCGAAGGCATGACCGGGCCAGCGCCGGTGTTCGAGGGAGAGATGGGCTTCTTCGCACAGGTCTCACACGAACCGTTCGACGTGGCACCGTTGGGTGGCGACGGGTACATGATCAACCGCACCTATATCAAAAAGTATCCCGCGGAATACCACAGCCAGAGCGCGATCGACGCTGCCCTCGAACTCCGACCGCATATCGAGGACCCATCGCAGATCGAGAGCATTCTGATCGAGACGTTCGACGCGGCGGTGGAGATCATAGGCGGAGAGCCGGAGAAGTGGCGGCCTCAGAGCCGCGAGACCGCCGACCACAGCCTGCCTTATTGCACCGTGGTAGCGCTGGTGGATGGAGAGGTGACGCAGGACAGCTTCGCACCCGCTCGCTTCACCGATGATAGGCTACTGCAGATCGTGGCCAAGGTGCAGGTCAAGGCCGACCCCGCGCTGAACGCCATGTATCCAGAAAAGGGCATCCCCAACCGTGTGACTGTCACGTTAAAAAACGGAGAGCGGCACGTGAGCGAGGTTGCGGCGCCCCGAGGACACGCGCTCAACCCGATGACCGACCAAGAGGTGACTGCCAAGTTCCTGTCTATGGCGACGAAGGTGTTAGGTCCGGCAGAGGTGGACGAAGCGTTGGAGCGGCTGTGGAGCCTGGAAGACGAGCAGGACCTAACCGATCTGCTCGCGCTGTTTGCAGTCTAGTCGCTAGCGAGTAGACAGGAGTACGGCACGCACCCAAGTCGCATCTGCTCCGGGGATACGTAGTGGTAGGGCTATCAACTCGTACTCACCTTCCGGCACATCTGACAGGTGGAGGCTCTCGAGAATGGGGATGCCCGCACCGAGCAGAGCGCGATGATTGGGATAGGTGTCATCATCCAGGGCATCCACCGACACGAGGTCCAGGCCCACTAGTGGTATCCCTGCGGCAACGAGCCGCGCTACCAACTCGGCCGGTGGCGCGCCCTCGCCTTCACAGCGAAAAAGCGGACACACCCCGGACGACCATTCACGCCCAAGGAGTGCGCTCCAACTGCTGACACGTACCACCTCGGCGGGGCCGATGAAACGATCCAAATGGGGCTCCGGCGCATCGGCAAGGAAGTGTGGGGGCAAGTCTACGTGCGTCCCTGCGTGGGCGCTGCCGAGCAACACACTTACAGCATAAGGGTCGCCGCGTGCATAGCTATGGACCTCTATGCGTGCAAACGGCAGGTCCCCCGGATAGACCGGTGCAGTAGCGTCCAGCGGTCGAGTAATATCGAACACGACGTGCGACACGGCTACGTATTCGCCCTCATCGAAGGCAGAAGCGCATCCACTGCGTCGAAGAAGCGGTCTACGTCCGCGTCCGTGTTGTAGAAGTGGGGAGAGACGCGAATGCCCGCTCCGACGCGGAAGTCCACATAGATGTTCTCTTTGCGCAGTGCATCGGCTAACGCCTGGTCCCCCGGTATCACCAACGAGACCGCGCCCCCGCGTCTCTCGGGCTCCTCCGGGGTGCTCAGCGGAAAGCCCCTCGCTTTAGCCCCAGCGATCAGCCGGTCCGTCATCCGCAACGAGTTCGCACGAATTGCGCCGATGCCCAGTTCGCCGATGATGTCCAGACCCGGCTCGCACGCGAACAGCCCTGCCATGTAGTACCCGCCGTTCTGAAAGCGCTGTGCGCCGCCCGTCGGCTCGAACGAGTGAATGTCGAAATCGGCCGCCCTCGCGTGTGCCATCGCTCCCGTCAGCTTCGGCACCCACTGCTTCGCAAGGTCTGGACGCGCGTACAGGAATCCCGTCCCCGACCCGCCACAGAGCCACTTCGCGCAGCCACCGATGGCGAAGTCCACGCCCCACTTCTCGCAGCGCACCGGAAGAACACCCACGCTCTGGTACACGTCGAGAACGACGTACGCGCCGACTTCGTGTGCGCGTTGGCAGACCGCCTCTGCGTCTAGGACGTATCCGTTTCGAAAGAACACGTGGGAGACGGGTACGAAGAGCGTGCGCTCGTCAATCGCAGACAGCAGCTCGTCCATGTCCGGGCCAATACCGTCGCGCAGGGGAACGATGACAACCTCTGCACCGATACGCTCCTGCTGCATGCACAAGTAGGCCTGCGAGGTGAAGCACCCCTCGGTGAACACGATCTTGTTGCGCTGCGGGCTGGGCTCCACGCAGGACATCGCCACGGCACATGCCAGCGTGCTGTTCATGTGGAAGCTGATCGTGTCCGCCTCGGCCCCGATGAGCGCGGCGATCTTATCTCCCACTCGCCGCATGATGGAAGGCCCGATCGCCTCCCAATCGGTGTGGAGCCAGTGCTCTGCGTACTCCTTCAGCCGCTCCGCACCCAGCACGGGGGGTGCGCCTGCAGAGGCCGTCATCAAGTAGGTGTGTTCCGTCACAGACGGGAATTGGTCCCTTCTATGTCCCGATAGGTTCATGGCGTCCTCACCACGATGGACTCCAGTGGCGATTCGACAGTGCTTGCCGGTCGCCTCTTGCCCGCCTGCTGATTTTCGGGACCTCGCGCTATGTGCCCCTGCTGCAACTTCCACCGAAGTACAATGCGGCACACGCCGGCGTAGCTCAGGGGTAGAGCGCCCGCCTTGTAAGCGGATGGTCAGGGGTTCGAATCCCCTCGCCGGCTCCAGCGGTTTGCGCAGCGAGTCGGCTGCGTCCCGCGCCGTAATCGGCAGACCCACACCGCTCGAGATAATCCTTAGGGTATATAAATAAATCGGCGGAGACGAGGTAGTCTGCGCCACACTCACCGGAAGCAGAGGTGCTTTCCCGTGCCAACGACAACCCGTACGCGCTCGGCGACTTCCAAGCCGCTAGACAAGCGAGAACTGCTGGAGACCATGCTCCTCGCTCGGGAGGGCGACCGGCGCGAGGCCATTCTGATTCGCCAGTCGAAGGGCTGGTTTCACATTCACGGCATGGGCCACGAGGCACTAGCCGCACTCGTCGCTCACCTGAGGCCGGACGACTACCTGTTTCCCCATTACCGAGATCGCGCAATGGTGCTCGCCAAGGGGATCACCAACTACAAGTTGGCGCTCGCCTTCCACGGAAAGGCGACCTCTAGCTCGGCGGGACGACAAATGCCTGGGCACTTCTCGGACCGTGCGCTCAACATCTTTAGCATGCCTTCGCCCGTTGGCGCGAACTGCTTGCCCGCTGTCGGGGCCGCCTGGGGGATGAGGCTGGACGGAAAGGACACCGTGGTGCTCGTCAGCATCGGCGAGGCTTCGAGCCGGCAGGGCGAGTTCTATGAGGCAGTCTCCTTCGCGCTGGAGCGCAAGCTGCCAGTCGTCTTCCTGGTGCAGGACAACCGATACGGCATCAGCACGAACACCGACCAGAAGAACCCATTGCGCCTCGGCGTGTTCAACGAGAAGAACGTCGTCCGGGTCAACGGCCGCCTGGCCGACGAGGTGTACGCAAAGGGCGGCGACGCCATAGCGAAGGCCCGCTCCGGTGGCGGCCCTACCATCCTCTGGCTCGAGCTGGACCGCCTCGGCTCGCACAGCTCGTCGGATGACCATCGAGTGTATCGTGACCAGTCGGACATAGACAAGATGTTCGAGCGCGACCCCATCACGCTGCTCGCGCAGGAACTGATCTCGTGTGGCGAGATGACCGAGGCCGAATGGACCCAGCTTCAGGAAGAGACCCGCGAGCGGGTGGACGCCGAGTACCGCGAGGCCGAAAGTGCTCCCGATCCCGATCCGGCGCGCCTAACCGACCAGCTGTACGGCGAGCCTGCGCCGGGCCTGCCTCCCGTCATCGAGAGCGGCTCCCGCACCACGATGGTGAAGGCGATCGGCGAGACCCTTCGCAACGCACTGGCGGAGAACCAGAAGGTGATCCTGTTCGGGCAGGACATCGAGGACCCGAAGGGCGGCGTGTTCGGCTTCACCAAGGGCTGCTCGGAGGCCTTTCCGGACCGCGTGATCAACTCGCCGCTGGCCGAAGCGACCATCGTCGGTGTGGCTGTGGGCCTCGCGGCCTACGGGTGGCGTCCCGTCTTCGAGGTGCAGTTTACGGACTTCATCCCTCCAGCGTTCAACCAACTTATCACCAACGTCGCGACGTTGCGATGGCGAACGAACGGCGACTGGAAGTGTCCGATGGTCTTGTACGCGCCGTACGGCGCCTACTTGCCCGGCGGCTCGATATGGCACAGCCAAAGCAACGATGGGCTGTTCGCGAAGCTACACGGGGTCCGGTTCGCGATACCTAGCACACCGGAAGACGCGTCCGCACTATTCCAGACGGCAATCCACGGCGACGATCCCACGCTCATCCTGGTTCCGAAACACATCTTCCGCAAGCAGATGGAGGTCCCGACCCGATTGGAGCCCGTGCCGCTCGGAAAGGCCCGGATCGTCAGAGAGGGCTCGGATGTCACTCTCGTAACGTGGGGTAACTGCGTGGAGCTGGCTGAGCAAGTAGCCGAGCAGATGGCGGCAGAGGCCGACATCGAAATCCTCGACCTCCGCAGCCTCGTCCCCTGTGATTGGGACGCCATCGAGCGGTCGCTGGCCAAGACGGGGCGCCTAGTGGTGGTGCACGAGGACAGCCGGACCTGCGGCTTCGGGGAGGCCATCATCACCGAGATGACGAGCAACCCCGAGCGCTGGGACCTGTTCCTTTCCCCGCCGCAGTTGGTCGCACGCGAGGACGTGCACATAGGATATAACCCCATTTGGGAGTACGCGAGCCTGCCGGACGCCGAGCGCATCGCGAACGCCATCCGGCTGACCATGGAGTAGAGCATGCCGAGCCAAGTGATCCACGTTCCCGCCATCGGTGAGGGCCTTCAGGAAGCGCGCATCGTTCAGCACCTGAAGAAGCCCGGCGATGCCGTGAAGCGCGATGAACCGCTGTACGAGATGGAGACCGACAAGGCGGTAATGGCAGTCGAGTCGCCCGTGAGCGGGGTTGTGGAAGAGTGGCTCGTGCCCGAGGGCGAGGTGGTGCCCATCGGCGCCGAAGTGCTGCGGATGAACACCGACGAGAAGGTGAGCGCTCCCGCCGAAACGGCCAAAGCCGAACCCGCGATGGCGGCCGTAGAGGTGGCGGCCTCGCCGCAGAAGTCCACCGCACCCAAGGGAAATCTCTCCATCCCCCCACGCACTCGCGCCTACGCCAAAGAGAAGGGACTGGCAGAAGACGTTCTGTCTACCATCCCCGCGAAGGGCTCGAAGCTGACCCCTGCAGACATAGACGCATACCTGCAGTCAACCGAAAAGCCCGCTGCGGTAGCCAAGGATGGTGCCTTTGTAGAGGTCCCGCTCTCTCAGCGGCAACGCACCCTGGCGTACCGACTGAACCGAGGCGCACAGGTGGTAGTGCCCGGGACCATCGAGCGCCCTGTGGATTGGAGCGGTATCGAGGCGGCCAGGCAGCGCTTCCGTGATGCCGGTGGAGACTTCCAACCTTCCACCTACACCATCTTCGCCTATGGCGTGGCACAGGCGGCCAAGGGACATCCCAAGTTCCGATCTTCCATGCCGGACGACAGCAAGCTGCGCACCTACCATCATATCAACCTCGGAACGGCGGTGGCTTTGCCAGACGATGAGCTGGTGACAGCAGTGGTGCCCGAGGCCGACACGTTGGATTTTCGTACCTTTGCGCAGCGCATGCGCGAGGCGATAGAGAAGGCACGCAAGGGCCAGGACCAAGCGACGGAGAGCACCCAGCTGACTATCACTAACATGGCGGCATTCGGTCTACGCGCTGCCGTGCCGGTGTTAGTGTCCCCCGCGGCCTCCGTGCTGTTCTTGGGCGAACCGTACGACGCGCCGCGGCCGATCCAACGCGGCTTCGGCTTCGAGTTCGTGCGGGTGGCAAACTTGTCGCTGACTTTCGATCACCGACTGATCAACGGGGTGGGAGCAGCACAATTCCTGCTGGATGTGTGCGATCGGACGGAGAACGTCCTCCACTACCTGAAAGCCGATCTACCATAATCCCGCAGCCCGGAAGCTGTCATCCCCACAGGCTCGCCGTACTCGCCTTCGCGTCGTCCCCGCGCTGGCGGGGACCCAGAGTCCTGCTCGGTATAAGCCCCCGATGCTAGTATGTCGTCCCCGCGCAGGCGGGGACCCAGATACGTGGTGCGTGAGGTGCAGCAGTGAAAACACGTCGTCCCCGCGCAGGCGGGGACCCAGAAGCCCTCCCCAAAAAACGGTTCCCCCTGAAGGCTCTGCGGAAGGGGGAACCTAAAGGAGGGGGTCCACCCATGCCCTGGCCCACGTCCACCGCCCAGCACCCACCCAAGGACTGCGCCAGGGCACCCTCTGCGCCTCATACGTACACGTCTCGGCTGCCGGATGGCCACGACCTCGCGCCCAGCCGACCGTCGAGGCCGCAGCTCACCTCACACTCAACTCCGCCACCAGCTGAAAGTACCGCAGCAGATTAGATAGGGGAATATTCGCCGGTAGGTGATTCCCGGTCGCGAAAACGAACCCAGGGCAGTGCTTCGCCACTCCGAACACCCACTGCAGTTCGCGCTCTATGTCTGCCTCCGTGCCGAAGGTGAGCGTCCGACAATCCGCACCACCCATGATCACATGCGTCCGTCCGAACCGCTCTACCATGCCTACCAGGTCATTGCACGGCTCGAAGCAGAACCCGTCCGCCCCCGCCTCCGCCAGGTCATCCAGGAACATGTCGAATCTGCCGTCCGAGCAGAAGATGATGCGCTTACCCGCCTCGCGCAGCGGCCGCCACAGCTCTCGGTAGCGCGGGAAGATGTAACGCCGGTAGAACTCCGGACGGAAGATGGGGCCCTCCGTCCATACCATGTCATCATGACACATAAACGCCTCGATAGAGGTCTCCGCCCACGCCTGGTAGTGACAGAGGGATAGGCGGAAGATGGAACCTAATACCTGTTCGCCGAAGCGCTCGGGGTCCTCTCCCGCTGCTTCTAACAAACGCTCCCATCCGAAGGCTTCGATGGCACCCGACACGATGGTCTTGTAGTACCCGCCCGGGACGAGCTGGTCGTAAGCACTTTGCTCTCGCTGGTACCACTGCTCGTAGAACGATACTAACTGTGCATGGCCGGGCGCGCCGTATTCGGCAATAGCGTCGAATGCTAACACGTCCTGTGCATCGCGAAAGGGGCTGGGCTGATGGGGGCGAAAGTCCGAGGAATCCTCCACGTACGTGGCGTGTCCCATGTCCGTGACACGACCTCTCTCGCTCCATGGTACGGGCCCGTCGTGTGTGCACCACAGGAAGTCCAGGCCGACGGCGTCATAGAAGTCCTTGTTCGCCGAGGGGTCATCACGCGGGTCACGTCCGGTGAAGTGCCGCACGACCTCCCAGTTGTCGTTGTATTCGGTGTGTGCGACGCGCTCGGCCATTTCCAGCCTCACCGCCGCCCTCCCGACGCGATAGGACATATCACTGACCAATGTACCCGGCCCGCTGCTGAGTGGGTCCGAGCGGAGTGTGCCGTCGCAGCGTGATCCCGCGAGGGTATAGTCTTGATCCGAGGGACCCTGTATGCATCTGCTAGCTCTGTGGAAATACGAGAACTACTGGCGGGACATGGAGGAGTACGGCGGGGGCTACAACTTCAACTCCCGACAGAAAGTGCTCCACGACTGCCTCGAGTTGGGGGACCACTTGTGGCTCGTCACGCTTGCTCGTGACGCAACACCTCGCTTGGTGGTCGTAGCGCGGTTGGTGGTGGTGGATAAGACGATCAACCTACCTGGGTCGCCATATGGGCAGTACTGTGTTTGGGGCGACAAGCGTAACAGCAAGTACTTTCTCGACGATGGTAAGCGCGATGACCACGCATTGTTGTCTGGGTTGGCATACGCTGGCAAGGCAGCATCGGGGCTGAGTCACCGAAGGATGGCTCAAGCCTTTCAGACGATGAGACGCCTAAGTGATGCAGCAGACCGCGAACTGGAGGCGGCTACCCGCCTCCTCCCTCTCGATCCGAGGGCTAGGCCTTTTCCCGATGAGGAGCTCTTGGAGGCATACGCCACAGGATTGTCTCAGCAGCTTCCTCTCGGGCCTCATCCTCCGATCCGACGCGCACGATGGCGTCGGAGAGCCGGACAAGCACTGGCGTCCAAGTTGATCGGCATGTATGGGGGCAGATGTCAGCTTTGCGGTTTTGATCCAGTGACTACCTACGGTGTGAGCGTGTGCGAAGTGCACCATGTCGTGCCGTTGTCAAAGGGCGGAACGCACAACAGCGAGAATGCGGTCTTGCTCTGCCCGAATCATCATCGCCTGGTACACAAAGCCGATGCACACTTCGATTACGGCAGGCTCGGCTTCAGCTTCTCCCATTTGGGGCGCTATGAGCCACTTATCATCAACAAGCACATTCGGGGATCCGATGGGTCCGGATTCGAGAGTTCAGAGCTACATTGAACTGATAAGGGCTAACCTCAGCGACGATCTGCTCTCGGCGCAACAGCGCCGGAGGTTGAGTGGGGAACGTCGGCCGACTGCAGGCCACTGCTATGTAGCCGTGGAGGCGTTGTGGCACCTTGCGGGGGGTGCGGATCGTGGCTGGCAGACGAAGGTTGCCAGACTGCCTGATGGCAACACGCACTGGTGGATCGTCACCGAAGCTGGCGAGGTCCTGGATCCGACTGCAGTGCAATTCGAACATCCCCCCGACTACTCTCGGGGTACGGCCCGAGGACTGCTTACGCGGGATCCATCACGACGCTGCCGGGTGCTTCTCGAGCGTGTCAGAGGCGTGCTTGAGCGCAGACTAGAATAGACCGGAGAGGAGCTCGGTTAGCAAGCAGGCGACCTCGTTTTCCCCCGACTACGCATTCGCATTGGCAGTGGGGTTGTTAGCACGAAGGGGATTGGGGCGGTGTCCAGGCGTGCTGGTAGGATGCGGGGCGGACATCTTCGGGGCACTGGTGAGGGCTGTTGGGTGGGGGATCTGCTCGAGGTGCGGCTCCTAGTCGAGGCGGAGTCAGACAGCCCACTGAAGTCGGTGCGGGCAGTCGGGTAGGTGGTGGCAGCAGCCGACCCGTCAGGGAATGCACTCGGACTGGGTCCCTGCCTGCGTGGGGGGGATGGGTGCCCTGGCGGAGTCCTTGGGTGGGTGGTGGGCGGTCGGGGGGGTGCCGGGCGGTGGACGTGGGCCAGGGCATGGGTGGACCCCCTCCTCGAGGTTCCCCCTTCCGCAAAGCTTCAGGGGGAACCGTTCTGGGTGGTAGGCGTGGGCCAGGGCATGGATGGACCCCCTCCTCGAGGTTCCCCCTTCCGCAAAGCTTCAGGGGGAACCGTTCTTTGGGGAAGGAGTCTTTCCGCACGGCCTGCAGGGGGAACCGTTCTGGGTGGTAGGCGTGGGCCAGGGCATGGGTGGACCCCCTCCTCCAGGTTCTCCCTTCCGCAGAGCTGCAGGGGGATCCGTTGTGTGCGGTGGAGGTGGGCCAGGGCATGGTCGACCCCCTCCTCGAGGTGCCCCTTCCGCAAAGCTTCAGGGGGAACCGTTCTTTGGGGAAGGAGTCTTTCCGCAGAGCCTCGAGGGGGAACGGTTGTGTGCGGCGGACGTGGGCCAGGGCATGGGTGGACCCCCTCCTCAGGTTCCCCCTTCCGCAAAGCTTCAGGGGGAACCGCTCTTTGGGGAGGGAGTCCTTCTGCAGAGCCTGGAGGGGGAACGGTTGTGTGCGGCGGACGTCGGCCAGGGCATGGATGGACCCCCTCCTCCAGGTTCCCCCTTCCGCAGAGCCTACAGGGGGAACCGTTCTTTGGGGAAGGAGTCTTTCCGCATGGCCTGCAGGGGGAACCGCTCTGGGCGGCGGGACTCCGTGTCCCCACCTCCGCGGGAGGACCAGGAAGAGCCGACGACAGGAAAAGCTGAGGACTCCGCCCACGCAGCCCTACCGATTTCACCCCCCGGTGGGATCCACAGGTTCCTAGTGGGCGCTCGCTGGGTGCAGCTCGGCGGACATTTGGCAGGGCGTTGGGAGCCAGGGGGTCACCCCGAATGGCGAACTCTGGCAAGAATCCGGAGCGGTATGTGAACCTTGGGGCTCCGGCGCGAGTCCTATAGAGTGGGCAGACTCCCGGAGGGGGGAATGCCCGGAACGGGCGAGGAAAAGTGCGACAATTGGAGCGACGGTATGGAAAGAGCAAGTAGCGGGAGTACGCTGAGAGTCTTGCCCGTCGCCGTGCGTATTACGGGATAGAGGTGATAATGACTCGAGGCGTTCGACTAGTTTCCTGTTGTCTAGGTTTCGGTGATGAGGTCGGGGACCGGCGGTCGGGCCGTCTTCCGGGGGTGCGGGGTTCGGTGAGGCCCCTCCACGGAGGCAGTCCGCCCGAATAGGGGCTGGAAATCAGCTTTCCGAAGAGCCTCGGCCTCGAGAGAGTGCCGGGGCTCGGTAGCTTTGTGGGACGAACGGGACACCCTCGACCCCGAGACACCGGGGGAGGTCGGGAGAACAATGAGCACGCATGACTTTTTGAAGCGAATCGAACAGCAACGCGGGCAAGAGATGGAAATGGGGTGGAAAGGCACCTTCGCCGACTACCTCGCCATCGTGGAGAAGAACCCGCGGGTCGCCGACCTTGCCCATGCCCGAATCTACAACATGCTGCGGGCGGCGGGCTACGACGAGGAGGAGGGTCGGCCGACGCGCTACCACTTCTTCGCAGACGATCTGTTCGGCTTGGACCGCAGCCTGCAGCTCATCGTCGAGGAGTATTTCGCTCCGGCGGCCAGGCGGCTGGACGTGCGCAAGCGCATCCTGATGCTTGTGGGCCCGGTGGGCGGTGGTAAGTCCACTTTGGTCACGCTCATCAAGCGCGGGCTGGAGCGGTATTCGAAGACCGAAGGTGGGGCTGCTTATGCTATAGATGGGTGCCCGATGCAGGAAGAGCCGCTGCACCTGGTGCCCGAGGACCTGCGCGACGACTTCCGAAATCGCTTCGGCGTGATGATAGAAGGCGACCTGTGCCCCGTGTGCCGCTACCGGCTGGAGCACGAGTGGGGCAGCAACATCCACTCCGTGCCCGTTAGGCGGATTGCCTTCTCGGAGCGGGAGCGCTGTGGCATCGGCACCTTCAAGCCGAGCGATCCGAAGAGCCAGGACGTTGCGGAGCTCACCGGAAGCGTGAACATCGCATCGCTCACCCAGTACGGTGTCGAGTCCGACCCTCGCGCCTACAACTTCGACGGCGAATTGAACAAGGCGAACCGGGGCGTGATGGAGTTCATCGAGATGCTCAAGGCGGACAAGCGGTTCCTCTACGAGTTGAACACCGTCGCCGGGGAGCAAATGATCAAGGTTGGCCGCTTCGCCCTGATCTATACGGACGTAGCTGTCATCGCCCACACCAACGAGTTCGAGTACAACTCGTACTTCAACAACAAAGAGAACGAGGCGATGATTGACCGCATCTGGGTGGTGCGGGTGCCTTACAACCTGAAGCTGAGCGAGGAGACGCGCATCTACGAGAAGCTGATCAAGCAGTCACAGTTCACGGAAGGCACCGAAGACCTCACCCAGGTGCACATCGCACCCAACGCGCTGAAGATGGCAAGCATGTTCGCCATCCTCACGCGCCTGAAACCCAGCAAGAAGAGCGGCCTCAGCTTGATGACCAAGCTGAAGCTGTACGACGGCGAGAAGCAGGTCGGTGATTGGGACCAACGCCACGTTCGCGAGCTGCAAGAGGAGTACTCCGACGAAGGCATGGCTGGCGTCTCGCCGCGGTTCATCATCAACCGCATCTCGTCGGCGCTGGTGCGGGGCAAGAAGTGCGTGAACGCGATTGACGTGCTCCGCTCTTTGCGCGACGGGTTGCACGAGTACACGAACAACGAGGAAGAGCGCAAGAAGCTGCTCGGCTTCATTGACGAAGCTCGCAAAGAGTACGACGAGACGGTGAAGAAGGAAGTACAGCGAGCGTTCGTCTACTCGTACGAGCAGGCGGCGCGAACGCTGCTCGACAACTATCTGGACAACGTGGATGCGTTCTGCAACCGCAACAAGATCACGGACCCCATCACCGGCGAGGAAGTGGACCCGGACGAGCGGCTGATGCGCGCGATCGAAGAGCAGATCGGCGTCACGGAAAACGCGAAGCGCGAGTTTCGCGAGGGCATCCTGCGGTCGGTTGCGTCGCTGGCCAGACGAGGCGAGGGTTTCGAGATTCGAAGCGACGAGCGGCTGAAGGAAGCCATTGAGAAGAAGCTGTTCTCGGACATGAAGGACATGGTGAAGATCACGACGTCCACCAAGACGCCCGACGAGGAGCAGCTTCGCAAGATCAACGAGGTGGTGGAGCGGATGGTCTCGGAGCAAGGCTACTGCGTGCACTGTGCCAACGAGACGCTCCGCTATGTGGGAACTCTGCTGAATCGCTGAGGAGACTACCGGGCCGCCGCCCGACCACTGGCGGCGGCCCGTAGCCCTTTCAGGAGGGTCGGGCGTACGAGACTTGCGCCCGGTTGGAGAAGAGGATGAACGGCAAAGGTTACGCCCTGAGCGATGACCCCTGGGACCTTCACCGGCGTGCCGACCGCGACCGCATGAGGCACAACGAGAAGCTGAAGGAAGTCATCAAGCAGAACCTGGGCGAGATCATCAGCCAGCAAGACATCATCACCGCGGACGATGGCAAGATCGTGAAGGTGCCCGTCCGCGGCCTGGAGCTACCGCGCCTGCGATTCGACCCCCACAGCGGGAAGGAGGTCGGGCACGGCGAAGGCGGAACGCAGCCGGGCGACATCATCGGCAGGGCACCCTCTGAGAAATCGGGCCAGGGCAAGCAAGCGGGCCAAGAGCCGGGAGTGGACTTCTACGAGGCGGAGTTCACCATCGAGGAGCTCGCCGAGATGGTGTTCGAGGACCTTCACCTGCCCGACCTGAAGGACAAGGGTGCACAGAACATCCTGGGGGAAGAGGCCGACTTCAACACGGTGGCTCGCAAGGGCCTGCAAGCGAACCTCGACCGCAAACGCACGCTGCTGGAGGCGTGGAAGCGCAACGCGCGAGAGGGCAAGCCGGGTTGGGAGATTCGCCCCGAGGACCGCAGATACCGAACCTGGGAGATGGTTCCGCAGCCTCAGCGCAACGCGGTCATCTTCGCCATGCGCGACGTTTCCGGCTCGATGGGCGAGTTCGAGGCGTACATCTGTCGCAGCTTCTACTACTGGATGGTCCGGTTCCTGCGCAAGTTCTACACCGGCCTGGAGATCGTCTTCATTACCTGCCACACGGAGGCGAAGGAGGTCAGCGAGGCCGACTTCTTTGCCGCAGGCGATTCGGGCGGCACGAAGCTGTCGGCTGCTTACAAGCTGACGCTGGACCTGATCGAGAAGCGATACGACAGCCGAGAGTGGAACATCTATCCTTTCCTGTTCTCCGACGGCTACAACTGGGGAGATCAGGAGTGCGTGGAGCTGGTTCGAAAGCTGCTCGACCACAGCAACCTGATCGGCTACGGGGAGATCGCCAGCGACGTCTGGAGCCAGCAGCCCGGCC
Source organism: Fimbriimonadales bacterium (assembly GCA_045862955.1). Lineage (GTDB taxonomy): Bacteria > Armatimonadota > Fimbriimonadia > Fimbriimonadales > JABRVX01 > JABRVX01. The sequence goes on from BTVI01000012.1 coordinate 38,761, forward strand.
TCGCGCCTCTGGGACAAGCGTTCATGGACGCCTTCGAAGGCGACGAGCGCATGGTGGTCGTGAAGGTGTGCAAGAAGGAAGACGTTTGGCCTGCGCTGCGAGAGTTCTTCTCGAAGAGCAGGGACGCGGCACGCATCTAGTTCCCCACGTCGGGTTCAGGCGTGCGCATCGGGCTGCGCCGAAGCACCTTGAAAACCAGGGAATCCGAAAAAAATCACGCCGGCACTCTTGACAATGCCGCCACTCTTTGATATGCTAAGCATGTAATTGGAATGCGCGCCGTTCGGGGTTAGGCAGCCCGAGGCGCGGTTGGGAGGATGGTAGTGCGCCCTATGCTTGGTATGGGGTCGGCCGCGCTGGCCCCTCTGTTTCTCTTCTCCTCGGCTCTAGCCGACCAGCCCGTATACACCAGCTCTATAGGTCTGGCACTGGATCCCTTCGACATGTCGAAGGGGGTCGTCACCTACACGGTCACGACCTCATGGGAGTTCGATGGCGGCGTGTCGAACCCCACGATTGAGGAAGGAGAAGCCCTCGGCTTCACTTGGGAGATCCGGTTCGCCATCACCCAGCGTGGAGGGCGAGGCTTCACCCCTGCGATCGTGCTGCGAATGCCCGACGGCGTCTATACGCCCGGGCAACCCGTGTGGGGGCAGACCGGCGAATGCTGGCTGGGTGTCATGGGTGACGCCGTGTTCGACTACGACTTGCCGTGGAGCGTGGAGTCGGACAACGGTCTCGGCACGGATCAAGGCCTCACCGCTGGGCCCGGTGAGATGATGGGTGAGATGTGGGCTGTTGCCCACGCAGAGACCATCTATGATCCTCGCGGCCTGGAGTACTGCCGTAACTTCTATGGCGACGGTGGCTGGGTCCGAATACGTGGGTGGATCCGGGGTATGCGGATGCCCGGCATGCCAATGAGCGAACACTTCGTGATCGATGGCATGTGGGGACATGTCCCGCCGCACGGAATGTGGGGCGAAGGGCAGCGCTGCTTCCCCACCGGCATCGTGACAGATCCCGATGTCTCGACTGCTCCGTGGGAAGGGGGCACTCTGTGGGCTCACGGCGGTAAGGGCTACACCGACAACATGGCCTGGCGCTCCTTCAACGTGGTGCCAGAACCGGGTTCCCTGGCAATCTTGTGCTTCGGCTTCGCTGCTCTCGGACTGAGAGGTAGGAAGCATGACACAAGCGGAACGAGAGGAACTGAACCGATGGCTTGAGGCCATCTACGAGAAGGCGCTGGAGATGGGACTCGACCCATTTCCGGTGCACTTCGAGGTGGTACCGGATCATGTCATCTATGAGCTGGGGGCCTACGGGCTCCCGGCTCGATTCTCACACTGGACCTTCGGGCGGGACTACCACCGCATGAAGACCAGTTACGAGTACAACCTGACACGCATTTACGAGATCATCTTCAACACCGATCCCTCGCAGGCCTTCCTGTTAGACAGCAACTCGATGCTGAGCCATAAGCTGGTTGCAGCTCACTGTTACGGACACAGCGACTTCTTCAAGAACAACACCTACTTCCAGCACACGGACCGCAGCATGATCGAGCGGGCCCGCCTTCACGCCGAGCGGATTCGTAAGTATCAGATGGAGCACGGCCCGGAGGTCGTAGAGCGTTTCCTCGATGCCGCTATGAGTATTCAGGAGCATCTGGACCCGGCAAAGATGTCGCGGCCTACTACCGAGCCTTCCTCGCAACCGAAGGAGAGTGAACCCCCTCCCCGGGGCCCCTATGACGACATCTGGTACGTTGTCGAGGAGAAGCCAGCGCCTCCGCCTCGCGAGCAGCGGTTCCCGCCGGAACCCGAGAAGGACCTACTCCTGTTCCTGCGCGACTACGCCCGCGATCTCGAGCCGTGGCAGCGAGACTGCCTAGAGATTCTTCGCGACGAGATGCTGTACTTCTTGCCCCAGATGCGAACCAAGATCATGAACGAAGGATGGGCCTCATACTGGCACGAGAAAATCCTGGAATCCTTGCCACTCTCATCGGAAGAGCATCTGGAGTTTCGTCGCATGCATAGTGCCGTGCTATCTCCCGGTGGCAGCGTGCACCTCAACCCATACTACGTGGGCTACCAGCTCTTCAAGGACATCGAGAGACGATGGAACGGCGAACCCGACCCCGATGGCGAGCCAGAGGAAGACTGGCTGGGTGACATTATCCAGCGGCCGACCGGGCAAGGGCGTGAGAGAATATTCCGGGCACGCCTGGAGGACGATGATCAGAGCTTCCTGGGCAAGTACCTAACTGCCGGACTGTGCAAGCGCATGGACCTTTTCACCTATAAGATGGAAGAGGTCAACGGCGAGATGGTGTGGGTGGTGCAAGAGACCGATTGGCGCAAGGTGCGAGATGCGCTGGTAGCGCAGATGACGAACCTCGGCGCCCCGTATGTGACGGTGGAGGATGGCGACTTCGAGCACCGCGGTGAGCTGCTGCTGCGACACCACTACGACGGTCGTCCTCTCGACTTCGACTACACGGCGCGTACCCTGCGCAACATCACCTACATCTGGGGCCGACCGGTCCACATCGATACCGTGTCTAACGATGAACCGGTACGCATCTCCTGCGACGGAGAGAACATCACTCAGACTGGGACGTAGCACGTATGCTGCTGGCCAGGCGAGTCTATCGCGTGGCTTCATGCCCTGGCCCGCGCCCTGGTCGGCAACTACCCTCCCACCCGCGACGAGGCCAGGGACCGCGCCGGGGCATGGAAAAGCGGGCTGGGGCATGGAGACGTTTCGGCATAGAATCTCCCTCCCTCTCCCCCGTTCGCGGGGGAGAGGGTTGGGGTGAGGGGGGCATCACCAGCCGCTGGAGTCGGGTGCCTCGACGTTCGGCTGCTCAAAGAGTCGCTGGGAGAGTAGCTTGGCGGCAGACGGCAGCCGAAACGTCTAGGCATGGGAAAGCGGGCCGGGGCATAGAGACGTCTCGGCATAAAAACGTCTAGGCATGGAAACGTCATGCTGAGCTTGTCGAAGCATGCCCTCGCCTGCCGCATGGTAGTACCGGGAGTCCGTCATGCTGAGCTTGTCGAAGCATGCGCTGGAGCGCCGCCACCTAACACCTCTTCGCACTATGCCACAGCCGAAACCTTCAGACATCTTCTGTCCGGGGAGTACGCTGACACCGCGCCGTCGAGGCATGCCCCGGCGCGGTCCTTGGGTTCGCGCTGTTCGTCTGGTGGATGCAGAGCGACGGACGCGGGCCGGGGCATGGAGACGCCTCGGCATAAAATCTCCCTCCCTCTCCCCCGTTTGCGGGGGAGAGGGTTGGGGTGAGGGGGCATCACCAGCCGCTGGAGTCGGGTGCCTCGACGTTCGGCTGCTCGAAGAGTCGCTGGGAGAGTAGCTTGGCAGCAGACGGCAGCCGAAACGTCGAGGCATGGAAACACCTTCATCGGGGTTCATTGCGTATGCCCTACCCGGCTGAACGGCTACGACGAGCCACGCAGAGTCCGACGTCGGCGTCTCGGTTCAGGTGTTGTGGCGGAGCGGGCAGCCGGTCACGCTGATGCAGTTGGTGGACCCGCGCACGATGCTCCTGGGCAGGGGCAAGGTGCTTCGGAACCACAACACCCCGCCCGTGGGTGGGTGCCGAACCTCGGTAGAGATCGCCCTGGATGGACCCGCCGACACGCGAGAGAAGGGCTTCCATCAGCCCTTCATCTGTGGCGACCACGTCCGCGACTTTCAAGCTTACGGTCAGATGTACGACATAGCAACCGAGCCCATCTAGCTCGCAACTCCCCTCCGATAAGCCCGAGATGCCTCGGAACCGACAATGATTTGGATATGTGCGAAGTTCCAGATGCCTCGGGCCACGTCGAGGGGGGTTGCCAATGAACGATTACCGCAAGCTGGGAGAATTGCTGGTATCGAAGGGATTGATCAGCAGCCTTCAGCTATCTATCGCCCTCGCGGCACAGCGCACCTCCAGCAGGCGGCTGGGGGAGATTCTGGTCGAGCGCGGGTTCGCCACCGAAGCCGCCATCGCGCACTGCTTGGCGGAGCAGTACGGCTACCCGCTTCTCACCCGGGATCAGATGCAGGCCCAGCCAGAAGCTCTCGCCCTGATCCAGCCTGAGACTGCCATCACGATGAGGGTCTTGCCGCTCGCCCTGTCGGGAACGACGCTGGAATGCGCAATCTGTGACCCGCTCGATATCCAGAGCACCGACGCCATCACCCGAATGACGGGGCGAAATCTGGCGGTGAAGATCGCATCGCCGTCCGACCTGTTGGCCGCCATTCGCGTGGCATACGGCCTTGCCGAGTCCCTTCCGGAAGGCGTTTTCTCGCGAGTGCAGTCCCTGCCGAAGCGGTTTCGTAACGCCGAGCCTCGTCGCTGTGTGGATTCCGTGGCGCTTTTCGACGCGTGGGACGAGGTTCTCGAGCGACCCGTCACCCTTGCTTCCGTGCCCGAGCAGTCGCCCGAGGCCACACACCAGTTCGTCTTGGCCAAGTCGGCGGCACGAGTGCACGCCGATACGGTCGCGGCGGTGTACGACTGGTTCCCATCCGAAGGCTACCGCTGGACGGTGTTCGAACAGCTCGAAGGCGAGAACCTGCAGCACGTGCTGCGAACCCGAGGCTCACGCTCGATCGCTCAGGCAACCCAACTCGTGGCAGCTCTGGCGGATGGGGTGGACGCACTGAGCCGCAAGGGGGGTTCGTGTGACATCGTATGCCCGGCGAACGTGCTGATCACGCCGGGCGGACCGCTGTGGGTGCCTCTGGTTCGCCCTCCGGCGGACTACCTCGCGCCGGAAAGCCTCGGACAAGCGGGCGGGGCGACGAGCGCCGTGTTCCCGCTCGGCACCCTACTGTGGCACTGCGTGACGGGCAGAAACCCACACGAGACGGGCGCGAGCCAAACGAAGTGGGCGCATCCGCACGAGGAGGACTGCCGGCTGCCGGCAGCTCTGCGGGAGATCCTAGCCCGGTGCCTCGATGCCGATCCGGAGCAGCGGTTCTCCTCGCCGCTGCAGCTCAGCCAGGTGTTGCGCTCCTACAGCTGGTCTGCTGAGACGCCGGAAGCTCCTTCTCCGACGGTCGAAGCGAACCAAGATCGAGACCGGCTGCTCGATCTGGTGGTGGTGCACGGGGAGCAGCAGAGTCGCGAGCCGTTCTGGAGGCGCTGGCTCGGAGGTCGGGACCGCGGCGCGAGGATGGCATGACGGTGCGGAGACTAGGTTGGGGGCTCGCGTAGGATGAAAACGATTGCAGTAACCAGCGGAAAGGGCGGAGTCGGCAAGACGAACCTGTCGGCGAACCTCGGACTTGCGCTCGCTTCGCTGCAGAAGCGAGTGGTGATCTTCGATGCAGACCTCGGCCTGGCCAACTTGGACGTGGTGCTGGGTACGCGGGCTCCGTTCAGCTTGCAGAACGTCGTGTCTGGCGAGAAGAGGCTCGCCGACGTCGTCGCCTCGGGACCCGGAGGGGTCCGGTACATCGCAGGGGGGTCCGGTGTGGATGCGCTAGTCAACCTGAGCGGTCCCCAACTCGAGTCGTTCCTCATGGGATTGGAGGAACTTCAGGGCACGACCGACTACCTCATCTTCGATACCGGCGCCGGGGTGGACGCCCACGTAATGATGTTCCTAGAAGCTGCGGACGAGACGCTGCTGGTCGCGACTCCCGATCCCGCTAGCCTTACGGACGCTTACGCAACCGCCAAAGTGCTGTACGGCCGCAAGCCGGATGCGGTGGTGCGGCTAGTCGTGAATATGGCGGAGGACGACGCCCAGGCTTCCGCCCTCTGTGTGAAGCTGCAGTCTATCGTCAAGCAGTTCCTCGGGAAGTCCCTGCAGTATGCCGGCGCGATCCGCCACGACCCCAAAGCGGTCCAGTACATTCGGCAGCGCAAGCCGTTCTTGCTTGCCGATAGGGGGCTGCCTGCCTCACGTGGCGTGCTCGCGATAGCGTCTGCCATGGTGGGACAGACGATGGAACAAGAGCAGGGAGGACTTGTCAGCCGCCTCCGCTCGGTATTCGGGCTGGACCGCAAGTCGGCCTAGCGCAGTTCTGCCTGGTCAATGGTGTGGATGAGGCTCTGAGCGACCTGACGCGCGTTGGCTAGGAACTCCTCGAACTCGCGTCTCAGCCGGGTCTGCTCGGCCTCGAACTCCTCGCGCTTCTGGCGCGTCTCCTTGTCGAACCGCTCCGCTCGCTCCATGGCGGCCCGAAGGATGCCGTCGCTCTCCTTGCGAGCTCGAGCTTTCATCTGCTCTGCCGCTTCCTGCGCCGCCGCGAGGATCTCTTCCGTGCGGTTGCGGTCGGCGGTTATCTGTTGGCCCAGCGCAGCACGCTCCGTCTCGAGCCGAGCCACTTCCTGGCGAAGCGCCTCCAGCTCGGACTCGGCCTGTGCGCGGGCCGCCCGCTCAGCATCCAACTCCGCACGCAGATTGGCGAGTTCGGCCGCGGCCGCATCGGCCTGCTCTCGAAGGCGCACTCGTTCGGCCTCCAATGCCCGAACCTGAGCCGTCGTCTGCTCGATCTCGCGTCCTAGCTGGTCCAGATACTCGTGAACTTCCGGGGGCGAGTAGCCTCGGAAGGCGAGCCGAAACAGCGGTTCGCGGTCAGTTTCCCTTGCCATGGGTTCGCCTCTTCGCTGGTCTATACGCCACTACGGCAAGTGGCGTGCCGCAGGCGAGGCCCGCCGCAGCCAGCCCCAGAACCCGCCGATTTGCCGGGGCTGCCCAGCATAGCTTGACCCGCGCGACTTGACCTACGGTTGTCTCAGACGCACACCTTCGCGGGGGTGGCGAACACGCGCAAGGCCACCGGCTTTCGGCTCTCGTGGGTCTCGCAGAACTCCTTGAGCTTCTCGCAGACTTGAGCGGCGAGTTCGTCCGGCATGACGCTGATGAACAGAGTGTTCTGGCCAGGCGACATGTGCGAGCCTCGCCGTCCGGCCTCGCCGACACCCGAGAAACCGGACTGTCGCGTGTATCCCGGCACTTCGAGTTCCTCCAGGATCTTCGTGACGCGGTAGTCCACTCCCGTCTCGCACACGATGAACAGCATCTGCATCTCCCGCCTCCTGTTGCGTAGGGTAAGAGTGCGATGCCGCAGCGCCGCGGCTCACGCCGTCCCGCGCCGCGCAGCTCCATTATAATGATCCACGCACGAATCGTGTCTCTCTGCCCTCTCTGCCCCCGAGGTAAGCTAGCCGCGTGAGCGCACCTGACGAACTGATGGCCCGGCTGCAGCGGCACGGCCCTGGTTCTCTGGCCCCGGTCGAGCTGCTTGCGCTCCTGGTGGAGTCCGGCCCCTGCGGCGAAGACCCACTGGATACGTCTCGCGAGCTGCTACAGAACTTAGGGGGCATCCGACGCCTCGGGAACATGGCGCCCGCCGACTTACAAGGTCTTCCGGTGACTCCCGCTGCGTCGTGTCGGGTGCTGGCCGCCATCGAGCTCGGCCGGCGCGTATTTCACGCAGGTCTCGGCGAACGCACGGTCATCTCTGGCCCCGAGGACGTCGCCCGGGAGTTCGCGCACCTCCGCGATGAGCGGCGCGAGCACTTCTGCGCCATCCTACTGGACTCGAAGGGGCACATCCTGAAGAGCCGGACGGTGTCCATCGGAGCGCTCGACACTACGGTGGTCCAGCCGCGAGAGGTGTTTCGGGAAGCCGTTCGCGAGGGCGCTGCCAGCGTCATCGTGGCGCACAACCACCCGAGCGGCGATCCCGAGCCGAGCGAGGAAGACTTGGCCGTGACGCGACGGTTGGCGGAGGCCGCACGGATTCTGGGCGTGGACCTCTTGGACCACGTGATTTTGGGAGAGAACCGCCACGTCAGTCTGCACGAGAGAGGTGTGATATGAGCGACTCGAGTTGGGCACAGGTGATGGAAGAATTGCGGCAAACCCTGAACCTTCAGCACCAAGGTCGAGAGGCAGCCTTGCCCCTGTGTAGGCAGGTGGTGCAATCCAGCTCCCGAGCGATCCGAAGCATCCATCGTAAGGAGTTCGATGCGGCGCGCGCTAAGCTGGACGCGACCAGGCAGCTGGTGCGCGAGATGCAGGCCGCCCTGGCCCCCTACCCCGAGCTCTGCTATTCCAACTACCGGAGCGACGCCGAGAAGGAGTATGTCGAGGGTGAAGCAGTACTGGCAATGGTGCTAAACCAGCCGCTGCCCAACCCCGAGGACCTCGAAGTAACGATTCCGGCGTACCTGAACGGCATGGCGGAGGCAGCTTCCGAGTGCAGGCGGTACGTGCTGGACCTCATGCGTGCCGGCAACCTCTCCGAGGCCGACCGAATCATGGCCACGATGGAGGAGATCTACGACGAACTCATCACCGTGGACTTTCCCGATAGTCTTACGGGTGGGCTGAGACGAGCGTGCGACGCGTTGAGGACCGTGTTGGAGCGCACGCGCTCCGACCTCGCCCTTACGCACATCCAGACGGAGCTTCTCCGCGCGATCGGCAACGCGATGGACAAGTTGAACAAGTAGGTTGGGCGCGATAACGCAATCCTGTGGTTGCTAGCTCGCTAAGCCGGCGTTATAATGATTGCGGGACACCCTGGCGATCCGAATCCCCATTCGCCGGCATTCGACCGTGTCCCAAGGAGAGTGGCATGAACCGAGCGATCATCTTTGCGCTTCTCGGATGCCTGGCCCAGTCGGCGAGTGCCGTCAACGTGGGCATTTTCGACAACTCCCGCCTCTTGGGCACGTCCTGGAACATCGCGACCGCCGGCCAGCTCTCGCAGTTTCGTGCAGAGTGGGAGAGCCGCGGCGCGGTCTGGCAACAGACCTCCGCGCTAACTCCCACTTTTCTCGAGGGCGTCCAGGTGTTCGTCACCAGCAAGATCAGCACGCAGACCCTCGGCTCCGCCGAGAAGACCGCGCTGGTGAACTGGGTTCAGGCGGGCGGCACGCTGGTCGTGACGGCCGAGTGCAACTGCTACAACAATCAGACGGCTTACAACAGCATGTTGGCCCTATTCGGCTTCGTGCTCAGCGGCACGATTCCGGAGGCTTATGGGAGCGTTGTCGCTTCGCACCCCATTACGCAGGGGTTGAGTTCGCCGTATATCGGCCAGAACGGGTATCTCGTTCTTCCCGACGGGGCTCAACGGCTGATCGTGGATCAAATGGGAAACGACTGCGCTGCAGTCCTAGAGGGTAGCCCGATCGTGGGTCTCGGGCGCGTGTTCGTAATCGGCGACTGCGACATGTTTATCGATTTCTTCCTCACGTTGGAAGAGCAGAATGTGAAGCTGGTAAGGAATCTTGCCAACTGGGCCATGAACCCCACGGTCAGGCTCACGGGAACGATATCCTTGGCAGACTACGTCGGCGTCATGACCGGCATGCCCGTTACGCTGGACGTGTACGAAGACGGTGTGTTGGTGTCCTCGCTCTTTACATGGATCGAGGACGAAGCCGGCACGTACACCTTCGAGCTGCCTGGAACAGGGACCTACACCTTGCGCTGCAAGGCCTGGCACTGGCTGAGCGTGCTGAGGACCGGCGTGACGATAACGGGCGCGACCACCATGAATTGGCACTTCCCGTACAACGGTGACGTGTGGAACGACAACACGATTGACCTCGCGGACCTCAACATGGTGCTAGTTGACTTCGCGAAAAGCGGGTTCAACTTGGCCGATGCCAATGGCAACGACCTGGTGGACCTGCTCGACCTCAATATCGTGCTGCTCAACTTCGCCCGCGTGGGTCAATAGCCGTTCTTCGTGGCTGCGCGGCCGAGGCCGCGCAGCCACAGAAGTATCACGATCGCATCCCCACGTCCGCTTCCTCAGAGCGAGCGCATCACGGGAATGCGCGACCTGGGATTGCACTACGATGACCTATTTGCGTTCTCCGCGGATCTCTGCGAGCCCCGCGTGAGATCCCATCGTGGCAACGGGCCGCACCACAGAGGCGGCAGGGTATAGCCGGGGGGTTGTCGCGCGGAGATCGCAAAGAGCTCGCCGAGTTCGCAGTAGCGTGCCCAAGTGGTACGAGATATCTTCGATCGTCCTCGGCCCGTCACCAACTCCGCTCTAGAGGATGCGCGAGCGCGTACTCCCTCCCCTTGGAACGCAGTGGAAGGGGGAGGGCCGGGGTGGGGGTCAGGCTCGATGCCTCGACGTTTCTGCTGCTGAACATACCGAACCCTCCGCCGAGCACCGACCCGAGCAGCCGAGACGTCGAGGCTCTCATGCCCCACCCCTCTGCCGACGGCACGCCCACGGAGTGTGTGCCGAGGCATCATGCATCCGTCCCCCGCCAGCTCGCCCTCGCTATCCAGACATTCCTGCGTTATAATGTCCAAACCTACCGGCTAGTCGAGTGACCGGCTGTCGTAATGGGCAGCACCTACCCGATGAAGCGACCCGTAGCGAGCCGTCACATTGATTACGCGCCGGCGACAAGGAGAGAGGCCTATGAAGCGCATCGCGGCTGCGTTGGCGCTATGCGTCGGCGGAGCCTCCTGGGCCGCGGACGTCGGCATCTTCGCCGACAGCCTGCTCATCAGCTACGTGTACAACATGGAAACCGGGTCGTACATGTCCGGCGTGCGTGCTCTTTGGGACGCGAGGGGCGTCACGTGGCGGCAGACCACGGTGCTGTCCGAGGAGTTCCTGAGCTCCGTTGACGTCTTGTACTTATCTCACTTCAAGGGCCCGTCGATCACCGGACCGGAGCAGGCCGCACTGTTCCAGTGGGTACGCGACGGCGGCACCCTGATCTTCTTCGGGGACTGCGGGTGAGGCATTGATCAGTCCGTACTGAACTCCGTTGTGGGCACGTTCGGTGTGAGTATCTGGAGTTCGACGACGTACGGCTGGGGTCAGGTCGTGACCCCGCACGCAATCAACCAAGGCGTTACGCGGATGTATGTCCCGAAAAACGGAGTGGTCACCGCTCCGGCTTCCGCCGTCACCCTCTTCAACGATCCCTATAACACCAAAGACTGCATCGTGATGGAGCAGACCCTGGAAACGGGCAATGGGCGAGTGTTGGTATTCGGCGACTGGGACGGCTTCACGCAAACCTACTTCCCGAACTACGCCGAGAACCAGACGGTGGCCGCGAACATCGCAGATTGGGCGCTCCGCACGGCCACGATCTCGGGCTACGTCCAGCTATCGGGATACGCCGGCTCGACTGCAGGCAAGCCCGTCCGGTTAGACCTCTATCGCGAAGGGCGCCTGGTCAAATCGGTGGCAACGGTGCTCGGGGCATCGGGCGAATACAGCGTGTCGGTATATCGCTCTGGCACGTACGACTTGGTGCTGAAGCCAGAGGGGTACCTCTCGGTGAAGCAAGTGGGCATCCCGCTGACATACGGCTACAACACGGTGGACTGGCAGGTGCCATACATCGGCGACGTCAACGGGGACAACGCCGTGGACATCCGCGACGTGAACCCTATCCTGATCCACTTCGGAGCTCCGGGCCCACACCCGTGCGACGTGAACGGGGACGGTACGGTCGGGGTGGACGACATGGCCGCGGCTCTCGTGAACTTCGGCCGTTTCGGGCAGTAGGCTCTTTCCGGAGATGCAGCCCCCCGAACCTAGGCTCGGGGGGCTTTCATTATGCTGTGGCAGCCACGAGGGACGCCCGAACTTTCGGCGTCTCGAGGATACACATGCGGTCCGGCGAGACGCCGGTGTTACTCCGCACAGGCGCCGACCGCCATGGCTAGCACAGTCCGTCGACGATCTCCGGCCTCCCCGCCGACGTCGGAGTTGTTTAGCATGTATAATAATCAGGGCCTAGCGCCCAGATATCTGAAGAGGTGTCCCGTTGCAGACCGTTTCCGTCAACCCGACCGCAATCACGCAGGCCGATGTGGACCTTTACCGCCAGCAGGGCTACATCCGCTTCGGACGCATACTCACCGACGACGAGCTCGCAGCCGCGCGTGAACACGTGGACTGGCTGATGGCCAATCTGAAGGAAGACGAGTGGCCGGAACGCATGAACGGAATCCACAACGAAGACGAGAAGATGTATGCCCTCTGCACCAACCCTCGCCTTCTGGATGCCGTCGAGAAGTTCATCGGCCCGAACATCGTGTTGTTCTCCAGCCACCTTTTGTGCAAGCCCGAGCGCGAGGGGCACGCTGTCCCGTGGCATCAGGACGGCATCTTCTGGCCGCTGGAGCCCATGGAAATCCTGACTGTGTGGCTCGCGCTCGACGATGCAGGACCAGAGAACGGCTGCATGAGGGTCATTCCCGGCACGCACACCCGTGGGCCCATCGAGCACGTGCCGCAGGACACCGGCACCCAGGTGCTGCACCTAGGCCTACCGATGAGCGAAGTGGACGAGAGCAAGGCGGTAGACATCGAGCTGAAAATGGGCGAGTTTTCCATACACGAGCCATGGCTGATCCACGGCTCGAACGTGAACCGCTCGAACAAGCGCCGCGCCGGCTACACGATGCGCTTTATGCCGGCCACCACCAAGCTGACGCGCACGCCGGGCTTCTACGAGACGCTCAAGATGTATCTCGTCCGCGGCAAACCGGTCCCCGGCATCAACGACTACGCGAACGTGTAGGCCGCGACCCTATGCATGCCTCCATCCGCCTTCGGATGGAGGCTCGGGACCCTTGGTACTTCCTGCATGCCTCCATCCGCCCTCGGATGGAGGCTCGGGTCCCTTCCTGTACTTCAGCAGAGGGGAAGTTCAGGGCATCACACTTACACTGCCGCCCTTTATCACCAGCAACTCAGGCGAGCAATAGTAGCGGACGAGTTCAGGGTCGAGATGCAGACCCCGCTCCTCGGACCAGACACCCTGATCGTAGAGAAAAGCACTGGACCACCGATACTCGCTCTGCAAAGCTACGAGCCCTGCGCGAACGGGGTTGTTGTGGATGTAGTCGGCCTTCTGCCGAAACAGCGAGTCTCGGTTGATGGGGAACGAGCGATAGCTCCTGTCCCACAAGACTCGCTCATTGCTCCCCGACTGCCTACCAAGCTCCTCCAGGACCTCTGCGGACAGCGCGCTGAGCAGCCTCTTGGCTGCATTGGATTTCAGCCGAGCCATGAGCCAGGCGATGGACCGTCCCGTCGGCACTCGAAGAATGGCGTGCCAGTGCGACGATAGCACGACGTAGGCGTCCAGGATTGCCCCATAGTGTAGGCAGTCATGAATCAGGCTGGCAGTCATGATGTCGCGTGCTATGGTGGTACGAAGCGCGTGCACGCGATTCAGGCACGTGCTGGTGACGAACGTGCATGCGCCTTCTGGCCCCCAATTCCTGTAGTGGTGATCGCAGGGCATCCCAAGGTCGTTCTCTGGTTGTCCGATGGCTTCCTGTCCAACTACTGAAACTGCCTCGGCCGTGGGTAGGACCCTCCCCTCCTTACAGCTCTCCATCTCTCCACCCGAGGGCGGGTGGAGAGATGGGATGATCGCGGGTGGAGAGATGGCAGCCCCTGCATGCCTCCATCCGCCCTCGGATGGAGGCTCGGGACCCTTGGTACTTCCTGCATGCCTCCATCCGCCTTCGGATGGAGGCTTCGTGCTACCAGGTAGGAGATGCCGACCTGCGCGACCGTGCATGACCAGACCGCGCCCCCTCTCCACCCGAGGGCGGGTGGAGAGATGGCAGCCCCTGCATGCCTCCATCCGCCGTCGGCTGGAGGCTTCGTGCTACCAGGTAGGAGATGCCAACCTGCGCGAACGTGCATGACCAGACCGCGTTTCCTCTCCACCCGAGGACGGGTGGAGAGATGGGGGTTTCCCCATGCCTCCATCCGCCTTCGGATGGAGGCTTCGCGCTCTCTGGTGGGGAGATGCCAACCTGCGCGAGCGTGCATGACCAGACCCCGTTTCCTCTCCACCCGAGGGCGGGTGGAGAGATGGCGGTTTCCCCATGCCTCCATCCGCCCTCGGATGGAGGCTTCGTGCTCTCTGGTGGGGAGATGCCAACCTGCGCGAGCGTGCATGACCGGACCCCGTTTCCTCTCCACCCGAGGGCGGGTGGAGAGATGGGAAGCGTGCATGACCAGACCCCGTTTCCTCTCCACCCGAGGGCGGGTGGAGAGGTGGGATGCGTGCATGACCAGACCGCGTTTCCTCTCCACCCGAGGGCGGGTGGAGAGATGGGATGCATGACCGACCGATTCCTCTCCACCCGAGGGCGGGTGGAGAGATGGGATGCATGACCACACCGATTCCTCTCCACCCGAGGGCGGGTGGAGAGATGGGATGAGCGTCCTGCCAGACCGCGCCCCCTCTCCACCCGAGGGCGGGTGGAGAGATGGGATGAGCGTGCATGACCAGGCCGCGCCCTCTCTCCACCCGAGGGCGGGTGGAGAGATGGGACAAGCATCCATAAGTGGCGCCCCTACTCTGGCCCCATGCGGTCGAGGGAGAGCCAGATGCGGAGAGCCATCGCGATGGCTCCCACGAACACCCCGAACGAAATACCTCGTTGCACCGCCGAGTTCGCGAGGTCCAGATACCACTGCCTGATGGATGCCATCCCCCACGACTCCTCGAGCCCTGGCGGAAGCCAGGACGTAAGCAAGTCGCCTATGGGCACTTGAGCAAGCATGATGATGGTAGCCGAGATGGCGAGCACCGTGGCGTCCCGTCCGCGGATGCGGAATGCGCGGTACGCCGCAGAGACGAGGAACGCGGCCAGCAGAGAAAACATCGTGGAACCCAGCGGTACCTGCAACTTCGCCCAAAGTAAGTCGTACCACCGCTCCACGGCCGCCCGGTAAGCGGGGTCCACTGCCTCGGTGCCGTTCACGGGGGGCAGCAGCTTGTACATGATCACTACCACGCACATGGCTACCATAGAAACTAGGAAGGCAATCGAATCGAACCAACCCTTCTGCTTTCTCCCCAAGCGCACGAGGTGAATGCGCAGAAGGCCGATGAGTCCGATGCCGACGGAAAACGCGGAGACGATCTGAAGCCACTTCGCAACCGTCTCGAGCTTGAGCGGCATCACGCCCGTGCCTTGCTTGCCCGGTCCCACCGGCGGACCAGACACGCGCCACGCCGAGCCGCCGTCGCCTTCATACACAGCGAGCGACTGGCGGTTTTTCTCCCCCAAGTAGGAAACTAGTAGCCGATAGCCCCCGCCGTCTCGCACGGCGTCTGCCGAAGCATACTCGCGTTCCGAAGGCGCGGCGGGCAGGGTGAGTGGCGTCCCCACCTGCGCTCCCGGCTCCAACACCATCAGCTTGTGGTCGCCGACGATCAACAGGCGCCACCCGCCGTTTGCGGCCACTGCGGATACGGAGCCGATGTTCACGAACTCGTCGGGCCATGGGAGAGGCTGTTGCGACAGCGTCCACCGACGGCCATCTGGGCTAGTAGCGGTCCCGATGCGGTCATACTCGGCGCCGACACCCACGAACCACATGCGATACCCGTCGCCGTCTCGGCGGACGCACACGCCGTTGATACCCTTTGCGACCCAGCGGGTCTCGCGGCGCAGAGCGGCCACCTTCTCTTCGTAGGCCGATTTCAGCTTGGCCAGATCGTCGGCGACTTGCTCGCGCGTGCGCCCGTCTCGTGCCAGAAGAGCAGTCCGCTCTCGATCCATCTCCCGATCCAAGGCTTTGAGTCGGGCGTCCAAATCCAGGGGGTCCTCGATGACTTTCACTGGAGCGGACCAGTGTTTGCCGTCTCGGCTCTCCGTGTACAGCACTCCCGGCTTCCGCTCTTTATAGTCCAGGCCGATGTACCACATGCGCAGCAGCCCGTCTTCCTCCAAGATCGAAGGGCTCTTGCTTCCGAAGTAGTCCACCCGACGGAAGGGCGAAGGAGCCAGCACGACCTCGCGCTTGGTCGGGTCGTCGAGAGGGAAGCGCGTGATGCGGTATTGCATCAGTTTCTCGTCTGGGGTGTCATCGGCCTTCTTCGGGCCGGAGAGCGCCGAGTAGTAGACCGTCCAGGCGCCGTCTCGATACACCGCTGTCGCCGAGCCGATGCCATTCCTATCGAAGGCGCCGCCGATCTCGGCGGGAAGCATGAACTCCAGGATGTAGTACAGCCCGAAGAGGAACGTGAGGCTGACGATGAGCCACTTCTTCCAACGACTCATTGTCCGAGCAACCCGAGTACCCAGGAGAAATCAGGTGACTGCCCACGCAAGACGGCTACCATAGCGGCTGCGGCGCCGACCAAGATCAGCAGGCAAACGGCGAGCTTGCCGATGTCTTGTCCGCTGATGCTGCCGAGTTGCGTCGGCTCACGGCCCAGGTAGGCGCTCGCGGCGAATAGCTCTTCGCCGATGAGGGTGTAGTCGCAGGCGCACAGGAAGAAGGGAATCTGGAAGGCGTCGTTGGTAGCGGCGACCTGGATGGCGCCCACGCGTTGTCCCGTCTCGGCGAGCAGCAGCGACTCGAAGCCGAAGGACCCGAAGTAGAAAACGCCGGCGATGCGGTCGCGCTCGATGATGCCCGCGGCAGCCGCCGCGAACGCACTCTGGCTGTCCGAGAGGAAGCGCACGTCGTTCGGGTCGAAGACGTCCAGCCTATCTTCTGCCCGGCACACCTCTTGATACATGTCGCGCGCCACTGGGAGCACGACTGCCGAAAGGATTGGCACGATCATTCGCACACCGAAGCGTGCGCACTGCCGCCCGACGTACTGCATCACCTGCAGGCCGGCGGGGGTGGCCATGTTGTTGAAGTCCGCGATGCCCGGGACGAACATCACGGAGCGGCCCATCTCTGTGGCTCGTCCGACGGCCTCCTCCAGCGCGTCTATGCCCCGGATTCGGCGGATGAAGAGCTGCGCGCCGCGCCGGGCGGCCAGGATTCGGCCCAACACTGCGAAGGCGAAGAGCGCGAACAGTATGCGGATTGTCCAGCTAGCGTGGTCCAAGCGGGCTCACCGAGCGAGTCTCATTCAGCGTCGGCGCGGGGAATCCTTCCGGCGTAGTTCGACCCCGTAATGCTGCCAGGGGCGGTTAGTCCACCAGAGTGGCTTCGAGGAAGCGGACGGCGTCGTCGTTCACTACCCGATGGAACTGAGCGACGTCCTCGACCAGCAGCTCTAACGACACGGGCGCCTGCCCGGAGGCCGAGAGCTTCAGGAAGTATCGAGTCGCGTTCTGGAAGTAGGGTTCCACGTTCAGGTCGCAGATGTACGGCGGGCGCTCGAAGTTGATGCGAAGGCCCACGCCGCGCAGGCCGTCGAAGCGCGCGCGCATGTCGTCTTCCGGCAGCGGCGCGAAGCAGTGAACGGACTGTTCGGTTGCCGACCCATCGGCCTCCACGTGCGCCACGATCTGCACCATCGCGGGGAACCTATCGTCCAGCAACAGCGCCTCGCGCAGACCGCTTAGCGAGTGCAGCCAATTCGCAGAGTCGAACTGAAGCGATTCGCCGTCGTGGGTGGCGTTCAGCTGAGCCTCGGCGACGAAGACAGTCTTCCGGTGGGCATGATTGACCAGCAACATGGAGTTTGGCAACGGAGTGGGTTGCGGAACGTACTCCGGGCCGAGGAACTCTACGATCCTATGCCTGCGCGCTTCGGTCAGAGGCCCAATCGGCGTGTTCAATACAATCTGGATCTGCTTCGTCTCACCGTACATTTCGCACCCTCCTTTCCATACGGCAGGCCGCTAGTTTCCGTTGTCGGTACCCAAGTCCTCGTCGGGTGAGGGGTCACCATACCGGTCGAGTTCGGTTCCGTGGTACACGCAGGTCACGAAATCGAGGCGGTCGTACGGGGGTAGCACACACGACACCAACTGGTCATCAATCGTTGCGACCAGTTCCGAGATACGCTCCTCTCCCAAGACGCGGGTTAGGATGAGCGTCGCATAGCCGGTACCCTGGCCGAAGTGGATGTCCACCTGGCCTATCGGCTCGTCGTCCTCGAAGATCGTGTAACTCTCGGAACTCAGCGTGCGCACAACGCGCGTGAAGTTGAAGGGAACGGGCTTATCCACACATGCCTCCTCGTCCATGATAGCAGGTTTTCGGCTCCCGCGGTTAGCGGTATCCTACTGGCGTGCTGCTTCCCAGTCCGATCTACACACTTCTGCTTCAGCGTGGTGCCCGTCTGCAGGGCATGGAGATCACCGACTTCGGCGATCCCGTCCGCGAGTACGAGGCAATGGACAAGGCCGCCGGCCTCGTGGACCGTTCCTACCTAACGAAACTGCGCATCGCTGGCTCCGACGCCGCCGAGTGGCTTCAGGGCCAAGTGAGCAACGATGTAACCAAGCTGCAGCCGGAAGGAAGGCTCTCTTGTCTCGTCTGCACGCCAACCGGGCAGATCGTCGCGGACTGCTCGGTGTGGCGCGTGCAGGACCACTTCGTGATGCTTGCGCCCGGCTCACAGCGAACAGCCTTGATCGAGCGTCTCCAGCGGATGCTCGTCTCAGAGGACGTGCGCATCGAGGACGTCACCGAGCGCTATGCCCTGCTCTCTTTGATCGGACCCCATGTTAGCAAGGAGTGGTCCGAAGGCCACCCCTTCGGACCGACGAACGCGGTTCGTGGGAACGGCCTGGACGTGCTGGTCGCCAACGAAGGCGAGCAGGATTTCCTGGCGTCGCTGGTGGAGCGGGCGGCTCCCGTCGGGACCATTGCCTATCACGTGCGGCGCATCGAGGACGGCGTCCCGCTGTATGGCGTCGAAATGGATGCCCGCACGCTGCCCCAAGAGATGGGTGCCGATTTCGAGCGCGACCACATCTCGTATACCAAGGGGTGCTACACGGGGCAAGAGGTGGTTGCACGCATCCACTCGCGAGGCCACACCAATCGGCAGTTGTGCGGCGTTCGCTGGGAGGCCGATGTGCCGGTTGGGGCACGGGTGTTCGCGGGTAATGCCGAGGTAGGGATCGTTACCAGCACCTGCCGCTCCTTCGCGCTAGGCGTGCCCATCTCGCTGGCCGTGTCGAGGCGCGAGGCGGCAGAGCCGGGCACGAAGGTGCGAGCCGAAGGGGTCGAGGGCGAGGTCTGCGAGCTGCCCTTCGTGCGCAGATGAGAGATAACCTGGGCCCGGGTTGGCGGCGGGACTTCGCGATCCTGTGCCTGATGAACGTTTGCTGGGCGCCGGTGTTCTTCTTCCTGAAAGACCTGCGCGCGGTGATGTCGGACACCGGGGTCGGGCTGGCCCGCTTCGGTTATGCGGCGTCGTTCTTCTGGCTCGTGGTGTGGTCGCCTCGGCTCCGCCAGATGCTGCACATCCGGATGCCGGTTAGCTGGGGCGAGCGCATTGGGAGCATGGTGATCGGTGCCGCGTTGGTCGCACCCGCGCACCTGATGTACTTTTGGGGTCTGAGCACCTCACTGGGCACCGAGGCGACGCTGCTCGGCGCGTCCGGTCCGATCATTCTGGCGCTGGCCGGAGCGGCGTTTCTCAGCGAGCGGCTGACGCTAGGCCAGTGGATCGGCGTCTTCCTCGGCTTCGTGGGCGTGTACGGTGTGGTGACGGGCAAGTGGGCGTGGATCGAGCTCGGGAGCACCAATCGGAGCGGCAATCTACTGGTGCTGAGTGGTTTCGTGCTGGAGACGACCGGTACGCTTCTCGCAAAGCCGCTAGTACGTCGCTCCTCTGGCCTCGGCTACACGGTCTGGTCGTTCACGGGAAACGCGCTGGTGTTCGTGGGCCTCACCATTCTGTGGAACCGTCCCATGTTCACCGCGATGCCGGAAGCGTCGGACGTGCTGAAGCTTTTGTACTTGGCGGTGTTCTCTGCGAGCATTCTGTGGGCGGCGTGGTTCTGGGTAATGGAACGCCTTCCCGTCGGGCTGATGGGAGTGTCCCTCTATTGTCAGCAGATTGCCGCGGCGCTGCTGGGGTACCTGGTGTATTCCGATCGGCTTGCGGCAGCGGCCTGGCAGGGCGGTCTGCTGATCCTATTCAGCATCTGGCTCTGCACACGGAAGAGCGGTGCTCGGCGGGAGCCCGCGCGTGAGGCGGCTCGAGGTGATCGCGACGGTTCCTCTGCCACAATGGGGACGCGGCGCTAAGATTGACTTTGCCCGGGAGCGCTTGGCCCGACGCCCGTGGCTGCCGTGAACGACAGAGTGCCTTTAGTGGGAGAGTGAGAATGCAAGGGAAACTGGGAGCCGTAATGCTGTACGCAGAGGATCACGTAGGGTTAGCTACGTGGTACCACGAGGTTCTTGGCTTGCCACCGGCCAAGCAATACGAGGAGACGCACCTAGGCTGCGTGCATGAAGACATGTACTTCGGGTTCAACCGGCACACTCCGCAGCCGGTCCCTGGGGCCGTGTCCCTGTGGTTCATCGTAAACGATTGCGACTCGGAGTTCGCTGCGGTCGAGGGCAGAGGCGGCGTGCCGTTACACGAACCGCACGATACGTCCTGGGGTGCACGCGTCTGTTGCTTCTCGGACCCCGCGGGCAACCGCGTGTGGCTATACACCTATCTACCGAAGGAGTAGACGCAACGGACGCTCGCGAGTTCTCGGCACGACGAGAGGCCGATTGGAAGAGGCTCTCCGAGCTATTGGATCGGGTGCGCTCCGGCAGGCGAGCCTCCATGACTCATGACGAATTGCGCGAGCTGCAGACGTTGTATCGCCGCGTCGGCAGCGACCTGGCTTACGCCCAGAGCAACATCAGCAACGAGCGGGTGATCGACTACCTCAACGACCTCGTGGCGCGAGGCCACGCGCTGATTTACGCTCCTGAACGAAAGAGCCCTGCGGCCGTGCTTCGGGAGTTGGCCCATGCGGCGCCACTCGCCCTTCGCCGGAGGATGGGCTACGTCGGCGTGGCAGCGCTGATCACCGCGCTGGGTGCAGGAGTTGGTGCGCTTGCCCAGAGTGTGGACTCGTCGTGGATGGACGCGATGGTGCCGGGGGAGCTTAGGCAGTCCATAGAGATCTGGCAGACCGGGCAGTTCCCCGAGGCGACAGGCTCCGAGCAGTTCGGGTTCATGGCTGGCCTGAACCTGAACAATAGCTGGGTGGCTATTCTGATGCTCGCGTCGGGCCTTACATTCGGGTTGTTGACCACGTATCTGCTGGCGATCAACGGCATGGTGCTGGGAGTGGTGATAGTAGAGGTTGGCCGGGTGGGGCAACTGGGGCACCTGCTTTCCGGGATCGCTGCGCATGGTGTTCCCGAGTTCGGGGCGATCCTGATTGCCGGCGGGGGAGGACTGGTGCTGGCCGATGCGCTGCTTCGGCCCGGTGAGCTCTCCCGCCCCGACGCCCTACGGAAGGCAGGCCCAGATTGCTTCTGGATGATCGCCTTCGCCCTCCTGTTGCTAGTGGTTGCGGCTATCTTGGAGGCGTACGTATCTCACTCGACGCTGCCTCGGGGCATGAAGGTGGGCATCGCCGGACTGCTTCTGGTGCTGCTGGCGGGTTTCGTGTACGGCGTCAGGCGGTAAGAAGTCGTACCGCTCGGCCCTGTCGGGTCGGTCCGACAGGGCCGTCAGTCCCCTATCCTACCGACATAGGCATGATCACGTACAGGAAACTGGGTTGGTCCACTGCCGGCTTCAGCACTGCGGGGCGTACCGGCTCCGTCATCTCTACGCACACGCCCTCCGAGCCGAGCACGCCCAGCGCGTCCAGCATATAGCGAGCGTTGAACGCAACCCGGACGTCGCCTCCGTCCGCGGCAATCTCCAGTCGCTCCGTTGCCGTTCCGAAACCCTCGGCTCGAGCGGAGAGTGTGAGCACCTGGCCCTCGCTCTCGAACGTCACGCGGTGGGATGCCTGCTTAGCCACGATGTCCGCACGCTTGATGGCCGCGGAGAACTCCTCGGTGGGCACCGTCCACTTGCGGTTGCACTCTTGCGGTACGACCCGCTCGTAGGCGGGGAAACCGCCAGGGATGAGGGTTGCGACGAGGCGGTCTCTTCCGACCTCCATACCTATCCGATTGCCTTCGATGGCGATCTGCACCTCGGCGTCGGGGCCCGCCCCGGAGTGGATCAGCGTGTCGAACGCGCGCTGCGGAATGATGGAGCTGATGCTGAGACCCGAAGCACCGGACGGAGCGGGGGCCGTGCGCATCGCGAGGCGGTGCGTGTCCGTGGCGACCATGCGAATTTGGCCGCCCTCGCACTGGAAGAGTACGCCCGTCAGGGCGGGCCGTGCCTCGTCCTTCGAGACGGCGATGCTTACCTGATCGAACATGTCCTTCAGAAGGCCCAGTGAGATGCTCATCGTGGCATCAGGAGCGAACTCCGGCATGGGCGGAAATTCGTCGGCACTGAGGCCCATCAGCGTGTATCGCGCGCTGCCGGACCGGACCTCGATCTCGTTTCGCTCGCCGATGGTAATCTGCGCGTCCCCGTCCGGTAGAGCAGACAGAATCTCGGTGAACATGCGTGCGGGGACGGTAGTGGCACCCATCTCCCCTGGAACCGACGGGAGGGATCTTCGGACCCACATCTCCAGATCGGAGGACATCAGGGCTATGCCGTCGTCCTCCGCCGCCAGCCAGACGTTCGAGAGGATGGGCAGCGTGCTGCGGGCCGACACTCCCTGGCCGACGAACTGCGCTGCTTCGAGTAGGTCCTTTCTGGGACATGTGATCTGCATCTCGGTCACTTCCTGCTTCAAAATCGTTTTATGGACTGGCTTTATTCTGCGCCGTTCCGCCGGAGCCCTGCAAGTTCGCTAATAGGTGGCATCTTAGACGCGCACCGCCTTCGCTCCCGCTTCCAGCAGGCGCAGGTTGCCCGCGTTGGTGCTGTCGTATTCGGGCCACTCGCACGCCGAAACCTTACGGCCTTGCGAAAGGGCGTGCAGGCCGATCTCTTGCATCACACCGCCCTCGCGCACCTCTACGAAGAGCAGCTCCTCCGCAACCGCGGCGATCAGCCAGTCACGTGCTTTGTTGTGCACGCCGAGCAGGTGATCTCCGGGACGGTGCGCCGAGATGACGAGGTCGGTCTGCGGGTCGAACCGATATCGCCACAGCCTCGCCGTGGAGAAGGGTTCGCGGTCCAGCTGCTCGCTAAGCGCATCGAACATACCGCAATCCAGCACGAGAATCCGCGGGCTTCCCCAGCGGAGCGGAACCACGGCTGCTCGGCGATAGGCAGTCGTGTCATGACCCGCTACCAGCACTCCGGGCTTCAGGACCCACTTTTCCACGATGCGCTCCAGCCGCTGCAGTGCGTCCGCCGTGGCGTCACGCGACGCTAACGCCGCGAGCGTGGGTCTGTCGAACAGCGCGCGATTGCCGAACAAGTAGAGCACGGTGGGCGGATCCGGGTGTCGTTCCGCCACGCAGGCAGGGTAGGAGGCATCGTGCCGGGTGACCCACTCGACGCCGAGCGTCCGCAGCTTCTCCTCCGTGGGCCCATACGTCTCCTCGAGCGCCGCGAGGGGTCTGCTGAGCGCCGCTGCGACCGAAGCGCTCAGGCCGAAGCCTTCTCGCTTTCGGTCCGCGGGCAGGCGGAGAAACTCCTCGGGGCTTAGCCCTCGTAGTGCGAGCCGGTCCAGGATTCTGCCGATTCCCTTGTTCCCCAGGCGCGGGGTAAGGCTTAGCCAGAGGACGAGGCGTCGAACGGGAACCTCGGCCATCAGCCCTCCTAGCTACTGCCTATAGCGTCGCAGGAACGAGGGGATGTCTATCGTCTCTTCTTCCGCAGGCTGATTTACGCGCGGTGCCTCGGCTTGCGTCGCTGCCGCCTGGGCTTGGCGCATGTGCTGCTCGAGACGGAAGCCTCCGTCTCTCTCGCCGTGTCGCGGAAGCCCTGCTGCTAGAACGATGACTCGTGCCTGGCCTTCCATCGCCGGATCGCAAACGTGGCCCATGATGATGTTGCCGTCGTCCGGGTCCACGAACTCCTGGATGTAGGACATCGCGTCGTTGGCTTCTCCCAGCGTCAGGTCCTCTCCGCCGGTCAGGTTTACGAGCACCCTGCTCGCGCCTTCGATGCTGCGTTCCAACAAGGGGCTGGAGACTGCTCGAGATGCCGCATCCATCGCCTTGTTGTCGCCTCGTCCGTGGCCGATACCCATCATCGCCGGGCCCGCGTCGCTCATGATGGAGCGCACGTCGGCGAAGTCTACGTTGATGACTCCTGGGACCAGCACGATGTCCGTGATGCTTTGCACCGCCTGCCGCAGCACGTCGTCCGCATAGCCGAACGCCTCGTTGAGGGTCGTGGTCTTGGAGACCACGTCCAGCAGCCTGTCGTTCGGCACACAGATGATGGTGTCCACCGAGTCCCGCAACTCGGCCACGGCCGCTTCGGCGTTGCGGCACCGCTTCGGCCCTTCGAAGGTGAACGGCTTGGTGACCACGGCGACGGTGAGGGCACGCTCTTCACGGCAGATTCGGGCTACGACAGGCGCTGCTCCCGAACCGGTACCTCCACCCATGCCGCAGGTGACGAACGCCATGTCCACACCGGCAACGCAAGCCCTAATCTCTCGCTCGGCAGCCTCGGCCGCCTCACGTCCGATCTCCGGGTTGCCTCCGGTGCCGAGTCCCCTGGTGATGTCCTGGCCGATCGGCAGCCGGGTGGGAGCCGAAGACCGGGCCAGCGTCTGCACGTCCGTGTTGAGTGCGACGAACTCCACGCCGGCGACGTTCGCACCAATCATTCGCTCCACGGCGTTGCACCCGCCGCCCCCGATACCAAAGACCTTTATGCTAGCCTGCACGTCGTACAATCCCCTTTGCTGCATTTGCCGTAGTCATCCATGATTTCGACCCGACGGCCGTCTCCCCTTGGCGAATCTCGCGCGTCGCGAGTCGAAAAGGCTCGAGTAGGTCCGGGGTTCGCGGCGACCGCACTACTCGTTCGCTGTCGGGCTCTGTCAGACCGGTGCTTCCACCCATCCGAGCACAGCGCGACGACCATTCCGACATGGGGCGTCCGCTTGACAATTGCCCCACCTGCGCGATGCCACTCACCCTACGCCGGATCTGCCGGCGACGAAACACTACTCGAGCCGATGCCGCGTTGCGGCGACACCCTATAGGCTACACAGGGAGTGGCGTGGAAGTCAACACCTCGACTTATGGCAACCATCTGGAGTCTGGGGTGATACGGGCGTTACAATGCGTGGGCCGTCGGCCCGGCGGTTTCATCGTTTTGGGGCCGTGCGCGAAGTTGCCGCGAGCCCTAACGCCCCACTAATAGTTACGCTTTTTGTCACTGCCGGAACGAAAGTACCAATGGGTAGATCGGAGGTCGCCGGCGACATTTTTGAGAATCTTGTTTCGATTCGCACTGAACGAGTGAGCGGAGAAATCAGTAGAAATCAGCTCATATTTGCCCGAGGATGGACTTGGTCGGACTCGCGGACTCCTTGACTCGCAGCCCTCGGCTTGTCTAGACTAGTGGTGTTGATGAGATGCGGCGGCCACCCCCCGGTGCGCCGTGATGGCCAGAATAGGCCCATTACCTTACACTTATTATGCCATTTTAGGCAATTGTTGGGAGAAGTTGTGAACTGCGAGTATGCGACCAAGGCGGTTGATTGTGCGAACGGCCTCGGAGGGAACGGACAGCCGGCGGCATACAGGCTCGCTCTCCCCCGCGCCACGGATCCGGCAGTTAGGTTAGGCGACTGGGCACGTGGTATTACCAAAGCCCCCTACAACCTCGAGGCCCTTGCTTCGACTCAGCGATTCCTGGACTCGGGTGAGTCTCGGCTCCTCGTCTGCGGTCCCCAAGGCTCCGGAAAAACTCTCTTGCTTCACGCCATTCAGTCGGCGCTCGTAAGGCAGTCCGGTCGCAGGTCGGTACGGATGTACCGTGCCGATCAGTGGTTGCTTCAGCGGCAGCCCGTGCGAAATGTGCGGGCGCTTCTCGTGGACGATATCCATGCGATTCTCGTCGCAAGGCCGGCTGCCGAGGCACTGGCCGAGGCCGTTCGAGCAGTGGTGGACGATGGAGGTCAAGTCGTGCTGAGCTGCCTAAAGCCTCCGACGCCAGGGGAGCGTCAGCGCTTCGGGTTCGGGGGCGATGGTTGGAACCATGCCGTGCTGCATCAGCCAGGGCTTGCAGACCGCGTGATGCTCATGTCGCAGATGGCCCAGCAGCGTGGCCTTCAGCTCGACGATGAGGCGCTTCGCGTGATCGCCGAGCGCGTCCGCGGGGGCCTGAACGGTCTACAGGGAGCCCTCCACAGGCTGCTCGTGCTGCGAGACCACGCCGGGCATGCGGCGTTGAACCCGGCGAGGCTCGCGGGTCTTTTGGGCCCGCTGGAACGTGGGGGCTCCTATGCCGAGCTGCCCGAGGCGGTGGACTCCGTGCTCACCAAATTCGGGCTCGCCGGTGAGGAGAAGTTGGACTGGGCGGCGTTCTTGCTCACCCGGTACGCGAGTGTGACCGAGGCCATTGCGGCCGACTGGCTCGGCGTAAGCCGCTCGCGAGTACACCATGGCGCTCGGCAGGTCGAGGCGATTACGGACATCGAACCTGGCAAGAAGGAGACGATGCGTGCCGTGACCGCGGCGCTGGATGCCGAGATCCTGGGCCGCTCCACCCTACCGTGCTGAAAACCGGCATAGGCCCTGCTGCTCCCCTCTGGCGCGCTTGCGGAACCTGGGGCATAATGAAGTGCCGAGGAAGGAACCGAACGCATTAGCCATGGAGTGGCGGTGAACACCACAGAATACGCGCTCGTGCAAGGGGCTCGACCTTTTGTACCGGCTATCGAAAGACGACCTGCGGACGTGAAGCTGGTTTCCGACGTCATGGAGGCGCCGCTCTGGCTGTGCCCCGACCATACGGTTCGAATGGCCCTCGCGATCATGAAGGGCCTTTCCGTTGAACTGGTCGCCATCGTCGAAGGCGGCGCGTATCTCGGCACAGTGGACTGGAAGGACCTGATTACCGCGCCTCCCGACGAACCTCTGCTCCGGGTCATGCGCAAGGACGCCCCGTACCTTGCACCGGATGCCTCCGTTCGCGAGGCAGCCGAGATGCTGACGAATCAGAAGCTGAGCAGGGTGCCCGTAGTCCGCAACGATGCGCTCGTAGGACTTCTGGGAGCAGTGAACCTGCTCGACGAGGTCGGGCGTTCCGAGGACCCGCTTACGGGACTCCCTTGGTCCGATAGTTTGCGCGAATGGGCGCTGGCCAAGTTTCGATCCGGCAAGGAGCTCTCCATCCTATTCTTCGACCTCGACAATTTCGGGCAGTTCAATAAGCGGTTCGGCCACCTGGTCGGCGACCACGTGCTGCAAGAGGTGGCCGGAGCTCTGCGCGAAGGCGTGGACCCCCACATGGATTTTCTCTGCCGATACGGTGGGGACGAGTTCACTATCGCAACCATGCGGCGGTCCGAAGCAGCGAACGCCCTCGCCGCGGACCTTGCGCACGCAGTGGCGTGCTTGCGCCCGAGCGGCTCCGAGGAGCCAATCACCGTGTCGTGGGGAGCGTTCGGCGGGCAGCGCGACCGAGAGCGCGAGGACGTTCACTACGCCGCAACACTCGACGCGCTCATCAACCAGGCCAGCAAGAACTGCCAGAAGATGAAGGACCGCAAGAAGGAAGAGGCGCAAGTGGCTCCTTCGGCGCAGGCCGTGGTCGCGGTGGATATCGGCGAGGTGGGGCCGATTACACTCCGGTCGTTGAGCGTGGTGGCAGGGGATGGGGACAGCGTGGCGTCGGTCGAGCTGCGAGTGGGGGAGAGCCTTTTCAGTGCTACGCTATCTGGCCCTCCGGACCGCGCCTCGACACTGAAGACTGTGGCGCAAGCGGTGGCGGATGCTATCAGTCATGCATTGCCGAACGACTGCACGATGGTCGTGCACGATTGTCAGGTTTCGTCCGAAGTCGATGGTAGCGAGTTCGTTAGGGTCAAGTCCACGTTATATACCGCGGACGCCATGCGGGAGCTGACCGGATCTCACTCGGTGGAGGGCGATCCTCAACGGGCGGTGGCACTTGCAACGATCGCCTCCGCCCAGGCAGAAGTTCTCAGCGCTGTAGAACGTGGCTCCCTCCGCGAGAACGGCCCATCTCCGGTCACCTAGCGCACCTCTCCTCTGGGGCTCACATCGCAACGAGACCGTACGGGCGGATTGCGTTGGTACGGGCATCACCGTATGCGAGTGAGACGTCATGCTGAGCGTGTCGAAGCATGCGAGCGAGAGCGTCCACCTAACACCTCCACCCGATTGTCTGCGGCAGCCGGCGTCATGCTTCGACCCGCTCAGCATGACGATCTGCGCCAAACACCCGTGATGGTCTGTCTGCCAACACACGCAGCGATTATCCCTCGCCCCTGCGTGTGGGGAGGGATAGGAACTGCGAGCGGTACCGCGTGCTATCTTTGCCCCTCACCCCTGCGTGTGGGGAGGGATAGTAGTAGGCAGCGCCCTATACCTCGACGTGCTTCCACTTCCCTCGGTGGAAGACGTACATGGCCACGAAGGCACCGAGGAACGTAGCGATGGTCATGGACCACCACGCTGCGTCCGCACCGCCGTGCAATGGCAACGCCCACACGTAGGTTAGTGGCACTCGGAACACCCACATGGCGAAAATGGCCACCAGCATCGCGCGGAACGTGTCGCCCGCACCCTGAAGGGCCATCATCAATACCATGAGAAACGCGAGCGGGGGCTGAGAGATGGCGGCGATCTTCAGGTAGCTCATCGTACACTGCAAGACAGCAGGGTCGGACGTGAAAATGCGTGCGAATGGCTCGGCGAATACGAACATGGGGATTGCCATGAAGGTCATGATGGCGCAAGCCTGCGCGCCAGCGATCCATGCCAGCCGCTCGCCCTTCTCCGGCACTTTCGCCCCCAGCGATTGCCCGACGAGCGCGGCCGCGGCCATCGCATAGCCAAAACCCGGCATGAAGGCGATGCCTTCTATCACCATGCCGATATTCAGCGTGGCTAGAGCGGCTTCTGCCTGCGGTGTGCGTGCCAAGATCCCCGTGAACACCGACATGCCCAGCGTGCGCGCGCTGGTCTGGATGGCAGTAGGATATGCGATGCGGACGATGCGAGCCACCCATTCCCAGTCGGGGATCAATCCCAAGTGAAGCCCACCTAACACCCGTCTCCGAAGAACAGGCATATACAGGAACAGTGCCACCCAGACGGACACAGCGAAGCCCGTGGACGCGCCCGGCAGACCCAACCTCGGAGCTCCGAGGTGACCGAAGATCAGCACCCACGACACCGCGATGTGAATCACCACCATGATGGACATCACATACATCGGCGCTCTCGTGTCGCCGATCGCCCGCAGCGACCCCGCAAGAACGTTGCCCACGAAGATTGCGGGGATCGCGAACAGCGTCGGGATTAGGTACTGCCGTGCAGCCGTCTGCGCCCCCGCGCCGACACTTCCCATCATCACCGCGATCAGCCAGTCGAGCAAGAGGAAGCCTGCTACGGACACGAGCAACCCTAGCATGACCGCCAGTCGCACGCACTGGTTCATCGCCTGCTTCGCGGTCGGCAAGTCGGACGCGCCATAGAACCGAGCAACGAGAGCGGTAGTAGCGCTGCCCAAAGCGAAAGCTAAGGACATCATAATGAACACGATCATCATGCCCACACCGCTGCCGGCGAGAGCGTCCGTTCCGAGCGCGCTGATGAACTTGCGGTCCACGAAGGTGTTGACCGTCTGCACCAGGTTCAGCACAATGACCGGCCAGGCCAGCTCCCAGACCATGGAGGAGAGCGGCCGTTGCGACAAGACCAAGGGCTCGGAGCGGCTCGGCAGGTTCGCCCGATCCTCGAACGTAGAGGTGGTGGTGGCCATCGGACAATGCGAATAGTACCACGACTGCTGGCGGGCAGCCGGTAAGCCGGGTCAGCGCCCGGGCCAACCGGGACCCTGCGCTGGAAGCGAATAGCGCTGTGCCGCTCCGCCTTCTATGGCCGCGACGGCGTGTACTGGAGGTCCCCCTTTGGATCGGCGATGCGGAACGCCACTCCCCACGCGCCGTCTCCCTGCCCCGCCTTGATCAACACCTCGTTCGTGCCTTTCTTGAGCCGGACCGGCACGGCGTACTTGTCCGCAAGCATGTGGTTTACACCGGGGACTGCCCAGACCAGCTCGCCGTTCACCCACAGCTTGCCCGCGTCGTCCACGCTGACCAGTGCGGTGGCAGTGCGCTCGTCCGGACAGATGACATAGGTGTGCAAGTACGCCACACTGCGGGAGCTCGGCTTCACTATCTCGTGCAGCCACAGGGGCCCGTTCGCATCCTGGGTGCGCCAGCCGATTCGCTGATCCCCCGCCTGATAGGTAGCAGACAGATCCACCTTCGATTCAGGGCCGAAGTCGGTGCTATAGCCAAAATCGGGGCCGGCCGGAAAACCACCTATCAGATTCCACTGCTTGGGGAAACTGCCGGCGCTCTGCACCTTGTAGGCTCCTAGCCCCATGCCGTAACCGCTGCTCTTCTCGTTCTGACCTACCACTCGTAGTTCCAAAACGTGAGGTCCAGGCTGAAGGCTAATGGGCTCCGAGCGCAGGTGCATGTCGTGGAAGAAACGCTCGCCGTACAGGTCGAATCGCTGGCCCGTGGGCTGGCCGTCCACAACCAGCTCTACCACGCCGAAGTCCGGTCTGCGCATTGCCATGATCTCTATGATGTAGCGGTCCTCGATCTCGGTGCCGACGTCCCAGCGGAGGTATCCGCCCGGCGAGGGAGAGGTGAGAAGGAATCTCTCGGGCCCGTGGTAGCCTTCCGCGAGCTGCTGCAGAGGCACGAAGCGCGCATCCCCACCCCCTGCCTGGAGCCCGGCCTCGACGTCTAGCGATGCCGCGAGTTGGTTGAAGTTGGTCATGTTCTCGTAGTTGGTAAGCACGGTTCCGGGGAAGCGCAGTGCCGTGGCCGCGGGGAGGTGGTAGGAGCGCACATGCTCCGGCGTGTCTTGATACCAATAGGTCACGATGGCGTAGTACGTGTCCGGCTTGTTGTTCGATTCACCGTGCTCGATCTCCACCTTCAGACTCCGCTGGAAGGGCACGAGGTCCGGTATGTGCATTCTGTACTGGCTCGTTCGCGCCTGGGGGTCGCCGATAACGGTGATACCATGGTAGGGCTTCACCACTGGACCTTGGTTGTAGTACCAGCCGCAGTTGAAGTAATCCTCGGTCCCCGTGCCGTGGATACTCGGGCGAAGCTCACCGTCCACGGTGAACTTCTCGTCGCCCTCGAGGTAGGTGAGCCACCATGGGCTCTGCATGCTGAGCACCGTGCCGACGTAGTGCCCCCGCCCCGATGTTTCGAGCAGCGGAACGTGTTGTCCCTCGACTGTGTAGTGCTCCTTCCACTGCGCATGGAAGTAGGCTTGGTCGGACATCACCTGCCCGCGCTCCACCACGGCTTGCCATCCGAGTTCGACGTCCTCGGCGAGGCCGCTCTCTACCGTGATGCGGGCGTTTCTTCGGAAGGGCATAGGAAAGCGGATGTAGCAGTACTCGTCGGTGATACCGAAGGGCACTGCGGCATAGCGCATCGGGATGATGTGAGACCCAGGGTTCCAACCGGGTCGCACATCGCCATAGCCCGTACCTACCAGATCGCCGAGCGGGGCTTCGACCGCGGGTGTGGTGGCACCATCCCAATAGATGCGAACTACCACGCGGCGAAGGGCGTCCTCTTGGTTGCTATGTACCTTCATGCGGAGCACGCGCAGGGTGGCCGGACCGCGCAGGTCCGCGAGCTGGGTAATCCTACCGGACGGCAGCTCGATACGCTTGAGTGCCACCGGTGCCATCGCCCGCTCGACCGCTGCTAGGTCAGAGAGCTTGGCCTGCACCTCCGCCAGGGTCACGGTCTTGCCGTCGGGCTTGCTGGGCGAGAAGGTGGTGACCGGAGTGCCCGGATCGTACTTGTGGTAGGCGATGGCAAGGAACCCAGTCTGCTGTTCGGTGGCGATCACGCATCGCTTTGCAAACGGCATGGGAAGATAGCTGTACCACCCACCGCTCGACTTGCCAGTGATCGGTGACGCGAACGGCGGCACCTTGTCTTCGAACATAGCTCGAAACTCGCACTCTATGGCTGGCGTTGTGGAGTTGTCGAAGTAGAACTTCACCTTGCCCTCGGGCGGCATGGCACTCCAGATACGATAGATGCACCCCGGACCTTCCGCGTCGAAAATGACGTAGTCGCCGTTCTCGGCACGTCGCAGGTGCGTGTAGCGACCCGAGAAGCCGTCGTCGTTGCCGCCTGTCCGGTCGTAGCTGGAATGCTGAACACAGCGGAAGTCCCGCAGTAGCGAGAGATGCCCGATGTCCGCGAGTGCGTCCAGGCCGATGGGGGCTCTCGACTTACCGTCGTCTGTGCCGAGAGCGAGAAGCGCGAACAGAGCCAGAATGCCAGTCGCCATGCTTCGAACCTCCCCAATGCCGAGCGATGCTCGGCCGGATAGGCTCGGGGGTTCCACTCGGCCTTCCTTCCTTCCTGCACGAGTGCGGTTCTGGAACCGTGAAGCCTCCCGAGAGGTTCCCAGTTACGAGGGCGCCATGAGCGCGTCTGACCCGTTGAGAGGCGGACCGGGCCGTCTGTGCGAGTTCGGAAAGGATGAAGGCCATGATCTATCGGTTTTTCGGAGTCCTCGCGGCCACGGTCGCATTCGCCACGGTGTGGTCGAGCATAGACCTCGGTGTTCGGTGCATCAGCCGCAGCCCGCTCTACTGGCGCTACAACGTGCAGTACGACGGACAGAATCTGCCGTACCTCGCGCCGACGCATGGCGGACAAGACCCCAACTTGGACCAGCACTGGCCGAATCCTGGCGAGACCGTCACCTTCACGGCCCACGTGCGCAATCATGGCGATCAGGCAGTGAGCGGTTTCGAGTATCGCTGGCTGATTGACGGGCAAGCCCAGGGGTCGGTGCAGACCTACTCTGGCACAGTCAGCCCCGGACAGACGGTTACGGTGATCTTTCAGTGGACGTGGCCAGCTAACTTGGACGACCACACCGTGACCATCATCGTGGACCCGAACTCCCTCATCGCAGACGCCTACCGGCAGAACAACACCTATACCGACCACACCAATGCGCTGAGCTACAGCATCTGGGTGGAGCAGGGGTTGTACGAGCGGTTCGCGTTCAAGACCAACGGCTTCGGGACCAAAGGGTTCGACGACTGGATTCGGTGGCAGTTCGACGCGCTGCGTGACATGTTCTCACGGTCGGTGTACCCCGCGGTCGCGCCGAACGGAGTGCTGGAGCGTGTGCGGATCGAAGAGATCAACGTGATGCCCTTCGATCCGAACAACCTGAACAACTGGCAGTCCATCATGGCGGCAGACCCGCACATTTACCTGAACGACGGGCGCTGGCAGTTCGTGTCCGCAGCGAGCACCCTGGCCCAGAAGCAGACCGAATGGCAGCAATACGTGGACACCTTCGCAACTACCATTGATTGGGGCCTGGTCCACGAGCTGATGCACCAGCTGGGCGTGATCGACGAGTATCGCTTGAACCTGGACCAGGCGTCGAATCTGGTCACCTGGGCTGACGGCTCTCGGGTGAACACGCAGCACTACTTCCACAACGGGGGACTAATGGGTGGCGGGTACGTGCTACCGGGCTACGACGGCACCTATCTCGATTCGCGCTCGGCAGGGTTTTTGAACCGAAACTTGCACTACCGACGCGGGTTCTACGGGGAGTACCTGTGGGACATCCCGGACATGAACTATGGAGTGGTGTACGATGTGAGGGGCGCACCGATGGCAGGCGTGCAGGTATCGGCGTACCAGAAGAGTTCCACGAACGAACGGATCAACAACACCCCTGTGTTCACTGCCACCACCGATGCGAGCGGCCGGTTTCTCATGCCGAATCGTAGTACCACGGGCAGAACGACTGCGACGGGTCACACACTGAAGAACAATCCCTTCGCGCGCATTCATGTGGTGGGTATCAATAGTACGATGCTGCTGAAGTTCGCCAAGAACGGGCAAGAGGACGTGCGGTGGTTCGAGACGTATCAGCCCAACATTGCCTATTGGTCGGGAAATACCGCCAGCGCGGAGTACCCATTCTACACTCAGCTCATCCCGACGTTCGGCCGTGCGCGCATCGGTACCGGTAACGTCGCGCTGAACAAGCCTGCCACTGCCAGCAGCAGCTCGTCGCAGGCATACTTCGGCAATGATGGAGACAAGGCAGACCCCGCCCGCTCGTGGGCCCCGTCACCGCCGTCGGCCGGCCAGTGGTGGCAGGTAGACCTGGAGCAGCCACGTTGGATCGCACGTGTGAAGGTGTTCCCGTGGGCCACGAACTGGCACGACTGGTACACGGCGTTCCACCTGGAGGCGTCCATGACCGGGGCGTTTGCTGGCGAGCAGAAGGCGATTCCGCTGGAGGAGTATTGGGACGAGACGCGCGGTATGGCCGACTACGAGGTGCAACGTCTGAGCGGTATGGTGGATCAGGTGTGGTACACCTTCGCGCCGGTTCGCGGTAGGTACTTCCGCATCGTCAGTGATGTCTACCAGAACTGGGTTCGATTGCAGGAAGCGGAGTTCTACGAGATGACGAGCTATCCGGAGGGCGACGTGAACGGCGACGGTGTGGTGGATATGCTGGACCTGAATGCCGTGCTGTTAGCATTCGGCGCTACCGGCACGGGGCTGCCAGCGGATGCGAATGGAGACGGCGTCGTGGACCTGAACGACCTGCAGATCGTTTTGCTGCAGTTCTCCATGGGCTCGTGAGACCGTAGCGAAGCTGCAACGACTATCGTGAAGCCGGCCTTCGGCGCCGCTTTCAGCGCTTGCCGCTGTGCGGAAGCACGCGGTATCCTAACCGCGGAGGTATCGCCGATGCTCACCTCGCTTCTGATCGCGGGCCTCGCGCTAACCGCAGCATCCTTAGCAAGCGCCGACGACAAGGAGACCGTTCCCATGAAACTCCACGAATTCGACCTGAAGGATGTGCGTCTGCTGGACGGTCCGTGCAAAACCGCAGTCGAGACGAACCGCAAGTACATCCTGTCTCTCAACCCCGATAGTCTGTTGTTCAACTTCCGCACCACGGCGGGACTGCCTGCTCCGGGCAGACCGTATGCCGGATGGGAGGCGCCCGAAATCGAAGTGAGGGGACATTTCGTCGGTCACTACCTCTCTGCCTGCGCCATGCTCTACGCTGCGCTAGGCGATGAGCAGTGCAAACAGCGCGGAGACTTCCTGGTTGCTGAGATGGCGAAGTGCCAAGCGGCTCATGGCAATGGTTACCTATCGGCGTTCCCCGAGAGCTTCTGGGATCGTCTGGAGGGATTGGAGCGCCCACCGTGGGCACCTTACTACGTGATCCACAAGATCATGGCAGGCATGTATGACATGTATCGGTTGTGCGGGAACACGCAGGCCCTAGAAGTGCTGAAGGGAATGGCGGACTACTTCGCGCGAAGGTCGGAGCGCATCTCCGATGCCCACTGGGACCGCATCCTGAACGTGGAGTACGGCGGCATGTCCGAAGTGCTGCACAACCTGTACTCCGTGACGAAGGACCCGAAGCACCTGAAGCTTGCACACCGATTCGATAAGGCAGCCTTTCTCGGGCCGCTAGCGCTAGAGCACGACAACCTGAGTGGGCTGCACGGAAACACCCACATCCCCATCGTGATTGGCGCGGCCAGGCACTACGAGCTGACGGGTGACGAGCGCTATCGAACCGCTGCCACGTACTTCTGGAAGCAGGTGGCAGAGGCGAGGTCCTACGCGACGGGCGGAAGTACCGAGGGCGAGGTGTGGCCCGAACCTTACGAGTTGGCAGGAACCTTCGCCCACCACAACCACGAGACCTGCAAGACTTACAACATGTTACGCCTAACACGGTATCTGTACCGCTGGACAGCCGAGCCGAAGTACGCGGAGTTCTATGAGCGGGCATTCTTCAACGGCATTCTCGGTACG
Organism: Fimbriimonadales bacterium; assembly: GCA_045862955.1. Lineage (GTDB taxonomy): Bacteria > Armatimonadota > Fimbriimonadia > Fimbriimonadales > JABRVX01 > JABRVX01. The sequence goes on from BTVI01000012.1 coordinate 74,577, forward strand.
CAGCAGCCGGAGACTGGCCAGCTCATGTACTACGTGCCGATGGCCACCGGATACCGACGGCTCTTCGGAACGGCGGACAGCGCGTTCTGGTGCTGTTACGGAACGGGTGTGGAGAACTGGGCGAAGACCGCAGAGGGCATCTACTACTACGACGATGATGGTATCACGGTCTGCCTATTCATACCTTCCCTGGTGGAGTGGAGGCAGAAAGGCGTACGGCTGGAACAGCACACCGCTTTCCCGGATGACCCGAGCACGAAGTTGACCGTGCGCTGTGGGAAGCCCACCGAGTTCACTGTGCGGATGCGAGTACCGCTCTGGTGCACGCAGGGTTATGTGGTCAAGGTGAACGGAGCGCCGGTCGGAGCCGATGCCATCTCCGAGGGGTACGCGACACTGCGACGTGTGTGGTCGGACGGTGATACCATCGAGGCGGTGATGCCGATGGCTCTTCGCGCGATGCCGCTGCCAGACGATGCCAACATGGTAACCGTTCTTTATGGGCCTATCGTTCTGGCAGGAGTGCTGAAGGAGACGCTACCTGAGAAGCCCTCGCAGAACAGTGGCAACATGCACGGCTTTGCCCCACCCGTGCCATTCGACGGGTATTTCCTGGGCGACCCTACCAAACCTTCTGAGTGGCTGAGGCCTGTCCCGGGTGCGCCGCTCGAGTACGAGACGGTGGGACAGGAGCACAGCATCCGTTTCCGGCCCTTCTACAAGGTAGTAGAGGAGCCCTACGGCATCTATTGGCGCGTGGTGCAGAAAGGTAGCCCGCAGCACCAGGAGATACTGGACCGCGAGGCCGAGATGAAGGCGCTCGAGGCGCGAGTCGTGGACGAGGTATTGATAGGCAACAGCGAGTCGGAGCGCGCACACGACCTGCAAGGAGAGCGAACTGCCAGCGGTACCTATCAGGGCAAGGTCTGGCGTCACACCGATTCGTGGTTCTCGTACTCACTGGAGACGAAGGGGCGGACCGACCTCGTACTGCTATGCACCTATTGGGGTGGGGAGCGTGGCAATCGACGATTCGACATCCTAGTGGAAGACAAGGTGATAGCGAGTCCGTCGCTCGGCCAGCAGGCTCCCGGCAAGTTCTACGACGTGGAGTATGTCATCCCGCCCGAGCTCCTGCAGGGTCGTGAGAAGGTGAAAATCGAGTTTCGGGCGAAACCCGACAACACCGCGGGCGGCATCTTCCGCTGCGCACTGCTACGTCCCAAGGGCTAAGTTGTCCTCGGGCCGCGACCGCGTCATCAAGGAGCTTGTCTGAAGCAGTTCGTAGAATGTGGGTGATTGCTCCAGCAGTAGCACCTCTTGCACGCACCAAGGTGTGAGCGGACTACCTGCACGGACCCATTGCACCAGCTCGTCCCAAGGCATCCAGCGAAAGTCGGCGACCTCCTCTGGCAGCGGATTGGGCTCTTGATCCGTAAAGCCGACCAATACGGGGCAGACCTCGTTTTCTACGATGCCATTCAACTCGGCCCTGTAACGGAAGTTTGGCAGCACAACCCTCAAGTCCATCTCGTTTATCCCGAGCTCGATGGCGGTGCGCCTGCGCACGGCGTCTTCTAGCGACTCTTCCGGAAGGAGATGGCCACAGCAACTATTCGACCAGTGCAGCGGCCAGGTCAGCTTCTGTCCACTACGTTGCTGCAACAGAACCCTACCCCGTCGGTCGAAGAGGAACAACGAAAAAGCGAGGTGAAGGGGAGTGGACGATGTGTGTACTTCTGACTTCGGGGCCGTTCGCACGGTACGTCCATGGTCATCTACTACTACCACGTGCTCCTCCGCTTCTCTTCGATAATTCGAGAACGGATACGAAACCACGGAGGCCAGACGGAACAACCCGAAGGTGAAGAAAGCAGAGAGAAGGAGGTACTTGGCGAGCATGGTTAGCACACCATACTCACGGAACCGTCGGTCAGAGACCTGCAATCGTGTGCTAAGGCACCCGAACCTGCACGAACGCGCTACGCGACGGATGAACTCGGCGTCGTCATACACGAGGTCGCTCCGAATGCCACCACACCGCAATGCGTGCGACCTCTCGACGAAGATACAGCTACCTGCACCAGAAGGCAAAACACCGGACAGCAGCGAGAAAAGGCCGTTAAACATCCAGTAAACCGCGCGGATCCCCGGGCTCGTAGCACCTGGATCGTACTTTGGACACGCGGCCTGCAGCTTCCTGGCACGCATCTCGGCGACGCTCTCCTCGAGAAAGGTTGGGCTCGGTCGAGTGTCCGCATCCAGAAATACTACCATTTCGCCAGTGGCCTCGCGCAGGCCCAGATTCCGTTGAGCTCCCACGGGCGGCTCGGCATTTACAATCCTCACTTCTCGAAAGCTAGCGGCAATTCGGACCGTAGAATCTCCAGAGCCTGCGTCCACGACTAGTATTTCCTTGGGTGGCAGCGTCTGGCGCCTCAGAGCAAGGAGCAGAGCAGCGATGCGCATCTCCTCGTTCAGAGTCGGGATCACGACAGAGATATTCATCCCTTCGGTACCACCAAGAGGAATGCGAGCCCTCCCACTAGACCATTGATCAAAGGAAAGCGCCAGTACGCACGCTCGACTACGCAGGGTGGTGCTGACACCAGTGCCAGTGGGATCGCTGGATAAACGATAGAACCAAGTGACCATGGCCAGAGCGTGCCAGACGCGATCAGGATGACTGCTGCAGTAGTCCATAAGATACTGCATGCGATCAGCGAACCGTGTGGTCCCAGCATCGTCGCAGTCGTCTGGAGGCCGACCCTCCTGTCGCTCTCTATATCTGGAACCGCAGAGAATAGGTGCATGGCCGCGGTCCAACACCATGCTGCAATCACCGCAGGAGCTACCGGCAGCGAACCCGATGCCTGGTAGTATCCTAGGAAGCCGGGCAGAGCATATAACACGTTAGAGCAGGAATCCAGCAGAGCCCTTGCCTTGAAACGAAGAGGTGGTACGCTGTAGCCTATTGACAGCGCGAGGAATGCTGCCAGCATCACTCGCTCGAAAGCGCTGGATGCCAGCACGACGAGAGCTATGAGGAGCCCCGCGCAGATGGCAACACCGATTGCGACAACGCGTCTCTCCTCTCCTGATACCCGGTGTTCTCGGAGCTGCTTTTTCGGGTTCTGGGAATCCGTGTCGGTATCGAAAAGATCGTTAACTCCATAGAGGAGAAGGTTCGCTGGAACCAAGAAGAAGATCAGGTACCACGCAAAGAGAGGCGAGGCCAGATCTCGTAGCTCAGAGGCTCCAGCGGCATACCCGACCAAGTACGTTCCCCCTAGGTACAACCAGAAACGGAATCGCGATACGCGAAACAGGAGGGAGAGCGGACTCCTCAAATCCGAACTCCTATCTGGTTGGCTAGTCCATGGATGAGAATGCGAACGCCCGTCGGCCTAACCTTTCTTTGAAGAACTACCAAAGGGTCTCGCTCGATAACATCCGCTGTATAGTCGTACATGTCTGCAGCCGTCAATATGGCCGTGCGGTATCGCGAGGGGATCAACCTGAACCCCAAGTCGGCTTCCGATCGCCACGAGCGATATCTTGCGAGTTGGGTCCGCATCAGGCGGCAGAAGGCATCCGGGCTGTCCCGTATCGCCTGGCGGGACACCGATAGCAGGCCAGACGCTCGAACATCAGACTGCGGAAGGTAGACGCGCCCGAGATCGAGATCCTCTACCACGTCTCTGATGAAGTTGATATACTGAAACGCCCTGCCCAGAAGCCTTGCGTAATGAGATGCCTCACTATCTAGACTCATGATTCTAGCCATCATGAGGCCCACGGTCTCCGCCGAGCCGTACACGTAGCGAAGGGTGTCATCCAACGTTGCATACGTGCGGATACTCAAATCGCTTTCCATAGCATCTAGGAATGACTCCACCCAATCGAGAGCGAACCCTCTTCGATTCTGCAGAGCGACGAAGTCAGCGATAATAGCAGGAACATCCGCGCTTCCTTCGATAGCACGCCTGTAGGTCGAGCGGAACTCGATGAGACCCTCCGCATCCTGAGGTCGGGCATCCACGAAGTCGTCGGCGGTGCGGACGAATGCATAGAGCGTCACTACGTCCTCACGGATCTCTGACGGCAGGAACCTCGCACTGTTGAAGAAGGTTCGACTACCCGACCTCATGATTCGCAGAGCCAGCTTGTTAGGCATGGTGGCCCATCTCCTCCGCCAAGGTCTGCGCAGTCACGGTAGCCGATATGAGTGTCATGGGCAAACCGATCCCAGGATGCGTGTACTGGCCCGAGTAGAACAGATTTTTGACCCTTTTACTGCGACGCCTCGGCCGGAAAACCGCAGTCTGTCGGAGAGTGTGACTAAGCCCTAGAGCCGTGCCGCGAAACGCGCGAAATGCGGACATGAAATCACGTTGACTGAAGAGGTTCCGCGACTGCACGAGGGGAGCTATCTTCTGACCAATCAGACATTCGACGCTGCTTATTATCCGGTCTGCGTACTTCTCTCGAACCGAATCGCTGTCATCCAGTCCTACGGCGAGTGGCACCAAGACGACGAGATTTTCTCCGCCCTCTGGGGCTATCGTATTGTCAGTTTTGGTCGGGCAGCAGATGTAATACGATGGTTTGTCCGGCCATGCTGGGGCATGGAAGATGGAGTCGAAGTGTTTCATCCAGTCATGCTCAAACGATAGCGTATGGTGCAAGAGGCCGTCTAATGGTTGGCTCAAGCCCAGATATATGAGCAGCGCAGACGGAGCCAATGTCCTACTATGCCAGTAGCGCTCACCGTACGTCCGGTCACTCTTGCTAAGCAGATCGAGCTCTGCGTGGGCATAGTCTGCAGTTACCACCACTGCATCTACTGGATACTCGCCATGTATCGTCCTGAGCGCTTTCGCGTTACGTCGTTCCGTCGCAATGCCGAGCACTTCGTGATCGAACAATATACGTGCGCCCTGCGACTCCGCCAACGCTTGCAGGGCTGCCACCACGCTGCCGATCCCACCCATCGGATACCACACGCCGAGGTTGAAGTCCACATGCGATAGCAGCGAGTACATTGCAGGCGTGTTCTTCGGGGAGCCTCCTAGGAAGACAACGCTGTACTCCAGGATTCTGCGCAGCCGCTCGCTCGCGAAGTACCTCCTAGCATAGTCGTCCATGCTCTGAAAGACATGCAGCTTGCGCCCTTCCACCATTGTCCTGCGGTTGAAAAAGTCGAAGAGAGAACGATAGTCCTTGTAGAGGAACTCGCGCATTGCGGCGCCATACTGGTACTCGGCGACCTCGAGGTATTCATCCAGCTTGGCTGCCGCTCCCGGCTCGTGATGCTCGAAGAGCTCTCGGACGCCGTCGAGTTCCCCCGGAACATCTACATAGTCAGAAGGGCCGAAATAGATGCGATAGGACGGGTCTAACCTGACTAGCTCGTAGTAATCGCTAGGATGCCGGCCGAACTCTGAAAAGAACCTTTCGAAGACATCGGGCATTAGATACCAGCTCGGGCCCATGTCGAAGCAGAAGCCGTTCGTCCGAAGCACGCCAGCGCGGCCACCAGCACCTGCGTTCCTCTCGAACACCGTAACCTCATAACCATCTTTAGCTAGTAAAGCGGCAGAGGCGAGGCCACTGAACCCTGCACCGACTACACCGATCCTCAACCTTCCTCCCAAATCCGCATCTGGAATGTACCATATATCACATGGTGGACTGCGCTTTGACCAGCACCCCAGCTTCAAAACCCTTCGACAAGAAAACCTCCCTGCGTGAAAGGGCCAATAGTCGGAACGACTTGCAGGCATACGCTGTCTCCAGAGGACCCAAGACGGCCTAAGCCGCGTACGGTTGGTTGCGGGGTGACTAATCCAGCAGCAGGTGGTGATGTACGATGAGTTCGGGGAGGCCACCGTGGAGGACCCGTGCGGCGGCGCGGTAGTCCTGTCGGCCCGTGTCACGGTTCGGTAGGGCGACCGCGCAGCCCACACCTGCCGCTCTCAACGCAATGATGCCCGGCTCGGTGTCCTCCAAACCGATGCAGTAGCGATACTCGTCCTTCCGAAGTCCCATTTGATAGAGAGCGATGCTGAACAGGTCGCGGTGCGGCTTCAGCCGTGCCTCGCTCGAATCGGAGGCCGTGACGAATCCGTCGTAGAAAGCCCGATGGTCCGAGAAAGCCCTCGCCGCTCGTTCCCGGACTTTGGGTGACACGTCCCACTGGTGCGCTTCCTCGGCCATCACGCGGAACACCTCCTGCACCACCGCGTGCGCCTCGTACGAGATAGACGCCGTGACCAAGGCGATCTTGGCGGGCGCCTCGGCGAAGCGGCGTCCGAGTTCGGCAAGCCGACCTCGCGGAGTCTCTTCTCCCCCGAGCAATGGAGCCAATCGCCCTGCCTCTTCACCCAACAGCCCCTTAATCAGGGCTAGGAACACTCCGTAGCCCGGCATCGGCTCGATCAGGCGTCGCCCGCTCTCTCCGAGCAGCTCGTGCGAGAGCCGCTCTCCCTCTCCCCGCTCCACCGCCTGCAAGATGGTGTGGTATCGGGTGTAGTACACGTCCAGCGACGCGCTCACCTCCGCCGAGAAAGTGGCGGGGCGGAAGGCCGCGGCGAACCGCTGCACAAGGACTTTCGTCGCCTCGGCGAGCCGTTCTCCCTCGAGGCCCGGCTGCGAGGTCGCCGAGCAGAACTCTGGGTCCTGCAGCATGGCTTCCAGGCCGCAGTTGGCAGCGTTCAGCATGACGTCTTCGCGCCGTCGGCGGTCGTTCATGTTGCTCAGGGTCCACAGCGCGCTCTCGATAAACGCCTCGGCTATCAAATCCTGCCTTACCCAATCGCGATAGCGCGTCAGCAGGAACTCCGTATGCCGGAAGTTGCTGTTGCCGATGACGAACGGGTGGTCCTTCACGGGGTCGAGGCCAGACCACTGCTCCTTGCTCATCCTTCCGGTGACGCGCCGGACCATGTACTCCAGTGCGTGCAGCGCGAGGGGCTCGGTGGTGGTCGAGGTGCCGTCCATGTCTACGGCAAAGGCGGCGACGCGGTCCAGCGGCCCTGGGTTCTTCGGTGCGAGGGGGTAGAGCTCGAATGGGGCGCTGACGAAGTCGAGGTTCTTCACCACCGCCACTTCGTCGGCACCCATCTCTCGGCACTGTTCACGCAGCAGGTCGGCAGCCTGTTCGGGGGTCAGGTAGCGTGCAAGTGGTTCCACGGGACCCCGAGCATACCGCGAGAGAAGGCCCGCGCGGCAGCTGCGGCCCAGACCCCGAGGACCGACCTGCAGCCGCTAATTCACCCGGCGCAGTGTAATGCGGTGAGATGGGCCGGGCTTACCATCCACTATCTGGGACATCGTGGTCTCGTAGGTGTCGTCATCCGTGAACGAGCCCTTCGACTCGAACTCCGCGCTGCCACCCACCAGCATCTTGAAGCGGGCGACGAGCCGACCCTCTTCGAGCGTGAAGTGGCCGAAAAAGACAGCCTCGGGCCCGTGAGAGTCGAGGTAGTAGACCTTCTTCGCAGCGGGGTCCCAGCCGACTCGGACGTCTACGGGGGCGCCCAATATGGTGCCCCTGCCGAGCAGCAGCTTCTTGTCCGCGCTCCATTCGTACCGCAGCGTGCCGATCGGCTTCCCGTCTTCACTCTTGGCATCCGTTACCCATGTGCCGCCTACGAGCCGGCCGATTTCGCGCATCACACTGTCCCGCTCCGCGTCCGGTTTCACGTTCTCGACCTCACCCGTCTGAGCGCCCGCCCATGCCGCAATCGCCAGCACGCCGATCGCGCTCCAGAGCTTTGTTAACTGGGACATCGTTCCCCCCCCGGTCTGTTCGCCTCCCCCTCTCGGCGGGATGGGACATGATACACGATTTTGGCGCGCGAGCCCGACGGGC
>BTVI01000013.1:0-80123 GCA_045862955.1 Fimbriimonadales bacterium
GCGTCCCGCTCGTCCGACGCCTCGATGGTGTCTTGCACTCGGGCCCCGCCTGTCTCGTATGCTTTGAACCGGTAGATAGGCATGGGTTACTCCAGCGTCGCTCTAGCCACTTCGTCGGGAGTGGTGATGCCCGCGAGCACCTTTGCTAGGGCGTCCTCCCTCAATGTCGTCATGCCCGCCGCAATGGCGGCGTCGCGAATTTGCCCTGGGGAGCACTTCTGCATGATGAGGCTCTGGATGGCCGGAGTCACCTCCAGCGCCTCATAGGCACCGCACCTACCCAAGTAGCCCGTGCGGGCACAGTAGTCGCATCCGAGACCTTGCTCGTAGGCATGCTCCAGCGGGAGACCGAGCTGGTGAAGGAGCAAGTCGCTGGGTCGGTGCGGCATCTTGCACCTTTGGCAGGTCACGCGCAAGAGCCGCTGCGCAAGCACCAAGTTGACGGCCGACGCAACCAAGAACGGTTCGATCCCCATGTCCACCAGCCTGCTCACCGCACCTGCTGCGTCGTTTGCGTGTAGGCTGGATAGAACGAGGTGCCCGGTGAGTGCAGCCTCGATGGCAATTTCGGCCGTCTCGGTGTCGCGAATCTCGCCGACGAGCAGCACGTCGGGGTCCTGGCGGAGAATGGCGCGCAGACCGTTGGCGAACGTTACGCCGGCGCGAGGGTTGACGTTGCCCTGGACGACGCCGGTGAGCTGATACTCGACCGGGTCTTCGATGGTCATGACATTACGCTCGACGGTGTTGAGCGCGTTGAGCGCCGCGTATAGCGTGGTGGTTTTTCCCGAGCCGGTCGGGCCAGTTGCTAGGATCATGCCGCTGGGGGCGGCGATGTGTCGCTCTACTCTCGACCGCACCTCTGGACTTAGCCCGAGGCGGTCCATTCCTATCATCGCAGCCTTCTTGTCCAGGATGCGGAGCACGATGTTCTCGCCGTTCACACTCGGATAGGTGGAGATGCGGAAGTCGAACTCGCCTTGGGGTGTAACCAGCGCGCAACGCCCGTCCTGCGGGGCTCTCCGTTCAGCGATATCCATGGCTCCCATCACTTTGATGCGAGAAGCCAGCGGGTGCTGAAGGTCTTTGGGCAAGACCATCGCTTCCTGCAGGATGCCGTCTATTCGGTAACGCACACGTACGCGGCGGGGGTGAGGCTCGATGTGGATGTCGCTAGCCCGAACGGCGATCGCTCTAGCGAAGATGGCATTCACTAGCTTCACGACCGGCGCGCCTTCGGCAACCTCCTTGAGCTCGACGACGTTGACCTGACCTTCTTCGGCCTCGTCGTCTGCAACTTCGATCTCTCCCGTGTCGAGGCCCTTCACCGCCTCCCCGACGATCTCGCCGAGGTCATCGTAAGCACCGAAAGTCCGAAAGATGGCGTCGCGGATGTCTTCTTCCGTCGCGATGTAGGGCTCTACCGGCGCGCCGAGGCGTGCTTGGAGGTCGTCCAGGGCCGCAATGTCGAGTGGGTTGGCCATCGCGACGCTGTAGCCCTCGGCGGTCTTGTCGAAAGGTACCGCCATCAGCCTTATTGCAACGGCGTGGGGTAGGGCACGCGCGAGCGAGGTGTCCAGCTCCACGTTGGAGAGGTCTATGAAAGGCACGCCGAGCTGCTTGCCGATGCAGAAGGTTTTCTGCTTCTCCGTGAGCAGTCCTAGGCGCACGAGTAGGTCGCCAACTGGTTCGGTCGCGTCCTCCCTACGGCCCAGGATTCGGTCGAGTTCATCGCGACCGATCAGGCCCTCTTCTACCACTAAGTCGGCAAGCGGCCGCTCGGTGATCATCCCTCGGGGTCCTCCAGAATCGTAGGGGTGATAATGATGACGACCTGGGAATTGAGCTTGGTGGTCTTCCTGCGCTTGAACAGCTCGCCGAAAAGCGGGATCTGAGACAGCCCTGGTACCTTTTCCATCGTCTTGATCTCTTCCTGGCGAATGAGGCCGCCGATCACGATGGGTTGGCCGTGCTTTACTCGAAGGCTGGTCTGAGCCTCTCTCGTGGCGATCTGCGGGTAGCTCGCGCCGTTCTGCTCCAGGTAGCCCGTTACCACGGACACCTGCGGATAGAGAGTCAGTGCGATCTCGTCGTCTTCTGTGATCAGCGCGGAGACCTGCAAGTAGATGCCGACGCGTTCCTCCTGCTTGTCGAAGATGGGAGTGTTCGCTTGCGAATAACCGATCAAGACTGGGTACAGCAGCCTCTGGCCAATCAACACGAACGCCTTCTCGCCGTCCAGCACGCTTACGTTTGGCGCGGCGAGGAGCTGTGCCTTCCCCTCCTTCTCCATTGCCGCAAGCACAGCGTCTATGTTGAATGGCTGGCGGGAGTATGCGCCGAACTGGATACCGTCGCCAGAACGCTCCCGCAGGCCGATGGTGGACCAGCTCCACGAGATGCCGAGTTCCTTCAGTGCGTCCTGCGTCACATCCCGGATGGTCACGGCGATGTTGACCTGACGTCGCGGCACGTCCATGCTCCGCAGCGCCTCGAGGGCGGACTCCACCAAGGCCTCTGGTCCTCGCACTAACACCCTGCGCGATGCAGATTGCTCCGTAGCTCCCGCTGCCATCGGCTGTGCCCCCATTCCGGACTGCGTAGAATACGTGCCCGAGAGACCGGGAGTAAGCGGTCCCGGAGCAAGTGACGCAACCAGACCTTTTCCACCGTCAGCGGGAAATAGCTTCTCCAGTAGGGTGACGGCCTCCGAAGCCTTGATGTGGCTGCACAGGTAGCTCTTGACCACCAGACGTTCGGCAGGGGGAGGAGGCGGTGGAGCGGGCCGAAGTTCGGGAAACAGCTCCTGGAGTTTCTCGGAAGTTCCGACCACGTACACGTCGCCGTCCCGATGCCAACTCATGCCGTCGTACTTGGTGAGCTGCGTGAGCGCCTCCTCGAAGGAAGCGTCGTGAAGGCTGAAGCTCCGCTTCGCCTTCATCTCGGAGGCAAACACCAGGTTCAGTCCACGCTGCCGGGCCAGGAGTTGAAGCACCGCCGCAACGTCCGCGTCGTTCATGGAAAGGTCGACGGGTTCGGCAGGGTCGGTGGGCGTAGCCATCGCCATGACGGCCAAGAGCAAAGTAGCCAGGATGAGCAACCCGCCAAACACCGGATGGCCTCTCGCACCGAGCCGTTGGAACATCATTGCCAACCTCCTGATACATCCGCGAGCAGTTTGTCTGAGGTGTCAGGGAGAACCCCCTGTCGCTGCCTACCGGCGGTCAGATGGGGGCCTGCGGCAGCCCTCCTGTCATCCATGGCACCTGGTGGAGGTGTCATGCCCTGGCTGCCCTCGTTGCTTACGCTGGCGGCGACGCCTGGCTTCCCGAGCGCCATCACGGCCCAGCCTCCGAAAGAAACAGGATCCGTGCGCAGCCGCTGCTTTCGAGCGCTACATAAGTGGACGTGACCCGTGCCACGCGTTCGCCGCTGGGCAGCCTGTCCGACAACATCACCTGCAGATACTCGCCACTTTCCGTGAGCAGGAGGGCAGCGGGTCGCGACCCGAGCACCACCGCCACGAGCCGGTACTGAGGCAGGGAGGGCACGAGGTCCGACCCCGATGCCTCTGGCACTGGCGGTGGCTGGCCTCCTCCAACGTCAGCCCCCGAAGGTGCCTTCACCGTGACGGGTGCAGGCGCGGCCTTGCCGGGTTCTCCGGAGGGCGCTGGTTGTACGGGAAGAAGGCCCCCCAACCCACCGGCTGGCACTTGGTCCGTCATAGTGCCCTCTGGTTGCTCCGGTTGTGAGAGCGCGGGATGAAAGTAGGGGTTACGCGCTTCGGCCTGCTGCGAGTCGGTTGCCGTCGGGATGGTAACCGAGGTCTGCACCCGGGGAGCCACTTCCTGAACGTTTACACGCACGGGGCTCGGACCTGCCAGAGCCTGCTGCACGGCGTAGCCGACGACGAGCACCGCTATGAGCGACAGCGGCGCTACCATGCGCGGGTCCCGGCGAAAGCGGTTGATGCGCTCCATCATGTGGGTTCCGCCGCTCCCTCGGCCGACGGGCTGCCGGGCTGATACACCTCTACGGTCAGCTTGAGCTGCACCAGCGGTGTGCCTGAGGCGTCCGAACCCGTTCGGGACGTCTCGATGGCCAGAAACTCCAAAGGCATCGGGAACGCCTGCATCCCGTGCAGCACGCTTCGGATCGCCGAGTATGGCCCTACGGCCTGAATGCTGTGGCCGAGAACGACCCAACCTTCGATGCCCGCTCCGCCTGCCATTTGGTCTAAGGCGGCTCGAGGCGTCGTGTCGGCCTCCAACGAATCGATGACCACGCCATGCTCCCGACAGAGCTGCTCGAACATCGAGGTGAACTGCGCGGGAGCATCCGCCTGTAGCTGCTCGGGAGAGACGGCCGCGGCACTGCTGCTGACTCGACGTAGGTCCTCGAGTGCCTGCAACCGGGCGCTCTCGGTCACCCGAACCGCCTTCTTGCTGCCTTCTAGCTTGCTGTGTTGCTGCCACAGGGAGTAGCCCGCGTAGCACCCCGTCACGAGCATCACGACGATGCCGATCCGGTGTGCGGCTCGCAGCGACTCGAGGACCGAGCGCTTGGACAGGAACAGCCTCCAGTTCACTGCGCCTTCACCTTGCCTCTCAGTTCGTAGTGCACAGCGGCGGCTGAAGTGCGCAGCCTCTCCGCAGGCTGGACGCGAGCAATCGCTACATCGCGGAAGTCGGGCCGGCTTCGCAGCGATGCCAGCCAACGGTTGGCGTCGGTTAGTGACGGGGCCTCGCCGGTGACGGTCGTCTCGAACGCTCCGGGCAGCGAACGGATGGACACTCCGGACACGAATCCGCTCCGCCCGACACCTTCTTCGAGCGAGTGAAGGACGGAGAGCCAGCGCCAGCGGTGCTGCCTTGTGGCCTGGAGCCTCTCGGCGTACTGGACGGCGGGTTGCAGGTCTGCGGATCGCCGCTTCACTGCCTCGTAGCGTTTCGATGCCTCCGCTGCGGCAGCGCTCGCCTTCCGAGCCTCTGCGCGGACTTGGGAGGCGGCGATCAACAGATAGGGCAGAAGGGTGGCGCCGAGGAGTGCCAGCACCGCCAGATGCCGGAGAGTACGTACGGAAGCGGCGTAAGTGGCAGTGTGTTGGCTTATCCGCTCCTCGAGTAGGTTCAAACCCTCGAAGGCGGGAGCGCAGTCAAGAAGCTCGGCTCCAGATGTACTCACCTGCGTCATTCGCCTCACCTCTTTCTGCTTCGGGCGCGGTCGCCACGTCGGCCGCGGCGAGACCGATTGCCGCAGTGAAGGCCTGCTCTCGGTGGGAGACCGACTCGAATGCCTTCACGTTGAACTTCGCCAAGACCTGCGAAAACGGGTTCACCACGTGTACCGTGATGCCGAGTGCAGCGCCGAGATAGGCGTCGATTCCACGCAGCGATGCCAGACCGCCACACAAATACATCCTGTCGAGAATCCCGGCGTAGCTCCGCTCTGGGAAAAGCGAGCGGTAATACACTAGCAGCCGGCCTATCTCGCGTATGAGTGGTGCCATCGTGGGGGCCACATCGAGGTCCTCCCGTGCGTGGTCCAACTGCAGCCACAGCCTTCCGGTGGGGTCGAGGTTCGTCGTCGGAGCCTCGAGCATCTGGGCCCCATCCGCCTCCGTGCAACCCACCTGCTCGGCGACGGCCAGTGCCAGGTTCCTAGCGCCGAAGGCAATCGATCGCACGAAGCGGAGTCGCATGTCGCGGACCACGTACATCTCGGTCGCCGAGGACCCCATCTCGACGAAGGTGAGCGACTGGTTTCGCCAGAAGACCCCGCCTTGGCTGAACAGGTTATGGAGCGCTCGAAGCACGCAGAGCGGCTCGATGTCCGCAGCTACCGGCTCGATGTGCGCGGCCTCCATTACCTCTGCGCGAGCGTCCACTACGTCCCGCGGTGCAGCCACGAGCAGATAGTGAACGTCTCCGGCGCTGGCACCGGGCTCGAGCGGGTACAAGGCCTGGTAGGATCCGGCCGGGTCCACTCCAAAGTACCGATGCGCCTGCATACGAGCCGCGTCGGGCAAGTCCTGAGGGTCCATCCTTGGCAGGTCGAGCCACTTAAGAGACAGTGACGAGGTCGGAACGGAGAACCGGCCCCGTGGGGGCGTAATCCCCTGTTCCTTGCACAGCCTTCGCAACATACTAGCCAAACGCCGACGCTCCACGATGCGGTCGCCCTCGTAGCAGCCGGGTGCGACGGGTAGGGCCGCTGCAGCGCGGACGGTCAGACCCTCTACGGCTTCCTCCACGTGCACCGCCTTGAGGAAGCGTCGGCCGAAGTCGACCCCGAAACCTTGCCTGCGTCTTGCTCCGGTCTTCCCGCCTCCAGGCATCGTTATGCGGCCCTCAGGTGGTCTCGAGAGGTTGCCACGTTGCTCCAGTGGTCTTTGTACATCTCGTCCAATTTGCCCTCGCGCAGCAGTGTCTTCAGCACCTGCACCACCACCGGGTCGAACTGCGTGCCGGCAAAGCGGTTGAACTGCTCCAGCCTCAACTTCTCATCCATCACGTCACGGTAGGGACGCCTGGACGACATTGCATCGAACGCATCTGCGACACATACGATCCGCACGGACAGCGGCAACTCACCGCCCTTCAGCCCGTCCGGATAGCCGGTGCCGTCGAGCTTTTCGTGATGGTTGCGGATCAGCATCAGCGCGCCCTCGTTCAGCCCGAGGGGCTTGCATATGTCGTAGCCGATGACCGTGTGCTGCCGCATCAGGGCAAACTCCTCTTCGGTCAGCCGGCCAGGCTTGTTCAGGACCGCATCCGGGATGCCGATCTTGCCTATATCGTGCAAGAGCGTGCCGACCCGTATCTCCGCGAGCGCCTCCTCACATACACCCATGTGCCGGGCAAGCATCAAGGAGAGGTCGCACACCCGCTGCGAGTGTCCCCTGGTGTACTCATCGCGGGCCTCCAGTGAGTTGGCCAAGGTCTCCAGGGTCCGGAGGAAGGTGTCGCGCAGTGCCTCGTACATCCGCTCGTTCACTGCCGCAACGGACACCATGGAGGCCAGGGTGCGCACGAAGTCCAGGTCCTCCTCAGCGAAGCTGTGCCCCGGCTCGAATGAGTGGAACACTAGTACTCCCACGACCTCTTGCTGCTTTTCCGCAGACGGGTCCACGGAGCCGAGTCGGTAGAGTAGCGGTGCGGCGATCGCGCAACCCCGACCACCGTCCTCATGCTTCTCGAGCAAGCCCTCTGGCGTGTCGTCCTGTTCGTTCGGGTTCACGAGGAGCGGCTGACCCGTAGCCGCTACGTATCCTGCCAGCCCCTCTCCGACCCGGCACTCTTTCGGAAAGTCCACGTTGCCGCGCCTGCAGTAGGCTACTTCGGTGAGTAGCATGTCGCGGTTGTCCTTGGCGGCCAGCATGACGTACCCGTAGGTAGCACCGAGTTCCTGTACCGCGGAGCGAAGGACGTGGGAGAGCAGCGGGCTGAGGCGTTGGCCGCTGGTAAGGCTCATACAGCAGTCGTAGACGGTGGCTAGCCTCATCTGCTGTGCCGCCTTGCCCTCTTCCTGCATTCGGTGCTGACCCAGATAGAGGCCTAGGAAGCCGCTGAGGGCGACGATGCCTCCTCGGGCGAGCAACGTTAGGGCAGGGATGCCGCCGGAGGCGACTACCGCGGCAAAGAGGTACGACACTACCGCCAGTCCGGTGAGTGCGACGATGGTTCTGCGCCTCGCCGTGGCGTATCCCGCCTGGACGAGCACCACCGAGTACAGCAGGTAGGTGTTGCTGTGCACGCCGCCGGGAGCCAGAAGTGTGGATGTGACCACGATGATATCGGCAGCTCTGGCCACTTGGGCAAGCCGCCGACCGGCCCGCTTGTAAGCGATGGCATCCAAGCAAGCGCGCCACAGAACGATGTTATATGCCCCTGCAATAACTCCTACAAATAGGATCGCGGCGAACGGCGCTCGCCCTTCCAGCATCAGCACCGCTGCAGCAAGAATCGCCCAGCGCACGCGTACGGATATCAGTTCGGCCCGACGCTTGTTCTCCATGGATGGTTCGAAGTGCCCGACCTAATAATCGGTAGGCGGAGAAGTAGCGTGCAGGAACCTCGGCAGAGCGAGCGCAGAGTTGCGGCCCGGAGCAGGTCCTTCAGAGGGATGACCTTGGTGGAACTGCTGGTGGCGCTCGTCGTCATCGGCATCGGCGGTGCCGCCACCATCGAGGCGATTCGCTTTGCCCACGGTGCAAATCTTAAGGCAGCTTACATCCAGGCGGCATGCGTGTTCTCACAGAACGCCTTCGAGCAGCGTCGTGCGAACCCGAGCCTGCTCACCCCCGGCTCGAGCGTGACATCGCCCGTCACCGGCCTTCCCGATCAGTCCTCTGGCACGGTCACTGTCTCGGAGGTGCCGGGGCGTGTGGGCCTGTGGTCGGTCCAGGTCGAGGTCACGTGGACAGCCGGCGGCGCCCGCGGATCGCTATCCGGGAGAGTCACCGAGGAGACCCTGATCTATGCGCCGTAGACGCGAGCATGCCACCGTCGGTCGTGGCGTAGGCCTGAAACGTGGATTCACACTTGCCGAGGTTACGGTGGCGACCGGGCTTACCGCCGTGGCGATTGCCACCGTGGTGGGAGCGCACTCCTTTGTCGTTACGCAGACGGCAAGGGTCGGAGCCCAAGCTGCAGCGACGGTGACCACCGCGGCCGCCCTCGAGGCGATGCGCCCCACCATCGAGGCGGCATTCTCGTGCAGGACGGTCACGCTGCCCAGCGGCAACCGCGCCCTGCTATGCGAGATGCCCGACGCGTCGGCGTACGGCGCGCCCGCACCCTATCGTGTGAACACGGCCGGCGAGGCCCTGTACCGAGGAGGAGAGGTGTACGCCTTTTACTTCTCGGACGAGACAGGCTCGGTTGAAGCCACGGGCAACGTGCTCTGGCGGGCCAGGGCACCGGCCGGATCATCGGACTTCACGGTGGATACTCAGTGGTCTCTGTACTATGGAACCGGCAGGCCACGGTTCGTCTGCGTGCCGGGTGGTTCATGGGCCTGGGTGTCGTCCACGGAGCCCAGAGTGCGTGTGGCGCTCGAGAGCCGAGAAGCGGTGCGGACTTCGGTGCTCAGCCCGAGGACCGAGGGCACTGAGCAGCGGCGCATCGTTCGGCAGTTCTACTACAGGAACTGGCGGCAATGACTGCTGATCGCCGCGAACGTGGCTCGGCACTGTTGATCGCCCTGATCACGGTGGTGCTCGGCGCAACGGTAGGCGTGGCTGTGCTCGAGTTCGCCTCCTCCGCGTACGCCAGGTCGGTGCGCGACTCGCGTCTGCAGCGCCTACGTAACATTGCCGAAGCGGGCATCGCACGCGCGAGATACGAGATGGCTGCGCAGCAGTCGACCACCGTTAGTGTGTCGGGAAGCTGCGCTGGCGGGACCTATGCGGTCAGCACTGCGTTAGAGCCGAGACCATCCGGGTCTGTGAAGGTAACCTCGACAGCAACCGTAGATGGGCAGACACTAACGATCACGCGCGTTATCGGCCCTGGGTTTCGAATTCCACGGCCGTTCGACTACGCACTGTCGGTTAACGGGTTCGACTGGGACGATCACACGATCCAGACTGGAGTCAGTGGCTACCCATCTTCGGTGAGGCTTAACGGCGACCTGACCTGGGTAGCTGGCAGCTCGGTCAACGGCGACCTGCTGTTGACTGGAAGGATTCTGGGGTCCCGCCCATCGGTCTCCGGCACCACAACGGAAAGCGCTCCCGCGTTGTGGTTCCCCACCTATGCCCTTGCAGACTATCAGGCCGTAGGCCTCGTCTACATGGGCAACCTGACGCTGCCGGTTCTCTCGTTTCCGGGCAACAACCTTGTCATCGTTGTGACGGGCAACCTGACGCTGGACGGGGGCACCACCAGCGGTTCCGGGATTGTTGTCGTCGGTGGAACACTTCGCTTTCGGGCGGCGGCGAATCGGTTCGGAACAGGCTCGCGTTGGGTGTACCTGGCCAACAAGGTGACGGTGGATGGTCCGGTGCGCGACCTCGATGGCTTCTTCTATACGCCCGGTATCTTCGAGACCAAGGGGACGCTCAATGTCGTAGGGAGCATCGCTTGCCAGGAGCTAATCACGGGAGGCACCCTGCGGATCAATCACGATCCGGCGTTCGTGACCGATCCCGAACTGGGCTGGACGATGAAGGTCCCTAGCTACTGGCCCTAGCCGAAGGAGGCCAGTTCCGCCCGCCGAACACAGTATTCCAGGCTGCATGAGGCGAAGGCGACTACGTGCCACCGACCTCCCGTGGCCACTTACAATCCTGGCAGAGTGAGGGTAGCCGCCGCGTATGAGCGACATTGACACCTTGTGCATCAACACGATACGGACGCTGGCGATGGACGCCGTCCAGAAGGCAAAGTCGGGACACCCCGGGGCGCCGATGGGTCTCGCGCCGGTGGGCTATCACCTGTTTCGCCGGGTGCTTCGCTTTGACCCGGACGACCCGGAGTGGCCTACACGCGACCGTTTCGTGCTCTCTTGCGGTCACGCCTCCATGCTGCTATATGCACTGCTGCACCTTTTCGGCTACGACCTGAGTCTGGATGATCTGCAGCGCTTCCGGCAGTGGGGAAGCAAGACGCCGGGCCATCCAGAGTACGGCCATGCTCCAGGGGTGGAAGTTACCACGGGGCCACTCGGCCAAGGATTCGGAGCAGCCGTGGGAATGGCGATGGCACAAGCGTGGTTGGCCGCCCGGTTCTCACGCCCCGGTTACAGCGATTTGTTCGACTACCACGTGTATGTGCTGTGCTCCGATGGTGACTTGATGGAGGGTGTCAGCTCCGAGGCCGCATCTCTAGCAGGGCACCTACGCCTCGGCAACATGATCGCCATCTACGATGATAACCGTATCACTATCGAGGGGAGTACCGATCTTGCGTTCTCCGAAGACGTATGTGCAAGGTTCGCGGCGTATGGATGGCATGTGCAAAGTGTGGAAGACGCCAATGACCTGAGTGCGTTGGCGACTTCCGTAGAGCGTGCGCGCGCAGAGATCGCGAGACCCTCGCTGATCCGAGTGCGCTCGCACATCGCTTATGGCAGCCCTAACAAGCAGGATTCTGCAGAGGCGCACGGTGCACCCCTCGGCGAGGACGAGGTGGCGCTAACGAAGGAACGTCTTGGTTGGCCTGCGCAAGAGCAGTTCTACGTTCCCGACGCAGCGCGCGCGGAGATGTTGCGGGCGGCGGAGGCAGGACGACAAACCCATGCTATGTGGTTAGAGGCGTTCGGAAGGTACGCGAAGGAGTATCCATCGGAGGCTAGGGAGTATCAGGATTGGATGGCGGGTAAGCTGCCGGATGCCTGGGAGGAATCGCTGCTACGGTTTGGTCCCGAAGAGGGGCCAATGGCAACACGCGTAGCCTCCGGCAAGGTTATCAACGCTCTGGCGTCGGTACTACCCAATCTGATAGGTGGATCGGCGGATCTGGCACCCTCTACGAACACGCTGATCAAGGGGGCGGAAGACTTTGGCAAGGACTGCCGGACCGGCCGCAACCTGCGGTTCGGGGTAAGAGAGCATGCGATGGGAGCTGCGCTGCATGGAATGGCGCTAGCCGGTGGCGTGATACCCTACGGCGCTACGTTTCTGGTTTTCAGCGATTATATGCGACCACCCATTCGATTGGCGGCGATGTCTGGCAAGCGGATCATCCTGGTGTTCACTCACGATAGCATCGCTTTGGGTGAGGACGGACCGACGCACCAGCCGATAGAGCACCTCGCGTCGCTACGAGCAATACCGAACATGAGGGTGGTCCGCCCTGCCGATGCCAACGAGGTGGCGGAAGGCTGGCGAATAGCCATCTCGACTCGGGACAGGCCCGTGGCGCTCGTCCTCAGCCGACAGAACCTGCCTATCCTAGACCGTACCAAGCTCGCACCGGCCGAGGGTGTTCGGCGCGGAGGATACGTACTTGCCGACTTCGGCGCGGGGAGCCCTAGTGTCATTCTGCTGGCGTCGGGGTCGGAGGTGCACGTAGCACTCGAGGCCGCTCACCGCCTCGAAGCGGACGGAATCGCTTGTCGGGTAGTCAACCTCGCGAGCTGGGACCTGTTCGACGAGCAGGATGAGGAGTACCGCAGTCGGGTGTTACCTCCGAGTGTGCAGGCAAGGGTGGCAATCGAAGCAGCCTCACCGCTCGGGTGGGAGCGCTACGTCGGCACACGTGGCACGATCCTCGCGATGCGCACGTTTGGAGCTTCTGCTCCTGCAGCAGAAGTTGCGCGCCGGTTCGGTTTCACTGCCGAGGATATTGTGGAAGCAGCAAGGAGGCTCATCTAGCCAGATGAGACGCTCTCGCATCCCCATCCTCCGCATCGTCGAGCTACACGAGGACTTCCCGGGAATCGTTGCCGCGCAGATTGCACGCAAGATCAACTCGGTCGTAGAGCAGAAGGGTGCTGCTGTGCTGGCGCTCGGTGCGGAGGACGTAGTGAGCCCAGTGCGATTGCGTCTCGCCGAATCGCACGTGCACGACGTTCCCTGGCAACACGTTTTCGTCTACCAGGTGTGCGAACGGATGTGGAGCAGCGAGCACGGCGGCTGCTTGTACGACCGGCTTTGGGCCGAGCTTCTATCACCGGTGGGTGTTCCCTCGGCAAACGTGCATCGCATCCGGGGAGACGCATCGGATGCCGGCTCCGAGGTGCGCAGATATGAGGAGCAGCTTCTTGGCCGTGTTAGCGGCGAGGCAGACGAGAACCTCTTCGACCTCGTATTGCTGGGTGTCGAGTCGGATGGCGGAGTGGCCGGACTGCGACCGGACGCCGAGGCAGTACTGACATCGCATCGCTATGTGGCATCGTGCCAGCTGTCCCCGTCCGGCAACCGGGGCTTCAGCCTTACCCCTACGGCGCTCAATCGATCCGATAGCATCTGGCTGATTGCGACCGGCTCCCAAGTCGCGGTGGCCGTCCTCGATACGCTCGAAGGCGATATCGAGCCCGCCAAGCACCCGCTTCAAGCGCTGCGGCCCGTTGGTGGAGAGTTGGTGTGGTTCCTCGATACCGCCGCAGCCCAACGACTGGGTGTCTTGGCAAAGGATGCCCGCGCTCTGATATAGAGTGCGGCCCTCACCTCGCGATGAGGGCCGCACTCTCTGCGAGCGTGCGGAGCTTAAGGTGTTCCAGATTGGCCGAAGTAGACCAGGCAGATGTTCAAGTCTGGCAGGTCGACGAATCCGGATCCGTTGACGTCGGTCGGGCAGCTGCCCGACGAGCCGAAGTTCAGTAGGACGACGTTCAGGTCGTCGAGCGTGACGGCGTTGTAGCTAAGACCCGCAGGATTGGCGTCACCAGCGCGAATGCCGGCGCCAAGATGCCCGTCTACTAGTGCGATGCTGGTCGGGCAGCCGGTGACGGCCACGCTGTCCGACTTCGCGGCGAGGAAGCCGCAGGGCTTGACCCACACATCATACACGCCGAAAAGGACGTTGCTGATGGTGATGCGGCCTTGCGCGTTCAGCGTTCCACTCACCGTTCGGACGGGTGTCGTGGTGCCGGGGTAGCGCAGCTGCACCTCGACCGGCAGGCCGTTGACGGAGCCGATGAACTGCGGATCCAGCTTGACCTCCACTGTTAGGTTGCAGGTTTGAGGGACGGCCGTCGGGGTGTAGACCATGGCGACGTCCGCCACCTTGGTGGTTGCGCGGAAGCTCTCGCCGGCGGCGAAGGTCTTGGGCGAGGTAATCGGGATTCCCCCCTCGTCTGCCAGGCCGGATATCAGGGTGCTAGGCGCCCCGAACACGCTCTGCATGCTGCCGGTATCGGAGGCCCAGAGCTGGTTGGCGGGACCGTTGTCGTCCCACAGCACGGTCTTGCCGATGTACGAGATGCCGACCAGTTGCTGGCTTCCCGGCGAAGGCAGCATTCCGTACCAGCGTGGTAGGTCGTCGAGGTTGAAGGTCTGCTGGTTGCCAGCTAGGTCGAGGGCGGTACCGGTCGTGAGGCCGTTGTAGCTGAAGCTGGTGGCCGTTCCCGGAGGGTCGATCTGGTACGCCTCACCGAGCTGCAGGAACTCGAGGCCCTTGTACCAAGGATCACCGGGACTGGGCAAGCCGCTGTACAACCCGCCATTGAACAATCGTCGGGCGTTCAGCCCAGGTGGGATGATGTTGGGAGAGTAGGTGGTGGCCGGTGCCGGCAGCGTCACGAGCTGCTGTCCAGCCGCAACAGGTACGTTGACCACTGAGGTCGGAGGGTTCTTCAGGATCTCCGACAGGCTGCGAACCCACAGCGTCCGAACCACCCTCGGGTCCGCGTTGGTGTAGTAGTTGCCGGATAGGACACCGGTGGCGATCACCGTGTCCCCGGGGACCAACCAGTCTGTTAGGTCCGGCTCCGCAGTGAGCCGGTCGTCCACCTTGATTGCGATGCGCCCGGTGCCGTCATCGATGTCTACGAAGCTCTGGAACGGACTACCAATGAGCGTGGAAGGTGATGCAGTGACGCGTCCAACAACCGTCGCAAGGACGCCCTGATTCGGTACGAACGAAGCCGGAAGGGTCTGTCCGACCGTCGGGTCGTGGAACTCGGGACTCACATTGTTAGTGTTCATCAGGACGGGAGCCGGAACCGGGTTGCCCGTGGATACGATGCTGACGAACGTAGTGCGCGAGTTGATCTCGCGGTTCCCGCGGAAGTTCAGCAGGGTGCCGGCTACGTTCAGCGCATCACCGCGAGCCGCGATCGGAGAACCCTTACTGCCGTCCGGCAAGTACACACACTGACCGGCCGGTACGAATGGGTCCTGCACCCACAGCTGGCTGGTGGAAGAGAGCCACGATCCTGCATCGTTCTCGGCGCAGGTCACGATGGGATTGATGGTGCCGGGGATGGACGCGTCAATGGCCACGGGGTAGCCGTCGGGCAGGTTATTAATGACTGCCTTCAGGGCAGCGACAGACTTGAACGGCACGGCGTTGATTACCGGCGAGAACACATGAGAGGTGTTGAGGAAGAAGTCGACACCGGTGTTCTGATACCGAATAATGGGCGAGAGGATTCCCTTCCGCGCCGGTCCGCCTAGCTTGAACGTTCCTTTATAGATGCTGGAACCAGGTGACGTTGGCGGGAGTACGAGACTGGTAATCGGCACACCAGTAACGGCGTCCAGTGCCCCACCGGGTCCGAGGACACCGAGATCCAGCGTAACGGTTGCACCGCCCGGATTGAATTCCAGAGCGTTGACCGTCACGTCCACCTTCGAGCCTGGAAGGGGTGGCTGATTGGCCTGAAGAGCCACAGTAGAGTAAGTGACACGGTTGGCGGGCCCACCGCTGGCCGCGATGTCCGACTGATATCTCGCTTGCACGCCGGTGCAGTTCCAAATGTCGGTACCCTGAAGCAGCAGGTGGCTGTTCACGACGCCGTAGACCGGATCGCTATTCCCGGGCGGTAGGACGCTGCAGTCGATCGGGATTGGCGTCTCGCCAGTACCTAGCGAAGGCCGAGTGTTGACAAAGACCGCGGCCGCGTTCAACGAACTGTTAGCACTGCTATCGGCGACGATGAACCCGACCTTGCTGTTGTTGTATGACTGCTGAATGTTGTTGGGATTCAGCATGTCATACTTGAACCCGTGAAGCTCGACTAACATGCCGAGCAGTGGATTGACTATCAGGTTGCCCTGACCGAACCCGACAACGCCTTTGCGAGAGTGCTGGTCCACCAAGCCTGCAGTCGCAGAGGACGGGAACTTGCTGTACGGGAACGCAGCGAGTGTGCTCGGCGAGATAACCGTAGGCGCGACGTAGTTGTTCTCGGATAACACTTGCATGATGGGGAACAACGTGCCGTCACGCATGTCGATGATTGGCTCGTTGCCAATCGTGAGCGAAAAGATGGCAGAGATCGTTCCGTAGCTAATGGTCGCATAACCCTTGACACGGACCCTGTCGCCCTCTCGTGGAAATCCGTATAGCTGACGGTCAGCAAAGGACAAAGGGAATGCGCCGTTCGGGATGCTGCCATAGTTGCTGCCGAACACCACCTTGATGGCGTTGCTGTAGACGGTGCCACCGATATTCCGGTTCGCGGATGGATCCTGGATCACCATAGCACCGAACGAGACGCCCTCTTGTGCCAGAGGGGGACTTTCCGTAGAGCGATAGAACTTGGGCGGTGACACCACGATCCCTTCGACCTCGACGACCTGTGGTGCCGCGTTGTTGTTGTACGCGTCGTAGGCTAGCTTGTTCGCCTGTGACGTCGTCTCGAGCGCATAGCTTGCGACGATGGCGGTGAGGGCAGCTAGGGATATCCCGAGCCGCACCACACCGCATGCGAGAGCTCTGGACATGTGCATCTCCTTTGAGCAGAAGTTGATGTGGTTAGGGTGGACAAAGCAGGGAAGTGGAAACCGAAAGGCACGGCGTCCAGCCGCCAGTGACCAGATTCTTATGTCGTTCACTCTCTTTCGTTTCATAGCATTTCAAAGGAAGATAGGGGCAACCAAGATAGGGCGCGAGAAGCGTCCCGGCGGGCAGAATGCCTAATCTCTCAAGAGCGAGACATACCACTGATTGTCATCACGGGTCGGCACCCATGGATAGCGCTTGGGACGCTGTGCCTTGACGTGACCATCGCACATTAGGAAGTTGTTCATTTCGGTATGCCAAGGCTCGCCACCGCGATAGCTCCCCGTGCGGATCTCCTCGAACTCGTACACACCGTTGGGTTCTGATGGGCTCTGCTTCGGGTGGCCCATGAAGCCTTTGACGAAGGTGTAGCCCCCGCTCCGACGGGGAGAACCCAGATACGGTCCGCGGCTACTCATGCCCTCCACCGGGACGCCTTCATAGAGCAGTACGGTGTCACCGGGAACACGCAAGTATGAGTAGCGGAGTGGAATCTGAAATGGAATCTGCGCGACGCTCGAATACGTGTTCTTGCCTATGGTGCCTTCGTAATAGCCGAAGTTCTGCTCCACCGACCCGATCTCCGGATGCGGGCTGCGCAGGTACCAGTTCATGCCATAGCTTCGAATCGTGAGCTGCTTGAACGTGATACTCCCCCCGGATTGCGGAATGTCGGTCTCGTGGTAGAGAGGGAACAGCTTGGGGCACGACCACACCGAGATGCCCTTCTTCTCGTCCGAGCTTCGATTCCGCATGTACGCGTTGAGACCACCGTTCGGGTTGGTGTCGGCCATGTCCCAGAAGGCCCCTTGGACGTTCAGCCCAGGCTCGTCGTTTTGCGCAGTGTCGTACTGATCGCGAGTTCCTGGCAGCGGCCACTTCTGACTGTAGTCGTTGCCGTAAAGAGTAAACGCGATTCCGAATTGCTTGAGATTGCTTGCGCAAGTAGCCTTGTGCGCTTGCTCACGGGCGCGGGCAAAAACGGGGAAGAGGATGGCCGCCAGGATCGCGATGATTGCGATCACGACCAAGAGTTCGATGAGGGTGAATCCCCCCAAGGGCCTGATTGGCTTCATCCACGCCTCCTTGCTCGAGTTACCAGTCCGACCTTGTTGTACCACACGCGCAGGTTCGGAAGTCGTTAGTCTTCGGTGAACTTTTGGCGTAGAGGATCGGGGGTATACATACGCGACCCGAAACCGGGACAAGGAGCTTTTTTTATGGCCGCCAACGCACCTAATTGGAACCTCTCCGACCTATTCGACTCGCCTACAGACCCGAGAATCGAGACCGCCCTCGAGCAGGGACTGACACGGGCGCAGCAGTTTGCCGCCAAATACCGTGGCAGGATTCGCTCTGAGAATCTTCAGGCCGATGAACTGCTAGCAGCACTCAGGGAATACGAGAGTCTGCTGCAGGAAAACAGTAAGCCGATGGAATTCGCTGGCCTCCTCTACGCTGCCAACACGGGGGACCCTGCGATCGCGAGATTTATGCAACTAATGCAGGAAAAGGCTACACAAATCTCGGTGGAGATCATGTTCTTCGCGCTCGAGCTTCTTGCGGCGGAAGAGGAGCACATCGAGAGGCTGCTCCGAGACCCAGCACTCCAGAACTACGTCCACTTCGTCCGTGCGTCCCGCGCCTTCCGCGACTACACGCTGTCCGAGCCCGAAGAGCGGATTTTGGAAGAGTGCAAGAATTCGGGGTCTCGCGCCTTCGGCCGACTGTTCACCGAGGTGTTGTCGAATCACCGCTTCCGCTTCGAGCTTCGAGGTGAGGTCTCCGAGCAAACGGAGTCGGAGCTCCTCGATAAGCTGCGCTCGCCCGACAGGGAAGAGCGCCGAGCCGCGGCCGAGTCGCTTACCGTGGGCCTAGGCGAACTCGAGCGGGTCTTGGTGCACACCTTCAACACGTTGCTACTCGACAAGGCAATCAACGACCGACTGCGCGGTCTTCCCACGCCGATGGAATCCCGACACATCAGCAACGAACTAGACAATGACACGGTCGAGATGGTGATGCAACTCTGTGAACAGGAGTACCCGCTCTGCGCACGGTACTACCGGCTGAAGAAGCAGATACTAGGACTCGACGAACTCACCCATTACGATCGCTATGCTCCCCTGTTCGAAACCGAGTCGCGGGTGGACTGGGACCAGGCCGAGGAGATCGTGCTAACCAGCTTCGGCAAGTTCTCTCAAACGATTCGCGAGCATGCAGAGAGGTTTTTCCGCAAGGGCTGGATTGACGCCGCCCCTGCCCCGGGGAAGATGGGCGGCGCTTTCTGTTCCTATGTCACGCCGGATCTGCACCCCTACGTGTTCCTCAACTACCACGGGAAGATGGATGACGTACTTACCTTGGCACACGAGTTGGGGCACGGCGTCCACGCGTCACTCTCCGCGGGGCAGACCTATCTCAACTACAGCGGGACCCTGCCGCTTGCCGAGCTCGCCAGTACCTTCGGAGAAATGCTCGTGTTCGATGCGCTCCAAGAGACCGCCACCCCTAGGGACCGTCTGGCAATGTACGCCGAGAGCATCGAGGGCGCTTTTGCCACCATCTTCCGACAGGCCGCGATGTACCGGTTCGAGCAAGATGTTCACATGCATCGGCGAGAGAAGGGAGAGATGACTGCCGAGGAAGTGGGAGCCTACTGGCAGTCCCGGCAGCAGGCCATGTTCGGCGATAGCGTAGTCCTGGGAGAAGACCATCGTCGTTGGTGGTCCTACGTGCCCCACTTCGTGCATTCGCCGTTCTACGTGTATGCGTACTCGTTCGGGGAACTGTTAGTGATGTCGCTCTACCGGATGGCGCTGGAGCAGGGCCCTGCGTTCGAGCCAAAATACGTCGCTTTGCTTCGGGCAGGCGGCAGCAAGAGCCCTCATGAACTCATGTCCAGCGTCGGGATCGATCTGCGCTCTCGAGACTTCTGGTTGGGGGGCTTTCGGGTCCTGGAAGACAGGATTCAGCGCTTCGAGAAGTTGTGGGAAGAGTTCGATGCCTAGGACGGAGGAAGGGGAAAAAAGTTGGGCGGGAGCCTGGGGCTCCCGCCCCATGTTTCACTCTGACCAAGCGAAAAGCGCACCAAGCCGACCGGCCGATGGGTTGGCCGGTCGCCACGTCATCGTGCTGCTCTCGTCGGTCGCGATGCGGCTACCGGAGGAACCGCGCACCCCGCATCGCGCACTGGAAACGCTTGGCAGAGCATGAGCCGGCTGGCAGGTTGTCGCACCGTCCGGGCGGGCATTCAGCCAGCGAGGCCCATAGACGACGAAATCGGATAGTCGGGACGGGGAAGTGATGAAATGCCGCGTGCCGCGGAACCGACACGTGAACACTCTCGCGACAGCAGAAACAGTCGCCTCTAACCCGACATGGCTGCCGGGAGTCCACCATCCAGTATCCAAAACAATCTCTCCCTCGAGAGAATCCAATTCAGGCAACACAGTGCCGCTTCAACCGACCTCATGAGCCGGCTGCTACATCATATTACCGCAACTTTCAGCCTTTCGCCATAGCAGATTCGAAGATCTTGCTGTCGGCCCGGCAAGATTGCTGGAAAAGGCCCGAATTGGGCAGGCATCCACGCCTCGGTATAATGGCCGTATGCCCGAGGATGCTCTGCGGCGCGTCAAGCTCAGGGCGGCTGTGCTGTCCATCGTCTCCAACACGCTGCTGGTCGTTCTGAAGCTGGTCGTCGGCGTGGTGACGCTGTCGGTGAGCGTCATCTCGGAGGCGGTGCACTCCGCTTCCGACTTAGTCGCCAGCCTGCTTGCGTTCTTCGGCATCCGGGCCGCCTCGGTACCTGCCGATGAAGGACATCCCTACGGCCATGGCAAGGCCGAGAGCATCTCGGCGTTCGTTCAGGCCCTGCTGATCTTTGCAGGCGGCTGCGTGGTGGTTGTCGAAGCGGTTCGCCGCCTGTTCCACCCCGCCGAGATCCGAGTGGACTTTGCAATCGCCGTCATGGCGTTGTCCGCCATAGCCAACACCTTCGTCTCGGCGTATCTCCTCCGCGTTGCTCGAAAGACCGAGTCGCCCGCTCTAAAGGCTGATGGCTACCACCTGCTGACGGACGTGTGGACGTCGGTGGGTGTCTTGGCGGGGCTGGTGCTGGTGAAGCTGACCGGTTGGCACATCGTGGACCCTCTAGTCGCCATCGGGGTGTCACTCCTCATCATGCGGCTCTCGTGGCACTTGACCCTGGAGGCCATTCATCCTCTGATGGACGCAGCGCTGCCGCAGTGGGAGGAAGAGAAAATCCGGGCCATTCTGCTCTCAGACAGCCACGTTCGGGACTTTCACAAGCTGCGCACACGCCGGTCCGGACGTTCGAGGATGGTAGACGTGCACGTTCTTCTGGACGACGACCTGTCGCTGGTGGATGCGCACCACATCGCCGAAGAGCTAGAGGACAAGGTGCGACAAGCGTTTCCGAGGGTGGAGATTAGCATTCACTTCGAGCCTCACGAGGCAGAGCTGCTCCACCAACAGACCCATCACGCCTAGCCCGACAGCACAACGGGCGACCGGTCTGGGTCCGGTCGCCCGCTACGCGTCACTCCATAACCGTCTCGGTGTAGGAGTTTTCTACTCGGGTGTGGGTTGGTTACTGCTTGTTCGTTCTCCTCACCGGCTTTGACGTCGGAGGACCCCCATTTCGTTCACCCGGTTTGCGGCTTGTAGTGCGATTAGGACTTGGGGCCCAACTCCGCTAGTGCTGCCTGCACGTCAGCCACCGAGCACGCCCGCGAGATGCGCTCCCTGAGGCGGGCTGCGCCCTCGAAGCCGCGAAAGTAACCGGGCAACTGACCACGGAGGCTTCGGACGGCGCGCTCTTCGCTGCCGAGCTCAGCGATATGTCGTCCGAGGTGTTCCAGCGCTACCCGACAGCGCTCGTCGAACGACGGGTCGGGTTGCGGCGGACGGCCTTCGAGGTAGTCCCGCACCTGAGAAAGGATCCAAGGGTTCGCGATGGCAGCGCGCCCGATCATCACGCCGTCGCACCCCGTCTCTCTGAACATGCGTTCGGCATCGGAGGGAGTGCGAATGTCACCATTGCCGATAACCGGGATGCTCACCGCACTCTTCATCTCCCCGATCAGAGACCAGTCGGCTCTGCCGGTAAACCCCTGCCTTGCCGTTCGTGCGTGCAGGGTGATTGCCTGGGCTCCGGCTCGTTCAAAGCGAGGCGCGAGGGCGACCGAGGCAAGGTGACCGTGGTCCCACCCTGCCCGGACCTTCACGGTCACGGGTACTTCCGCAGCGGCAACCACCGCTTCCAGCACGGCTAGCGCCTGATCTGGGTCTTTCAGCAGCGCCGCCCCGCTGCCCTGTCTGCATACCTTGGGTACCCAGCAACCCATGTTGATGTCCACGATGTCAGCACCCATGTCCCTCGCGATGCGGGCGCTTTCGGCCATTGCGCTGGGCTCGGCACCGAAGATCTGAACGGCCAAGGGGCGCTCCTCATCCCGCACCCGCATCTTGGGAATCGAGCGAGACGGTGCGTATCGAACCGCCATCGCGCTCACGAACTCGGTCACCATGAGGCCGGGCCCGCCGATGCGCTTGGCGATGGCGCGATAGGCAGCGTTGGTCACGTCCTCCATCGGTGCGAGGACGATGGGAGGGTCCACGAGGACTGTCCCGATGCGAAATGGACACACGAGTGGATTATGCCGCACCGGCGGCCTACCGAAAAGTTCAAGTACCTCGTGAGAATCCGGCACAATAGATATGGAACCTCGGCAAGCTACCAGGGAGGGGACTTTATGGGCTTATTTGCAGCCTTCATCTTGTTGATGAATACCGCACTCCCCGTGGACGAGCAGCGCGAGCTCGAAGTCGGTGGGGCTACGTTGCACGTGCACATCCGCGGCGCAGACAGCGGGAACCCGTATGCGCTGTACCTTCACGGTGGTCCAGGCTATTCCTCGCTGCCCTTTATGGCAACCGCAGGGCCGGAACTGGAGCGGTCGCTTACGGTCGTGTATCTCGACCAGCGCGGGTGCGGCTTGTCTTCGCCCTTGACCCCCGACGCAGCCAAGGCGTATTCCCTCGAACGGCTACTGCGCGACATCGAGGAGGTGCGGCAGCAGCTGGGCATCGAAAAGTGGGCGGTGATCGCACATGCGTGGGGTGGACTTCTGGGGTTGCACTATGTAACGCAGCACCCTGAACGCGTCTCGTGCTTCATCAACATCAGCGGGCTCGTGTCGGTGCCCATCATGACGGACGACGTGTTGGAAAACGCCGCAGCGAAGGCCAAACAGTGGCTAAAGGATGGCAGCGAGGGAGAGAAAGCGCGAGCCAAAGTGCTGCTGGAACAGGTGGGGGACCTGCGCAAAATGTCCCAGTCGGATCCGCGCCGGCTTGCCGGTGCCTACGTGCTCGCACTCGGAGAGGCGCAGCTCTACTTCCACGACCCGAACTCGGCGACGGTGCAGGCGGAGCTTCGAAAACTGAAGGCAGAAGCCGAAAAGTACAAGATATCGGTTGAGAAGTTGGACTTGGCTGCGGCAGTCAGCACGGCCCTCGTGCAAAACGAAAGCTTTCACACCATGGACGCCACGCCGTTGCTGAAGAGGGTGTCGGTACCGACCCTCCTGATCGGAGGCCGATCGGACGGCGTGGTGACGACACGCCAGTTGGAGATCGCCCGCCGCTTCATCAAGGGTGCGCAGTTCGAGATCCTGGATGAGTGCGGTCACTTCGCGTTTTATGAGCAGCCACAAAAGCTGATGCTGGCCATACTGCGTTTCCTGCCTCGCGCCAACTGGACACCGCCCGGCAGCGGCTAGAGCCCGCACCGGTCTCGGAGATATTCCCTGCACACGGCAGCGCTCTCGCGGGGTGTGGTCAGACTTTGGTCCACCTCGACCGTCAACCAGCCGGCGTATCCTGCGTCGGTAAGGACCTGTACGATAGCTTCGATATCTATGAAGCCGAGGCCCAACTCGCAGAAGTTGCCATAAGTTGGCCGCCCGAGCTGGCGGTCCTTCAAATGTACGTATCGGGTCCGGGCTGCGTACCGGATGAAGTACTCCACTGGACACGCTCCCCCTGCCGACAGCTGTGCGCTATCGAAGCCGCAAAACAGCAGGTCGGGAGCCGTGTACTCGAGGAACAAGTCAATCTCCTCCGGCCGCTCGATCAGCGTATGGATGTGGTTATGAAAAGCGGCGATGACGCCTGTCTCCTCCTGCAAGCGCCTGCAGAGCTCGTTGACATGGCGTGCGTACTCGCGAATGGTCTCCGGTGGGTGAGATACGGTTCGCTCGACCTGTCGCTCCGGGGCCGAGAGCACGATGATCTCCGCTCCGAGTTCTCGGAGTGCCTGCGCGATGGCGAGTTCTCGACGCATCTCCTCCTCGCGTGACGCCGGATCGAGCAGTGAGACCCCAGTGTAGGTGGCGCTGCAACGGAGCCCCGCTTCTTCTAACATGCCGCGAAGGCGGGAGGTGTCGTCCAAGTAGTTGGCGACCGGAGGTTCGATCCCATCGTAGCCGAGAGCCGAAACCTCTCGACACACCTGGTCGAGCGGCGTGCTGCCCCACGTAATGGGTTGAATAGCGATCGGGGGTTTGTTGTTCATTCCCTTGCCTTCAATGCGATTCCACGCTGGATAGCAACCATTGTCCATCCATGCGCCGACCGATTATACTGTCGGTATGGCATCCAGACCCCTTATTGGCGTCACTGCGGACCTCGTCGAGAACGCCTCCGGCCCGCCGGAACGCGCTCTGCTGCCTTACTGCCGAGCTATTGCCATTGGAGGAGGGGTGCCCTTGATTCTGCCTTTCGTGGACGATCCATCGGCCTACGCTCAGCAGCTCGACGGCTGGCTGATCGCCGGCGGTAGGGACCTGCCGCCCGGGGAGTACGGTGAAGCGCCTCAACCCGAGACTGAGCCGATTTCGGACGCGCGGCACGGTTTCGAGAAGCGCCTGTGGGAGTGTTTCCTGCCCACCGGCAAGCCCATTCTGGGCATCTGCTATGGCTGCCAGTTCGTCAACGTGCGACTCGGCGGCAGCCTACACCAGCACATCCCCACCGCGATTCCCAGCGCGCACCCGCACAGCGGCGCGCCAGGGAAGCCGTTGGTTCACCCTGTCACCGTCGAGACCGATTCGCGCCTGGCAGAGGCGTGTGGAGCTTCCGAGTTCGATTGCTCTAGCTCCCACCACCAAGCGATCCATCGCGTGGCTCCAAACCTGAGGGTCACTGCCCGCGCCGACGATGGCGTGATCGAAGGCGTCGAGTCCCTGGATGGTCGTTGGCTCGTGGGTGTGCAGTGGCATCCTGAGCGAACACCCGACAGTCCGGCGACTGTCGGGTTGATGCGTGCGTTCGTGCTCGCTGCTTTCCAGGCGGGCGCACGATGAGGGTTGCGGTTACCCCGTTCGCTACCTCCTCACCGGAGTACGCCGCGCACGGCCGTCAGTTCGCACATCTCGTTGCCGAGAGCTTGAAGGCCATCCCGGGCCTGCAGGTGATGGAAGTGTCGTTTGTGGCCCGGCTGCAGCGAGAGGGTAGGGAAGAGCGGGTCATGGTGGCTGCAGAGCCACGAGACGCCTACTGGTCGCGCAAGCTGCTCGAGCAGTTGCAGGCCGACGCAGTGGTACATGGTAGGCTGGGCGTCGCCGACCGGCTGGAGCTGACCCTGGGAGTAACCACCTCCGCCTCCGAGGCGGTCGCTGAGCGGACGCTGTCCGCTGACAGGGCGGAGGTGGCGGACCTCATCGAGCAGATGCTGGTGGAGACTGCGAGCATGCTCGGTCAGGTGCCCGCGGCAGTCGTAGGCGCGCTAGGCGCATCGTTGCGGGAGTCCTCCGGCGAGGCAGTGCTTGCTCTGCTCGAAGGATGGGACGCACTGGCCTATCTGCGACAAGTCGGCGACTACTTGCCGGAGGATGTGAGCTTCGAGGCGGCGTTCGATGCCTTAGTACGTGCCGTCCGTCTGGATCCGGACTACCTGGCACCCTATGAGGCCCTCATCGAACTGACGCGCCAATGCGTGCACCTGGGACCCATACACGCCGACGTGATCGAGCGCAGCCTGAAGACGGTGAACGAGCTGTGCGAAGACGACTGGCGTGGGTGGTACTCGTTGGGAGACCTGTATCATAGGTTGAACCGAGATACCCTCGCGCTGGAATGCTTTGAGAGGTCACTGAAGTTGAACCCTAGCGAGCCCGCTCTGTGGACGCGGTTAGGTCTCGTGCAAGCGGCGCTGGGGTTCAAAACCGAGGCGATGAAATCGTTCGAGGAAGCCATCTCGAGGGAGTCGCCGCTCGAGCCGAGTCCGACCGCAGCTGCTTACGCTGCTCTGCTCGTAAAGGAAGGCAAGAAGGACGAGGCACACGCTTTGTGGCAGCGATTGAGGGACCGAGATCCTAGTGTAGCCATTCACTGGATTAACCTCGCGATGAGCCACGAGAGTCGTGGCGAGGGTGATACGGCACTGCACGTTTTGGAAGAGGCTCTCGGAGTTGTTGATAGTCCCGAGCAGGTGCACTTACACTTGGCACGCTCTCACATGCACCGCGAGAGCCACGCAAAGGCGCTAGTGCATTACGAAGCCGCCGTTGAGGCACTTCCTAACCAACCGGGTTTGGCGGTGGAGATGGCAGATTGCCTCTACTTCTGCGGGAAGGTAGGCGACGCCGTACGAGTGCTGAAAGCTGCCCTAGCACAGGACCCCGGTCCACCGATCCGCGCAGCCCTCGAGGCTCGCCGAATGGAGATGGAGGAGCCGGAGAAGCTGGAGCGCTTCCGCCACCTGACCAAACGCCTGACGGAAGGCCCCGACTCGGCTGCGCTCTTCGAATTGGAGCAGCTCAGCCGTTGGCTCGGAGACTACTGGCCGGTGTGGGAGATCCTGGCGCGCGGGTTCAACCGCACTGGCAACGCCGAGAAGGCGGAAACCGCGTCGAGACGGCTCCTGGCGATGCTGCCGCAATATGCGGTTGCCTACGGTGAGCTTGCTGCTGCGCTCTTCGCGCAGGGGAAGGCCGACGAGGCGTACCGAACCTTTCGGCAGGCCATGCGCAAGCTGCCCTACGACCCGTTGGTGCTCGCCAACTACGGCATCGCGGCGAAGATGCTCGGTCGTGACGAGGATGCCGAGCAAGCCGCACAGCGGTTGGAGGCGATGGGTCAGGAAGAACTCAGCTCACGAGTGCGCGAGGCCCGCCGAGCGGAGTCCCTTCCGTCCACGAGCGACTAGCTGAGGCCTTGCCTCGTGCACTGCCGTCTCGGCGACCGCTCTGCGACCTCCGCGCGAAAGCCCGAATCGGGGCCTTGAGGGGCGAGCAGTCGTATCCCCCCACGTTGCGATCTCGCGTAGAGCGCGCAGAGATCGGACGAGGTCGCGCTAGGTGGAATGCCGGGGCGAGGTTCGGCAGGCCCCTGCTTGCGACTCTGTCTGTTCCTGTGCGTGCTCCGCGTGATAGCGCTAGCCGCATCGGTGTGAGGCCGACGAGATGACTCCAGTCGCAGAAGGGCTAGTAGTTAGATCCGGGAATGTCACCAAACGGGTCGACCCGCTCGGGTGAATACCGGGCCTGAGTCTCGCGAAGGAAGCGCTCATGTGCCTCGTCGGGAGCCGAGGTGTATAGACCGGTAGCCGAGGCGTACACCACGCCGGTGGCATCCACGACCTCCCCTTCGGCACGCCAGAAGCCTGCCTTGTCGCCGAGATATCGCCCATTTACGCGGACCCGTGTTCCAGCAAGCACAGGGCGCCGATAGCGAACACGCAGATCCGCCGTAAGGAAGTAGCGGCGCTTGACCACCGAAGCGGCCCAACCGAGCGTTTCGTCTAGCAGGGAAGCCACGATGCCGCCGTGCAACACCCCCGGATAGCCGCAGTGCCGGGCTTCGGGCACGAACTCCGTGAAAACCCCTGCCTCGTCGCGGATGAACACGAGTCGAAGGCCGTACGGGTTGTCCGCCCCGCAGACGAAGCAGCCAGAGCTTTGGGGTAGCGAGGTCATGGGCGGATTGTGGCATTGGCGGACGCGCTTACGCGGCTCGTAGGCTCTGTGGCAACAGCTCGGGGCCGATAGCCTGCGCGTCAGGCCGGGCAAGTACCACGGCGCGCTCGATAACGTTTTCCAACTCGCGCACGTTGCCAGGCCAGCGGTAAGTCAGCAAAGCCTCGATAGCCTCGTCGGCAAGAGCGAGCGGCTCGCGTGCATTCTCGGCGCAGTACTTTTGTACGAAGCGAAGCGCGAGCGGACGAATGTCCTCCGGCCTATCTCGCAGCGGCGGCAGCTCGATGTGCACAACCTGCAAACGGTAGAAGAGATCGGCGCGGAAGGAGCCTTCGTCCACAGCCTGTTGCAGATCGCGGTTGGTGGCTGCTACGAGTCGCACGTCCACGCGGACTGGCTTCGTCGCTCCCAGCCGCTCTAGCTCCCGCTCTTGGATCACACGCAGCAACTTCACCTGTACGCTGAGGGGAACCTCTCCAATCTCGTCAAGGAACAGCGTGCCGCCGTCCGCAAGCTCGAATCTCCCCTCGCGTCGGCCAACCGCTCCAGTATAGGCCCCCTTCTCGTGGCCGAACAGCTCGGCCTCCAGCAGAGTCTCCGGGAGTGCCGCGCAGCTCACCGCGATGAACGGCTTGCCCGAGCGGGGGCTCCGTTCGTGGATCATCTTTGCGACCACTTCCTTGCCCGTACCGCTCTCCCCAGTCAGCAGGACGGTAGCACGAGACGAAGCAACCTGCTCTACGATCTCCAGCACCTGGCGCATGGCCGGGCTCTCTGCCACGAAATCCGTGGGGGCGGCGGCCTTTCGACTGCGTCGTTTCTGGTTTCTCTTGGAGTCGGCTCTGTCAGCAAGGGAGTTCGCGACTACGTTACGCAGGACCTCGAGGTCGAAGGGCTTGGTGATATAGTCGTGCGCTCCCATGCGAATGGCGGACACCGCTTGGGGAATGGTGCCATAGGCGGTTATGAGGATGATGGCGGCATCGGGCAAGGTCTCGCTTATATGGCTCAGCAGTTCGACGCCGTCCATGTCGGGCATCATCACATCCGTAATGATCAGGTCTACGGGCTCCGACTTGATCATATCGAGCGCGACCAAGCCAGACTCGGCGGTCAGCACTCGATAGCCATCGCGCTCCAAGGCTGCCTGAAGTATGCGACGTATGTTCTGTTCGTCGTCAACGACCAGAATCGTGGTCTTTCTTTCCGTCATGTTCCCATCATCTATGGCTCGTCTCCGAGCGCGGGCAAGCGCAGCGTGAACGTAGACCCCTTGCCCGGTTTGGAGGTCAGGTCGATCGTTCCCCCGTGGGCTTCCACCAGCTTCCGCACCACTGCGAGGCCCAGGCCTGTGCCCTTAGCTTTCGTAGTGAAGAACGGCTCGAAAACGCGAGCCGCCTCTTCTGGTGTCATACCGAGTCCCGTGTCGCGCACGCTGATGACCGCCAACTGCTGGGCTCGGTCGTGCCTGCCGCTCACCGTGAGTGTCCCGCCATCGGGCATCGCCTGGCATGCGTTGAGCGTCAGGTTGCGAAGCACCTGGTTCAGCCGCAGTACGTCTATCCACAGTATCGGCAGGTCTCGCGCAGCGTTCAGGCGAAGCGAAACACCACGCTCACGGCACACCGGCCTCCAGACCTGAACGAAGTCTCTTAGCAGGTCGCCTAGAGGCACGGGCTGGGTACGAAGTTGCAGTGGGCGCGCAAAGTCCAGAAAGTCCTCTGCAATCCGATTGAGGCTGTCCACCTCGTTCAGGATGATGCGGGCGAACTCGGCACAAGCTCCGTTGGGGTCCGTCTGCTGGAGGAGTTGTGCAGCGCCTCGGATGCTGGTAAGCGGATTGCGGAGCTCGTGAGCTATCTGCGCCGTCATCTGGCCGAGGTGGGCCAGGTGTCGCATGCGCTCCATGTCACTTTCCAGAGCCGCCTGGTCGGTCACGTCCTGAATGCCTAGCAGCACCCCTCCCGAAGCCAGCTGGGAGACTACGAGGTTGGCTACCATCGTTCTGCCATCGGTGCGGGTGAGCTTCTGCTGCCAAAGGTGCATCGGCACGCCGCTATCTCGAGCAGACTCGATGGCCTCCAGCACCGGCTCCGCTGACGCTGTCTCCAGCGCGAGCAATACCAAGCGCTCTAGTGGACGTCCGCACGCGTCCTGCGCCGCGATACCGAGACTGGCTTCTATGCAGGAGTTCCAGAGTGCAACCGTGCCTCTGGGGCTCGTCACTGCGACCCCGCTCGGGAGGGCTTGGACGGCATGAGCAGCCAGCGCATCGGCCTCGGACCGACGTTCGTCGAGCAAGCGTAGCAGTTTCCCAGCGGCGATCACGAGCCCCTCGACGGCCGCAATGCTGGCGTTGTCCGGCATGTGCGCCTTGCGGCCGAAGTCGGCCAGCGCAAGGCCTCGCTCGCTCCCGGGGATGACCGCCACGATTAGGCCGGGGCACCCCAGCATTCGTCGCAGCCCCGACCAAGCGGGCCCGTCCGCCAGCCATCGGGCGCCGTCGAACCTAAGCAATTCTTGCCAGGGCTCCGCGTGGAGCCTGAAACCGCGCTTTGGGAAAACCCCGGCCCGGTATCCCCGGACAGCAACCGGTACCAGCGAAGCACCCGCCGGCCCGTTCGTGGGAAGGAGAATGGCTGCTCTTGCCGCTCCGGAGACTGCTTGAACCGCTTCGAGCAGTGTGACCAGAAGCGTCTCGGCGCCCCGCTCAGCGCCGTCCACCAGCCTGGCGAGGCCCTTGCCCAGGGCGTCACACCCCGAGGCAGGCGGCAAGCCGCCGGCGCCCAAGGCCGCCCCACGAGGGCGCTCGCGGGCTAGGACCGTTGCTTCCGTTGCTGTCTCCAGATGCTCCTCCCTTGACGCTGCCGAGGGGCCGTGATATACTGCTAAGTCGTCCTCATCCGCGAGACGTGGCTTTAGTCGAATGCCCCATTCGAATGTTCGGAGAATGACGGTGTGAGTACCACATCCGAGAGTTACGACCGGGCCGTGCGCGCCAAGGAGGAGGGTCGTTACTCGGAAGCCGTCGCCGAACTGCAGGCTATCCTAGTAGAAGACCCTACCAACCCGGACGCTCACTGGCAGATGGGTCTCGTCCTGTGCTTCATGGGCGACTTCGACGGTTCGCTAGCCGAGCTTCAGAAGGCCGTGGACCTAGACTCGGGCCACATCCGTGCGAGAAACGACCTCGCCATGACCCACATGATGTTGGGCAACTACGAGGAGGCGAAGAGCATCTTCTTGACGGTTCTTGCCGACGACCCCGGCAACGAGGTCGCAACGCGCCAACTCGTCTATTTCACCTAAGATGAGCGCCGGCGCCGCCAAGCAGTGGGCACTCGCTGCGCTGCTGTTCGCCGTGCTTGCCGTCCTCCCGCTATGGCGATGCGTTGTCTATGGCGAGGTGTTCGTCCCAGGCGGCATGGTCCAAGGCTTCGAGCCTTGGGGAGACGAGGCGCGCGAGGCATGGGACATTCTGCGCTGGGACTCGGTGGCGCAGTTCTACCCTTGGCGGACGTACCTGTTCTCCAACCTGGTGTCCGGTCGGGTGCCGCTGTGGAACCGCCACGAGCTGCTTGGCACGCCGTTTCTTGCGAACTCACAGAGCGGCGTGTTCTATCCGCTCCACTGGGTCCTGGCCCCCCTGGGAGCCGCACACGGCATCACGCTCGCAGCCTTTCTGCATCTGGCGTGGGCTGGGCTGGGGTGCTACGTGCTCTGCAGGCGTCTGGGCTGCGGGTGGGGTCCCGCGGTTCTCGCGGGAGCGACATTCGAGCTATCGCAGTGGGTGATTGCCTGGCTACAGCTGTCGAGCGTCCCGACGACGGTCTGTTGGATACCTTGGCTGCTAGCGGCGGTGCACCGTGTGTGGTCCCTGCCGAACACCGCTGCGGCTGCTAGGCTGGCATGTTGTACCGCGATGCTACTGCTTGCAGGCCACCTGCAGATCGCCTCTTACGGCATCGGTGCCGCGCTCGTCTTCGCAGTGTTCCTTATCCCCTCTAAGGCCTGCGAGCAGCCTCGGCCACGCGTCGTCGGCGCTTGGTCCGGCGGGGTGGCGTTAGGAGTGGCCTTGGCTGCCGTGCAGCTGCTTCCCGTCCTCGAGATGGGCAGGCTGTCCCACCGTTCCACGTCGCCCAGCAGTGAGGGGTATCGGGCGTATGTTCGACTTGCCATGCCTGCCTCGCTGATGGGCTTGACCGTGGACCCGTACATGGCCGGTGATCCACGCCTGGGTACGGTGATGCCGAACCCCGAGATCCGAGGAGAGTACTGGGGCCCCGAGCCTCTCCCCGAGTACTCGGCATACACTGGTCTGGCTGCGCTAGTGCTCGCCGGCTACGGCATCTTGCGCATCTGCACCTTGGGATCCAGCGGATGGGCTTTCCTGACCATGAGTGTCGGGGCATGGCTGCTTGCGCTGGGGACCGACTTGAACCGCCTGTTGTACTTCGGCATCCCGGGGTGGGCTGCCACCGG
The DNA here is from genome assembly GCA_045862955.1 of Fimbriimonadales bacterium. Taxonomy (GTDB): domain Bacteria; phylum Armatimonadota; class Fimbriimonadia; order Fimbriimonadales; family JABRVX01; genus JABRVX01. The sequence goes on from BTVI01000013.1 coordinate 31,883, forward strand.
CAGCCCTGCTCGCGTGCTGTGCCTGGCTGCACTCGCCGGATCCGTGTTGGCAGGCCTGGGCTTGGAGCAGATGTTGCGGGACGGCAGGGAAATGGCTCCGAAGCGCAGACGGGCTCTGGGGATGCTGCTGGTCGTCGCTACGGTGGCGCTGTCGGGTGGCCTCTTATGGTGGGCGTCGGTCACCCGCCCCGAGGCCTTGCCCGCGCTCGAGATGGCATCGGTACCCTGGGTGCTGGTGGCTCCCCTGCTCGCGACGATACTGCTCGTGCTCGCTTGGACGCAGAAGCCCTGGTCCAGGGCGGGAGCGAGCGCATCAGGCATCGTCCTGCAGGTCGCCCTACTCGCACCCTTCGCCACGGCTTACAACCCGACTGCAAAGGCACTCGGCATCTTCCCCGACTTCGAGAGGCTCGAGCGATTGAAGCAGGCGGCGCCGTACCGAGTTGCCATCGTGAACGCAGACCGTTGGAATCGGTACGTGCACCCGCCGGCGCTCTTGCCGCCCAACTCTGCGATGGCGCTGGGCTTCGACGAGGTCGGGGGCTACGACTCGCTGATCCTCAAGAGCACCAAAGAGCGTTTGCTGGACGTGCTTAATGGTGAGGACAGTGCCGTGATGGCCAACGGAAACATGCTCTTCGTCAAGCCGAGCGCTGGAGAAGGATCGTACGGGCTGGGAGACATGGGTGTTCGGTACGCTATCGTGTCATCCGCCGTTGCAGGCACAAAAGAAGGCGAGCCGGTCCTCGTGGAGCTCCAGCCTGCCCCCATGGCCCAAGTCTCTGACGCCGGGGCGGACTTCCAGTGGACGGGACCCAATAGCTTCCTCCTCCGCTCGGACAAAGGCGGCCCCGCCATGGTGCGCGTCGCTGCGGCTCCGGGATGGGTGGTCCGCGACGGCACGCATCAGGTTGCGGTTGGCTGGGCAGAACCATCCTGGCTGGCCGCGGCCTTACCGGAGGGCCTGGCCGTATCGCACTGGCGATACGAGCCGAGCACCTATCGCGTCGGGTTGTTTCTCACTCTGGTTGGTCTGGCGATTGTCAGTGGCATCGCAACCACCAGGGGTCGAGTGATGATCAAGAAAAGTCTCCAAAGTTGATCGAAACGGCGGCTGGCGTAGTCCTGTGCTTCGCAGCCCGGCCGAGCCACCGATCTCGCCACGGGCCCAGGCGCAGAGAGGGGGCTAGCTTGGTCGGGGTACTCTTGCTGCTGCCAGCGCACACCGCAGCGCGCTGGACACACCTATCGAAGGGGATTGTGATGGCCAGAACGGTAACGATGAAGGGAAATCCTCTGGAGCTAGAGGGGCCAGAGCTCCGAGCAGGGGACCGCGCACCCGAATTCCGACTTCACGCGAAGGACTTGAGCGACGTCACTCTCAGGGACTTCGAAGGAAGGGTGCTACTGCTCAGCGTCGTGCCCTCGCTGGACACGGGCGTTTGCGCGATGCAGACGAAGCGTTTCAACGAGGAAGCGGCGAAGCTCCCAGACAGCGTGCGCATCTTAACCGTGAGTTGCGACCTGCCGTTTGCCCAGGCTCGGTTCTGCGGAGAGAATGACATCGCCATCCCGACTGCGTCGGACCATCGCGACGTCAGCTTCGGCAAAGCCTATGGCACTCTCATCCCATCGCTGCGCATCGAGTGCAGGGCGCTCTTCGTGGTAGACCCCACCGGAACGATTCGCCACGCCGAGTACGTTCCGGAGTTGACCAACGAACCGAACTACGACGCGGCGTTGTCCGTTGTTCGGTCCCTTATCTCCTGACGCGAAAGGGCCACTATGCACTTCGGCGACATGACCTGGCGGCAGGTCGAAGCGTATCTCGAAATGGACGACCGCGTGATCGCGATATTCGGCGCGTGCGAGCAGCACTGCGGCCTGAGCCTGCTCACCGACATCCGTATCCCCTTGGAGATCGCTACCAGAGTGGCCGAGCGAGAGCGGGTATTGATAGCACCGCCCCTCAACTTCGGCCTGTCAGCGGCGTTTCGGGCCTATCCTGGCACCGTCAGCCTGGGGCCCGAGACCTTCTGCGCTGCAGTGCGCGAAATCCTGCGCGGCCTCTACGAGCAGGGATTCAAGCGCATCATGGTGCTCAACGGCCATGGCGCCAACACACCGCTCGCCTCGATCCTGCAAGAAAGCGGGGAGGCACACCACGACCTGCAGCTCCAGCTCGTCGAGTGGTGGCGGCTGCCGGTGGTGGTCGGTTACGCCGAGCGCGTCGGGTCGGAAGCGTTGCATGCGAACTGGGCCGAGTGCTTCTCGTTTACGCGCATAGACCAACCGGAGGGAGACAAGCCTCCAGTGGCGCTTCCGCGGTTCGTGCCTGGCGGATGGCTGCGTGGGGTACTGGGTGACGGGTCTTTCGGCGGTCATTACCAGCAGCCCGACGCTCTGATGGACGCGATGCTCGACGACATTGTCTCTGAGGTAGCTCGGCTCGTGCGCGAAGGCTGGCCATCCTAAGCCAGAGCCGCGAGAGCCTGGTCCAGGTCGGCGATCAGGTCTTCGGGATCCTCCAGGCCGACGTGGAGCCGGATGCGCCACGTGCTGTGGCCGGACTTGTCATCCAGAGGTTCGCGAATCGGCGCAGCGAGGCTCTCGTACCCGCCCCAACTCACGGCCAAACGAAACAGCTTCAGCCGGTTCGCGAACGAGCGGACTCGGTCGTCACTAGTCTCCTTCGGGATGAAGGTGAGAAGGCCGGTCGAGCCTCGTTGCTGTTTTCGGGCGAGGTCGTACTGCGGATGGGATGGAAGCCCGGTGTAGATCACTCGCTCGACAGCCGGGTGCTGCTCGAGCCAGGATGCCACGGACATCGCGTTGCGCTGGTGGCGGTCTAGGCGAACAGACAGCGTCCTCATGCCCCGAAGGATCAGCCACGACACGAAGGGGTCCATCACCGCTCCTAGCAGGATCGACTCGTGGTTCAGGGCTTCGCGGAGCCTTGCCTCCGACGTAATCAATGCACCACCTATCAGGTCGCTGTGGCCGCCCAAATACTTCGAGGCCGAGTGCACTACGATGTCCACGCCCATCTCGATGGGATTCTGCAAGTACGGCGTGCAGTGACTGTTATCTATCAGTGTGGTGACACCATGGCTTCGAGCGATCGCACACACGGCAGCTATGTCCTGCAGGTCGAAGACGATGGTGAGCGGCGACTCGATGTAATACAGCGTTGTGTTAGGCCGTGTAGCCGCATCGAATGCAGACGGATCGGTTCCGTCCACGTAGGTAGTCTCCACGCCGAACCGCGCCAGAATGCCATCCAATAATGCCCGGCCATAGCAGCCTCGTACTGCGACGACGTGGTCACCGGCGCGCGTGCACGACATGATCGCCGCCGTGATCGCCCCCATTCCGCTTCCGAACATCCGCGCGCTCTCCCCGCGCTCCAGCAGGGCCAGCTTGCGCTCGAGGATCTCCGTGGTGGGGTTGCCTACACGCGTGTAGTGGTACGCCCCCGTCTGGCCTCCCCAATCCTCTATCGACTCGAAGGCGAAGAGCGATGCCTGAAAGAGCGGCGGACTCACCGCCCCGAGGAACCGCGCGGGGTCCTCGCAGCCGTGAGCAAGCAGAGTGTCGAAAGATGGTTCGCGCAGCGCGACGAGCGCCTCAGCATCGGTGGAATCCATTCGCACATTGTGGCGATGGGAGGCGGCGCGTGTCTACGGTGATCCCCGCCGCCTTTGCGTGCGACAGGCCGAGAAGCCTATCTGCTGCCCGGATCTCCCTTACCGTTGTAGTAACCGTTGTCTAAGTTGCCGTCACGGTCCATGTCGTCCAGATGGGCCAGTGGCATGGATCTGGCGTGCCCGTCACACCATGCGATCGTCACCCGTCCCACGTTCCATTCGGCAGGAACGGCTCGGCAACCCCAGCGGCCTGGCGTTCCTGGAATGCCAGAGCCACACTGCGGTGGCTCCGCATAATAGCCTGTCTCACGTCCGCTGCCCCGAGCGCTGGGCAGTGGAGGGTCTACCACGTAGACCCCTGCAGTGACGGCTCCTTGGTCGTCGCGAACCCCCATCGTGTCGGCGACGGCGAGCGTCTGCGCCATGTTGGGAACCTGCAAGGACTTCGCGGTGAATGGCAGTCCGGAGCCCTCCGCGCCGCTTCGGGAGTTGCCCAAGTACTGATAGTTGTACCCATAGCCGCCGTATAGCAAATCCTGCTGGTGTGCCCAGCGGTTTCTGAACATCTCGCGCGGCGCGAGGGGACCGTTGAAGATGCCAGTGTCGCGGCAGTACGGCCGTATGTAGTCTGGCCAACGCGTGCGAGGCTGGGCCGACGAAGGGCTCGAGTGCATTGGATATCCACCCGCGTCGTCACGGTACATGGCCACGCCGAGAGATATCTGCCGGAGGTTGCTGAGGTTCGCGGCGACCTTGGCAGACACACGCGCCCGCGCAAAAACCGGGAACAGGATTGCGGCGAGCACGGCTATGATCGCGACAACAACGAGAAGCTCGATTAGGGTAAACGCAATCGTCCGATGACAATTCATACTGGCTACTGGGTACCTCAGTAATTCCTTTGACCGTATGATCCTTGTCATCCTCAGGACTTTCGTTCCTTTGGCTCGTGATCCCGTGATGGGCTTGCGGTAGCACGACCGCGCCATAATCGCGCCATGCGCTACCGGTTCTCCGGCAGCTTGGTCGAGCCCACGAAGAGGCAGAGGGAAGACGCCGCATGGTCGGTAACCGTCTGGGACAGCGGCCGAACGACCATCCGCCTACACTTCACCTTCCTTCTGCTCTTCGCATGGCTTGGCTACCACTCGCTTCAGGGGCCCGATCACGCGCACGGCGCGCTGTTTCTCCTCGGGGTGCTCGGTAGTTTCGTCGTCCACGATGCAGCGCATGCAGCAGTGGCCCTCGGGCGTCGCTGTACGGTCCGGGACCTCGTGGTGTATCCTCTCGGTGGATCCCCCAGCTTCGACCGCAAAGCGGCTCCCGTCGAGGATGTGCTCGTGTACTTGGCCGGACCGCTGGCCAACGCTGTGGTCGCCGCCCTTCTCTTCTGGATCTGCGAGTTGACAGGGCCCGTTCTCCCCTTCGATCGGCTCATCGAGGCTCCCGGACACTGGCTGGAGAAGCTGATGTTCTTCAACTTCACCCTGGCGGTGCTGAACCTATACCCCGGCTACCCCGCGGACGGCGGACGCGTGCTGAGGGCTACGCTATCGCCCCGGCTGGGGCAGGGAAGGGCTGCGATGATTGCGGCAGCGCTGGGGCACGGCGCAGGAATGCTGGCGGGCCTGTACGCCGCACTCGGGCATCCGTACCTCCTTTTCTTCACCGTATTCATGATCCTCGGGGCCGGCGCCGAACTGGGCCTCACGCACCACAGGGAGCTAGTGGAGGGTGCCTCCGTCGAAGAAGCGATGATCACTAACTTCACCAGTCTGTCGCCAGCCGACACACTTGGTCACGCTTGCGAGATTCTCGTGCGTGGCTCCCAGCAAGACTTCCCGGTGGTGCACGAAGGGCGACTGCTAGGAATGCTCTCCAGGGACGACCTTTTGCGCGGATTGGGACGTGAAGGCAGGTTGGGTTACGTTGCGGGGGCGATGCGCCGTGAGTTCCCGCACGCAACTCCGTCTATGGACCTCAGCGACCTGATCGACCTGTTCGAGGACCACGGTGCGGACGTATTACCGGTACTAGACGGCGAGCACGTCGTGGGGATCATTACGCCCGAGAACGTGGGTGAGTACCTCGCTGTGAAAAGGCACTCACCCACGAATCCGGAGGAGAGGAGAACGTGACTTACTTCCGCTTCGCTGCCGCGCGTAGGGCAGAGTCCATCATCTCCGTCAGCTGCTTCGCGTCCTTGTAGCCGACCGCCCGGCTGATTTGTGTGCCATCGGGGTGAAGGAAGAGCAAAGTCGGAACGGCTTCCACCTTGTGCTTGCGCGCGAGGTCTTGCTGCTGGTCAATGTCGATCAGCACCATAACGAAGGATGCCGACTTCTTGACGACGGACGGATCCTTGTAGGTGCCCTTCAGCATTCGCTGACAGGGACCGCACCACTCCGCCGCGAAGTCCACTAGTACGGGCTTGTTCTGCGACTTGGCCAGCTTCAGTCCTTCGTCCAATTTGGTGATCCACTTGACTTCGGTCGGTTCACCGGCAGAATTCTTACCCTGCGAAATGACCACTCCGAGCAAGGCCAAACTAAGTGCGAGAACTGCGAGAACGCGCATGAAGACACCTCCGATGACAATGTTTTCTCATTCATACGTCGGAGAGCATACTAGAGTCTCACACCCAGGTTCGAGGGATGCTTCGAAGAAGGGCAGCGCCTCCACGACGGAAGCCGGGGCCTTCGTTCTTCTCAATCGTCAACGAGGTTGCTGGCGTGCTGAACGCGTCACTCTACCAGCGCTCTGGGATTGACTGCCTCGACGCCGCTTGCGTACGGCGCTGGGGTTCGACGGGTGTAACTAGCGTGAGCATACAGCACGAGCGGCGGAGGCATGCCCGCCCAATGCGAAGGAGCGGACCCGATGGAGTTCGTACTCGACAACGGAAAACTGCGCGCGGAATGGAGGCTGGCCGATGGTGGGCTGGTCCGAGGGGCAGTCGCGAACCGTGAGATAGGGGCGTCTTTGCCGCCGGCCTCGGCGTCCTTTGAACTGGACATCAACGGGGAGGCGATCCCCTCGAGCGATCTGGTGCTCACCCGGGCGCCCTCGGCTGCAGTGCGCCGAGGGGAGCCCGGCGCGGCCCGAATCGCAGACCGAGAGGACACGGATGTGCTCGACGCACGCTTCGCGCTCGAGCGCCTCGGACTGGAAGTCGAGTGGCAGGCTTCCTTGGGCCGTAGTGCCCGCTACCTCCGGCAGACCGTGACGCTATCGGCCCTGGGACGCCCGGTAGACCTCAGACGCGTCACGCTCGTCCGTCTCCCGGCAGAGGCAGCGGTGGGCGGGTCCGTGCCCGGGTCGCCTCAGGTGTTCGGGCATGCCTACGCAGCACTGGAGCACCCGATGGCGGAGAGCCGATTCGAGGCACACGCAGCGACCAGCTCGCTCCGGCTCCGCTTGCCACTACAGCCGGGCGCCCCGCTAACCGTGACCGCCGTCATGGGGTTCGCCCGCACCGGGCAGCTTCGCCGCGACTTCGGCGAGTACATCGAACGCCAGCGGCCACGCCCATATCGGCCGTTGCTGCACTATAACTCGTGGTACGACCTCGGGTTCTTCACTCCGTTCGATGAGAAAGCCGCGCTCGAAGCCATCGAGGCCTACGGCGAGGAGCTGGTGCGCAAGCGCGGCGTGCCGATGGATGGCTTCCTGTTCGATGATGGGTGGGACGACCCGAGGACGCTCTGGGGATTTCACGAGGGTTTCCCCAACGGCTTCTCACGGGTTCGCGAAGCAGCCGAGGCCATCGGTGCTGCCGCGGGCGTGTGGCTATCGCCCTGGGGTGGCTACAGTACGCCGAAGCAGCGACGCCTGGCGTATGCGCGTGAGCAAGGCTTCGAAACGAACGAGCATGGGCTGGCACTTTCCGGCCCTGTCTACTACGAGCGGTTCCGCGAGGTGTGCAGCCGGTTCGTCACCGAGTACGGCGTCAATCACTTCAAATTCGACGGTACGGGTGATGCAGGCACGGTAGCTCCCGGCAGCCGCTTCGGCAGCGACTTCGATGCCGCCATCGAGCTGATCCGCGAGCTGAGACGGCTCCGGGGTGACCTGTACGTGAACCTGACTACCGGCACCTGGGCCTCGCCGTTCTGGCTTCTGCATGCGGACTCCATCTGGCGCGGAGGAGAGGACTACGGCTTCCACGGGCCGGGCACCAAGCGGCAGCAGTGGATCACTTATCGGGACGCCGCGACTTACGCCAACGTGGTCCGCGCCGGGCCACTGTTTCCCCTCAACTCGCTGATGCTGCACGGTGTCACTTTCGCGCCACACGCACCGGAGTTGGCCGACGATCCCGGCAACGATCTGCCGTGCGAGATCTGGTCGCTGTTCGCCTCCGGCACGCAGTTGCTCGAGCTATACGTGTCGCCGTCGCTGATGACGGACGAGCGATGGGACCTACTGGCGGCGGCCGCTCGTTGGGTTCGGAGCCGAGCCGAAGGGCTTCGCGACACGCACTGGGTCGGCGGCGATCCGGGCGACATGGAGCCGTACGGGTGGGCTAGCTGGTCACCGGAGAAGCAAGTGCTCTGCCTCCGCAACCCGTCGGATGCGCCACGGGCCTTCCCAGTGTGCCCACGCTTGGTGTGGCAGCCGCCAGCCCTCGAGTCGTTCTACCGCTTTCAGACGGTATGGCGCTCACACGGCGCAGGAGAGCCCTTCGTGCTTGGGGCCGACGAGGAGCACCCGATGGCCCTCGCACCCTACGAGGTAGTGGTGCTCGAGGCTGCGCCCGCCACGAGTGTCCACTGACTGCGGAAGCAGTGGGAGTGGCCACGGACACGCATCGCCGGGACGGCGTAATCCCGGCTTCTGGCCGGACAAGCTGCGTTGCCGGGACGGCGAAAATACGGGAGTCGGCGTTGCTACCGCAGGAACAACTCGATCACCGGAACCGCCACACGAGGGCGAAGGATTGGTAACCGCAACGTAAGCAGACCCGGCACATCGTGCTCGTGGCCCCCACGCTCCACCATCTGCACTTCCGAGCCGTCGTTGAGCAGCTGGGCGTACTCCACCTTGCCCGCGTATCCCTCCAGATGCAGGTCGCGGATGGGCCACGCGAGCACGTGGACGTACAACCGGTTGGTTTCCGGATTGTAGGTTAGGCGGCAGTCCTGAGGAGTCGTAAAGCCCTCGGGTGCCTCCGTGCAGCCATAAATGGCCCTCGAATGGCGCTTCATCCACTCGCCGAGTCCAGTCAGTCGGTCCATCGCCCGGTCATCGAACTCCCCGCGTGCGGTTGGTCCCACGTTGAGCAGCAGGTTACCGCCCTTGCTTACGGTGTCGACCAGCAGCAAGACGAGCTGCTCCACGCTCTTCCAAGTAGCCTCGTCGCGGTGGTAGCCCCACGAGCCAGAAAAGGTCTGGCAGGTCTCCCACAGTACCTTCTTGCCGTCTCGCTCCGGACACTCCCGGGCCATGAACTGCTCGGGCGTCAAGAAGTCCCACCCGCCTGGCACCTCCATCAGGTCCAGCCGGTCGTTCACGATGATCTCGGGCTGCAGTTCGCGGGTCATCTTCAGCAGACTCTCCGATTGCCAGTCATCCCGCCCTTTGCCGTCTGGGCCGGGGTAGGAGAAGTCGTAGAAGATGTAATCTATCTTCCCGTACTGCGTCAGCAGCTCACGTACCTGGTGATGTAGGTACTCGGCGTACCGCCTTACCTCCCGGCCTTCGTTGGCCTTGCGGAACTCGGCGTCCTCGCGCATCGGGTGAAAACGGTCCACGGGGAAATCCGGGTGGTGCCAGTCGATCAACGAATGGTAAAAGCCCACGCGCAGACCTTCTGCGCGGAATGCCTCCACCATGGGTCGGATCAGGTCCTTGCCGTAGGGGGTGTTGGTTACCTTGTAGTCGGTGTATGCGCTGTCCCAAAGGCAGAAGCCTTCATGGTGCTTCGTGGTGATAACGAAATAGGTCATCCCAGCATTCTTTGCAGCCCGCGCCCAAGCTTTCGGGTCGTATAGGTCGGGATCGAAGTGACGGAAGTAGGTGTCGTATTGCTCGTCTGGGATCCGTTCGGCGCTCTTCACCCACTCGTGCCTGGCCGGGAGAGCGTAAAGGCCCCAGTGAATGAACATCCCGAACCTGCCGTGCGTGAACCAACTCCAGTGGTCGGGTACCGATGGCGTGTGGGTCATAGCTGAACTCCTCTGATCGCCGCGTCGTGAAAAATGGGGCGATCCAGGCTCGATTCGCTGCCCGGGCCACCCTCCCTGCAGACGTAGCCCGCCTCCACGATTCGTGGTTTCTTACTGTAAAGCAACCCCAGGTTCTGCGTTCGCAACGTTGCACCGTTAGCCGATAATGGGATTGGATGGGTGGCCTCCCGCGAGCACACGCGGCAGTCGAGCCTGTCGCACGCGGCTCCGCCTGCATCCTGAGGGGCGACATTGGTACAGTCTTCGTCGGACACCGCTACGCTACTGGGCCATGCCGACTACTGGCTGTTCCTGGCCGGTCTCGGACTCCTCTCGTTGTCATGGAGCGGTCTCAAGGCCAGGCGAGCCGGGCTAGCCGGTGCCCCATGGATCTGGCTCGTCTGGTCAGCCGCCCTAGCAGGGGCCTGGCGCTGGCAACAACTCCTCGTCTCCTGCTTCGGCGATTCGCCGGTATCCCGTTTCCTGGGTAGCGCTGCGCTCGCTGCCGTTCCCGTGCTCTACTTCGAGTTCGCTCGGCGCTCGGCGCGGCTCGTCGGCGTCCCGGGGGCCCTGACCAAGCATGCTTGGCCCGTCGCTGCAGGCATCTCCCTGCTCGCCTTTCTCGCATCCGACGTAGAGGCGACGGCGATCTCCGTGGGGCTGCTGGGCTGTGCCTGCTGTCTCCTGGGGCTGGTGGCGGCACAGCGCCTCGCGGTCCCATCCTCCGGCCAGGGGCGCGTACTGCGGCTGTCGATCGCAGCCACTGCCTTACTCAGCCTTCATATCACACTCTCCGGGCCACTCCAAGCCGCATCGAGTTATGCCGAGAGCCTTAGTCCCGGCACCAGTGCTGTCGCGTTCGCCATCACAGCACTGCTGTCGGCCACCGCTGCTTGGGGGCTGGGACGATGCATGTTAGTCCCATCCGGAACGCGCCAAGCTTGGGGTGTACCGGTGATCATCGCATCGGTATTGCTCGTCGGCTGGATCGCGGTTGTAGAAGTGGGCAACGCGTCGGACCGAGCTTTTCGAGAGAACATGAAGACTAGGGTGCTCTCCGCCGCGAGCGGCCTGCCCCCATCCCTCGTTGCCTCCCTCGCTGGCACGAAGGCGGACACGCAGACGAGGGAATACCGAACGCTGAAGCGCACGCTGATCAAGCTTTTGACAGCCGACCCCAGGACATCCTTCGCCTATGTGATGGCGCTGAAGGAAGGCAAAGTCGTGTTTCTCGCGGATGCTGAGCCCGATGCATCGCCGGACGTATCACTTCCGGGTGATGTGTACGAGAACAGCTCACCGGCGCTGTTGACCGCGTTCAACTCGGGCGAGGCCTTCGTCGAAGGGCCTGCCGGCGACCAGTGGGGGACGTGGATCAGCGCGTTTGCACCCATCCGTCTCGAAGGGGAATCGCGGCCACTGGCACTGCTGGGTATAGATGCCGATGCGCTGCTGTGGAAGAGCACGCTGTCCAAGGCCCGTGTAGCGGCGATCACCCTGGTTCTTCTTCTCTCCCTCGCCACTGCAGCGGTGGGTGCCGCGCAGCGTCAGACGCTGGATCGGGCGCTGGCCGAGTCCCGCAGGCAGTATGAGACTCTGGTCCGCGGATCTCCTAACATGGTTGCTCTGCTAGATCGTCACGGCAACGTTGTCTCTATCAACGAGAAGGGCCGCGAGTACCTCGGTCTCGACCACACGCTGGACGCGGGGACGCCTTTCGAGCGACTCTGGCCAGAAGAGCTGCGGCCGAGAGTGTCTCAAGCTGTCGAGGCGTGTGCGCGGGGCGAAGCCGGCAGGTACGAAGTGTCCGTTCCCGGCCCAGACGGAGTACGCCACCTGTCTCTTGCGGTCTGCCCCGTCTCGGATTCCGTCGGAGGCATCGAGGGGATCATCTGCACCGGCTCAGACGTCTCCGAGCTGTCTCACGCCCGATCGGAGGTTCAGGCACAGGCGGCATTCCTTCGGGGGCTGCTGGACACCATGCCGAACTTCATAGCGGCAAAGGACCTCGAAGGCAGGTTCACCTGCTGCAACCTCGCGACAGCGCGTTTCCTGCGCTTGGACCCGGAGGAGCTGCTCGGCAAGACCGCACACGACGTCCTGCCACGAGAGGTAGCCGACGAGCTGGCGAGTTCGGAGGATCAGTTATTGGCCACCGGCGGGCGAGCGATGCACGAGGTGCGAGTGGCCGGACCGGACGGCGATCTTCGCGATCTGCTGGTCACCAAGGGGCTGTACTTCGATGCCGAAGGCTACCCCGCCGGCTTCGTCTGGGTCGGCTTCGACATCACGGAGCGAAAGCAAACAGAAAGACTTCTCAGGGAGAGCGAGGAGCGAGTGCGCGCCATGGCCGGTGCGGCCATGGATGCCGTGGTCATGATAGATGGCAATGGCCACATCTCCTTCTGGAACCAGGCAGCAGCCGCCATGTTCGGGTATTCCGAAGAAGAGGCGCTCGGCAAGCCGGTTCACGGTCTGCTTGCACCGGCCCGTTTCCGCGCTGCGGCGTCGGCTGGCTTGGAGAGGTTCCGGCAAACTGCAACGGGCCCCCTTGTCGGCAAAGTCTTGGAGGTGCAAGCACTCCGAAAGAACGGCGAGGAATTCACGATAGAGCTCTCCGTTGCACCCGTGCGAATAGGCCAGTCCTGGCACGCGGTCGGCATCGTCCGCGACATCACCGAGCGCAAAGCCGCCGAGGAGGAGAGGCGCCTTCTCGCTGAGGTCGTTCAGCAGTCCGAGGCAGGTGTGCTGATCACCGACCCGGCAGGCCGACCGTTGTACGCCAACGCGGCTTTCGAGCAGCTCACGGGCCTGTCCGCGGCGAGCCTCTGCGCAGGCAATGCTATTGGTGCCGCTTTGGTACCCGATTCGCTTACCGAAGCCATCCAACACATTATGGAGGGCCACAACTTCTGGCAAGGCGTGGTCAACGCGCAGCGTGCCAACGCCGAGCATTACCGCGCTGACGTGCAGGCATTTCCGGTGCGCCAGCCGTCGGGAGGTCTCGCGGCGATCGTGTGCATGCAGCGCGATATCAGTCACCAGGAGGCTCTCGAGGCACAGCTCCGCCTGGCGCAGAAGATGACTGCCATCGGCCAGCTCGCTGCAGGTATTGCACACGAGATCAACACGCCGATCCAGTACGTCGCCGACAATACACGCTTCCTGCAGACTAGCTTCTCCCACATCCTCGACCTGATTCAGAGATTTCAGGACCTCGCAGCTGCCGCCAAGCAGCAGGCAGGCACCGACGAGGCGATGGCGGCTTTGGAGGCAGAGCTCGAGCGCGTGGACATCGCGTTCCTGGCGGAAGAAGTTCCCGCAGCGACCCAGGAGGCGCTGGAAGGCTTGGATCGAGTCGCGCGGATCGTCCGGGCGATGAAGGAGTTCGCCCATCCCGGGGGTAGCGAGAAGCAACCGACCGACATCAACGCCGCCGTGTCGACCACGCTCACGGTATCACGCAATGTGTGGAAGTATGTTGCTGACCTGCAGACCCACCTCGACCAGGACCTCCCCACAGTGGATTGCCATCCGGGAGACGTCCATCAAATCCTGCTGAACCTGATCGTCAACGCCGCGCAGGCCATAGAGGAGCGCGTCGGCACCGGCTCGGAAGAGAAGGGAACGATCACGGTGCGTACCGCCGTAGGGCCAGACTGCGTTACGCTGAGCGTGACCGACGACGGCTGCGGGATCCCCGCCGACATCCGCGACCGAATCTTCGAGCCGTTCTTTACCACCAAGGAAGTAGGCAAGGGCACGGGACAAGGACTGTGGATTGCCCACTCACTCGCCGCGAAACACGGAGGAACACTCGACGTCGAGTCCGAACCGGGCAAGACCACCTTCACTCTGTCGCTCCCCTTGACAACACAGGAAGTTGCCAACCAGGAGGTTGCATGACGGGACGAGTCTTGTTCGTGGACGACGAAAATCGCTTCTTAGAAGGGCTTCGACGGACCCTCGCAGTGGATGCTCCCGACCTCGAGCTCGCCTTCGCTAACTCGGTGGACCAGGCGATCGAGGTGATCCTGACCCGGCCGCCGGACGCGGTTGTCACCGACGTGCGCATGCCAGGCAAAGACGGTCTACAACTGGTCGCCTGGATCCATAGCCAAGAAGGTCCCCGGCGTATCCCCACTGCAGTGCTCACCGGCTCGGGCGATACCGACCTCAAGCGGCGAGCTCTGGACCTGGGGGCCACCGACCTGCTGAACAAACCCGTCGAACCCGAGGAGCTTCGAGCACGCCTACGCAGCATGTTGCGCATCAAGCAGTATGAGGACGAGCTGCGGGCCCTCAACGCAGAGCTCGAGCAGCGGGTCGTTCGCCGTACGCTGCAGCTCGAGAGGGCTAGGCTCGACGTCGTGTGGCGACTCGCGAAGGCAGCCGAGTTCCGAGATGCCCAGACCGGCAACCACGTCATCCGTGTCGCTCTGGCCAGCAGGACCATCGCTTCGACCCTCGGGCTATCCGAGCGTTTCGCGCAATTGCTCTCCATCGCCGCTCCTCTCCACGACATAGGCAAAATTGGGATACCGGACAGTATCTTGCTGAAGCCAGGCAAGCTGTCACCCGACGAACGCCGTATCATGGAGGAGCACACTCTCATCGGGGCAGAGATCCTGAAGCCATCACCCACGAACACCGCCTGGTTCACCCAGGCCATCGCCCCTGGCGCGCAGCTAGCAGACGAGGATGAAGCCAACGAGTTCCTAGCCATGGCCTCACGCCTCGCCCTCTGCCATCACGAGAAGTGGGACGGCTCCGGCTACCCACACGGGCTCCGAGGCGAGGACATTCCGATAGAAGCTCGCATCCTCGCGGTGTGCGATGTGTGGGACGCCCTCCGCTCGGAACGCCCCTACAAACGCGCTCTCGGTGAGGCCGAGACCCTCGAGATCATGCGAAGGGAACGAGGTGCGCACTTCGACCCGACGGTGTACGACGCGTTCGAACGCTCATCACACGTGCTGCAAGCCATACGGACAGACTTCGCGGACCAAGCGGGCGATCAGCCGCTCGCCGAAGCTGCGTAAAGGCGCAGAGAGCTACTATGGCTCACGATGCCCCACCGTCGGCTTCGTACGGATGACCGCGGAAGGGCAGGCGGACCGAGGGAAGGCGGGCTGCACCGCACCGACTCCGGTCGCCGGCGACGCGCTGCTTAGCTTTCGTTCTCCCGCCCGTCTCAACGTACACGAGCTCCTCGCTCCTCGGGCGCGGGGCCACGGTCCATGCCGCCACTGCTCCTGCAGTGCAGGCTACTCCACACCCTGGGCAGCGCCCGAGGGTTCCACTGCAGAGGTTGGTGGCAGCATGAGGTGCGATGGGAGGAGACGGCGGAGTTCCGGCGTCTCTCCGGAGTTCCATTCGCCGGAGCGGCGAGATTACGGGCGCCCCGTCGGGGATCGAAGTCCCTACGCTACGCGTACCCCGGGGTCGGCGGCCCGGCGCACATAGATTGGCTCGTTAATGCCTGTGGTGCGGGCGCAGTTACGGACCTTTTCTAGCAAGCTTACTGTAAGCACTTGCCCAGCCGGAACCACTACGGTGCCATCTTTCGCAACAATATCCGCGATCAGAGAATGGCCCAGCCTCAGGTCGCCGACGCCTACTGCGCCGTGCTCGGACCCCGAAACACCCGAGGCACTTGCGAAACACTGAAGAGCCTTCTCCAAAACGTTAGGGTCGTACCAGCCTTGTCGCGATTGCATCATCGCCAGCGCATCCTGCGGCGAAAAGCCCTTGGTCGTTAGGTCCATGAAATCCAGACAGACCTTCAGGATGCGCGAACCGATGGGGATCTGCTCACGGCTCACCGGATGCGGCGGGTGTCCACCGCCGTTGTAATGCTTGTGCTGATAGAGGACGATCTGCGCCACCTCCTCCAATCGTGGAATGTTGGAGAGCAGATCGCGACCTACTTCAGGTACTCGGTTCAGTAGTTCCTCATCAGCGGGGCTCAGCTCTTCACGGCTTCGGGAACGCATTGCTACAGCCGGTGGTACGGACACCAATCCAATCTGGCACAGCATCCCCGCAAGTTCGATGTCCCAAGGGCTGTTCCCGAGAACCGCGCGAGAGAGCGTGCGAATGCTGCCTCGCAACACTTGCGCGCGACCGAACACCTCAGGGGACACCATCGCCAAGATGTCGATCAGGATTTTGATGGTGCCGCTCAGCGTCTTCTGCAAGAGTTCGCGCTCCGACGTCAATAGCCGGTGTTGCTCGATGCCGGCGTGTAGCGCCGACGCGAGCTCGTCGGGCGAGCAGGGCTTGGTAAGCAGACGAAAGACGTTGCCCTGGTCGACGGCTGCTATCGCCGTCTGCAGGTCGGCGAACCCTGTCAGCAGGATGCGAACGGTCTCAGGCGCTAGCTCTCTGGCCCTCGAGAGCAGTTCGACGCCATCCATGCCTGGCATCTTAAGGTCGCTGACAATGACGGCGTAGGGCCCGGAATCCGCCAGCATCTGTAGCGCCTGCTCCCCGCAATTGGCGGTGTCTATGGTCACCCTCTTCCTCAGAGCCCTTTGGTAGCCGGCCGTGATCGAGGGGTCGTCGTCAACGCAGAGCACACGATCGCTCATGCGGCATTCTCCTGTTGTCTGCTTTCATCTGCAAGGCCTCGCCAAACATCGAGGCGGTGGCTAAGCCCCTCACGGTCCAGATAATCGTAATCGAGCGCAGCCACCGACGCCCCCTCGGCCTCATCCGCCTCGCAGCATAGCGCACATGCCGCATGCACCGCCGTCAGCGGGGTGAAGCCAGGCGCTTCCGAGTCGTTGGGGTTGTCGTGGTATGCGACGGCCTCTACCACCGGATTCGGCAATCCCCACAGGCCGAGAAGGTAACCGCCAACCTCACCATGGCTCGCGCCTAGCCTACGGACTTCTGCTTCCCAGAGTGGCACGCTCTCCTCCTCTGCCAACTGCTTAGCGTCTAGGTAGCCGATCTGCAGTCCGGAAGCGAGCACCATTGTTCCGGCTGCGTGGAGAAATCCAGCTATGAACGCGTCTTCGACACACCTCTTGCCGGCAGATTCCGCCTCGGCAATGCGCTTAGCGAGCACGCTCGTGCGGGAGCTGTGATGCCACAGTTGCTCCAGATTCACGCCCGGCAGACGGCCGGCCTCGTACTGCGAAAATACGTGGACCGACAGCACGAGGGCGCGGAGCGTCTCCGTCCCCAGCAGGGCCGCGGCCTGCGCCGGGCTCCCTACGTGGCGAGGTAGGCCGAAGAAAGCCGAGTTTACGAGCTGGAGAATCTTCGCGCTCATAGCCACGTCTTTGGAAACGATCTGCCCGATACGCTGGATCGACGCATCTTCCGAGGCCAGCTCCTGCACCAGCTCCGCGTAGACAGACGGCAGGCTCGGCAGCGAGCCGACGCGGGCAATCAAGCCCTTCAGCTCCTCTCTAGCCAGCAGCGAGCTGAGCGAGCAGGCTCTATCTACCGTCTTCCTCAGTGTATCGGCGTCGCAGGGCTTTGCCAGATATTGGTGCGATGGACCGACGGTGCGCAGAATCGACTCCATGTCCGCCTGTCCGGACAGCACGATGCGCACCATATGCGGGTAGTGGTCTTGCACGAACGCAAGGAGCGCCGCACCGTCCAGGCCGGGCATGCGCATGTCAGTCACGATGACGTCGAAGTTCTCGCTCGCCAGCACGCGCTTGGCGTCGTCTGCGCTTTGCACGAACTCCATGTGCCACATGTCACGCATGGCGTGCAGCATGCGACGAAGGCCTTGTAGCACGCCGGGGTCATCGTCTACGAAGAGCACTCGCTTCATGCACATCGTTCGTCTCGCTGCATGGAAGGTTGTTCCAGTGGGAGCCTGATGATGAAGGTCGCACCCTGCCCGGGAGCGCTCTCGACCGAGATGCTGCCTCGGTGGCGGTCCGTCACGATGCGGTGCGCAAGAGCCAACCCTTGTCCCGTGCCTTTGCCCACCCCTTTGGTGGTGAAAAACGGGTCGAAGATGCGCCTTTGAATGCTCTCAGGGATGCCCGTGCCGGTGTCCGCAATCCGGACCTCCACACAATTCCCATCGCGGCGTGTAGAGACCCGGATCAGACCCTTCTGCTCGCGCCCGTCTCCCACGACGTCCGCCACGGCGTGCGCTGCGTTCACGATAACGTTGAGAAACACCTGATTGAGGTCACCGGGCAGGCAGGGCACGGGCGGCAGGTCCTGGTCGAAGTCCGTCTCCACCTCGGCCACGTACTTCCATTCGTTGCGTGAGATAGTGATGGTGCTGTCCAGCGCGCGGTTCAGGTCAACGTAGGTCATGTCCTCGCTGCCAGGGTGCGAGAACTCTTTCATTGCGCGCACGATCTTGGCCACTCGCTCCAGCCCCGCAAGCGATTGCTCGATGGCCTTCGGTATCTCTCGGACCAGGTACGGCACATCGGCACAACGAAAACGCTCCTCCACGTCTGCCAGCAAGTCTGGGGGGATGGCGCCCTCTTTTGCGCAGCGAAGCATCGCAGCGCATGCCTCCAGCAACGGCATCACATCGTCGAAGGCGTCCTTCAAGAACTGGGTGTTATCTCCCACGAACTGGGTCGGCGTGTTGATTTCGTGCGCGATGCCTGCCGCCAGCAAGCCGATCGCCTCCAGCTTCTGTGCGTGGGCCAGCTGCGCTTGCAACGCCTTCCGCTCCGTAATGTCTGCTCCAAACAGCAGGCATCCCGACACGGCTCCGCCCACGCGTATCGGGTGCAGGTCGAGTCCGAGGATCCCCTGATGACCGGTGGGCTTCGTGTACTTCAGGTCCTCGACACTGCGGCTCTCGCCGGTTCTTAGGCACTCGTCGAGAGGTCCCTTAACCCGAGTCCAGTCCCATGGCAGAGGGCTTTCTTCCAGCCGGCTGCCAAGAACGGCCTCGGCCGCAAACCCCAGCGTGGCCTCAGCATACCGATTCCATAAGACCACGCACTGCCGCGCGTCTACCGCGATCAGCAGCGATGGCAGGGTAGCCAGAAGGTCCTCGGCCGTCCACTGACCGCCGAATGTCTGTGCGGGCCCAACAGATGCTCCGTGTTCCATCGGGTACGACCGGCCTCCCAGGGCGCCTCGCGGCTCGGCCGCCAGGGCGACGACCATCCCGTGCGGGACGCTCCTACCCTCTTATTGTCGGGTCGGTGTGAAATCTGTCGCACCCACTTCGCACGGTATTTCGCCGTCCCGGCGATGCAACGTGTCCGGTGTTAAGACAACCTCTGTCTGGCTGTCAGCAGGTACGCCAGCAGCGCCAGTGCGAGCACGTACATCAACCAGTGCACTTGCCGGCCTTTGCCCGCTGCCACGCGCACAACGGGATAGGATATGAATCCTAGCGCCAGCCCGTCGGCAATCGAGTAGCACAGCGGAATGCCGGCGAGCACCAAGAAGGAAGGCAGCGCCTCGGAGAAGTCGTCCCACTCGATGTGCCGGGCGCTCTGCAACATCAGCACTCCCACCACCACGAGGGCAGGGGCGGTGAGCGGCGGATAGCCGCCGATGACATGAATCAGCGGTCCGAAGCAAAGCGCCGCTAAGAACAGGAGTCCGGCTACGACCGCCGTCAGCCCCGTGCGGCCCCCGTAGGCCACTCCGGCTGCGCTCTCGATGTAGGCAGTGACGGTGCTGGTGCCGAGGGCTGCACCCACCACGGTAGCCCCCGAATCCACGACCAGCGCCTGTACGATGCGCGGCGTCTTGCCCTCCTTAGTGGTGATGCCTGCCTGTTGTGCCACGGCTACCAAGGTGCCCGTAGCGTCCAGCAGCGCCATCAGCGTGAATACGATGATGAAGGGCAAGCAGAAGAGTGTCAGCGCGCCCTCGATGTCGAGTTGAAGGGCTGCCGGCGATGCGATGCGTGGGAAGCCGACGACGGCGCCTACACCTTGGCCCTCGAAGCGCAACTCACCCATTAGGATGGCGAGCACGCCGGCCGCGGCGATGCCCCACAAGATCGAGCCTCGAATCTTTCTCGCCTGCAAGATGCCCGCCACCGCCAGTCCGAGGGCGAACACTGCCACCTTAGGGGAACCGAGATGCGGGTTCAGGCCGAGCCACGCGCCCGGCTTCGACACCAACACATCGCCGTTGCGGAGACCGATGAAGGCGATGAACAGGCCAATGCCGCCCGCAATCCCGTGCCGCATGCTGGGACTGATTCCCTCGATGATGCGCTCGCGCACGCCGAATAGCGAGAGACCGAGGAAGATGATGCCGGCCACGAACACGATGCCTAGAGCCACCTTCCACGCCTCCGCGATCCCCGCGGCCGCCAGCGTCATCACCACGGTGACGAAGAAGTAGTTCTCACCCATGCCGGGCGCCAAGGCGATAGGGAACCGTGCGTACAGGCCCATCACCACCGAGGCTAGGGCGGAAGCGAGACACGTCGCAAGCACCACCGCGCCGAAGTCGAGGCCCGTAGGCTTGCCACTGAAGTCAACCGACAGGATGGCCGGCTGCAGGAAGATAATGTAGGCCATAGTGAGGAAGGTGGTGAGCCCAGCTAACACCTCGATCCGAACGGTGGTACCCGCCGCCTCGAGCCGAAACACACGGTTCAGCACAGCATTCATCGCAGGCCTCCTCCCCTCTAGATTTGCGCAAATAGACGCGAATGTCAAGAGGGCGATCCCGGGAGTTCCGTCATGCCCGCCAGGCGAAAGTTATGATATAGTGACTAATCACTATCGCAGCGGACGCTCCTGTTGAGACGAGCCTGACTTGACGGGCGCATCCACACGAAGAGGAGGAAGCTGTGAACGTATTGGTCCCCCGAGGTGTAGCGATTCTTGCTGTATGCACGGTCCTGCTTGGCGTCTGGACCGTGTACGCAGATGATACGGACTGCCCGTATCACAAACTCAAATGGGAGGACTTCAAGGGCGACCCCCCGGCGAACAGCACACACGACGCCGAGACGACCTCCGGCATCAAAGTCTCCAACTACACATACGACACCAAAAAGGGCGACGACAACAAGTGGCACTCCAAGTTGAAGGGGGCGAAAGCTACCTCCACGATGGACAAGACGCAGTCCTGGGTGAAGCCGGGCAAGAAGACGGATGAATTGCTGAAGCATGAACAGTACCACTTCGACATCTCGGAGTACTGGGCCAGGGAGCTTCAGAAGGTGCTGGACGGGCTCGAAGGAATCGGCGACACCCCCGAAGCAGCCGAAGCCAACCTCGCCGAGAAAGTTCAGCAAGCCTATCAAGATATCTTGCAGAAGCACAACGCGATGCAGGAGAAGTACGACGAGGAGACCGATCATAGCAGGAATGCCGAGAAGCAGGAGGAGTGGTGCAAGAAAATCGGTGACCTGCTGAACCCGCCGGCCCCGAACAAAACCGTCGGCCAAGCCTCGAACAGCGGTGTCGACTACGATCCGATCACCAACATGCTCACCTTCCGCCCTGCGTTCTTCGACATCTTCTTCGACCTCGGCGTGCCCTTCACGGACCCTGTGCTCCAGGGAGTTCCAATCGAGATCGTTCCCATGCAGCTCACGGGCTTCCACATGAGCAACGTGTTCTCGGACCTACCGCAGTTCATGCCGGACGAGCAAGCCCCGTGGTTCACCGTGGGTGGCGGGATCGTTCGCGGCAACCTGCGCCTGGTGGTGGGGCACGGCAACTCGATGACGGGTTGGATCGAGGAACTAGACGTGCTGGAAGATGTCGTGCCGGACTCTCCGTACTTGCAGATGGTGGCGCAAGACAGAGCATCCGGAGCCGCCCTTTACTGCCTCGAAGTCGCTACCCCCATCCCACTCCGAGATGCCACCGGCAACTTCACTCTGCCGGCGTTCCTGCCCGCCCAGGTGCGAGTGGGTAGCGCCATGGCTCCCCCCAATGTCAGTGGCACACTCGGGTTGGAGTTTCACGTTGCTCCCCAAAGCATGATGGGAGTGCTAGAGGTGTACCAGCCGGGTGGCGTGGTGCCGATCGAGATCGTCTCGCTGTCCCTAACGACAGTCGGAGGTTTCTCGGCCGCTCTGACCGTGGCTCCCGGCGCGTACGACTTGCGGTTCGGCGCCCAGCACTTCCTGACGAAGCGTCTGCCAAACGTCGCCCTCGCATGGGGGAACAACGACGTCGGGTACGTTCCACTAACCAACGGCGACGCTATGGCCGACAACGCAGTGGGCCTGGCGGACCTCAACGCCGTGCTCCTCGCCTTCGGCGGACCGAGCCCCGATCTCGATGGCGACGGACTCGTATCTCTCCCAGACCTCAACATCGTCCTCGTGAACTTCGGCAAGGTGGGGGACAACTAGGCTCGCTGCAGCGGTCCGGCAACCCACCCTGCCGGACCGCTTGCCCCCTTCGTGGCGCCGGCAGGGTATACAGACGGCATGAACCAGCCCGAATCTGCCGCCCGCATTAGTTCGTGGATTGAAGCGCATCGCGACGAGATGGTTGCTGCGCTGCGAGAGCAGCTCCGTATTCCCAGCAAGGAAGGCCCGCCTGCCGAGGGAGCACCGTTCGGGGCAGAGTGCCGCAAAGCGCTGGACTTGGCGCTGGCAATGGCCGCGGAGGCCGGCTTTCGAACGCGTAACCTAGACGGTTACGCCGGCCATGCGGAGTTCGGAGACGGCTCGGAGATGGTGATGGCACTCGGACACCTGGACGTGGTGCCGGAAGGGGAGGGCTGGAAGTTCGACCCCTACGGCGCGGAGGTTGCGGACGGCTACATCTATGCCCGTGGAGCGGTAGATGATAAGGGGCCGACGTACGCTGCGTTCTTTGCCGCCAGAGCTATCAAGGAGCTGGGGCTGCCCATCCGCAGGCGCATCCGCATCGTGTTCGGGTGCAACGAGGAGAGCGGCTTTCGATGCGTGAAGCACTACTTCGAACACGAGGAGGCGCCTACCCTCGGCTTCGCACCAGACGCGGAGTGGCCGCTGATCTATGCCGAGAAAGGCGTAGCGAACCTTACCATATCGCGCCGGGTGGAGCAGGGAAGTGGCCTGCGGATCGCCAGCCTGGAGGGCGGAGAGAGGCCCAACATCGTGCCAGACCGGGCGCGCGCAACCCTGACGGGCCCTGAGCCCGACTTACGGGGTGCGTCCGATAGGCTGGCGGAGTACTGGGATCGGAACGTGACTGCTGTACTTAGCGATGGGGAGCTGCAGGTAACGGCAATTGGCAAGGCTGCTCATGCCTCTACTCCATTCTTGGGAGACAACGCTGCATCCCGCCTGCTTCGGGCACTGAGGACCCTCGAGCTGCCGAGTGACGGGCAATGGGTGGATGCTCTGTTTCGCGCCTCCGATCCCGCGGGGGCTGGCCTCGGCATCCATGGCAGAGACGAGATCGTAGGCGATCTCACATCCAACCTCGGCATCCTGCGTGTTCGAGGCGGCGTCGTCACGGCCCTCTTCAACATCCGGTACCCAGTCGAGTGGAGAGGCGATAGGCTGCTGGAGCGCGTGGGCTCGTTCCTACACGCTAGCGGCTTCGAGATCGACGAGCTTACGGACAGCAAGCCGCTGCACGTGCCGGTGGACCAGGAGCCGGTGCGAAGCATCCTGGCGGTGTTGGAGGAGGAGTTCGGCGAAGCGCAGAGGCCGGGAACTATGGGAGGGGGCACTTACGCTCGAGCCGTGCCGAACACTGTAGCGGTGGGCACCTGCTGGCCCGGCGACGGCGTTGCGCACGAGCCGAACGAGCGGTACGCCATTTCGTCCTATCTGCGCGCTACAGCCATCTACGCTCGCATCCTCTTGCGCCTGGCGAGCTAGGGTCCACGGCTGGACGCGAACGGTAACCAAGACCGTGTCGCGCGCCGCCTAACTGCTGGGCGCCGTCTGAAGAACCGCTCACCAAGTGCGAATCATCCGAGTAGAGCATCTGCTCATCTTGGATGAGGTGACGTATGTATCGTCTTTTCGGCAAGGCCCTGGTGCTGTTTGCACTGCCGGCGATCATCGCGGGTTGTGGCGGCGGAGGCGGGCTAAGCAGTGACAGCCGCTCCTACAGCGGGACGCTCAACTTCACCCTCGGCGGCGCTCCGGTCGGCTTCGATGTCACCACCGCCGTTGTAACGGCATCGAAACTCGAGGTCCGCAGCAAGGCAACCGGCCAATATGAAACCCTATGGTCCGGAACCCGAGAGGTCGACCTTCTCGCCTCCGAGCCCCAGGAGTTCTCGGGCCAGGTTACGCTCGGAAGCGAGATGCATGCAGACTTCGACAGTCTTCGTGTGACGCTGTCGCACGTCGTCTTGCAGGACACCGAGCTCGGGTCCTTCGACCAGGACGTAGCGTGGAGCTTCGAATTCCCCCTCGACATGCGCATGGTAGCCGGAAGAAAGGCTCTCCTGCGCGCCGTCCTGCCACTGGCTGCCTTCCAGCTTCAGGAGGATAGCCTGGTACTGAGCGAGGATGTGGTTGTCCAAGCTAACGTCTCCGACCAAGGGGTCCTCGAGCCTCGATGGGTAGACGCCGTGTATCTCGACCTAAGCCACCTGCCGTATGAGATTCCTCTTCCCACCGGCGGTGTCGCCACGGGCATCTGGTTCAGCAACGACAACATGGGATTTTTTGTCGACGACCAGGATGGAAGTGGTGGCGAGTTCTACTCCTGGTACGACGGCGAGTTCTCCAAGGGAGGCACCTACGAGTACGACGACCCACAGAAATCCAGCCTGACCTGGCGCGTTGATGACGCTCTCGGTGTCGAGACGGGAACAGCCTACGCCCTGCGAACCGTGTGCCCCCTGCGCGCTGGAGGATGGAGTGCTCTCGTGATGACGGGGGGCAAAGCCGAGCACGGCGTGTTCATACTCGTCAAGACGGATAGCAATAGGAACATCGTCGAAATCTACGGCGGGGACGTCGTGTTGAACGACGAAAACGATCCCACCAAGGGCGGGACCGCAGAAATCCTATCGCTCTACGATGTTTTGAACCAAAGCCAAGAGGCGGTGCCTGCGGAGGTCGGCCTGACGTATGACGGCAAGGTCTCGGGTACGTACTCGATCAGCGGTGGAGGGTATGCGGTACCCGCCACTGGCTCTTGGGTGCTCTACGTGCCTGGCGGTTAGTGCGCTTACGTATCTTGCACGCAACGGGGCCTGAGATCGCGGGTGGTTCGCCCTCCCGTGAGCTGCGGGAGGGCGAACCGGAATCTTGCATCTCTATGGTCTCTTTGTAGCGTGAGGGCAGTGGCTGCCGCGCCAGCGCATGTTTCGAATGCCTGAGACCCAACTCAACATAATACTTATTATCGGACGTAATGTCCCGGGCCGACTGACCCACCCGAGACGATGGGTACAATCTGAAGCGTGCCGGTGCTGTCCTCGCCCCGCCCGACAGGACCGGCTCGAACGTTCCGAGAGCGAGCACGTATCCATAAGCCATGAACGCCCGAGAGCTGCGAACCAAATATCTCGACTTCTTCGACACCAAGGACCACCTGAGGATGCCCAGCGACAGCCTGGTGCCGGACGACCCATCGCTGCTGTTCACGAGCGCGGGCATGGTTCAGTTCAAGCCGTACTTCCTGGGTGTAGCTAAGCCTCCGCACCCCCGCCTAAGCAGCTCTCAGAAGTGCCTGCGCACAACGGACATCGAAGAGGTCGGCAACCCTAGCCATCTTACGTTTTTCGAAATGCTAGGGAACTTCAGTATCGGAGATTACTTCAAACGCGAGGCCATCGCCTGGGCTTGGGAGTTCCTGACCGACCGGAAGTGGCTCGCGCTCGACCCCGACCGGCTGTGTGTCAGCGTCTTCGAGACGGACGACGAGGCGTTCGAGCTATGGCGCGATATGGTGGGGTTGCCGGAGAACCGGATCAACCGCCTGGGCGAGGACAAGAACTACTGGCCAGCCAACGCGCTCAGCGAAGGCCCGAATGGCCCGTGTGGTCCCTGCACCGAGATCTTCTATCGTACGGTGCCCGCCGAGCAGCTGAGCGGCAACTTTCGCGAGGATGACAAAGCCGGGCGGTGGCTCGAGATTTGGAACCTGGTGCTGATGCAATTCCAGCGCTGCTCGGACCCCAACGACCTGATGAAGGACGTCGAGATGCTGCCCCTACCCCGGCCGAGCATCGACACCGGGATGGGATTGGAGCGCACGGCGCGAGTTCTCTCGGAGCTTCCGAGCGTCTACCATACCGACACCTTCGCACCCATCGTCGAGGCGATCGCGCGGCTAGCACGAACCGACCCGTACGCCGACGAGCGCGCAACTCGGGCCACGCGAGTGATCGCTGATCACTTGCGCGCTGCCTCGTTCTGCATCGCCGACGGCGTGCTGCCGCAGAACTCCGGCCGCGGCTACGTATTGCGCCGGCTCATCCGCCGCGCGGTGCTGAAGGGGCAGATGGTGCTCGGGTTCCAGCAGCCGTTTCTGGCAGAGCTCTTCCCTGCCGTCGTTGACGCTTTGGGCGATCCCTATTCGGAACTGGTGGAGCGCTTCGATCACATCGCGAGGACCCTGGCCACGGAAGAGCAGAGCTTTCGGCGCACCCTGCGTGCCGGGACGGAGCGCTTCTACTCCATCGCAGGGGAACAGCGTCCCGCTGGTTGGGTTTTTCCTGGTGAGGCGGCGTTCGACTTGTACGACACCTTCGGCTTCCCGCTAGAGGTGACGCGCGAGCTGGTAGAGCAGATGGATGGCACCGTGGACATGGCTGGCTACGAGAAAGCGCTCGAGCAGCAACGGGCCCGCTCGAAGGCCGGCCACGGGCTCGCTGACGAACTGTTCTGCCACGACCAGATCGAGCTCTACACCTCGGGAGAGGCTAAGCCGTTCACTCGCTTCGTGGGCTACCACCAGCTGGAGGTTCCGGCTCGCATCGTTCAGGTCAGCCCGCTGCCGAATGAATGTGGCGATGCCGCCGAGCTGTTCGATGTCGCGTTAGACGTGACGCCTTTCTATGCGGAGGCGGGTGGCCAAGTCGGTGACACAGGCACGATCTCCTGTGAGGCGTTCGAGCTACGGGTGCAGGACACCCAGCGAGCTCAGGAGATCACGTGGCATCGGTGCTCGGTGGTCCGGTCGGACGAGCCGCTGGTTGGTGTGCCGGTGCAGCGGCAGCGGGAGCTGCTCGCTTCTGGCTATCTCTTCCGCGACGTGACGGCATCGGTGGACGCCCAGCGAAGACGGCACATCGTCCGCAATCACACGGCTACGCACTTGCTCCACGCTGCGCTTCGAAAGGTGCTCGGCGAGCACGTGCATCAGGCCGGCTCGCTGGTCGCGCCCGAGTATCTGCGCTTCGACTTCACACACCACAAGGCGATGAGCGATGAGCAGATCGCCGAGGTGGAACGGATCGTGAACGAATGGGTGCTACAGGAGGCTGAGGTCGTCATCGAGTCGCAGGTGCCGGTCGCTGAAGCGAAGGCGCGGGGGGCGATGGCCTTGTTCGGTGAGAAATACGGTGATACGGTCCGCGTGGTGCAGGTTCCCGGGTTTAGTATCGAGTTGTGCGGCGGCTGCCACGTCTCCAACACCGCGAAGATAGGGCTTTTCAAGATCGTGCACGAAGGCAGCGTCGCAGGCGGTGTGCGGCGTATCGAGGCGTTGACAGGCGAGAACGCCTATCGCTGGGCCATCGAACGCGACCGCCTACTGCGCGATGCCGCTGCAAAGCTCAAGACCACGCCCACCGAGCTAGGGGCGGCCATCGAGCGGTTACAGGCCGAGGTCCGGGACCTGAAGCGCCAGCTGGAGCGAGCAGTTCAGGGTGGCGCGGGACAGCAGCCTGCGATGGTGTGTGAAGTCAACGGGGTGCCTCTGGTGGTGCAGGCGCTGCAAGATGTGCCGCTGTCTTCCGCTTCGAGTATCGCCGACCGTTTGGCGGATCAGCACAAGGAGGCAGTGGTGCTGGTGGGCGCTGCCGCCGATGGCAAGGTAACCTTCGTGGCCAAAGTGCCGGAGGGGGCACGGCAACATGGTGCACACGCCGGCAACCTGGTGCGAGAGATTGCTGCGGCGGCGGGTGGCTCCGGCGGCGGACGCCCCGACTTTGCCCAGGCGGGTGCGAAGGACCCGTCGCGCATGAACGACGCCCTATCCACCGCGCCGGCCGTCCTCGCTTCGCAGATAAGCGGCCGTTAGCCTAACCTCTCGCGCTCTGCCCCGGCCCGGGTCCGCCGCATTCCTCCGACCCGCCGCACACCGCCACCCCAAGGACCGCGCCGGGGCAATCGTGCCCCCTCTGCCACCCGCTGCCTGCGGTGCGGCGGGCCGCCCGTATTGTCGCCGTCCCGGCGATTGACGCTCCGGCGGGACGCCGGAGCCGAGCTACGGCGTGCGGATACGTGGCAGGAGGAGGGCCAGGCCGAGGCGCAGCAGGCTCTTCCCTCTCAGCGGATAGAGGCGCAAGGAGTGCAGATACCACCGCCTTGCCGTGCGCGCATCGCCGAAGAGGTGGCTCAGCGTCCCCAGCGCGGCTGCCGAGTGCGCCAATGCCCGCGCCATCGCCCGCCTATCGGCGGCCCGAGCGAGCAGCTCGGCCTCGCACGCATGAATCCGGGTATGCCTGATGTCCATCTCCTCGCGGTTCATCCGCTCGACCCGCACTTTGCTCGTCTGCGCCTCGTGCACCCTGTAGCGCACGAGGTCCTCGTCTACGAAGGTGAACTCCGTGCGCTTCGCCATCCGAAGAAATAGGTCCCAGTCCCCCAGGCACTGCAGGTCCTCGCGAAACCGCCCGCAGTCGTGCCACAACTCCTTCTGAAACATGACTGTGCTCGGAAAGCACCAGTTATGATAGATGAGCGGGACCAGCGCGTCGCCGCTCGGTAACCGCATCAGCGTGTGCCCGAACACGTGATAGGTGCAGGCTCCTCCCGATGAATCTACGAAGTGGCCGTTCGTGAAGCTGAAACCGCGCTCTCCCAGAGAGGCTGTCTGCGCCTCGAGCTTGCGCGGCTCCCACGCGTCGTCCGAGTTCAGGATGGCAATCCAGTCTCCGGTGGCTTGCTCGATGGCGAGGTTCAAAGCGGCGTAGGTTCCAACGTTCTGGGTGAGCAGCATCGGGCGAATGCGGCCTTCGTACCCTTTGGCTATGGCGGGCGACGCGTCGCTGCTCGCGTCGTCAATCAGCAGAGTCTCGCGCGGAGGTGCGGTCTGCGACAGCACGCTCTCGATGCACTCCCGAAGGAAGCGCTCGTGGTTGTAGCTCGTGATCACGACGCTGACGCTAGGTGGTCTGCTCACGCACTGCCTGGTTCTCGCTCGCTCAGGCAGGTCCTGTCAGCCCGGTCACACAGGTAACATTAGGGGCAATGCGGCGAGCTCGTCCTCGCGAAAGCCCATCATGATTGCTCCCTACATCATCGGCATAGACATCGGCGGCACCAAGTGCGCGGTGAGCCTCGCTCGCCACAGCGAGATCGTGGGACGCTGGGAGTTTCCCACGGAGGAAGAGCCGCGTCCCGAGGCGGTACTGAGACGCCTTGCCCACCTGGCCGACGCCGCCACCGAACATATCGGGGTGTCGCGTCAGGATGTGATCGGTGTCGGCGTGTCGTGCGGAGGGCCGCTCGATCCCGAGACCGGCACGATCCTATCTCCACCCAACCTGCCCGGTTGGGATGCCGTGCCCGCAAAGGACATCCTGGAACAAGCACTGCTTCTGCCCGTGAAGGTGGAGAACGATGCGAACGCAACCGCGTTGGCCGAATGGCGCCTGGGGGCAGGCCGCGGTTGCCGCTCGATGGCGTTCCTCACCGTGGGCACGGGCATTGGAGCGGGTCTGATTCTGGACGGCAAGCTCTATCGCGGCAAGCGCGGCCTCGCGGGCGAGATAGGCCACGCCACGATCCTTCCCGAAGGACCGCCCTGCCTCTGCGGGAAGGTTGGGTGTCTCGAGGCTCTCGCGTCCGGCTCGGCACTCGGCCGCACCGCCACCGCCCTCTTCCACGGTCGAACGGAAGGGTCCGCGTCTTCGCGCGAGGTCACGGGACGAGAAGTGGTGGAGGCGTTCCACCGGGGGGACCCGCAGGCACGAGAAATCGTGCTCCGCTCCGCCGCGTATCTCGGCATCGGCATCGCTAACTTGCTGCACACGCTGGATCTCGAGCGGGTCATCCTCGGCACCGTCGCCATCCACGCGGGCGAGGAGTATCTGGAGGCCGTGCGCGGTTCGGTGGAAGCGCACTGCTGGCCCAGCATCTGGGAGGGAGTCCAGATCCTGCCTTGCGGCTTGGGCGACCGTGCGCAAGACTACGCCGGAATCAGCCTGTGGCTCGAGTAGAGAGTACACTCACAGCGAGGTGAAGCCATGTGGTCGGTGTGCGTGCTTCTCGTGGCAGTCAGCCATGCTGTAGCCCATCCCAATCAAGACCAGCCCCAGGAACCGCGGAAGCCTGGATGGTTACTCAACCAAGTGTTCCCTAACCCCACGGGTGACAACGGCATCGAGGACCTTCTCATCGCCGCGGAGATGCTGGACGGGAACCGAGCCTTCCGCGAGTACGAGGAGCTGTGGATCGACGGACAGGCCACACTGCAGCACAAGCGCTCCACGGTCACTTCTTGCAAAGCGGTGCTTGCTCGCATTCGCACCGGGTTGGCGCGCGAGAGCTTCCGTTTCCGCGAGAGTGTGACCTTCGACACGCCGTTGCCTGGGTACGGGCACCTTCGGCGTCTCGCGAAGCTGCTGAGCGCCGAGCAGGAGGTGCACTTCGCCGACGGCCGCGAAATGCAGGCGATTGACAGCTTTCGTGACGGCTATCGCTTGGGACAGCTGCTGGACCAGCAGATGCTGATTTCAGGCCTGGTCGGGGTGGTCTGCAGCGGCTTGTCGCTAGCCCCTCTCGCGCGGCGGCTCGACCAGCTGGACTACAGGGAGTGCCAGTACCTCCGTAAGGTATGCGAGCAGTTGCTCGAGCACCCGAGCGGGGTGCCGAGCATGCTGATGGGAGAGCTGCGGTGTTCCCTGGAGTTCCTGCAGCGCTCGGGCGAAAGAGACTGGGTGAGCTATCTGATCGAATTCGGCTATGGAGATTTGGAGGAAGGCTGGACCGAAGATTCTGCCGCGCTGAGGGCGGCTGTGGAAGAACATCCCGAGTTGCTGGAGCAAGCGGCCAGACAAGCGCAAGAGATCGTACGCCGGTACTACAGCGAGCTGCTTGCCGAGCTTCAGAAGCCCGCGTGGGAGCGCACGTACCCGGACCCGCTGAAGGAGGACGACGGTTCTTGGCCATGGTTGCTCGCACGGGCCTTGATGCCGCCGTGGTCCACAATAGCCGATCGGTTCACTGCCGACCGGGCCCGACTGCAGCTACTGGCCGTGCACGCTGCAGTTCTCGAGTACCGCTGGTGGTATGGAGTGACGCCGGCGGACCTCTCGAAGTTGAACCTAGGGGAGACTGCCACCGATCCCTTCACCGGCAAGCCGCTGATCTACAAGCGGCTGGGCGACTACCGCTTCAAGCTCTACTCCGCCGGACCGAACAAGGAAGACGACGACGGCGATCGCGACTCCGACGTGGTGCTCGTGCGGGACATGTGACACTTCGCGCCCGTTTGGGAGTGCGCGAGCCTGCTCGCGCTATCGAGACTGCGGCGACTCCCATAGGCTCGGACGGCCGCTGCTGCTAGGTAGGCTATCACAGCGCGAGCCTGCTCGCGCACTCCCAAAGGCGCAGTAGCTACTCTGCCAGGTCGCCCTTCTCGTACGCCGCAACTTGGCGGGCGATGTCGGGGATGTTCTGAAGACCCTTCGATGGGTCGGTTAGGTGTGCGCCCTCCAGCACCTGCTTCACGTTCTCTGCGCTCACCCGAGCACCGGCGTCCTTCAGTGCAGAGCGTGCGAGTTCGATGACCTCACCCTCGCTCTTCTCGATTTTCGTCGCCTGGATGAAATTTCGTGCAGCATCCAATTCGGCCTGCGCGTACTTCGACCCGCCGCATCCCACGAGCAGCGCAACAACCGCGACGAACAGGCTAATGTGCACCCAGCGCATGGGCGGAGTATACCGGTGTATGCACAGGAGATCGGGCTCGTGCGCCTAACCTGAGGGAGATGCCGTATCCGATGTTCGACGTCAGCCGCCTGCACATCGAGCCGTTCGCCAACCGCGAGAACCTGCACCGGCTGGACGAGATGCCGCGACTCGACGAGCCCTTCGAGCCGATGCCGAACCCCGACATCTGCGCCATCGCACGCGACATTCTGCGCGCTCGCGACCGGGGAGCGACGGTGCTGCTCTCGATGGGTGCACACGTGGTGAAGTCGGGCCTGTGCCGGTTCGTAATCGATTTGATGCGCCAGGGCTACGTGACACACGTGGCCACCAACGGCGCGGGCCCCATTCACGACTTCGAGCTGTCCCGTTTCGGCGCCACCTCGGAGAGCGTGCCATTCTACATTAAGCAAGGGCGGTTCGGCATGTGGCGCGAGACGGCCGAACTGAACCATGCCGCGGTGGAAGGGGCCCGCGACGGCATCGGTCTTGGCGAGGCCATCGGCAGGATGATCGAGCGAGAGCAGTACCCCAATCGGGACGACAGTATCTTCGCGATGGGGTACCGGCTGGGGGTGCCTGTCACCGTACACGTGGGCATCGGCTACGACATCTTGCACGAGCATCCCAACTTCGACGCGGCAGCGACGGGACTCACCTCGTATCGCGACTTCCTAATCTATGCGCATAGCATCGAGAACCTGGAAGGCGGAGTGTTCCTGAACTTCGGCTCTGCGGTGATGGGACCGGAAGTGTACTTGAAAGCGCTCTCGATGGCCCGCAACGTGGCGCGGCAGGAAGGCCGGACCATCACCAACTTCACTACTGCGGTGTTCGACCTGCTGCCCATCACCGGTGACTATCACGAAGAGCCACCCAAGACCGATGCGCGGTATTACTACCGCCCCTGGAAGACGATATTGGTGCGCACGGTTGCGGACGGAGGGCGAAGCTATTACGTGCAGGGCGACCACCGGGACACGATCCGCACACTCTGGCTCAGGCTGAGGGAACATGACCCGCGAACGCCTGGCTAACCTGCTACAGAGCTTCCCTTCCCTCTGCATCGCGGTCCTGGGCGATTTCTTTCTGGACAAGTATCTCGACGTAGACCCGTCTGTGTCGGAGCGCTCGTTGGAGACAGGGCTCGAGGCGCGGCAGGTCGTTGAAGTGCGTAAGTTCCCGGGGGCTGCTGGCACGGTAGCATCCAACTTGAAGGCGCTCGGAGTGGGCGGGGTGCACGCGATGGGCTTCGTCGGCTGCGACGGCGAGGGGTTCGACCTGCTCAGAGCGCTGCGAAACCGCGGAATCGAGACTGGCTCGGTGATCATGTCGCAGGGGATGCGCACACCCACCTACATGAAGCCGATGGTAGCGGGCCGCGAGATGGAGCGGCTGGACATCCAGAACCGCAAGCCGCCTTCGCGCAAGCTGCAGAGCAAGGTCGTGAGCGCGCTCGCTAAAGCGGCCCCGCGGCTAGACGGCGTGATGGTTTCGGATCAGTGCACCCATGCGTTCGGGCTGGTGAGCGAGTGGATGAGGGAACGGCTGGCGGAGCTAGTGCGGGACTTTCCTGCCCTGACGGTGCTGGTGGATAGCAGGGCGAGGATTGGGGAGTTTCGGGGAATGTGTGTCAAGCCGAACGCGTCGGAGGCTGCCAGCGCTCTCGGGCACGAGGTGACCGCGGGTAACGCAGTGGATGCGGCGCGTGCACTGCGTGAACGAGGAGCGAGGCGGGTGTTCGTCACTCTGGGGGCGAGGGGGATCGCTTTCTGCGGCGAGGATGGAGAGGGCATTGTGCCCGCTCCCCCTGCCCCCCAAGAGATTGACATCGTCGGCGCGGGGGATGCTGCAGCGGCGGGCATGCTGTGTGCGCTATGCGCAGGGGCGAGCACGCAGGAGGCAGCCGAATTGGCTAACCTGTGTGCGGGGGTGACGATCCGCAAGATCGGTGTCACCGGGACCGCCTCGCCGAGAGAGGTGGTGGAGTTGGCTGCCCTCTCGGTGCCTTAGCGAGCCAAACGCAAAGGTTCCAGACAATGGGTTGACAAACGTCTACTAAAATCGTATAATCAACCCATCGTGAAGCGCTGCGTGGCATTCATCGAGGCACGCGGCTTCTACCTCGCCGCGATGCGCATTCACCCGGAGCACCCTGGCGCAGTGGCCGTCGGCAAGCGAGTGCTGGAAGCCAACGCCCCCGCGCGCCGCAAGGGCGTGGAAGACGGCATGCTCCTGACTTCCGCCTACTCCTTCGCCCCGGAGCTGACGGTATTGGAGTACGACCGCGACCGGGAACGAGAAACGAAGCGTCGTTGGCTGAACCCGTGCGCTCGTGTCAGCTCGCTGATCGAGCCCGTCTCGCCACACGCAGCCTTCGTAGACCTTTCACACGCGCCCACACCGGGTCAGGAGCTGCACGACCTGCTTCGGGCGATTGCCGAGGCCATTGCCGGCATCACCCCCGTTGCGGGTCTCTCCACCAACAAGACCCTCGCCGTTCTCGCCTGCCGCCGCGCCACCGAGGAGTGGAGTGCCGCGACGGTGCAGCCGCCCGAGCCGAACCGACGTGAGCAGCCGTTTTTCTCCTTCTTCCTTCCCAAGCGGGCGCAGGCAGAGTTCCTCCGCAGGCTTCCGGTGGTGGAGCTGCCGGTGGACCCTGGTCTGCTTCAGCGCATTCTTCGGCTCGGCATGCACACGCTGGGCAACCTGCTACCTGTTCCCGAAGCAGAGATGGTGCGACGTTTCGGCCCCGAAGGGCGAAGGCTTTACCAACTGATCCGAGGGCACGATCCGGAGCCAGTGCGTGCGCTGTACCCTCCTCGCACGCTCACTCTGCACTCTCCTTCCACGGAGATTGACAACGAGCAGGTGGCCCTGTGGGTGTTGGATAAAGTAGCCGACGCGGCATCCGAGCATCTAACCCGCGAAGACGGATGGGCAAGGCATATTATCCTGGAGGTCGAGACCGAAAAGGACACGCTCGTACAAGCGGCGGAACTGCCATCACCTATCCGAGAGCCCGCTCGAGTGCGTTCCGTGTGCCGACGCCTCTTCCGAAGGGCTTCTCCTGCTTCGGCGATTCATCGGCTCACGTTGCGGATGGAGCTCGATCCTGCTCCTGCAACGGGACAGCCCGACCTGTTTTCGGATCCGATGGCCGCAGCACGTCGCACGCTCCTCGAGAGCGCGGTGCGCTGGGCATGCCGACGTTTCGGCGAAAGGGCGGTGCTTCGCGATCCGCCTTCGCCACGCCGAGAGCGTCTTCGTGCGTTTTACGAATTGCCGGGGTAAGTGATGCTACGAATACCACCCATCGCCATGGAGCCTCCGTCGCCTCCGCCAGAGCAGAGCAAACCCGTCGAGGTCTGCCCTCCCGCCTCGACTTTGCGCCCTGTACCCGCTCCCGCACGGCCACCATCGCCGGATGATGCCTCCGAGTCGCAGGCAGACTCGCCCGGATCCGTCATGCCGACGGGTAGCGTTCAAAGGCACCCGGAGTCGATTCCGTCATGCTGAGCCTGTCGAAGCATGGCGGTGGATGCCGCACCGTCAATATCCTGGGTCGGTATCGTGCGGCTCTCGAGCGCATGCTTCGACAGGCTCAGCATGACGGAGCGGGGCTCTTGCATGGCGGTCTAGGGAGCGTGCAAGACAATGTAGCGGCATTGCCAGACGACCCGAGAACACCCACCCAGGCGCTAAGGGAAGCTCGCGAAGAGTGGCGGCATTGCCAGACGATCCGAGAACCTCCACCCCACCCATCTAGGCCATGACCCGTTTCATCGAGCAACCCGTGCACATCGAGGAGGGGGACGACGGTCGCCCCACCGTCATCTACTGGCCCACCGGGCGCGAGTGTGTAGTCGGCTGCCTGGAGCACTGGGTCGAGGTCGGCGAGTGGTGGATGGGCGAGCGCCCGAAGAGCTTCTACCGCGTGCTGACCGACCGCAACCGGGTGTACGAGCTGTACCGAGAGTTGTCCCCCATCGAAGGCAGGCAACCGAAAACGCGCTACGCAGATCGGGAACGAGAGCACGAAGGCGACGCAAGGCCCACGGACACCAAGCATCTCGCCGATTTCCACCTGACGCCGGCCTCGGCGCGAGCCGCGCGCCACACCACCCTCCCGCAAGAAGCTCCGAACTGCCGATGGATACTGTATAAGGCCCTAGATTGACCTGGTTTGGGCCAGAGAGATCGCGTGAAATCGAGCCTCGGCTTGCAATTCCCGTGACTCTTTGCTAAACTAACGTGTCGTCTGTATGTCGTGCAGCTTCGAGAGGGCCTCCTTGGAGCGGCCGGCAGTTCAGTGGCTCAACATTTCAGGAGGCAGCATTGGGTAAGAAGCTGTACATCGGCAATCTTGCATACGACGTCACTCAGGAGGAACTCCAGGACGTCTTCTCCCAGGCAGGTACCGTTACCTCGGTTAGCGTGGTGGCGGACAAATTCTCAGGACAGTCGCGCGGCTTTGCGTTCGTCGAGATGTCGTCGGACGAAGAGGCGAAGGAAGCCATAAGCAAGCTCGACGGATACTCAATGAAGGGCAGAAACCTTCGCGTGGACGAGGCTCGTCCTCGCGAGCCCGGCCGATTCCCCTCCGGCGGCGGTGGGCAGTCGGGTGGCGGCCGAAAGCCGCGTTGGTAAGCAGCCTCCTGTGACCTTGTAGAAGCTGGTGTCCGCCGCACCGAGGCCCGACGGCGGAGAAGCAGATAGAGGTAGTAAGTCGGCCCCGAGGTTTCTTCCTCGGGGCCGACGCTTTGCATGCCACGAGTGCGGGACCGTGCGAGCGGGTTCGCGCAGTCGCAAAGCCGCGAACTACCGTACGGTGCGTCCCTCGTAACCCCTCGTAGTGGATCACACGGAGCAGCGTGCGTGGTGCGTGACTAGATGACCGTTGTCTCGATGCGGAGGTTGGGATCGGAGAAGCGCTCAACGCGGAAGGTGGAGACGTCGAATTCGGAGCGGCCGGTTAGTGCCAGGTCGGCGATGATCTCCCCCACCTTTGGCGCGAGCATGAATCCGTGGCCCGAGTAGCCGACTGCTGTGAGCAGACCCTTGGGAGAGTCGAATGCCTGGATGATGGGACGGTGGTCGGGACTCATGTCATAGGTGCCCGCCCACTGGCGCTGCACGCGCACATCCCGCAGACAGGGGAACAGCGTTAGCACCTTGCGCGCTGCCATCTCGGAGTAGGCGAACGAGGATGCCTGGCTCATGGTGTCCATCTCCTCCTCACCCTCCTCACACTCGGCGACGAACTCGCCACGCATGGTCTGCACCATCGAGTGGCCTCGCAGCGACACGACCATCGGGTCCAGGAACGGCCGGATCGGCTCCGTCACCAGCACTTCCCTCTTCATCGCCCTCAGAGGCAACGCGATGCCGAGAGGCTTCAGTAGGTCCACGCTGTGCATGCCCGCCGCACAGATGACGATGTTCGAGCCGATGAAGCCCTTCGATGTCTCTACCCCGATGACTCGACCGCCGGCGGTCTCGATCCGCTCTACGGGGGTGAACGTCTCTATGGTCGCACCTTGCTTCCTCGCTTTCTCCGCGAGTCCCCACGTCACCGCGAAATGTACGGCGATCCCGTCCTTCGGGTTGAAACAGCCTCCCACCACCGTGTCCGTGCAGAGCGCCGGCGCAAGGCGCTTCATCTCCCCAACCGTTACCAGCCGGCTATGTACGCCGAAGCGGTTCTGCACCTCCGAGTTGCGCCGGAAGTGCTCCAGGTCGTTCTCGTCGAAGGCCAGGAACAGGTAACCGCCTTGCCGGAAAAGGGGGTCGAAGCCGAGCATGTGCCCCAGCCGTTCGTAGAGCCGCTGAGCCCCGAGGGCCAGCCTGATGTCTGGCTCGTTGGCGAACTGCGCGCGAATGCCACCCATGCACCGACCCGTGGCTCCGCACGAGATGTACCCCTTGTCCAGCACGAGCACATCGTTCATGCCTCGTGCGGTGAGCCAGTAGGCGATGGCCAGTCCCGAAGCGCCCGCACCGATGATGACGGCGTCCGCACGCTTCTTCACGGCTTCTTCTCCGCCTCCGCCGCAAGCGCCCCGAACGACACCGAGACTACGGGTGGACGCTGCGTGGTGATCGGCACATGGTCCATGGGCACGCCGTTCACGAACGACGTCAGCTCACGGGCGCGATGCAAGCAGTACTTGCCCTGACAAAGTCCCATGGACATGCTGGTGTATCGCTTGGCCGACTCGATGTCCGGGAAGTCGCCCTCGAGCGCTTCGGCGAACTCCTCCTCGGTGACATCCTCGCAGAAGCACAACATCGCCCCGGCCACAGGCCCCTGAACTCGGTACTGCCCGTTTTTCGAAGGCGCAGGCGTCCAGGATGGGATGTCGCCTTCGAGGGCTCGCGCCACCGCGGCACCGGTTTCGGCGCCTCGGCGTGCTGCTTCTGCGTAAGTGCAGTTGCCCGCCGCTTCTCCCGTCACGAACACGTCGGGACGTGAAGACACGCCGCCTTCGCCCAAGAGTGCCACTGCGGCCCCTCGCTCGTCCACACCCATGCACAGCCCTGCGTGGTACTGCAGCTCGTACGTAGGAATGGAGCCACAGGTGATTAACGCCTCCTCGGGCGAAGGATGCCTCGGCTCGGGCTCGGCCTCGCTGTACACGCCGAGGCGGCTCAGAACCTCGGCAAAGGCTTCGGCTCCCTCCCCAGCGACGATGCAGCGAGGTGCCGGTGTCACGCCCCAGTCCACCAGCAGTCGCAGGATTGCCCGCTCGCCGAACACGCCGAACTCGTCGTTACCTTCGAACGGCGGGATGTAGTCGTACCCGCCCGTCGCCAACACGAGCACTCTGGGCCGGAACTTCTCGATGCCTTCCGGCGTTGCCGCCGCGACTACACCCGCATCGTACGATACTACCATTCGCCGAAGTCGCACTTCGATGGAGCCGCTGCCGCCCGCGGTGGTGCATCCAGGCCCCGCGCAGCGCTCTGCCACTGCACGTGTAAGCTCTGCCGAGAGGCGCCTCGCATCGCCCCGGGGATCGAACCGCGCATGCCCACCCAGCTCGAACTGATCGTCTAGGATGATCACGGTCGAAGCCACCCCGCACACGGCCAGCGCGCACGACAGCCCTGACACCCCGCCGCCCACGACCAGCACGTCCACATCCAACGGCTTCCGCGCGGGTGGAAATGGCTCCGGCTTCTGGATGCGCAGATCCGCCTTGCCGAACCCGCCCAGCGAACGCACGAAGCGATGAATCCACGGACGAAGCGCCAGCGGACGGATGAACATTCGGTAGTGGAAGCCGTGAGGCAGGTTCGCGACGATCCCCCCGAGCGGACGAAGGAGGTCGAACTCGGAGTTGGGCCAGCCCGTCTGACTTCGCACGTCCATGCCGGCGCGTAGAGGCTCCACGCAGCATCGCACGTTGGGCCGGCCATCTATGCTGACGATGCACTGGCCGCAACGCCCGTTGGCGCATCGGACACCGCGCGGGTGACGGAGCTTCGGGCTTCGGTGGAGGTACTCGATCCCATTAGCCAGCAGAGCTGCGGCCACGGGTTCGCCTTCGTACCCATGGAGCGAGCGGCCGTTGAAGCGAAAACGAACTTCGGTCCGGTCGCCGACGGTGTGGATTCGCTTTGGCATAGCAGGTTTCGGGTCCAGTATACATCGGGATGGGCTTGCCCGTTGCCTGCTAAGGCTGCCGGCCCGGCGAATGACCTAGATTGCAGAGGACGCCTGGGCTAGGCCGGCGAAACGCAAGCCATGCCGAAACGCTGGATCGCTGTGCTCTGCGCTCTGCCCTTCATCGCTGCAGCCCTTTTAATTGCGGGCTGGCGGCCCGCGGTCCGCACTCCGGGCCCCCAACGCGACGGAACGATCCTGCTGCCGAATGGCTGGACGATCTCGCCTGCAGGGCGAGCACTGTCCCTGGGTCCTGGCGCACTCACGATGGCGCAATCGCCCGACGGGAAGCAGCTAGCAGTCCTTCACTGCGGCGCCGACAAGCATTGGGTGGCTCTCGTGGACGTCGAGACCGAGCGCACGACGGAACGAGTGGATGTCGAGCATGCGTGGCTCGGCATCGCCTACCACCCTAAGCAGCCGCGACTGTTCGTCAGCGGTGGGGGCTCGGGCAAGGTGTGGGATATCGAGTTGGGAAGTCCGAGCCGGCATCGGGACCCCCTGATCCTGCCCAAGAAGGGCTTCGTCTCGGGAGTCGCCGTAAGCCCGGATGGTTCGGCTCTCTTCGCAGGCACGGTGGATACGGGCGAGGTGTTTCGCTTCGACCTGGACTCCGGACAGACGCAGTCCGTACCTACGATGGGGCGAGTCTACGGCCTGACACTTTCCGAAGAGGGCGACAAGCTGTTCGTGTCCGATTGGCTGCGCTCGCGGGTGTTGGTGTACTCTGCCAAGGACCTGAAACCTCTGGACGCCATCCCGGTGGGTCCGCACCCGAATGCTCTGGCCA
The DNA here is from genome assembly GCA_045862955.1 of Fimbriimonadales bacterium. Taxonomy (GTDB): domain Bacteria; phylum Armatimonadota; class Fimbriimonadia; order Fimbriimonadales; family JABRVX01; genus JABRVX01. The sequence goes on from BTVI01000013.1 coordinate 72,099, forward strand.
TGTCGTTGGACAACCGGCTCTTCGTCGCCTGTGCGGCGGACAACAGCGTCTACGTCATCGATCCGGGACGCAATAGAGTGACTGAGCGCGTTCGCGTGTCCGTTCACCCCCTGGCACCGGAAGGAAGCTGCCCGACCGACCTGGCGTTCAGTCCCGACGGCCAGCGTCTGTACGTCGCGGTTGCCGATAACAACTGCGTGGCCGTCGTGGACATCTCGGAGCGTGGTGAGACCGAGTTGCTCGGTTTCATCCCGACGGGGTGGTACACCTGTGCCGTCAGCGTATCGCGCAGCGGCAGGAAGCTGATGGCTCTCGCTTCGAAAGGGGCCCAGCCGAAAGCAAACTCGGACCGCTCATACATCGCCCGGTTGCTGACATCCGAGGTACGTTTCGTGGACGTGCCGGACGAGCGCTCCCTGAGGCGAATGACTGCGCGCGTCGTCCAGAATAGTCCGTATCGTGACTCGCTGCTGAGAGCGGCCGTTCCGGTGCGGGGCAGCGTGCTACCCAGCAGACCCGGCGACCCATCACCGATTCGCTATGTCATCTACGTGATCAAAGAAAACCGAACCTATGACCAGGTGTTCGGCGACATGCCACAGGGTCGGGGAGACCCTAGCCTGTGCATCTATGGAGAGGCCATCACCCCCAACCAACACAAGCTGGCGCGGGAGTTCGCCCTGCTGGACAACTTCTACGTGGATGCCGAGGTGAGCGCGGACGGGCACAATTGGTCCACGGCGGCTTACGCCAACGACTATGTGGAGAAGCGCTGGCCCTACGGCTACGGCGGGCACGGTGGTGGCTACGACTACGAGGGTACCAATCCGCTGTCTCGTCCGCGAGCCGGATATATCTGGGATGCCGCTCGACGTGCCGGCGTGTCCTATCGCTCCTACGGGGAGTTCGTGGAGGAGGAGCGGCAAGGAACCAGTGTCGTCCGGCGCGCGTCCGTCCCGTCGCTCGAAGGGCACTTCTGCCCGGACTTCCCGAGCTACAACCTGCAGGTGAAGGACGTGGACCGTGTTGCCGTCTGGCTCGAGGAGTTCCGACGCTTCGAGAAGGAAGGGGAGATGCCGAGGCTGCAGATCGTTCGCCTCCCGCAGAACCACACGTCGGGAACGCGACCCGGCGCGTGGACGCCACGGGCGATGGTGGCGGACAATGATTTGGCGCTCGGACAGCTCGTGGAAGCAGTGACACACAGCAAGTTCTGGCGGCAGACCGCAATCTTCGTTCTGGAGGACGATGCGCAGAATGGTCCCGACCACGTAGACGCCCATCGCAGCGTGTGCCTGGTAATCAGCCCCTACTCACGGTTGAGAGTGACTGACTCCAACCTGTACACCACCTGTTCCGTCCTGCGCACCATTCAATTGCTGCTCGGCCTTCAGCCGCTGAACCAGTACGATGCGGCTGCCGCCCCTATGTACTCGCTGTTTCGAGGAAAACCGAACACCAAACCCTACAAGGCGGTGGCGAACAGGGTCTCCACGGACGAGCGGAATCCGGAGAACGCCGTCATGGCCAGGGAATCGCTCGCGCTCAATCTGGAGGAGTGCGACGCGATGGACATGGCCCTGATGAACCGGGTGCTCTGGGCCGACGCCAAGGGTCCCGGAGTTCCCTACCCCGTGATCAACCGGACCTCTGTCGGACTGCTGAGCAAGCGCTGAGGGGGACGCCCATCCATTTCCGCCGTGCGTGCACGTACTATATGGTGTGGGCCGAGTGCAAAGGCCTGCGCCTGAGATGAGTGCGTCGCAACAGACCCTAGGTAGATACCAGATTATCCGGGAGATAGCCCGCAGCAACGACATCGTGTACGAGGGCTACGATCCGGGGATGAACCGGCGCGTCGCCCTGAAGGAGCTCGTCCTTCCCTCCGCAGGCACGCCGACCCAGCGCGAAGAACGCCTGCGGCGCTTCTATCGCGAGGCGAAGGCTGCCGGCAGCCTTGCTCACCCCAATATCGTGACCATCTATGAAGTGGGCGAGGACGCTGGCAGGCACTTTATCGCCATGGAGTACCTCGAGGGGCGCAACCTTCGAGAGCTGTTGGATGCCGAAGGCAGCCTCCCCCCGGAGCAGGCCGTGCCCATCATGAAGCAGGTGTTGGACGCCCTGGGCTACGCGCACCGCCACGGCGTTGTGCATCGCGACATCAAGCCGGAGAACATTCAGATACTAGCGGACGGGCGCGTCAAACTTACCGACTTCGGGATTGCTCGGCTCACCTTCGAGCAGTCCATCACCATAGACGGGCAGGTGTTCGGCACACCCAGCTACATGTCTCCCGAGCAGGTGGTGGGGCGTGATTTGGATGCGCGTACGGACATCTTCTCTTGCGGCGTGGTCCTATACGAGACGCTGACGGGAGCGAAACCCTTTTCGGGGGATAGCGTGGTGAGCATCACGTACGCCATCTGCCACACCGAGCCCGCTCCTGCGCCTGGCGTGCCCGAACCCTTGCAGGCCGTGATCCGAAAGGCGCTGCAGAAGGCGCTAGTAATGCGCTACGGGTCGGCGTCCGAGATGGCGTCGGCCCTCGACGAAGCCCTGGACGAGGTGAAGCGCGCGGGCGCGCAGCCGGTGGCCCCTTGGCTGCCCAACGCAACGGCAAGCTCTTATCCTCCGCCTGTCCCCTACACCGTTCCGACGTCTCTTGGCGGCGTCCAGCCCCCGCCTCTGCCTACGCAGCAGGCCCCCTTCCCGGCCTTTCCGAAGGGCTGGGCCGACCCGCCTCCGCCTCCGCTGCTCAGCCCGCGAGCCAAGCACATGCTGGGCACCGTCCTGCTCACCTTCCTGATAGGAGCGGCGGCGGTGGGGCTGCTCTTCGGGGCCGTATTGGGGGTGCAGAAGTGGTACGAGGGCCGCGTCTCCGAACAGCACGATTTGGCGTTGGCAGCAGAGTTGGCTCGGGCGGCAGAGCTGGCGAAGTGGGATCCAGCGGCTGCGTTCCAGGCGTTTACAGACTTGGAGCAACGTGCGCGGACGAAGGAGTTCGCGCAGACCGTTCGCCGCAATCGGGCGGTGGCCGCCGAGATGGAGGGCAAGCGACTACTACGGGAGGGTGCAATTCGGCCCGCAGTAGAGTGGTTCACCCAAGCGGCCGATGACGACCCTGCCAACCCGGCTTATCGCACCGACCTCGGCCGCCTGTACGAGACGGTGGCGCAGGGGGTGCGCAGCCGATACGAGCAACGGGAGGCGCTGATCACCGCTGCCGAGCACTGGCAAGCGGCGAGTGACCTCTCGCAGCGTCTCGGGCAGGTTCAGGTTGCTCAGGCCTATGCCGACCATGCCGCCGAGCTACTGCTGGCCGTCGGGGTGTCGCTGGAGACGGATGGGTTGGTACAGGAGGCAGCCAGGAGCTATGAGCTCGCCTACAGCACGGCCTCCGACGGCAGTGCCGTGCGCGAGCAAGCGCGCCGAGCGCTCGACCGTGTGCTCTTCACCGGCCTCGGCCGCTAGCGCCAGGGAGGAGAAACGGTGGCCGAGGGCGTACCTTTGACCCCCAGATGATGACGAAAGATAGCCCTATGCTTTCACCCGAAGCGGAAGCCATCCGCACGCGCCTGCTGGAGCAGTCCGAATCGGAGATCGATTCGATGATCCGCTGGCAAGTTGCGGAGGCGCGCTCGGACCCACGACTCGCCGCCGACCTGAACGCCGCCCTGGAAGCCTTGGACACCGGGGCCGACACGCCGAAAGCCCTGCGGAAGGCGGCACGGAAGGCCCGCTTCCTGCTGGAGCAAGCGGGCCTCGTCTCGCGCTCGGAGGCTCCGCGGTCCATGGAGGCAGTCGTAGAGACCCAACCTTGGCGTGCATGGATGACCTCGGCAGACGGGAGCGGCACCACGGGGCTATTCCTCGCCCGTCCGGACAAGCCGCTCACGTACCGCATGCTCGAGGTGCACGTGCAGGAAGGCAGGGGCATCACTCTCGCTGACGAGCGCACATACTCGACACACGACCTCGAGAGCTTCGTCAAACAACTAGAAAGTGAGATCCAGCCGCTGGTGATGGCGGAGGTTTCGCCTGACTACGTCAAGCACCGGATGGCCATAGCCCTCCGTGAGACGCGCGAGGCGGGACTGCGCACACCCAACGTGATGGCTTACTGGGGGTCGGCTCTGGAAGGGGCGGAGGCCCCGATGGAGCACCCGGCAGAGCAGTTGGTCCAGCTGTCCGAGAACCACAAGCCGGCGGAAGAGACGATGTACTCGATCCCGACTGCAGGATGGCAGTATGAATTGCCGCGGCTTCGGCGGGCCATAGACGTGCTGGCAGAGGTAATGGACAGCAAGCTGGCCGTGGAAGAGCACGTCAGGGAGCAGAGGATGCAAGAGGCAGAGCGCAGGGCGGCGCGAGAGTTGTTCGACGAGGACACCGCCGAGCGACATCGGCAGCGGCTGCTCGATTTGGCGTTGGTGATGCACAGCAAAGGCTTGGTGGGCGATGCCGAGACCTTTCTGGCGGCGGCGAAGCAGATAGAGCGCGAGGGGAGCGACTGCGGCTATGCGTTAGCCTTTCTGCGGCGATCGCTGGCCTACCAGGCGGCGGCGGAGCGCAGGAGGCGGGAGGAACGAAGATGATAGCAACGGTTCTCGTGATAGGGTTGACCTTGGCCCAGGCGGCCGAGGGGACCTGGGAGATCCCGCTCGTGCCCTTTGGCGGCAAGAAGGCCGAGGGACGCGACAACCGCGTGTTCGCAGCCAACGTAGCACTCAACGGTGGCCCTGCACTCAAGCTCGCCCTCGACACCAACGTGGGCACGATCGTGGTCACCGAGTCGGCCGCCGAGCGTGCTGGCCTGAAGTTGGGATCCGCCATCTCGATGGACTGGGCGGGCGGAGAAAAGATACGAGCCAAATGGATTCGAGGCTTCCGCGTCACAGCGGGCAAGTTCTCCGGACAGGCCACCTACGGGTTGGCTGCGCCCGACGAGGCCGTCGCCAAGCTGCATCCGCTGGACGGCGTCATCGGCCTCAGCTTTCTTCAGGGCTACCGATGGAGCGTGGACCCGAAGCGTGACCTGCTCATTCTATCCGACCCCGACACGGTATCCGGTCCGCCCTCGGGTGATGCGGTGCCGTTCGTAGCCGACCGGGGAAAGGGAATCGAGGTCAGGGTGACCATCGGCGGGAAGACCAAGGACTTCGTGGCGCACACTGGGCTGAGCGACGTGTTCGTCGATTCGGAGCTCGCTAAGGAACTGGGGCTCACTGCCTCCGGGCCCGTGCTGGAGGACGCGCCGGTGCCGTACATGGTAGGGCCGAAGGTGACGCTGCAGATCGGATCGGTGAAGGTCCCCGACGTTCAGGTATTCATCGCCCAGAAGCCGGGCTGGCGGCACATCGGCCAGTCGGTGTGGAACCGCTTCATCACCACCTGGGACATGCCGAACCAGAAGGTGTATCTGCAGAAGGGGGAGTGATCCTTCTCCTCCGGCCCCGCGACCCTGCATTTGTGGGCCGCCGCTATCCCTTCCACCCGCCGTCCAGGCTGGGCCCCTGGTGTCCGTCATGCTGAGCCTGTCGAAGCATGTAGCCGAATGCCGTGCCTTGTCGCCCTGACAACCCTCGTCTGCGGGGCCCGGACGCATGCTTCGACAGGCTCAGCATGACGAGCTGGCGCCGCGTACGACGCCTAGACGTTGCGGCTGCTGGTTGCTGCATAGCCCCCGTGCACGGACCACCCCAGCAGCCGAACGTCGAGGCAATCCCGGTCCTAGCCTTCGTACCCGTCCTCGCACGCAGCGAGCTCGCCTCCACCATAAGGCCGAGAGCGCGGGCAAGACCGCCATCTGCGCATACGAGGGGGGTTCGGGCACTACCATCAAGCTATTGTCTGTGATCGCGACGGAGTGGTCTAGCGAATCGAGTATCCGTGTGGAGAGCCCTGTGCCGGTCTCACGCCCCGCAAACTTCCAGTCCAACACATCGCCGACACGAGCTGGGCCTACCGTGAAGTCGAACAGCATTACGCTCCAATTACGCGAGAACTCGCTTGTGCCCCGGACCCCGATAAGCGCATACACTCCGCGGTCGGTGGATGGCCCGTATACCTCGTCAGTGGGATCAATAGCACAGTCGTACATGCGCCCATAGTTCGGCTGATGCAGAATGCGAACGGGAAAGTCGAAACGGGGCGTGCACTTGCTGTCAACCTCCTGAGCCCAGGTGTTAGCATCTGCATCGGTCATGATCTGGTTCTCGAGCCAGATCGTCATCTGGAGGGTCCCCCACTGGAACGGCTGAGCTTCATCCAGATCGTCGAAATCGCCACGTGAACAGCGACGCGAAGCCCAGGAACGCCGCCAGAGATGCCGGTTCCGGTACGACCACCACCCGGTTGTCTGTGATGTCGTAAGTCAAGCGGTCCCAGCCGATGATCCTCGTTGACAGACCGACTCCGTGGTCTCTCCCGTCGAAGTGCCAGTCCAGCACCTCCCCGACCGAGCCAGGTTGCACGGTGAAACGGAAGAGCTCCTTGTCGAAGTCGGACGCACCTGGGGCCCATGGGTGTACGCCCGCCAGCACATAGATTCCCTTGTCACACACGTGCGGGTAATTGCAGTCGCTTGGGTCAATCCCGAAGTCGCACATCGGGCCGTAATCGGGCTCCCAAAGAATGAGGACCGGGTATTCCGTCTTCGGTGCGAACTTCGGCCCGACCTGTTGCGCCCACGTGTTGGCCTGTTCGTCGGTCATGATGCGGTGCCCGTCGAGAACGATGAAAGCCTGGAGAGTGCCCCAAACATCGACACCTGGCTGGTCAGCCAGGAATTTGAACCGGATGGCAACCTCGTCGCCCGGGGCCACGAGGAGGTCCCCGGCGTTATCCGTGCCCAGTGTAAGGTTCTGGAAGTACAACCTGGCCTGAAACGCCTGCGCCGCCTGTGCATCAGCGAGCACGGCTGCAATCGCTAGGGTCATCCATCGAATAACCATCAGACCCCCTCACGGGGAAAGCACCCCAACCATTATAGCCCCGATTCCGCACCTGAGCAAGTTACGGGCCGTGGAGCGCTCGCCTAGAGCCTGTTCTCAGTGCCCCGACGTTCGGCTGCTGGGCTGGGTGGATGTCGAAGGCCGGTTCGGAGACGGCAGCCGCAGCGACTGGGCATGCAATGTCCCGTGACTAGCTGCGACCCGCGTTGTAGTCAGGGCAAAGCTGGCTGGCCAAGGGGGCAAACCCCTAAGCCTCAGGCCCAAACCTCATCACAAAAGGTATGAAAGCCTTCTTGGCAGGGCCTCTATCCGAGGGTGGGCGTGGCATAACAAAATGAGCCTTAATACATAGCCCACACCCGCCGTAGGTATTGACAGCCCGAAGAAGCCATAGTAGAATACCGTTGCTGGGTGACTGGCTCGCAATCGGCGAAAGAGCGGAGGTGACTGCGATGAGGCAGTTTCTAACGTGGGTCGCAATCTTCCTTGCCGGTGTCTCGGGATCGGGCCAGGTAGTCGGGGGCACGCCGGCACCTGTGCCTGACGATCAGGTTCCGCAACTTCCCAACGAATGGGGCGCAACGCCATTTGAGATGGGCCCGCGGGTCATTGTCTTTCCGGGTGAGATCCTCATCCTACGAACCGACGTGCCGCACGACTCGGGGTATGCCCCGTGGGTCCCCGACCTGCCGGGCGCCGAGATTTTGGAACCAGGCGATGCCTTTGTCAGTCACTGGGAGGCTTACGGGGGCCGAGTGCTTCAGGTCGACGACAACGGCCTACTGTATCAAGCACCCGCGGAGCCTGGCGTCGCGTTCCTAAGATGGGATAGCAGAACCTCGCCTCCTATCACGTTGACGATCGTAGTCCCGGGCGACGGGGAGGAATGGGACGAGGAGGTCGATCTCCCACGAGAGTATCTCAACGGCGTCGAGGGTTGTTTCCTGCCGACCACGGGAGGCACGGCATTTCGCCTCTTTGCCTGCCTTCCGGGCGAGCCGGCGCCTGACGATCCGAGGGTCGGTCTTGGCTTCAAGTACGTTCCCTACTACAAGCCTATGAATCCTCC
>BTVI01000014.1:0-76991 GCA_045862955.1 Fimbriimonadales bacterium
GTAGGCTCTGCGGAAGGGGGAACCTGGAGGAGGGGGTCAGTCCGGATCCTGCTTCCTCAACACGCGGGGGGCCTGTAGTGGCCAGAGCCGAAGCAGACAAGAGCACCGGTTCCCCCTGCAGGCTCTGCGGAAGGGGGAACCTGGAGGAGGGGGTCAGTCCGGATCCTGCTTCCTCAACACGAGCGGCTGCCTGTAGTAGCCAGAGCCGAAGCAGACAAGAGCACCGGTTCCCCCTGTAGGCTCTGCGGAAGGGGGAACCTGGAGGAGGGGGTCAGTCCGGATCCTGCTTCCTCAACACGAGCGGCTGCCTGTAGTAGCCAGAGCCGAAGCAGACAAGAGCACCGGTTCCCCCTGCAGGCTCTGCGGAAGGGGGAACCTGGAGGAGGGGGTCATGTATCGGCTGCCGAGCCCGACGCGACATTGACAACCGGTCCGCACATCGGGTAGGCCATAGGCGAGCGCCCTCGTAGCTCAGCGGATAGAGCGCCGGCCTCCGGAGCCGGGTGCGTGGGTTCGATTCCCGCCGAGGGCGCCAACTTCGCGTAATTCCGGCCTCCCGCCGGATTCGCCTTATCGCCGGGTCGGCGAGATTGCGGGCGCGCACCGCTCGGCCCTGCTAGCCCAACCCAGCCACGAGATCCGCGAGCAAAGCGCTAGCACCAATGCGGAACCGGGCTGGACTCAGCCACTCTTCCCCCAACTCGTGCCGCACGAGCCCGAGCCACTCCGCGGCCTGCTCTGCCGTTCGGATCCCCCCAGCGGGCTTCAGCCCGGCGCGGTAGCCGGTGATCTCTGCGTAGGTACGTATTGCGTGGACCATCGCCACGCCGGCAGGCAGTGTCGCGTTCACTGCCTCCTTGCCCGTGGAAGTCTTGATGAAGTCCGCCCCCGCCATGAGCGCCGTCAGCCCGGCACGAAATATCACTTCGGGCTGGGCCAACTCACCCGTTGCCAGGATCACTTTCAACGTACGCTCCTGCGCCGCCTCGCGAAAGACGCGCACCTCGTCGTACAGTGCCTCCCACTCGCCGCAGAGCGCGTGCGAGCGGCGGATCACTACATCTACCTCATGCGCACCCAACGCGACCGCCTCGCGCACCTCGGCCACCCGACAGGGTAGGGGACTGAGGCCATGCGGAAACGCAGCCGCCACCGTCGCCACGCGCACACTACTACCTACCAGTGCCCCCAGCGCGAGGGGCACGAAGACCGGATACACACACACGGCTGCGGGACGAGCAGTGTCGGCCTCTCGACCGGGAGCTGGCAGCAGAGCCTGCTTGCACAGTGCCAGTACCCGTTGGTCGGTGTCATCTCCGGCTAAAGAGGTTAGATCTAGGCACGAGATCAAGAGCCTGATATGCGCTGCAGTCAGCGGTGCGTCGTAGATCCTCTGCTCGATTACGGGCACACTTCGGCTGACTAAGCTCCTATCGAAGTCGAGCCCCGGGTTCGTCTTCACCCTACTTCTCGGCCTTGGCTGTAGGTACGTGATAGGGGGTGACTGCAGGCTCCGCCGGCTCCCTGTGCGGCGCAATGCGGGTTCCATGCTCCCCGATCCTATCATAGGTGCATTCGGCATACGCGGGCACCAGCCGAGCGATTTCCGCCATGATATCGCCTGGACCGAAGGGGGGTGTCATCTGGCGCATGCGGAACAGCAGCTCTGCGCACACCTGCCACGTTGCCTTGGCTGCCCCAATCGGCTGCAGCGCTTGGTCGAAACGCTGCACCCGCCCCTCCACGTTCGTGAAAGTACCCGTCCGATCCGCCCAAGACTGCGCAGGCAAGAACACGCTCGCGTACTGCACACATTCGGACCGGACGAAGTGGTGTACCACCAGATAGTCCACCTCCTCGAGTGCCCTCTCCGCCAGCGCACGGTCTGGGAAGTCTGTGAGGGGATCGAAGCAGTTGAGGAACAGCGCACGGATCCGGTTCTCGGCGCACGCTCGCAGTACTCGCTCCGTGCCCATTCCCGGTTCTTCGGGTATCTCGCCTCCCCAGGCCGCTTCGAAGTGCGCTCGCGCAGTCGAGTCCTTCAGGCTCCGAAGCCCAGGCAGGCTGTCGGGCAGAACACCCATGTCCATCGCTCCGTGCGACCCCGCGTCAGGAAGGAGCCGGTTCAGCGTGCCTCCTGTCAACATCGCGAGGCTGAGGAGACCACCCTCCACGGCCTCGAGTGCCGACCGGTACAAGATGGCGCATGGTCCGGTCGAGAGAGCCTCCGATGCCCGCCGCAACGCTTCCGGGCTCACCCCCGTCTGCTCAGCGCACCGCTCCGGGGTGATGTCCGCCAGGCTTTCCCGGAGTGCGGCGATGCCCTGGATGCCGTCGCATTCCGGGCGGCTTGCAAGCTGGTGGAGTAGACCACCAATCAGCCAACCCTCGGAGCCCTCTCGGTAGCGCAGGCTCACCTCGGCAAATCCCTCGGCATCCGTATGCTCGTGGTGGGCGCAGACCACGCGTGCCGCATTCCGGAACCACGCTTTCCTCGTTCGCAGGAAGACGATGGGTGCTTCGTCTGATAGGTCGATCCCGAAGACGAAGAGGGAACCCGCACGCTCCAGCTCCGTCAACGATATCTGCATCCCAGGTCGGCCCTGCGCTAGAGCCGGCGAAGCCATCTCCGACCGCTCGCTGCCGAGCCGCCTGTGATCCACGTTGTTCGATCCGAAGCCTCGACGGAACAGCTTCTGGAACATATAGGCGTCTTCTGTCGTGCCGAATCCGCCGCCCAGCCCCGCAACGCCGTTCGGGCCCGAAGTAACTACGCCGGTCTCGAAGGTGCGAATGATCTCCTCATACACCGTGGGCCAGTCGGTGGCTACTAACGCCTCGCCTCTCCGGATCAGGGGTGTCCCTGGTCGGTCGGTATTGCGCAAGTATTGGTGCCCAAACTTGCCCTTATCGCACGTCCAGTCCTCGTTCACCTCTGGATTGGAGCGGCCGAGAATGCGCGACATCGCACCGCGCCGGTGGTCCAGCCAGATGTTGCAGCCATTCGAGCAGCCGGTGCACAGGGTCTTCGATGTGTGTAGGTCCCAAGGCCGCGCCCGGAAGCGATACTCCGTGCTAGTCAGCGCGCCCACGGGGCATATCTCGATGGTGTTGCCGCTGAATTTGCTCGTGAACTCGGTCATCTGGAACGTGCGAGGCTGCATATTGGCTCCGCGGAAGAGCATAGCGAGCTGTCCGTCGCCACTGATCTCCTCGGTGAAGCGGGTGCAGCGCCCGCACTGGATGCACCGCTCCAGGTCCAGCGTGACATACCGGCTGAGCGGAAACGCCTTGGGCAGGTGACGCTTGATTTCGATGTAGCGGCTGGTGCTGGGGCCGTAGAACATCGTGTTGTTCTGAAGCGGACATTCGCCGCCCTTGTCGCAGATGGGGCAGTCCAAGGGGTGATTGATGAGTAGGAACTCCAGCACCCCCTTGCGGTCGGCGGCAACCGTCGGCGTCTCTGTGTACACCACCATCCCTTTGCTAGCGGGCAGCGTGCAGGCGGTCTGCGGCTTTGGCATCATTCGCACGCTGCCGTCCTCCTGACGGAATCCCAGCTCGACCAGACACATTCGGCACATACCGACGGGCTTCAGCAGCGGGTGATAGCAGAAGATCGGCACTTCCTTGCCGATCCTCTTTACCGCCTCGACGATCAACTCGCCTTCGGGGACTTCGACTTCGACGTCGTCAATGGTGATTCGAATAGTGTTGCTCATGCGGTGCTCCAGTGCGTTGGCCGCCATGCAGCCACCGACATTGTGGCAGTCTGCTTCGCGCCCGCGCAAACGGCGCGGCGCATTACGGGACCAGCATTACCCCCCGAACTGTGGTAACCACGGGGCGAGGGCCGTGAACATCTCGTCCACCATCGCCCACACCTCCTCGGGATTGCACACCGCGGCAGTAAGTGGGTCGTGCAGCACTGCGAGCCGCACGAGCTGCCTGTCTCCGGTCAGCGCCGCCTCGACAGCCATCTCCTGCACCGAGACGCTCGCGCGACACGTGGCGGCACACTGCATCGGCAAGTCTCCCACGAAGCAGGGATGGATGCCCGTCGAATCCACGATGCACGGCAGCTCTACCGTGCAGCCCTCTGGTAGGTTCGTGATCAGCCCCGTGTTCTCTACGTTGAAGCACCCCCAGTAGCGTCGACCCGTCTCTAGGGCCTCGATGATGTATGACCCGTGCTCACGCGAGCGCGAGCCCAACGCGATCTGGTCCATCTCGCCCGACAGCCACTTCGGGAAGTTCTCGCGATACTCGTCCCTGCTCTCTCGGCAGCAGCGCAGGTACCCGCCGGTCTCGCCCCCGATCCAGGTGGAGTAATCTACCCATCGGTCTCTTTCGGCGGGCCGCTTGCGGTACCAAGGCACGTACTCGCTCAGGTGCCCGTTCGACTCGGTGGAGTAGTATCCGAAACGTTCCAGCATGTCTATGCGAAGCGGCTCCGACTTCATCAGCTCTGGATCGGCCTTGAAAGCTGCGAGTATGTCGCCTGTACGATCCACTCCGCGGTGTGCCACACGGATAAACCACGTCTGGTGGTTGATCCCTGCACACACGTACTCGAGCTCTTCGTAGGGCACGCCGAGGGCCTTGGCAATCTGCTCGGCCCCACCTTGCACGCCATGGCAAAGCCCTACCACTCGGACTGCACCCGCGCGCCTCACGGCCCAGCAGTTCATTGCCATCGGATTCGAATAGTTGAGTAGTAGTGCGTCGGGGCACAGTTCCCGCATATCTTTGGCGATGTCGAGCAGCACGGGGATCGTTCGCAGCGCGTAGAAGACACCGCCTGGACCGAGTGTGTCACCCACACATTGATCCACGCCGTACTTCAGAGGAATCTCGATGTCATGTGCGAATGCCTCCAGCCCACCTACTCGAATGGTACATATCACGTAGTCCGCTCCGTCTAAGGCCGCCCTGCGATCGGTACCGGCATCTACGCGGGTTGGCAGTGCGTTGTCGCTGACCATCTTACGGCACAAGGCAGCAGCCATGTCCACGGCTTCCTGCGAGATGTCCATCAGGTGGAAGGTGCACTCTCTGAACTCGGGCACCGCGAGAACGTCCATGAACAGCCTGCGGGTGAAACCGACGCTACCGGCCCCAATCATCGCTATCTTCATGGTATCTAGGTTCTACCGAACGTGCCCTCTTCCTGCCCACGGGGATTGAAGGATGCCCCAGTCAGCGCGAATTTGACTGACCACGCCCTCTGCCTTCCCACGGGGCTTGAAGGCTATACCGAACAAGTTGTGGCACCCTGGGATGCTGAGACCGCGAGGTCCGACCTGTTCCGTCATGCCGAAGAAGCTGTGCCACTCTGCGCAGCTGAGACCGCGAGGTACTACCTGTTCCGTCATGCTGAAGAAGTTGTGGCACTCTGCGATGCTGAGACCGCGAGGTCCGACCTGTTCCGTCATGCTGAAGAAGCTGTGCCACTCTGCGATGGTGAGACCGCGAGGTCCGACCTGTTCCGTCATGCTGAAGAAGTTGTGGCACTCTGCGATGCTGAGACCGCGAGGTACCACCTGTGCCGTCATGCTGAAGAAGTTGTGGCACTCTGCGATGCTGAGACCGCGAGGTCCGACCTGTTCCGTCATGCTGAGCTTGTCGAAGCATGACCGTAAGTGCCGCAACCTGCCACATGACCATACGACTCCGCGGCTGCCGATCCTATGCCTCGACAAGCTCAGCATGACGCTGTGGGTGCTGCGGCCCAGGATGAGCAAGGTGGCGTCACGCCCCGACGGGTCAATAGATGGCGCGAACGCCGAGATCTACAGCGAAGGCACCATAACAGCGAGGCGCTCGGGGGCCACCGGCGAGCACTTCTGGGTAATCCAGTGTTCGTACTCATTGCGATAGTGCTTGATGGAAGCAGCAATCGGCCATGCCGCAGCATCCCCCAGCGCACAGAACGAACGCCCATCAATCTGCTTGCAGATGTCCGACAAGGTCTCGATGTCCTCCATGCGCCCGCCGCCGCGTAGGATGCGCTCGAGAACCTTGACCATCCAACTGGTACCTTCACGGCACGGTGTGCACTTGCCACAGCTCTCGCGAGCGTAGAAAAGCGCTGTGCGCCACATATAGGTGACAATGCACACGTCCTCGTTCAGCACCATGAAACCACCCGAGCCGAGCTGCGTGCCACGCTCCCACAGTTCTTCGTAGCCGAGGATCGCACCGTCACACTTATCGGCGGGCAGGATAGGCACGGACGAGCCACCGGGTATTACAGCCTTCAGCTTCCCCTCGACACCACCGGCCAGGTCTATAAGCTCCATAAGCGGGGTGCCCAGCTCCACCTCATAGTTGCCCGGCTTGTTCACGTTGCCCGAGACGCTGAAGATCTTGGTCCCCCTACTACGCTGCGTGTTAGCGCCGAGGCTGCCGTACCAGTCTCCACCTCGCGCGATGATATGTGGTACAGAAGCCAGCGTCTCGACGTTGTTGATGAGTGTGGGACAATCCCATAATCCGGCGACAACCGGCAACGGCGCGTGAGGGAACTTGAGCCGAGGCATGCCCCTCTCACCCATCAGGCTGGACATCATGGCAGACTCCTCGCCGCATTCGTACGAGCCAGCTCCCATATGGATGTGGATCTCGATCCGCACCTCCGTGCCACAAGCGTTTTTGCCTATCAACCCCGCTTCCAGCGCCTCGTCGATCGCGCGACGCATGGACTTGGCGGCATCCACATACTCACCGCGGATGTAGATGTATGCGACGTCCGACATCGTGGCGTAGGCGGCAATCGCCATGCCCTCCAACACCATGTGGGGACACTGCTCCATGAGCTGCTTGTCTTTGAACGTGCCCGGCTCGCCCTCGTCGGCGTTACATAACACGTAGTGCGGTTTTTGCCGGTCCTTCGGAATGCCGTTCCATTTGATCCAAGCTGGGAAGCCCGCGCCGCCACGCCCGCGTAGTCCGGAAGCTTTCACCTCGTCAATCACTGCCTGTCGGTCCATGCAAAGCGCCTTTTTCAGCGCTTCGTAGCCGCCCCGCGCCATGTAGCCGTTCAACGTGGCGTAGTCCGGCTCATGAGCGTGTTCGAGTAGCAACCGGTACTCGCCCATCTAGCCCACCTCGCTCACTTCCTTGCGCTCCGAGGCTGTTAGGTGGCACTGCACGATGTCGTTGGCTAGCTGCACTACCGAGCTGTCCTCCTTCTTCCGAAGGTCCGCCAAGAGAGAGTCGATCTTCGCCTCATCCACCGGCCCGCAGTATGAGGATCCGATCTGGAGCAACGGTGCCCGATCGCATGCGTTCAGACACTCGACTTCCTTCAGTGAGAACATGCCATCTTCGGTGGTGCCACCCAACTCGATGCCGAGCTTCTGCTTCAAATAATCGAGGATGCGATACGCACCCTTCTGGTGACAGGTGAGGCAGGTGCACACTTCGATGAGGTGTTTGCCGACAGGATGAAACTCGTACATCGAGTAGAAGGTAGCAACTCCCTCGATCTCTGCAAAGGGACGGTTCAGGCGCACTGCCACCTCGGCCAGTGCGCCAGGTGTTAGGTGACCGCCATACTCGCGTTGGGCGATCCACAAAGCGGGCAGGATGGCAGACTTCTTGTCTGGGTAATGGGTGATCAGGCGGTCTAGCTCGGCCACCGCTCGAGCGGAGAAGCGCAACTCCACCTCATCCGGCTTTGGCGGGCTCGGTCGCCGATGTGTACCCGACAGCTGCAGCAGCTCGCTCATCGATCAATCTCTCCGAGAACGATGTCAATCGAGCCGATCGTAGCTACCACATCCGCTACCATGCGCCCCAAGCACATGGTCTCCAGTGCCTGAAGATTCATGAAGCACGAGGGCCGTTCGTGGAAGCGATAGGGGTATGGCGTGCCATCGCTCACAATGTAAAAGCCGAGCTCGCCCTTCGGTCCCTCGATGGGCACATAGGCCTCACCCACGGGCGGACTGATCCCCTCGGTGTAAATCTTGAAGTGATGGATGAGTGACTCCATCGAGGTGTCCAGCTCCTCACGGGGGGGTGGCACCACCTTCCGGTCGGACGAGTTCCACGGTCCTTCGGGAAGGCCATCTATCGCCTGGCGCAGGATGCTCGCAGACTGCCTCATCTCCTCGATGCGCACAAGAAATCGGTCGTAGACGTCACCGTGTTCTGCGGTCGGAATGTGGAACGAGAACTCCTCATAGCCGCTGTACGGGTTGCTCTTCCGAATGTCCCACGCTACCCCGCAAGCACGTATGATCGGACCGCTAACACCCAACGCCATGCACTGCTCTGCCGTAATCACACCGACACCCTTCGTTCGCTGCATCCATATGGGGTTCTTGGTCAGCAGCCCTTCCATCTCTCCCAGTTCGTCTACGAAGTCGGCGAGGAACGCCCTCAGCTTCCGCTCGAACCCCTCCGGCATGTCCCCACGCAGGCCGCCCGGCACGATCCAACTAGGCATCATACGTACGCCGGAGAACATCTCGAACATATCGAGGATCTTCTCGCGCTCGCTCCACGCATAGAAGTACGCTGTCATGGCCCCGAGGTCCAGCGCGTGGGTGCCCAACCAAACCAGGTGGCTCGCGATGCGCGAGAGTTCGGCCAGAATCACTCGCAGGTACTGCCCGCGCCTGGGAATCTCGATGTCTAGCAGCTTCTCGACCGAGAGCGTCATCGCTAGGTTGTTCGAGTTGGCCGCGAGGTAGTCCATGCGGTCCGTCATGGTCACGCACTTGCGATAGTCGAGGAACTCTCCCTCCTTCTCCATTCCGGTGTGCAGGTAGCCGATCTCGGGCTTCAGCGAGACGATGGTCTCGCCTTCCAGTTCGAGCATCACGCGAAGCACTCCGTGGGTCGCAGGGTGCTGCGGACCCATGTTGATGACCATGGTGTTCTCGCCGGTCTTCTCCAGGTCCAGCGAGGTAGATGGCATGTACTCGCTCATCGGCCCCCCACGTCCTTGCTACCGGTCTTGCCCTCGAAAGCCTGACCTGCGAATGGCATCTGCTTCTCACCCACTGCGGGCCCTTGGGTCCCGTCGGGAAACACCACCCCTTCTCCACCCAACGGGTACTCCTTGCGCAAGGGATGACCCACCCAATCAGGCGGTGTTAGGATTCGCCTCAGGTCTGGATGTCCGGAGAACCGAATGCCAAACAGGTCGAACACCTCGCGCTCCGGAAAGTTAGCGCCGGGCCACACGCCGCACAAGCTGGGTGTTTCTTGCCCGTCTTCCACCAGCACCTTCACGAATATGCGGGTGAAGGTCTTCAACGAGTATAGGTTGTAAACGACCTCGAAGCGTTGGGTGAACGGGCGCGGGTGCTTCCACGCCGAGTAGTCGACAGCCACGCACTCGCTGAAGAAGCGATACTGCAGCTCGGGGTGGTCACGAAGCCAGGTAGCGATCTCTACGATATTAGCGGGTAGCACAGTGACGCGAACGTCTCCGCGAAACACCTGCACATCCAGAATCTTGTCACCGAAGGTCTGTCGGAGCAGGTGTACGTCCAGGCGCTCGCCCGCCACTTCCGGCAGCGGCATCTAAGCGACCTCTTCCCCTCGCACGGGAACGGTCTCCGTGCCGGGCAGTGTTTCCACGGCCGACCCCTCATCGAAGTCGATCGCATTGCGACGGATCACGTACAGGTAGCCCACCACCAGCAGCGCGAAGAACACCCCGACCTCGACGAGCGTGAATACCTGGAAGGCTTTGTCCGCCCACTTCAGAGTCACGAACCAGGGGTACAGAAAGATGCTCTCGATATCGAAGATGATGAACAGAATCGCTACTAAAAAGAACTTGACTGGGAACCGCTCGCGCGCATCACCGACGGGCTCCACGCCGCACTCGTACGGCGTCTCCTTGAAGGGCGTCTTCTTCTTCGGCCCGAACAGCCAACTCGCTCCCACCATCACGATGGCGAGCAGTATCCCTATTGCGAAGAGCAGGAGTATGGGCAGGTAATCCGTTGCCATGTGGCCGTTTCTCGCTCCCTCGTCCGCCTTCCAAGCGTGGCGGCTCGCGGCGGATTCTACCCGACGGTCCGCCTCGTACCCTGTGTCACAATGGGACGATGGATGCGGTGGTGGACGTTTCGGGCGTGCCGCTCGGTGGACCTCGGCTCACCCTGATCGCAGGACCTTGCGTCGCGGAGAGCTTGGAGTTGTGCCGTCGCGTGTGCGGCGAGTTACGAGCCGTGACCGAACGGCTCGGCTTGCCCTACGTGTTCAAGACCAGTTTCGACAAGGCGAATCGGTCCTCGGGCAGCTCTTCTCGCGGGCCGGGCTTAGAGGCCGGACTGGAGATACTCGATGCCGTCCGAACGGAGTTCGGCGTGCCCGTCACGACCGATGTCCACGAGACGTGGCAGTGCGCCCAAGTCGGTCGGGTAGCCGACCTGCTACAGATCCCAGCGTTTCTCTGCCGGCAGACCGACCTTCTACTCGCCGCTGCCGCCACCGGGCGCCCAGTCAACGTGAAGAAGGGCCAGTTCCTAGCCCCTTGGGACTGCCGCAACATCGTCGAGAAGCTGCGTGCCGCGGGAGCAAGCGGAATCGTGCTTACGGAACGGGGAACCAGCTTCGGCTACAACACGCTGGTCGTGGATATGGCCGGGTTGCCCGTTATGCGCTCGTTCGGAGTTCCGGTCGTGTTCGACGCCACGCACTCGGCACAGCGGCCGGGCGCGGCCGGTACGGCTTCAGGGGGAACTCGAGAGGCCATCCCGTATCTCGCGCGCGCTGCCGTTGCGGCAGGCGTAGACGGTGTATTCCTGGAAGTTCACCCGGATCCGGAGCGCGCATGGTCCGATGCGGCGACCCAGTGGCCCCTCGCTGAGGCCGAAAAGCTGGTGGAACAGCTACTGCGTCTTCACGGTCAGATGCAAGAAGAATCGCTGCGAGGAGCCGGCTAGGCTCAGTCTGCGCCAACCTCGTACAGCACATATGCCGGAAGCTAATCTGTCAACTGGAGATCCGGCCAGAAAACTGCAGAACCCGTATGTACAATATGCTTGCTGATCGGCGCTGGCCGGTCGCACATGTTGCGTTGATTGAAGGATGGTATCAACATGAGGGCGCATGTCCCTTTGCTTGTAGTAGTCTGGATGGTGTCGGCCGGCTCGGCGCTGGCCATCGAACGAAACGCCTTCTTGAATCGCCCTGCCACCTCGACCAAGCAGCTGGTGGATCAGGTCAGGAACGACCCGGTTGTCGCGGACCGCTACATGCGGCACTACGCGATGACCAAAGACGAGCTAATACGTTATCTTTCTGGCCTCCGCGTCTCCGTGCTGCGCATGGGCGGTGAGTATCGCGTGTACTCCTGCCTGCCTTCGGGCGTGATTCGCTCGCGATTGCTCACGCTGAAGCCGGGCACACGCGTCTGGGAAGACAGCAAGGGCATTCCCATCCTCAAGATGTCGTGCGGCAACCCGATGTCTTGGAACGTATCGGCTTTCAAGGAGCCGACTTCCGTTCCGGCGATCATGGAGCCGCTCATCCTCCTCGACAGCGCTCTACGCGAGGCAACGCTATTCGAGACCGCTGCAGAGCCCGAGGAACCCGTTGCCGAGAGCCCAGCAGAAGTGGCGCTGCTGGTGCCTTCCGTGCCCGAGATGAGCTTCGGCGAGTGGCCGGAAGTGGTCACCGCACAGGTGACTCCGTCGGTCCCGTTGCTGCCGGGTGGTGGGTTCAACCTGGGGTTTCTCGGTTCGCTGCTCGTCGTTCCGTTCCTGGAACTGGGCGGCGGTGGTGAACCCATTCCCGAGCCCGGCATGCTAGTCGGGACGGGAGGAGCGCTACTTCTGCTCGGGCTAAGGCTGCGTAGGCGACGCAAGTAGTCGGTCGGCCGCAATTCCGCACCCGTAGGGCTGCTGGGGTAAAGTCGCTGCACGGTGCCGCATCGCGGGGTGCGCCAGGACCAGGCGCACCCGAGAGCGAGCAGCCGCGGCGCTGACTCTTTACGGAAGAAGGGTGCGTTGATGAAGCCTTTAGGATGTTGCTTGTCCCTGCTCGCAGCCTGTCTCATCGGCCCGGCGGCCACTGCGTCCCAAGATGTCGGGCCCAACCCATGGCAAATCGAAGTTGGCGCTTTCTTTCCTCAGGAAGAGGTGGAAAAGCTGGTCGGAGAGACCGTCTTCCTTGCCGCCCTGTCGCGTGACGTGAACCGGGGATCCGGCGGAGCGGTCACCTCGGTCGGAGTAAGCTACACTCAGCGCTCGGAAGCGGGCAGCGAGATTGCGGTCGCAGGCGCCTTCCTGCGCCAGACCTGGTTCGGTCGCAGGGATTCCGGGGGTTACGGAGGCCCGTTCGGAGGTTTCGAGGTCGGCCTCTTCAACACGCACGTGCAGGCTGCCGAGGAGGACGGCGGCGGCGGTGGGGCCCCTGGACGTGGGATCACGCCGGGAACCAAAGAGGACCAGATCGGGGTCGGCGCCAGCATTTTTGCGGGCTACATGTTCGGGGACAGGCTCACCCTCCGCGGTGGCTACTCGGCGTATCCCGCATCGGGTGGAGCTTCGGTGAGCGGGTTCTTCGCTACCGTCGGTTTCCGCTTCTAGGTCGCTCGTCTGCCGAGGCAAGCAGAGGGCACGCGGACGCCGTAGCGCGCCGATAATGGATGTGTGGTCACTCGGCAGCCAGTCCCCGTGCCGCAAGAAGACGTCGACGCTTCCAAGCTCGGCGATATCCTGCTCGCCTCGGGTGCACTCACGCCAGCGGAGCTGCGCCAAGCCGAACGTCGAAGCA
The DNA here is from genome assembly GCA_045862955.1 of Fimbriimonadales bacterium. Taxonomy (GTDB): domain Bacteria; phylum Armatimonadota; class Fimbriimonadia; order Fimbriimonadales; family JABRVX01; genus JABRVX01. The sequence goes on from BTVI01000014.1 coordinate 12,748, forward strand.
GTGCGAGCGGAGAGCGCCTTTCTCGCGCGATCCTAGACATCGGCGCCGCTAGTCCCACCCAGGTAGTGCAGGCACTGGCACTGCTCTACGGGCTGGAGATCGCGCACTTCGATCAGTGTCCGTTGGATGCGGCAGCAACAGCCTGTGTCCCCGAGGACCTGGCCCGCCGGCTCGAGGTCATCCCGCTCCGAAGACTCGGCTCTACGCTCTCGTGTGCGATCTTCGACCCGGGCGACACCGAAGCGCTAGAAGCGCTCGAGAACGTGTCCGATTGCGCCATCGCGCTCCAAGTTGCGACACCAGCGGAGATTTTCGCTGAACTGGATCGACGCTATGGGATCGGGGGAAGCGGTCCGCAACAGGTCTTGCCCGTCCGGCCGGGAGACATGTTCCTCCACTACAGGCTTAGCTCCGTACGCTGGGAGGAACCTGGCGTCGTGTGGTTCGAGGCAGATGACACCCGACTGCTGCGCAGGGTTACCGTAGCACTGCTGTGCCCCGATGTGGATGAGCCTCTAGCCCGACGTGCCGGGAGGGTTCTGGAGCACTCGCTCTGGCTCGCTCGTTTCCCGCACCGCAACGTGCTGACCATTCACGATGTCGGCGAAGCCGACGGGCTGAAGTTCATCGTGAGTGAGGCGATCCAAGGTGAGACGCTTCGTGAGCGCCTGCTGCGGGAGCGGAAGCTCTCCTTGGCTGCCACTTGCGAGATAGGCCTTCAGTTGTGCGATGGACTGCGCCACCTGCACCGTCACCAGCTCGTTTACCGCGCTCTAAGCCCCTCGAACTGCGCCTTGCTGAGCGGAGACGAGGTCAAGCTGACGCATCTCGGCCTCGGCTTCGAGCCACACGAGGTGGGTGACGAGTTTCGCTTACTAGAAGCCGACGACTTCCGCTACCGTGCCCCGGAATACATTGCGGGTGAACCGCTCGACCAGCGGGCCGACATCTTCTCGCTGGGCACGCTGTTGTACGAGATGGCGGCGGGTCGCCCCGCCTTTCCGGGTGCGGGTGTAGCCGCAGTGACGCGCCTGATCCTGGAGGGCGGACTGGCGGCGTGTGAGGATCTTCCGCCTGCGCTGAACCGAATCATTTTGAGGGCCTGCGCCGCAGAGCGGCACGGGCGCTACAGAGACGCCCTCTCGCTTGCAGAGGACCTACTGGCCCAACACTGGCCAGAGGTCGCGGCAGGAGCCGGGGTCTCCCGCTATCTCGCCGCGGTGGAGCGGGAGACGGAGTAGAGCATCGAGGTGAGAGCGATGACAAGAGCCTATACCATCGTCGTAACTGGTGGACGCACGGGCCTCGGCAGAACCCAAGTGGCCGCCAATCTGGCCATCGCGCTGCAGCAACAAGAGCGCTCGACCGTGCTCGTGGACCTGGATATCGGACAGGACAACCTCCGAAGCGCGCTCGGAATCAGCCCTCCACGCTCCCTGGCGGAGGCGTTGAGCGGACGGGCGAGACTCGAGGACCTTCTCGCAGAGGGGCCTGGTGGAATCGCCATCTTGCGCGGCGGGGCCGAGCTCGAACAGGTGGCGGCCCTTACGTCGGCCCAGACACGAAACCTTCTCGGGGAGTTGGTGCGCTTGGAGAGCCGGTTCGACTTCATCGTCATGGACGCAGGCATCGGCTCCTCTCTGAGCGCACTGGCCTTCGTCCGAAGCGCCCATGAGGCGCTGACACTGACGGCTCCCGACGCGGACGACATGACCGCGGCCTATACGGTGTTGAAGATGGTTAGTCGCAGGAGCCCTGGTACCGCTATCTCTCTGTGCGTCAACTTCGCCGCGAGCGAGGACGACGCAGTAGCAGCGCAGCGACTCGTCAGTGTCGCGCGCTCGTTTCTCCACGCAGAGCTGAGAGTGGCAGGTGTAATTCGCGAGGACGCCGCGGTGAGGCTGGCAGAGCGCGCCGAGCGCCCGGTGCTGCTCACCTACCCGACCTGCATGTTTGCAAGAGACATCGTGAAGCTTTCGTCTTTCTGGACGAGGGAGCGTGCTGCCGACCCGGCCCTCGGACTGGCAGAGCGGCTAGCGGTGGAGCTTTCGCCGTCTCTGAGCGCGGTTGGCTGAGACGCCGTTGGCTGTGGGCTGAGGAATGAAGTCGTGCGACCGTTTGCCAGCCTCATCGACGGGTGGTACACTTGCGATGTCGTCTTGTCGCATCCGAGCAGGGCGGCCATCCTCCCCGTCTACAGCGCTAACCATGCACATGCCGCCCTCACTTCCGATTGTCGAGCAGCCGGAAGCTGTCGCGGGTGAGGCTGCACGAAGCGTCCGCGTCCAGAGGCGAACAATCTGGTGACTCCTCCCGTAAGCGTCGTGATAACTTGCTTCAACTACGAACGCTTCCTTGCAGATGCCATCCTTACCGCCAGGTACCAGACGCTAAATGGAGCCGAGATCGTCGTCGTGGACGATGGAAGCACCGACGACTCCGCCAAGGCCGCGAAGGCACTGGGTGTTCGTGTCGTACAGCAGGAAAACCGGGGGCTCGCTGCCGCCAGAAACCGAGGCATCGCCGAGACTTCCGCCGACTGGATTGCCTTCCTGGACGCCGACGATCTGTGGGAAACGCACAAGCTCGAGCGTCAGTATGCGGCCGTGTGCGACGAGCAAGGCATCGTGCTGTGCCATACGGACTGCGTCTTTCTGCACGGCGACGGAACCGAAGACCGCCGGCCGCGCAAGCTGGAGCCGCCGGAACGGGGCTGCCCCTTCGCGCACCTGCTGCCCAGTAACCGCATCTTCTCCAGCTCCGCGATGGTACGACGCGATGCCGTCTTGCGCGCCGGCGGCTTCGACGAGAACCTCGACGCGTACGAAGACGTAGACCTATGGTTTCGCTTGGCAGCGCACGGCGACTTTCTCTTCCTGCCCGACCGACTCATCAAGTACCGGCTTCACGGAGCGAACACCAGGTCGCTCGGAAGAGAGTTCTGGGAAGGCTCTTTCGCGGTCCTGCAGGACAAGGTGCTAGCCAGCTGGGATGTACTCTCTGCACGGTTTCAGCCGAGAGAGAGGCAGCGCTACCGGCGCCTCCTGCGACGCCTCGTCGCGCTCTGCTACTCCGGTCAGGCCAAGCACTGCGCACGCGAGGGCCGTTATGCCGATGCCCTGAGGTCGCACTGGCGAGCGCTAGGTAACTATCCGTGGGCCCCACGACTTTACGGCTGCTTCCTCCGCACGTTGCTCTTCTGCCGCTAGCTGGGTTCCCTAGACCCGCCGAGGCTGAGGTGAGTGGTTCGTCCGTGCGAGCGCCAGGTGCCTCTCAGCGTTCTTCGCGAGTGCTTTGCGTCCTCTGCGCGATGGCTCCGGGCGCGCCCTGGTGTTGCGCTGCCGGGTGACTTGCATCAGGCCTACGGGGTCGGATCTCGCGCGAAGTTCGCAGAGAGATCGCCAAGGTCGCAGCAGGGTCTCTCGCCCAGCGTTCTCGATTGGGCTTCTCTGAGGCGCCTCTCAGCGATCTTGGCGAGCGCTCTGCGTCCTCTGCGCGATGGCTCCGGACGCGCCCTGGTGTCGCGCTGCCTGGTGACTTGCAGCAGGCCTACGGGCTCGGATCTCGCGCGAAGTTCGCAGAGGGATTGCCAAGGTCACAGAAGTGGTCAACCGCACGGCATCTTCGATTAGGCTGTCGTCACGTGCCTCTCAGCGATCTTCGCGAGTGCTTTGCGTCCTCTGCGCGATGGCCCCTGGCGCGCCCTGGTGTTGCGCTGCCGGGTGACCTGCGGCAGGCCTACGGGCTCGGCTCTCGCGCGAAGTTCGCAGAGGGATCGTCAAGGTCACAGAAGTGGTCAACCGCACGGCATTCTCGATTGGGCTTCTCTGACGTGCCTCTCAGCGTTCTTCGCGAGTACTTTGCGTCCCTCGCGCGATAGCCCCGGACGCGCCCTGGTGTTGCCCTGCCGGGTGACCTGCGGCAGGCCTACGGGCTCGGCTCTCGCGCGAAGTTCGCAGAGAGATCGCCAACGTCGCAGCAGGGTCTCTCGCACGGCATTCTCGATTGGGCTGTCGTCACGTGCCTTTCGGCGTTCTTCGCGAGTGCTTTGCGGCCTTTGCGTGACAGCCCCTGGCGCGCCCTGGTGATGCCGAGGGCAGTGAGCAGCAGGAGGACACAAGGCTCACGGCATTGACCGCGCAGACACCACGACAGGATAGGACATCGCCGACGCCGAAGTAACACCTCATGAAAGCCCTTGCCTGCATCCTCTTGTTCCTCTCCGTTCCGCTGGCTCTCTGCCAAGTGTGGCCGCAGCCGGACGAGTGGCCCATGCTCGCCGGAGACGCCCCTGGGTCGTCTTACACTCGCGTTCCCCCGATAGGCATCACTGGTCAGGTCTGGCGCACCAACCTGAGTTCGATCCGTACTGAGATGATCACCTGGCGGCAAGCCGTTGCCGCCCATGGGCGCCTGTATCTGAAGTCGAAGGACACCGTGGCCGCGCTCGACGCAACGGGCGGGCAGATCCTGTGGAGCAGGCCGCTTGCGGCTAACGAGATCGCCGCAGCAGGCAAAGGCGTGTTGCTTGCACTCTCCGGCTTTGGGCTGATCGCGCTAGACGGTCGCACAGGTGAGAGGCTGTGGGACGTCACAGTACCCGAAGCCACCCCAGCCCCCCGATTGATCGCCGGCTACGACTTTGCTCTCGTTGTCGGCGGTGGCGATGCCGGGCATGTCGCGCGATTCTTCGACACCAAGGACGGTGAGGCGCTCGCTTGGGATTCGGCGCTGCGCATCCGAGTGACTGGGCAGTGGTCGCTGTTCAACCACCCCTCGGCCATTCCAGCCTCCGCGTCCTCCGTCGTCTGCTTTGGCAATCGCGAACCGCAGGTCGTCTTTCTCCCGACCGGCTCCTCGAAGCAGCCGGGGGCGCTAGCGTGCAGCAAGAACCTCGTGATCGCCGGTTGGGCCGACACCTCGGCTACCATGGTCCCGATGGGCGAGGAGCTCGCCACCCAGGCCTGGAGCGTCGAGGAAGATTTCAGCCTCGTTTCCCGCTGGGTGAAAACGGGCAAAGCTCCCACGGAGTGGGGCAGGGCAGACAAGCTGTGCATAGCCAGCCCTTCCTTCGCTGTGGGGTATTCGGCGGATACAGGGCAGATGTTCGCGTTCAACCCTACAACGGGCGCCGAGCACTGGAAGATCAAGAAGGGCTGGCAGCTCCTTGCGATGGTGGCGGGAGGGCAGAGGGTGTACGCGGCCTTCCAGATCCCGTCCAAGACCGGTGGTGGCCCGGTGGGCACTCAGCTCCAGGTCTTGGACCTGGCCACGGGCGAGACACTGCTGCGGCACGACCTGCCGGCTCTCAGCGTCAACACGCTGGTTCCTGCCTACCGGAAGCTTTACGTGCTGGGGCACCACAACCCGGCTGCGCTCAAGGCGGATGTGCCACCGGCTGCCATCCCCGTGGCGGTCTGTCTCGGCAATCCGTAGTCCCAGGGACCCCGCGGGGGCGCAGGTAAGATACTGCGAATCGCACTATCGGTTCGGGGGTTTCCGATGCTCGGCTCGTGCCGCGAGCCGGCCCCACCGCCGCCTCGTTGCGCGGTAGCGGGTCTCTGTATAGTTCTGGGTTTCTTGCTGTGTGCTGCGCCCATGGCTGCGGGCTCAGCCCACCCGCAGGATGCTATTCGCAATCGTACGGTTCCAGCCGTGCGCGTAGACTCGCCCCCCGTTATTGACGGCATCCTCGACGATCCCTGCTGGTCCACGCTCCCAGAAGTCTCCGGCTTCACGGACGAGGCACTCGGTACGCCGGTCGCAGACGACACCATCGTCCGAATCGGCTACGACGATGTAGCCATCTATGTGGCCTTTCGGTGTTTGGATAGCCGCCCGGAGCAGATCGTCGCTCGCGAGCGCAAGCGCGGCGTTCGTTTCCGCGGTGAAGACCGAGTTCGCATCTATCTCAACCCTTTCAACAACAAACGTTGGGAAGACGAGAGCATGCTGGACGTCAACCCGCTCGGAACGCAATTCGCGCGCTTCGCCGGAGGGCGCGCTGGCAAGCTGGAATGGGAAGGTGCTTGGCAGAGCGCCGCAAGGGTCGACGAAAATGGATGGACGGTGGAAGTGGCCGTGCCTTGGGCCGACTTCGCTCGTCCGCCGGCCGACGGGAAGCCCCGCAACCTGGGTATCAACTTCGAGCGCTATCAGGCACGAACGCAGACCCGATCCTATTGGAGCAACTTGGGCCCGCAGGCGAGAGTCGAGTACTCAGGTGAATGGGTCGGCGTGGTACTGCCCCCCGAGAGCGGTGTGCAGCGCCTGTCGCTCCTAGCATACGCTTTCGGCGGCGTCTCGGAGGGTGACGTCGTCAAGCAGGCGGGCGTGGACGCGCGCTACCGGTTTACCCCCCTGCAGACCGGAGTGGTCTCCCTCAATCCCGACTTCTCCGATGTGGAAGGCGCGGTCACCAGCGTGGACTTCTCCTACTCCGAAGTGATCGCCGACGAGAGCCGGCCGTTCTTCCTCGAGGGTGCCGCCTACTACCGCACCGCGGACTATCGAACCAACTCTTTCTATCCGATTCGAATCCCTGCATTCGACTTCGGCGCCAAGTTCTACGGCAAGACCAACGGCACGGACATTGGCCTCCTGGCCACGCACCGCTTCGACGGGAGGACCGATGCCGTCGTCAACCTCGTGAGCCGGACCAACCCGTTCGACTCCTATGGCCTGCAAGTCGTGGGGCTCGATGGCGACGGCCAACGCAATCTAGTGGTTCAGGGCACCGCCCGGATCCGTAGAGGAGATTGGAGCTTCAGCGGGGCCTATGCGATGTCGGACGATCTCACCGGACCAGGAGAGAGCGCACGCATCGGCGTCTTTTGGGTGCCGGAGCGTTGGTTCGTGGGTGCCAGCTACGCGCTGACCAGTCCAGGGTACCTACCGCGAAACGGCTACGTGCCGTTCACGGACGAGAGAGGTGTCAGTCTTAGCGCGGGATACAACGGGGACTGGCGCAGCGGTCCCATACGCTCGATCGAGTGGTCGCTCGACGCCAATCGGTTCGAGCGGTACGATGGCAGCTTGTTTCGCCAAGGTGTGACTTCGTCGGTCGAGTTGAGGACGAACGACCTCTCGATCTACGCCCATCTGCTCGCAAGTCGCTTCGAGGACAACGACGATCTTGTCGCAGCAATCGGTTTCGGCTATCCCGCGCTCGATCGCTTCCGGAACGTCGGAATCGGAATACGCCAAGGGCGTCTGGCAGGACTCGACTACCTAGCCATCACTCCCTCGGTCAAGTGGCAGTTCGGAGGCAGGCTGAACGTCAGTCTTACCAGCGAGTGGGTGCGGATCGGAGGCACTCGCAGGCAGGATGTGCTGGGTGTAGCCTACGACTTCGCACCGGACCGCGGGATCGGTGGCCGACTGGTGCGTCGAGACAGCTCCGTGAACTGGTATCTCAGCTATCGCAAATCGGGATACGGCGGCCTCGAGATGTTCGTGATCTTGGGAGACCCCAATGCAGACAACTTCGCGGAGCGCCTCGTCTTCAAGGTGGTTCAGGAGTTTTGACGGCTGTCATGGCTTCGGCAGTGACCAGTCGCCGCCGAAGTAACCCGCTGCAAGCACAGCCTCGTCACCCTTCTGCAGCAGTTCGGGCCCGACGACGGCGTAGTCCGGCAAGGACACGCCACTCGTGAAGTATCTCGGTTCGAAGGTGCGGCGCATTGCGAGGGCGGAGGTCGCCCCGACCACCACCACCGAGTCCGCGTCCGTACCGTGGATCGGATAGACGAGCCACGCCGAGAGGTCGCCATCGAACCGCTGTTCGCCTACTTGCACCCTCCCCCGACGCACCGCTATCGGACAGTCTGCAAGCAGGTACCCGAAGGCGGAGTTCATGTCGGCGTGGCCGAACAGCACCACGTTCCGCCCTCGGTACTTCGCCGGCGTGAACGCCACGTCCGGAATCACCTCCACGTTTCCGTTGGCGCGATACCACCACATCTGCTGGTCGAAGCGCACCTTGGCCAGGCACGCGGCGTTCTCTTCGGCCGTCCCGTGCGTGCCGTACACCCACACCATGCGGCGGGTGAAGCCGTACTTGAATGGTCCGCCCCGCAGGGGATGCTTCCGTGCCGTGTCGTGTTCCTCGACGATCCGCCAGCGCCCGCCCGCCCGTTCTAGCCGAATGGGCTGCGAGGCATCGGCCACGGCCAGACGCGTGCCATCCGCCACCACCGCTATACCGCCCGATAGGGAAAAACAGCGCGAGAAGTCCAGAGTGAGTGCAGCAGCGTTCTCGGTCTCCATTCGAACCTGCCTCAGGTCGCTCCGAAGCTCGGCACGCACCGACGTGATTTTGCCGCTCTCCTCTTGCCTCACCACGCTCAGCCAGAAGTGGTCGCACGACAGGGCCGGGTTCTGCGTGCGGAAGCTCAACTTCGTGGGTGCAGCCGGCCGTACGCGCCGCCCGAACCACTCGTTGCGTGGCGGATAGTCGAGGCATTCTGCGCCGGGATGATCCGGCGTGTCGTACCAGTGTCCGGCATTCGGTTCCTCGTGAACACGCAGGTCCTCGTGAAACTCACCGAGGCGTGCAACCATCTCACGCATCTCGGAGATCGGGACGTTGTCGTCGGCGGTGCCATGAACCGCGAACACGGGCACATCCTCGAGGTTTCGGATTAGTGCAAGCGTGTCGCTCTCCAGTTTCGCGATCTCGAGTGCCGCTCTGGGGCCGGTAGTCTCCTTCGGCGCGGCGCCCCCGCCGTAGGAGAAGAAGCTGATCCAACCCGCCGATGGCCCGATGCCTGCCCAGAGCGACGGCAACATGGCACCGAGATACCACGTACCGTGACCGCCCATCGAATGGCCCACGAGGTAGATGCGGTTCGGGTCCACCTCGTGTGTAGCCCGGAAGTGCGCCAGTGTCTCGAGCGCGTCGATCAAGCCCCACTCCTGCCAATCGTGGCCGAAGGGCCGGCGGTTGGTCGGTGCCACGGTGTAGGCCGCCTCTTTGGAATAGTGGGCTCCGGCTTGTCCAATCGCCTCGACGCCGGCTCCATGGAGAGACAAGAACAGCGCGGCCTTCTCACCACGCTTCAGTGCCGTCGGCTCGCGCACGGCGTAGTACTGGACTGAGCCATCGATCGCCGACTCACGGGTGACTCGGTACGCCTGTCCTGGTTTACGCAGACCGACCTCCAGATCCCCTGTCGTCTCGGTCTTACCGTGTCGCAGCGTGACGGAGAGCTCGAGCGGCCCCTCGACGACCCGGGTGCGAAGAGCCGTGCGGAACGGGAGCTTGATAAGGCCGAGGGGTACGATCTCGGGGACGTGCACTCTCCGCTTCTCGAAGACCTTTCCATCGCCGACTTCCAACACCGCGCCGCGCAGGGGCTCGCTGAGGTGGTTGAGGACCACCACCGCACACAGCGCCTGTTCTCCCGCTCGCCCTTCCATGTCGGGGACAAGCGCGTCTCGGAGGTTGAGAGAGCACGACCCGTGCGCATCCACGAGCGACACCGAGAACCCGCCTCGCGCACAGCGCAGTAGCAGCCGGTTCTCGCCTTTCCGCAGCGCTATCGGCACGCGCAAGTAGCCGTGCGAGTAAGGATCGCCGACGAACGGCACGCCGTTCACGAACCCGTAGCTGAAACCCGTTCCGCTCAGAACGGCCGTACCCTCTGCCTGCGCCGGTATGGTCGCGGCGGCCCATCCGTTCCGCGTGAACGCGTGCTCTACCCGGCCTTCCTTGTCAGCCGCTACCTCGGTCACCCAGTCGGGCCTGAAATCCGGCTCCTTCGCAATCTGCTCCAGCACCGGGTCGGGGACGAATGGCACTCGGCCTCCCGGAAGCGTGTGTGGCGTGAGCTTCCATGTGAGCCCCGCCGTGCTGAAGCCCTCTGGCAGCACCTGCGCTACCGAGAGGACCGCCGCAAGAGTCACTGCCAGTGCGATTCCCGACCTGATTCCTGCTCTCATGACCAATGGGCTTCGCCGCCGAGTCCCCGCATCTTGCCAAGAAACCGAAACCGCTGTAGAATGAGACGAGCACGCCACGGACGGCACAGAATGCATCGCACCCGACACACCTCGAGGAAGAGCCGACGCCTGCTAGTACACGCCTTCCTCGCTTCGCTCCCGCTCTGGTCCGCCGGTGCCTCCGCAGACGGTTGGTGCGTGGCAATAGGGAAGACCCCCTCCAGAAACGGCGCGTCGTCCGTCGTGGGACCGATGACAGGCGAGCTGCTCTGGTCCGGCGGACGCGACAGCATCTTCGGCGATCAGCCCGTGTGTGCCGATGGGCTTCTCGTCAGCACCCGCGTGGTAGGTTGGGATGCGATCTGGGACTCCCTTATCGTTGCGCAAGACCTGATGACTGGTGCAGAGCGGTGGACCACGGTTCTTCCTGTCTTGTCCACCGACCCTGGCCGCAGTCGCGTGACGGGGTTTCGAGATGGACGGGTGTACGTAACCCGGGCGGCAGGTGCGAACAAGCCGGACTACTTGTTCGCCCTGGACCCGACCGATGGTTCGGAGATTTGGCGCTCGGAGGAGGTGATTGCCGAGGCGTGGGGCGAAAGCATCGGCTTCACCGAAGACGGCGACATCCTTGCCCGCTCTCCCTCAGGGCTCATGCGCATCAACGGAGCGACGGGTGCAACCGTCTGGGCCGCATCGCTCAGCATTCCAGAGGGCTCGTGTGGCGCGGCCACGTTCGGGCAGCGCGCGTACGTGTGGGAGCGGCTTTCCAACGGCACCAGGCTGTGCGCTCTGGACCTCTCGACGGGGGCGAAGCTTTACGCAAGCCCCGTATTGGGATCCGGCAGCATCCAGCAGGTTGCGCCGTTCGTAGGTCCGGACGGGACGGTGTACGCTCCCCGCTCGGGGGGCGACGCTTCCACCAACTACCTGGCGGCGTATAAGGACACTGGTTCCGCACTTGTCGAGAAGTGGCGTTCGCCGCTCGGCTTCGTCCCATTCGCGTCCTTCGCCGTCGGCGCCGATGGCAGCGTCTACAGCTATGCGACGACCCGATCCGGCTCCACCGCTACTTTGCGGCTTCTCAAGCTAGACCCAGCAACCGGTTCGGTGCTCATCCAGTCCCCTGCACTCACCTCCGACTACCCCGTGCAGCCCAAGCTGGCACTGGACTGCCAAGGCAAGCCGTTCGTGACGAACGGAGGCTATGACCGGGGCAGGCTGTTCGCGCTCGCGCCAGACCTAACTCTGATGTGGTCCGTTGCCCTTCCGGATATCGGTAAGGGCGGCCCCCTCCTCGTCGGCGACGGTGTGCTGGTCGTCGCGGGCTCCGGCTCTGACGTTCGGGCCTATCGAGGCGCCGCCGCGGTTGTCGGCGGCACGGTAGGCCTGCAACAGCGTGCAGCCGTCGCCGGCATGCAGTCGACCCTGGAGTTCCGCGAACCCGGCACGCTCAACCTCCTCCATAGCTGCCCGATCACCCTCGATGCCTACGGAGCGTTCTCTGGTTGTGAGGTGCCTCCCGGTACCTATGACTTGGCCCTTCGTTTTCCCCACTTCCTGCGAAGTGTCAGACCCTCTGTCGCGCTCGATCCAGGACCCAACGCCGTTAGCTTTTACCTGCTGAACGGCGACGTGGACGACAACAACGCCGTCGGCCTCGGCGACCTCAACATGGTTTTGCTCCGTTTCTCCACCTCCGATCCCGCTGCAGATCGAGACGGTGACGGCATCGTCGGCATCTCGGACATGAACCTCGTGCTGCTGAACTTCGGCCTCTTCGGCGCCCCCTGAGGCCTTTCGCAACCCAGCGAGGCGTCCAGTCGGTACTATCTGCAACAACAAGGAGGCAGCGATGTTCACCTATCTCTCGGAGTTCTTCTGGCTAGCGGTTCTCGCACTCGTTTCGCTGCTCGCATGCGGATGCGCCGGTGCTAAGCAGGACCCTGTCGTCGGCTACTGGGAGGGAACTCTCGCAGTGCCTGGCGGACAGCAGTTGCGGCTAGGCCTGCACGTGGCCAAACTCGAGGGTGGAGGCTACTCTGCTAAGCTCGACAGCCTGGATCAGGGCGCGTTCGGCCTCGGGGTCGACCAGTTCACCTTCGAGTCGGGCAAGGTGACGTTCGAGATGAAGACCCTCGGGGCCCAGTTCGAAGGCACGATGGCGGAAGATCAGCAGTCCATCGTCGGCAAGTTCCGGCAGTCCGGTCTCACGATGGACCTGACGCTAGCGAAGAAGGAGAAACCTGCAACTTCGCAGCGTCCTCAAGAGCCGAAGCCGCCTTATCCCTACCTCGTCGAGGACGTACAGTTCCGAAACGAGAGGGCGGATATCTTACTTGCGGGCACGGTCACCATACCCCGAGGCGCAGGGCCCTTTCCTGGAATCGTGCTGGTGTCCGGCTCGGGCCCGCAGGACCGTAACGAGGCGCTACTCGGGCACAAGCCCTTCCTGGTGCTGGCTGACCACCTAACTCGCCGTGGCATCGCCGTCCTCCGCTTCGACGACCGGGGCGTCGGGAAGTCCGAGGGCAACTTCGCGACTGCCACCTCCGAGGATTTCGTTACGGACGCGATTGCCGCTGTGGAGTTCCTGCGAACGCGGTCGGGAGTGGACCCCAATCTGGTCGGCATCGCTGGGCACAGCGAGGGAGGCCTGGTTGCTCCCATCGCGGCGGTCCGATCCCCCAACGTTGCGTTCATCGTGCTGCTCGCCGGAACCGGGGTCGTGGGGGAGGAGATCCTCTACCTGCAGGCCGAGCTGATTTCCCGTGCCGAGGGCGCGACAGACCAGGAGATCGCTGAAGGTCGTCGCGCGCAAGAACGCATTTTCGAGATCGTGAAGCTGGACGTGACCCCAGCAGAACGGGAGCGCCGGCTTCAGGCGCTGGCATCCGAGTTGGTCACTTCTCTCTCCGAGCGGCAGAGAAAGGCGCTCGGCGGCAACGAAGAAGCCTACATCCAGAGCCAGATTCGCATGGTCAGTTCCCCGTGGTTTCGGTACTTTCTAACCTACGACCCTGCGCCGACCCTTCGAAAAGTGCGCGTACCGGTGCTCGCCATCAACGGAGAGCTGGACCTTCAGGTGCCCGCAAAGGTGAACCTGGGTGCAATCGAGCGAGCGCTCGAAGAAGGCGGCAACCGGAACTACGAGGTGCACGAGCTGAAGGGGCTGAATCACCTCTTTCAGACGGCCAAGACCGGCTCGCCGACCGAGTACGCAACCATTCAGGAGACCATGTCGCCCACCGCCATGGAGCTGATCGCGGACTGGGTGCTTCGGCTCCGGGGGACCGCAAAGACCTCGCCACAGGCCACATTCCGCCAGAGGCCCGGCGGCCGCTGACCTCGACGCAAGCCAGCCCCGGCGCGGTCCTCGGGTTGGCGGCACGCGACTGGCTGGCGCAGGGCGGCGGACGCGGGCCGGGGCATGGAGGCTCTCTCGACAGGCACCTCGGCGGGAATCCGGCAGTCCCCTCCCTTGCCCCGGAGCATCCCCTGGTTTCGCGGCGGACGGAGGGGACACAGCGGATGGCTACGCTGGCCGGATGATTTCCGAAGTACGGGGCAACGAGGAGGCTAAGTCTTCTTCCTGCGTGAGGTGGCGGGTTTCGGCGCGTGCACCTCGGGCTTCGCCTTTGCGCGTGCAGCCTTCTCCAGCCTGTGGCGGCGGCGCCGAAGCTCTTTGTTTCGGATGCGCATGGGTTACGACACTCCCTGGTTAGTCTCGGCGCATTATACCGACAGGTCGGCAGAGCGTGCGAGCGACACCACCTCCTCGGGGCTCGGCACCACGACCCCTACGTGCCGAACCACGCAACCGGCGGCCACGCTCGCGATCCTCGCCGCTGTCAGGACATTCAGCCCGGCTGCCAAGCCGAGGCCGATGGTGGCGATCACCGTGTCCCCCGCGCCTGCCGTGTCGTACACCTCCACCCGCAGCGCGGGCACGTGGGCTTGCACCGTCCCGCAGAGGTACATACCCTCCTCCCCCAAGGTGATCAGCCCCTGACCGATCCCGTGCTCAGCGAGTCTGGACTCGGTGAGCGCGATCAACTCACTCAATTCGAGTTCGTCTGCCCCTACGTACTCGCCGGCCTCCGCTCGATTCACCGATACCAGGCTTGCACCACCCAGCCAGGGCAGGGAAGGCGGCTTGGGATTGGCGACGCAGGGGATGCCCCTGTCCCTTGCAGCGGCCACGCATGATTGCAGTCGCTCTCTACTCAGGCACCCCTTGCGGTAGTCGGAAAGCACGACCGCGTCGGACCGCTGGATGGCAGCCGCAGCCCTCTCGCCGAGCCGCTCTGCGGTCGGTGGCGTCAGATCGTGGCGTTCCTCCCAGTCCACGCGGATCACCTGCTGGTGCTGAGCGATGATGCGGGTCTTTCGCGTTGTCAGGCGGTCGGTTGCCGTCACCACGTACGAGGTATCCACACCGATTTCAGCTAGGCAGCCCAGGAGCGCCTCTCCCGGCTCGTCTGACCCCGTGACCCCGACGAGCAGTGCCCGTCCGCCGAGTGCCTGCACGTTGTGCGCGACGTTAGCGGCACCACCCGGCACGCGCCCGTTTCTCTGTGCCTCCAAGACCATCACCGGGGCTTCCGGGCTGATACGCGCGGCGCGTCCCCACACGTACTCGTCCAGCATGAGATCGCCGATGACGCAGACGGTCTTACCTTTAAAGGAACCCAGTGCTTGCTCGAGACTCACTACTACTCCACGCTGAACCAGCTGAACTCGGGTTCACCCTCTTCTATGGTCCACTCCACCCGCTCGACGCTCGCGAACGATGGTCCTTGCTGAAGCGCGGCAACCAACTCACGGAGGCGCTCCTCTGGTCCCTCGGCGACTACCGCAACCGATCCGTCTTCGAGGTTCTTAGCGAACCCCGTCAGCTTCAGGCGGTCCGCAGCGCGGGCCACGAACGCACGGTACCCCACCCCCTGCACCCTACCGAATGCCACTGCCTTCAGCCGGCTGGTCAACGTGGCCCGTCGCCTCCTGCCGAGCCTCGTGGAATGGTGTGCACTCGGCCCAACACGCGCGCAGCGAGAATCATCTGTGAACAGCGCTCCAGCACTTCCATGCGATTGTACGCTTCTTTGATGCTGCCGCCGAGGGTCAGTGCGCCGTGGTGGGACATAAGGAATACGTTGTGCGAGGGGAGGTATGGCTTGATCCTGTCGGCAAGCTGCGTGGTGCCCGGCGGGGCGTAGGGAACCAGAGCCACCTCTCCCAGCACCAGATCGGCCTCGGTGATGACGCCGTTCGGAAGCGTTTCGCCTGCAATACTGAACCCGGTAGCCGTGGGCGGATGAGCGTGAACTGCGGCCATCACGTCCTCGCGCGCCTCGTAAACGGCGAGGTGCAGAGGCAGCTCCGAGGTGGGAGAGCCACCAGAGACCCACCGGTTCCGGACGTCGACGATCACCAGGGATTCCGGTCTCATGTCCACCTTGTGTACGTTCGCCGGAGAGACGAGAACCCGATTCGCATCGAGGCGGGCCGACAGATTGCCTTCGAACGCACCGACCAGGCCGCAGTTCCAAAGCATGCGCCCGCACTCGCTCAACTGCTCTCGTAACTCGCGTTCCGTCGGCACTTTGCCCCTATCCTATCTCGAATAGCGCGGAAACCGACTCGTCCTCGTGCGCTCGCCGAACGGCGTTCGCGAACAGCTCGGCAACGGAGAGAACCGTTAGGCGCGGGAAGCGCTTCTCCGGCCCGATCGGCACCGTGTCGGTGACGACGACTTCCGCAATCTCGGGACGGTCGAGGCGCTCGATGGCAGGCCCCACCAGCACCCCGTGCGTGGCTGCTATGTAAACCTCCGGCACGCACCCGGCGGCAAGCAGAGCGTCCACACAGTGGGCGACGCTGCCCGCCGTGGTGATCATGTCCTCGACGATGATCGGAACCTTGCCCTTGACGTCTCCGGCAAGCTGAGTCAACTGGCTCTCGTCGGGGCCGTAGCGGTGCTTGTAGCCGACCACGATCGGGGCCTTGAGTAGCGACGCGACCTTGCGTACCTTCTTTACACCCCCCTCGTCAGCCGACACTACGGCAATGTCTCGACCTTTCAGCTTCTCGAAGTACCTCCCGAACATCTTGACGGCGTTCAGGTGATCTACAGGGAAGTTGAAGAAGCCCTGGATGGCGGCGGCGTGAAGGTCCATGGTCATGACGCGCTGGGCCCCGGCACATACGATCATGTCCGCAACCAGCTTGGCAGTGATCGGCTCGCGCGGGAACTCCTTCTTCTCCTGCCTGGCGTAGCCGAAGTACGGGATGACCGCGGTGATGCGAGCGACGCTCGTTCTTCGCATGGCATCCATCATGATCAGGAGTTCCATCAGGTTGCTGTCCACCGGCGGACCGACGGACTGCACTACGTAGCAGTCAGCGCCACGCAGCGACTCGCGGTAGGCAACGTAACACTCGCCATCCTGGAACCGTAGGATGTCTACATCGCCTAGAGTGGTGCCTATCTCTCGCGCAATCGCTTGCGCGAGTTCCGGGTTCGCGGTACCGCTAAACAGCTTCAGAGGAGCGTCTTTGAACATACGCGCCCGTAGGGATGTGATGGCATTCAAAACCTCGCGCCTATGCAGAAAGTAACTGCGTCGACCTTCGAAGATTGGAACACGGCCGCTTCGATGAACGTGTTTTTACCGAACTCCAGCCCGCCAAACAGCTTGGCCGACAACACGGTGCGGTCGCCCTCGTTCCGCTTGTCCTCGAATAGGAATCCGACCCCGAAACCCGCATACGGCTGCATCTCCATGCGTGGCCCGGACCAGACCTGCGAGAGACCGACCCGGAACAAAGAACTGTTTCCAGGCCCGTAGCCCAAGTCCACGTCGGCTCGCGGCTTCCCGCCGAGCACCGAACGGACCGGCACCTCCACATCGGCTCCAACCGCCCAGTAGGTCTGGATGTCCGAGTTGCGACCTGCCGCGTCGAATGTGTCGGCGAACAAGAAGCCCGCCTTAAGACCGATCGCAGGACGCTCGAGCAACTGTGCGGACCCTGAGACCGCGGCAAGCCCGAGAAGTCCGAGGGCTAGCGACCTGACGGTCTCAGAAGCGGTAGCCAACGTAGAACGCAACTCCGTTTACGCGTCCATCCGTGGCCTTGTCGAACTCGTCGCTCCAGAAGTAGCTGGCTTCCACGAACCACTCCTGCTCCAGCTCGATCCCTATGGTCCCCTTCAGCCCGAACACGGTCTTCGAAGGCCCGTCGACGTCTGCGACGGTAGCCCCTGCACCGATACCCCAGTAATAGCGGTACAGACTCAGCGGCGAATAGAAGAACTGGTTGATGGTCAGCGGGAACACGCTGCCCTTCGAGCCGCCGAATGCATGGGACAGGTAGTCGGCCGAGAGCACCGTGTCGGAGTCCTTCAAGAAGTTCGATGCCACATGAATGTCGAAACCGACGCCCAACCACTGGCTGGCTTTGTCCTTCAGGATGCCTTCCGTCGGCAGGAACAACCCGCCACGAATCGCCATGGTGTACTGAGCCCGTGCAGTCAGGGGAAGTAGGGCGGCAGCTAGTGCCACTGCTGCGAACGCAAAGCAAAATCGCCTCATCCTTGGCCTCCTTTGGTTCCTTCCTTGGGCCGACGGTGTGCCGGCAGCCACAGCACTAGAATAGCCGTTCGGCTAGGGTGATGTCAATCGGAGGCGGGAGCCGAGTGCGCCGGCTAGGTTCGAAGTTGACGGGGACTCCCGGCTACGGCTATAATCCGCCGATGATCCCCAAGGTTTCGACGGCGGGCATGCTGCCGCGAGACCGTATGTTCGCGCGTGTGCTAGAGGAGGCGCTGCTCCGTGAGACAAGGCTGGCTCATTCTCATAGTAATCGTCTTACTCGGTCTGTCGGTGTGGTCCGTGCTGACACAGCAGCCGAGGCTCGGCCTCGACGTCCGTGGAGGCTACAGGGTAATCCTCCAAGCGGACCTGAGCAAGCTGAAGCCGGAGGAACGTAACCTCTGGCCCGAGAAGCGGCAAACCGTGCGGGAGATTCTCGTAAAGCGCCTTACTGGACCCTTCGGTGCAGCAGACGCCACCGTCGCCACGAAAGGGCTGGACCAGTTCACCGTCGAGATCCCCGGTGTCACCAACCCCGACGAGGTTACGGAAATCCTCTCGAAGACTGCGCGACTCGAGTTCTGGCATGCCCTCAACGTCCAAACCGAGAAGGATACGAACCGACCTTACAAGGCTGAGCACAGTGAAAGCGCCGAGGGCGCCGAGGTCTGGAGCTTCCGCGACACGACCGCACCCGAGGGCGATGAGACAGCGGTCATCAAGTCGGGAACGCCGGAATTCAAGCGGATGATCGCGGAGGAGTGGGAGCTCATCCTGGACGGCTCCATGCTCAAGCGAGCAAAGTCCCAGAGTACAGGGACCGGCGCCTTCTATGTGGCCCTAGAGTTCAACCGCGAGGGCACGGAGAAACTTGCCGAGTTCTCCAGGAAAGTGGAGGGGCGCGGCGAGTACCTCGCCATCGTCTTGGACGGAGATGTGATCTCGTTCCCCGTCATGCGCGCCGTGATTACGAATGGCCAGGCGGTCATCGAGGGTGGCAACATGACCGGCAAGGACGCGATACGCCTAGCGACCCTGCTCCAGGCCGGCGCCCTCCCCGTAGACCTCACTCAGGTGTACATGCAGCGAGTGGAACCAACCATTGGTAGCCAGGCACTGGACATGATCATTCGTGCAGGCATCGTTGGTTTCGCGTTGGTTTCGCTGTTCATGATGCTCTATTACTTGGTGCCTGGCATTCTGGCGGTGGTAGCCCTCCTCTGCTACTCCCTCTTCTGCTATGCCGTGTTTGTCGGGATGGGGGTCACCTTCTCGCTTCCCGGAATCGCCGGGTTCCTGCTCTCGATTGGAATGGCAGTGGACGCAAACGTGCTCATCTTCGAGCGCATGAAAGAGGAACTCCGCAACGGGAAAACGCTCCTGGCTGCTATAGACGCTGGGTTTAAACGAGCCTTTCCGGCCATTCTCGACTCCAACGTGTGCACCATCATCACCTGTGTGGTGCTGTACAACCTCGGCACGGGACCGGTGAAGGGCTTCGCGGCGACCCTCGGGGTAGGTGTTGCAATCAGTCTCTTCACCGCCATCACTCTGACCCGCATGTTGCTCTATCTGTTGGTCGGCGCAGGGGTCAACAAGCCTTCGCTGTTCGCGCTTGGTAGGCAGTGGTTCGGCCGGGAGAACATGAGGGTCATCAGCCGCATGGCGGTCTACTTCACCATCAGCGGTGCGATACTCATTCCGGGCCTGGTGTTCCTCTTCTTGGGTGGACTGAAGCCTAACATCGAGTTCGGCTCTGGAACTGAGGTCATCTACTCGGTGCCGGGCGGTGTCAAGGAGACCAACCGCCAGATCCAAGAGCAACTGGCAGCTGCAGGGTTGGAGGGAGCTTCTGTCCAGCTTGCCGCCGGTGGCAAACAGGTCATCATCCGCTTGAAAGAGCTGAAGCAGTACAGGGTCTTGGACAATATGACCCAGCTCCAGCAGCGCGAGAAGATCGCCTCGGTTCTTGCTCCCGCCGGGGTGGATGCACGCCTCATCGAAGTCAAAGAGAAGAACCCGGATGGTACCGAAACCATCGTGAAGAAGCCTGCCAGCGAGGAGAGTTTCTCGCAGGTTGGTAAGATCATCAGTGACGAGACGCTCAAGAACGCCATCTTGGCCCTCGTTATCTCTATCGCCCTTATCCTGTTCTACCTCTCCATCCGATTCGCCATCGAAGGCGGCTGGAGCGGCGTGAAGTTCGGCACAGCAGCGCTGATTGCCACGATCCACGACGTCGGCGTGCTGGTCGGCTGCTCCGCGATCTTCGGCTACTTCCTGAACTGGGAGATCAGTTCGCTGTTCATCACGGCGTTGCTTACCATCATCGGTTTCTCGGTGCACGACACGATCGTCATCTTCGACCGAATCCGAGAGAACCTACTGCATAAGAAGCGCGGTGAGACGTTCGAGAGCTTAGTAGACCGCTCCATCAGTCAGTCGTTCGCACGTTCGATCAACACGAGCCTTACAGTCGTACTGATGCTGGCGGCGCTATTCTTCATCGGCAGTGCTATGCCAGACCTGCGGCACTTCCACGCCATCATGTTGATCGGCGTCATTTCCGGAACGTATAGCTCTATCTTCAATGCATCCCCGATCCTGGTGCTGATCGAGCGGTTCTCGCATCGCATGGGGGCGCAGACCCTCGAGGCTGCTGTCAAAGAGCGCGAGCGCGCCGCCCCAGCCGCAAAGACCACCGTAGTTGCACCGGATGGTGACGCAGCATTCGGGCAGACGGGACGTGTGACGTCTGAGCCTGCGAAGCCGCCCCATGGGGCAGACGACAGGCCATCCGCCCGGCCGAAGTCGAAGAAGCCGAAACGTCGCTTCTAGCTTCGCACAGATGCCTCCGCCTCGAGCGGCGGAGGCATCCGCTTGCCAGCTTCCCTCGGACGACTTCAGACTGGAGACACTGGGCACGGGTTTTCAGCGGCATCACGAACACTCTCTATGCCGGCCTACACTGCGACGGCTTCTCTGCGGAACGCTGCGTACTCCGCCGTGTGACTATAGAACAGCGTTGTGCGACGCAGGGCATCACCAGGCATGGATCCTCACGCAAGTTCGCAGAATACGTGTCGCCTGTCAATCCGGTCAGTACAGGGGGACCCGATAACCGTGTCCTCGCTCCATCTCTGCGACCTTCGCGTGAGCATACGGTCCCGACTTAGCGGGCCGCGTGTCCCACCGGGAAGCACATCGGCTCGACGGCGAGACTGCGCCCGGCACAGGCACAGATAGGCCCAAAGACCTAAATCCTTAGCCACGCTAACCAGGTCGGCAGCGGAATACTCGACTTTGTGGTAATCATTGTACAGGCGACTGACCGGTCGGTCAAAGGTTAGGTCGGCTAAACAGAACGATGAGCAAAGATTGCACAACCAGACAGGCCATTCTCGAGGCCGCTCTCGCTCTGATGAGTGAGAAGGGCTTCACGAACACGAGCATGGACGACATTCTCAACTCCAGTGGGGTGAAGAAGGGAAGTCTCTACCACTTCTTCGCCAGCAAGACGGAGCTCGGCCTCGCTGTGCTGGACCTGTACTGGGAGCGTGCCACCATCTGGTTAGACGACCAACTCGCGAGCCTGCCGGGAGGTCCACTGGAGCGCATCCAGAGGTTTTTCGCCGGCGAGGGTTTCCCCGAGACGACCGGCAAGTTCACCGGCTGCCTCCTAGGCACGATTGTCGCCGAAATGTCTCTGATCGACGACCGGCTGAGCGGGCGAGCGCTCGAGCTGCTTAACCGGTTCGTGGATCGAATTGCAGAGGAGCTAGACAAGGCTGTTCGAGCCGGCGAGATGAGTGCGGGTACGGACACGAAGTCCCTCGCGCGACAACTCGTCACTTACTTCGAGGGGGGATTGCTGATCGCCAAGGCGTGCCAGAACTCGCAAGCTCTGCGAGATCTGGCACCCGGCATCAGCGCGCTCATCCAGTCCGGCCGCAACGGAACGTGCGGCCCCAGGCCTGGCGATGGTGCAACGACCTTCGCCTACGAGAATGTGAGGGAAACATAATGAACTTCACGTACGCAGGTTGCACGGAAGTTCAGGATGCGTTGGCGGATGCCAAGCGGACGGAATTCGAGCGGCTGATGAAGACTTCGTGGCGCCGCGCTTATAACATGGCGTTTCAGCTCACCCGGAACCGATCGGATGCCGAGGACTTGGTCCAGGACACGTTCTTAAAGGCCTGGAAGGGATTCGCGTCGTTCCGGCCCGAGCGCCCGTTCATCAACTGGGTGTTGAGAATCATGCAGCGCGCGTTTCTCGACCTGCGCCGCCGAGACAACCCGGTGCGCACGGCCGAGAGCCTGAACGGTATGGTAAGCCCTTCCGACGGAGAGGTTCAGGAGCTACCGATCCCGGACCGGTCCCTCGGTCCCGAGGAAAGCTACTTGTCAGAGGAAGTTCGCCGCGAGGTGACGGAAGCTCTGGGGACGATCCCGGAAATCTACCGAGCAGCTGTGGTGCTGTGCGACATCGAAGGCTTGTCGTACGCCGAAATCGCCGAAGTACAGAACACCACCGTCGGAACGGTGCGATCGCGCATCTACCGGGGCAGGCAGATGCTCAAG
This sequence comes from Fimbriimonadales bacterium, assembly GCA_045862955.1. Taxonomy (GTDB): domain Bacteria; phylum Armatimonadota; class Fimbriimonadia; order Fimbriimonadales; family JABRVX01; genus JABRVX01. The sequence continues at coordinate 34,869 of BTVI01000014.1, forward strand.
AAGGAACTGGCACGGCGACAGAAGCAATAAGCGAAGACTTCTCTCTCCGCGCGGAGGCTGGGTCGGGGGTCCCAGTCTCCGCGCTCTCCCATACGAGGTGTCGCGGTCTGCATGTCCGGTGTGGGCTGGCCGACGAGTACCCACGAACGCACGAGCTGCGCATCAGGATCTCGCCGGGGTAAGGGAGACTATTGGCCACCGAAGAACCCGCAGCGACTAGCTGGGCCCGCGTTGGAACGAGAACTCGGCTTCCGTCATCTCGGCGCGCCGCAGGGAGAAGCGCCCGGCGAGTCCGCTGCGAATGAGGTTCTCCACGATCTGCAGGCCAAGCCCACTCGCCTTCGACCCATCGAACCCGTCTGGGAGCGGCTCGCCGTCGTTACGCACCGTCACCGAAACCCTCTCATCCTGCACGGCAATGGCGACCTCGATCCGTCCCTCGCTGCGAGAACTGATTCCGTGTTGGAGTGCGTTCTGCACCAGCTCGTTCAGCACGAGCGCCACGTGGTTCGCCTGATTCATCGGCAGCAGGATGTCATCGCCTCCGACTTCCCAGTCAATCCGACACCCGGTCGGAGCGTAGCTCTGTAGAAGGTGCTGGATAATGGCCTCCGCGATCTTGCGGATATGGACGAACTCGAGGTCGTCCCGGGACAGCAAGTCGTGGACAGCGGCTATAGCTTGGATGCGGTTCAGGCTCTCATGGAGGTGCTCCGAGAGTCTGTCGTCGCTAACCTGTCTAAGCTGCATCCGCAGCAGGCTGGCAATCTGCTGTAAGTTGTTCTTTACGCGGTGATGCATCTCTTGCATCAGGGTGTTCCGTGCCGTCAGTCGAGCGTGGCTGACAGCAATGGCGGCCTGCCCCGCGAGAGTTTCCAGCGTGCGAATCTCGTCCTGCGTAAACTCGTGGTTGGAACCGGTGTAGCACGACAGCACCCCCAGTGCCTTGCCCGCCACCGTAAGAGGCACGCAGATGAGCGAGCGAACCCCCTGCTCCTTGGCTATTTCGGGGAACAGGTATTTGTCGCTGGTCTGCACGTCGGCAAGTGTCACCGTACGATTCTCTTTCACGGCAAGCCCGGCGATGCTCTGCCCGACGCGGATGCTCGGCTTGTTGAGGTAAGCGCGGCTAGTGGATTGCGAGGCGTGAAGGACGAGTTCCTGCGTGTCCTCGTTCAGTAGTCGGATGGTGACGACCTTGTAGTTCAGGTGGCGTGCGATCTCGGACACGAGCAGCTGCAGGATCTCCTCGAGATAGGCACTAGAGGTGATCATGCGACTGACCTGCGCCAGGGCTCGGAACTGGGAGGCTTGGTGCTCGAGACGCGTCATCCGGTCCAGGTGCTCCACCGCCCCCGCCACCTGTCCAGCAACGCTGGCGAGCAACATCTCCTCTTCGCGTGAGTACTCGTGCGGCGCGCGCGTGCGAACGGTAATCACACCAATCACCTTCTCGCGCACCTCCAGCGGCACGGCCAAGAAGCTCTCGAACTCCTCCTCGTGCAGGATTGCGTAATACTTGGTGCGCGGGTCGGAATAGGCCCGTCGGCTGATGCCCACCGGCCTCCTTTCCAGAGCTACTCGACCCGTAATCCCCTCGCCGACGCGGATCCGCACCCGCTCGATGAGGGGCTGATTTTCCGTGCTCGCGCGGAGAACCAGCTCGCTCGCGTCCTCCGACAGCAGATAGATTTCGCAGACGTCGGTGTCGGTGACGCTGCGGCCGATTTCTGCAAGCCCTTGCAGCATCTCGTGCGAGCCGAACGCGGAACCCGTGGCCTCGCTGATTCGGCGCATGGCATCCAGCTCGGCCTCCTTGCGTACGAGTTCTTGACGCAGGCTCGCGATCAGCTGATCCTTGCTGGCTCTGGGCCCAGCCTGCTTTCTAGCAGCCGAGGATTTTGCTTCCGACATGCCCACTCACAGCACCGGCGTCGCCTTACCCGGCCTTACCACGTTGCCGGCGGCGTGACTCCGTCGAACATCCGTCAGAGCACTCTTCGCCCGACGGCCGATGTGCTCCACCCCGTCGTTCAAGCGAATGTACAGCCCATCGTCGCTCCAGCCTACAGCCTTGGGCTCGCCACCGGACAGCACAGACTGCACCACGTTGCATTCGATGACCTGGGCACGCCGGTGGCGCGGTAGCTCCTGCTCGAACTGCGCCATCGTGCCTGGCGTGATACGAAACTCCTCCAGCGGTACGCGCTCGTCCGCGCGAACGTAGATGGCACGTCGGTATTGGTGCTCGAGAGCCTCTACGTGCTCGCCGTCAGCGCCGATGAACCACTCCGCGACGTGAGGATGTGCCTCGACAAAGAGAGCGTCACCCGCTTCAGCCGCTTTCCGCCGCAGATCGCGTTCGAGCCAGAGCGAGACGGTCTCAGCGCTGTTAACTCGTCCGCGGCCGTGACACACCGAGCACACGTCCGTAATCGCTTCCGTAACGGACTCGCCGGTTCGTTTTCGGGTCATCTCGATGAGACCGAGCGAACTGATTCGGCCTACCCGCGTGCGCGCTCGGTCCCGCTTCAATGCGCGAGTGAACGCGGCGAGCACAGTCTTCCGATCCTGCGCGCTGGACATGTCGATGAAGTCTATGACGATGATCCCTCCGAGGTCTCGCAGGCGAATCTGCCGCGTGACTTCCTGCACCGCCTCCAGATTGGCCTTCACGATGGTGTCGGCCAACGATGTCGAGCCAACCTGCTTACCGGTGTTCACGTCAATCGCGGTGATGGCTTCCATTTCGTCCACGACTAGGTAACCGCCCGACTTCAGCCACACCTTGCGCCGCAGCAACCGCTCCATCTGGGCTTCGATTCCGAAGTGGTCGAAGATAGGCTCGTCGCCGTCATAGAGCATGATACGATTGCGCACCTTAGGAGCCAATACCGATGCTATTTCGTGAATGGCCTCATACTCCGCAGGGTCGTCCAGCACTAGGCGGTTCACATCCGCGCCGAACGCATCTCTCACTGTCCTGAGAAGAAGCGTGTCGTCCGAGTGGATGCGGGCAGGCGCTCGTTCTGTCCTGGCCCGCTCAGCCACCTGCAACCAAGTCTTTGCCAGGAAGGCCACGTCTGCGGTCAGTTCCTTCTCGGTCTTGCCCTCGCACTCCGTACGCATGATCAGGCCGAAGCCTTCGGGGCACAACTTCTGCCCGATGCGGCGGAGGCGTTCGCGTTCCGCCCTGTCCTCGATCTTCCGTGACACGCCGAGGTGTGCGCTGTCGGGCATGAGCACCACGTAGCGGCCGGGTAGGGTGAGACGAGTGGAGACGCGGGCGCCTTTCGTGCCCCTCGGGCCCTTTATCACCTGCACCAGTACCTCTTGGCCGGGTCGCAGCAAGTCCTTGATGTTCCTCTGTCTCAGCTCGGAGCGGCGAAGCGACGCAGGCGGTGCGTCCGTGCCGTCGTCGAGCAACACGTCTGCGACGTACAAAAAAGCGTTGCGCTCCAGCCCGATGTCCACGAACGCCGCATCCATGCCCTGAAGCACGTTCTGAACGATTCCTTTGTAGATGCTGCCCACCACGCGCTCTTCTCGCTCCACTCTCAGCTCGACGAGCTGTCCGTCTTCTAAGGTGGCGATGCGCGTCTCGCGGGGGCTGACGTTGACAATGATGTCTTTCGTTACCTTCTGCTCTATGGAAGTTCACTCCTTAGGCCGAGCGCGGGGTCTGTGGCTACTGCAGGTTCGGGAAGCGTCGGCTGCGACGGATAGCGGGACAGCGGCGCCGGGAGTGAAATCGCGCCCGAGACACTGCGGATGCCTTTGCGCCCGGCGTGCATTTCGCCCGTAGTATAGCACAGCCCGCCGGCCGATGGCCAGCGTGCCAAGCGATGAGGGGGCCCCGCCGAGCGGCGCACGCGCCCGACTGGCTGCCGCAACCGTGCGAACGGGTTGCGGTCGGGAGGCCGCCATGATCGCGGCGAGCATCCCCGGCAACCTGTCTTCCTGAATCTGTCCACCCACGAGCCCTCCCGGCTGGGGTGCTGTTGTTAGTCCTCGATAGGAAGGACAATCGGTTGGGGGGTTAGCCGGTCCGTCCACGCCCGCTCCCTCGAAATAGCACTGCAACCGCCACGCAGCAGCCGAACGTTCGCGTATTCTGGCTGCATGCTTCGACAAGCTCAGCGTGACGCTAGGGTGCTGCTACACGGGCTGCTTTCACCCTGTAGGCAGATGCGATGCAACGGAGGAGTAGAGCAATCTCGACAGGCTCGTGACGACGGGCTGGACGACTGGACCGTGTTACGGATCGCCGTGGTCCCCGAAGCCGACGAGGACGATGTTTAGGTCGCTGATACCTTCTACGCCATCCTCATCCACGTCTGCTAGCGCATCCTGCCGACCGAACAGGTTGAGTATGCGGTTCAGGTCGAGGAGGTCCACGCCATTGTCAGGATTCGCATCCCCGTTCGGCAAGACCATCTCTACGTTTTGTACATCGCCGCCAGAGGTGTCTACCGTGACCGTTCGGCGCAGCCAGTGCGTGTGCTTCGCAGACAGCGTGCAAGTCATCGTGCCTGCTGGTACCGTGAGCGAAAACGACCCCGAAGGGCTCAGACTCACCATCTGATAGGAAGGGCTTCCTCCGTCTAGTGCAACGCGCATCTCTACAGGGCTCGGAATCGGTGCTTGCGGTGATAGGTGCATGAAGCGCACGGTACCCGATATCACGACCTCCGGCGTACCATCAGTGCGCGTAACAAAGACGTCCGATTGACCGTTGGTATCGTTCTCCACCAGGTTGGAAGCGAGACTCTCGAAGACGACGGTTCGTCCGTTCACACTGACTGCAGGCGCAGCGCTATCATCGTTACCAGGCAAGCCGGCTGACGACGCAGTTAGCAGCCGAGTAGTGCCGTTCGCTCGATCGTGCAGGAACACATCCTGGCGCGCGTTGTCGTCCCCGGGCGCCAGGTTCGAAGCAGTGCTCGCAAACGCCACGTATCTCCCATCGCCACTCACCGAAGCAGCGAGGCTCCCACTGTTCCCCTGTTCAGCAGACGAGGACACCGACGCGAGATGAGTGGTCCCGGTAACCCGCTCTCGAACGAACACGTCCTGCACGCCGTTGGTATCACCTTCCGTCAGCGTCCAAGCATCGCTCTGGAAGACGACTGTGCTGCCGTCCGCGCTAATGGAGGCGTTCAAGCTGTCTCGGTTGCCTTCCACACCGCTGGAAGAGACACTAGCTCGCTCCGTTGTTCCGAGCAGCCGGTCGCGCACGAACACGTCAACCGCGCTGTTAGTATCATCGGACACCAGGTTGGTGGCATAACTGTGAAAGGCAACGAATCGACCGTCTGCGCTGATAGAAGGACGCATACTGCCACGGTTGGCTTGCCAGCCATCGGACCTCACGCTGATCCTCTCGGTAGTACCAGTCAGCCGGTCCCGCACGTACACGTCGTGCCTGTCGTTCGTGTCACCTGTGACGAGGTTGGTGGCAGCGCTATCGAATGCGACGTATCTTCCATCCGAGCTAATAGTGGGGAAGTCGCTGTCTCCGTTAGCCTGCGCGCCCGCGCTCGAGACGCTGACACGCTCGGTAGTCCCGAGCAAGCGGTCGCGTACGAAGATGTCGCGGAGCCCGTTGCTATCGCCTGCTACCAGATTGGAGGCAGAGCTGCGGAATGCCACGTAGCGTCCGTCGGCGCTGATGGCGGGGTAGTCGCAAGCGCCGCTTGCCTGCACCCCGCTCGAGGAGACGCTGACACGTTCCGTCGTCCCTGCCACCGTGTCTCTCACGAAGACGTCACTCTTCCCGTTGGTGTCGTCCGGTACCAGATTCCATGCGCTACTGTGGAAAGCGATGAATCGCCCGTCGCCGCTGACCGAGGCGTACGCACTGGGCCCGTTGCCCTCCACACCCGACGAGGAGACGGATGCTCGCTCGGTCACCCACGGCTGAGGGTAGGCCACAGCTGCCACGAAGACGACGGAGAGAAACGCGCGCCGAGCCGTCTGGCACTCCTTTCCACACCACGGGGTGCCGCCGAGATGGATACCATTCTATCACGGCTTCGGATGAGGCCGAAGAGGTCCAGACCCCTCGAGCAGTGGGGTCCCATCAGGGGTAAGATCAGTGCCGGCGACGGGGCGTAGCGCAGTTTGGTTAGCGCGTCGGCTTTGGGAGCCGAAGGTCGTGAGTTCGAGTCTCACCGCCCCGACCAGTCTCTACGCTACTTCCCGCTCTTCCACGCCTTCTGCAGAGTAACGGCGTCCCCCACCTTGGGAGCATCTCCAGACGCCACGATGCAGATCGAGTAGCGGGGTCGAAGCTCCTTCACCCGAAGCGTTCCGGCCTCGGCCCTCTCCATGCCCAGCACCTCGCCGGTTTCCGGATCGCGCACGACCTTCGTCGTCCGCACCACGGCGAGCGTGTCGCCGACGGCTAGTCCGTCGGACTCGCCAGCGTTCACGAACACCTGGCCCTCGTCTACGTCAATCACTCGCGCAGACCACGGAAGGTCGGCGATCTCGCCCGTCAAATTCTTGACGGCGCCTTCGATGGCTTTCGTCGTGGCGCGACCTAGCGGGCTCGCGTTGAATACCTCCACGTTGGACAGGACCGCACTCACGCTCGCATCGAAGCCCACTGAGCCCGCGGTGGCCCGCCCGTCCCCATCCTTCGAAGCGACGACTTCGCTCGTGAAGGGGTCAATGGCCCGAAGATTCACGCGGCAGAAGCCTTCGGCCACGCGCCCGCGCACCTTGCCGACGCCGCTCACATCGATGCCGACCCCTGCGCCACGCTCGCTGAACGTGAACTCCGTGATTACAGCCTTGATTAAGAGCTGCGCCGGTTGAATCGGGAGCCGGTCGCGGTCCTTGCCGGCCTCCGCAGCGATGCCGCGCTCCTGGCGAATCTCGTCCAGAATCTGCCGCTCCAGCACGATGAAGCGCCCCGTCTTGTTCAGCTCGTCGCTAATCTTCTCGACTAGTCCAGCACGGAACTCGGCGGGCATCTGATACGAGCCGAAGTTGTACGTGTTGGGCCGAAACTCTATGTCTATGACGGCGACGCGTATCTTGGGCCCGGGCGACACCTTGCCCAGTCCCTGAGCCCACGCGCCGACCAGCAGTGCCAGGGCGGCGACTACCACGGCAACACGCATAGCGAACCTCCCGCCGCCGCAGACCGGCTCGCGGCGGCTCTCCCAATATTAGACGTCGGTTCCTGCTGGTCGTGTCAGTCCAGGGGCATCCTAGGGCACCAGCTCGACCACGATGTAGTCCAGGCCCATCATGTAGCGCTTGATCGCCTTCTCGTTGGCCCCCACGATTTCGGCTTCCAGGAAGTTCTCGCCGCGCTTCAGGTCCGCCACGCCGATCACTCGCTTCTCGTACACGATGCCGTCGTTGTAGAAGTCGACGGGCCCTCCCAACTTCTCACCGTTCACGTAGAACTGGATGATGCCGTAGTCCGCGGCTTTGCAGAAGTTTCCCACGATGGAGAACTGCGTGCTGGCCGGCGCCTCGAACACCAGCTTCAGCCTGTCGCCGGGCTTGCCGTCGCGCCACCACAGGTGCGCGTCGCCCGAGGCCACGTCCGCCATCCCTTGGCGTTCGTGAATGCCGCCGGTGCACTCCACCACGCGCAGGTTCTCGCCCTCGATGGCGCCGGGCACGCGAATGCGCTCCGGCACCGGCTGGATCACGAGATCATGGACCGATGCGGGCTGGAAGCCGTCCGTGCTGTCCTTCGTGGCATACCAATACACTGTCACCGCATAGTCCACCTGCGTCTGCTGCGAGTGCCACACCTCCATGTCGAACCGGAAGGACGTGGAGAACGGGTAGTCGTCCAAGATGTGGAAGCGGTTGACTAGAGTATGCCCCTTGTTGCCCGGCCCATCGCACCTCGGCTGGTTGTGGTACGGGTGGAAGAAGGGCGTCGGGTTGCACCACGCATAGCCGTAGTAGTCCTCGCTTCCCGTGCCGAAGGTGCTCGGGAACGTCTCGCCGTCAACGTAGATCTTCTCGTCTCCCTCGCCCCACCATGGCGACACCGGGTTCGTGACGTGCAGAGAGGTGCCGACGAACACGCCTTTGCCGGTTGCCGTCAGGTAGTTCCAGTCGCGCATCGGCCGAGTGGGCATCTTTTCCGTCCGCCATTTCGCGTGAAACAGCAGGCGGCTCGGGTCGGCCTTCCTAGGCTGAATCAGTGCACGTCCCTCGAAGCGGACGCGCTGGTCCGTGTTGTTGCTAATGCGCAATCGGGCGCCGTGCTGGAAGGGCATGACCCACCTGCATATCATCTGGCCGTTCTCCTTCACCTGCAGCGGGAGGGAGTCGAACGGATTGATCCCGGGCGCCGTGCCGAAGAAGTCGCCGACGGGCGCCCAGATGGTCTCCTTGCCGTCGAAGACCCCAGTCAGCACGCATCCCCTCAGCGCCTTTTCCACGTCCTGCGCTTCGCACCTGAGGACGAAGGTTTCGATGTCGGCAGGTCCTTTTGCCTCGAAGATGGTGGCAGATCTACCGGGCTCGATAGTCACGCTGATCGGCATCGGAGACCCGACTACAGGTGCCGCCTGCCCTGCATCCGCCAACTTCTTCTGGAGCTGGTGCTTCGCAACGGCTTGCTCCGCCTGCGCCATCGTGAAACTGCGCACCTGCGTGCCGGAAGGGTAGGTGCGGTAGTTGATGTGGTAGTAGACGTGCCTGACCGCCGGGTCCTCGGAGAGAGTTACTTTGCAGTGCCGAGAGTAGGGGATGGGGAAGTAGAGGTTCCAGCCAGACGAACGGACGTGCGCAATGGGGTCGAGAAATGGTTCGGTCTTGCCCTCCAGGAGGTCTGCCAACTTCATCTCTATGGTGGGCTTGTCCGAGTTGTCCAAATAGAACCGTACCGTGCCCGCAGGGTTCGCGGACCAGATGCGCACGATAACACCCGGCCCCGCGGCATCCATCATCACCCACTCTTCGCGGTCACCTACCTTCTCGCTGCGAATGTACTGCCCGGCGTCGCCGTTGGCGAACCAATCCTCGGTGGGCGATTTCGCGGCTCTGTCATAGCTGCTCGCCTGCCGCGTGACGTAGGGGGGATTCGGGAAGCGAGTCAGGCGGCCGAGGGACGTCATGTCCTCGATCAGCCGGTCAATCGTGATCGGGCCGGACGCCTGGGTGATTGCTACGAGCGATGTTGTGATGAGCAGGTACATGGCGATTGGCTCCCTTCTGCGCTGAGCTGATGCTGGATTCCCGCCTTCGGGCCTCTTGAACAGGTGCATGACTGCATCGGCACGGCGGTCCTGATTTCTGCCCCGGCGCGGCCCTTGGGTTGGCTTCATGCCCTCGGTGCTGGAAAGAGGGTGGGTCAGTGCGAGCGTGCCACCGCCCGGGACCGTCGTGCTGAGCCTGTCGAAGCATGCATCGGTGAGTGCCAGGGCCACCTAGTGAACTCGAAAACGTGCGGCCGGTGGTCCCATGCCTCGACAGGCTCAGCATGACGTGAGGCTCAGCATGACGTCGCCCGTGACCCATCTTCTGCCAATTGGCGGACGCGGTCCAGGGCATAGAGAACCTGCATCGGCACTGCGGTCCCGATGTATGCCCCGGCGCGGCCCTTGGGTCGGCTTCATGCCCTCGGTGCTGGAAAGAGGGTGGGTCAGTGAGAGCGTGCAGCCGCCCGGGACCGTCGTGCCGAGCCTGTCGAAGCATGCATCGGTGAGTGTCAGGGCCACCTAGTGAACTCGAAAACGTGCGGCCGGTGGTCCCATGCTTCGACAGGCTCAGCATGACGTGAGGCTCAGCATGACGTCGCCCGTGACCCATCCTCTGCCAATTGGCGCACGCGGTCCAGGGCATAGGGAACCTGTCATCGCAGTGAAACATTTGTCGCTCCCTCGAAGGCGGGAAACCGGGTTGTGCAGTCGTTCCTGTCCTCCCGCTTCGCGCCTCGTGCCCTAAGCTCCTGCCGCAGGTGCGCGTCAGAGGGCGTGGAACCGGGGGGCATGCATGACCTAGCAGCCTTGAACGAAGAGATCGTCTCGTGCACTCGCTGTCCGCGGCTCATCGAGCACTGTCGCCGTGTTGCCGAGCTCAAACGAGCGGCGTACCGCGAGCACGTCTACTGGGGCCGACCGGTTCCCAACTTCGGTGACCCCGAAGCACGCGTACTTCTGGTGGGCCTCGCTCCGGGGGCTCACGGCGGCAACCGAACGGGCCGCATCTTCACAGGCGACCGGAGCGGCGACTTCCTGTTCCGAGCGCTGTTCGAGGCGGGCTTTGCCTCCCAGCCGGTATCGGTGAGCCGAGACGACGGGATGAAGCTGCAGGACGCCTACATTACGGCCGTCGCGCACTGCGCTCCACCCGCCAACAAGCCGAATCCGGAGGAGATACGCAACTGCCGACCCTTCTTTGCCCGCACCCTCGACCGCCTTCCGCGGCTGCGCGTCATCGTCGCCCTCGGCAAGACCGCCTACGACGCCTGCGTGCGGGAACTGGCGCGCCCCGGCGAGAGGGGGCTGCCGTTCTCTCACGGCGCGGAGGTTTTGCTAGGCGGCAAGTGGCTCCTTGCGTCCTACCACCCGAGCCAGCAGAACACTTTCACCGGCAAGCTCACGCCTCAGATGCTGTTGGACGTGCTGCTACGGGCTCGAGATCTGGCGGAGGCTACTGGCTTTGCGCAGGTAGGTTCGGTGCCGTGCCGTTGATCAGGTGCACCCGCTCCAACTCGAAGCGCATCAGGTTGCCCTCGCGGCTGATGCGGATGGGTACCTTGCTTCCGGGCGGTCCGTTCAGCAGATCTTCGAGCTGTTTGTGCGTGGCGACACGGAGATCCTTGCCGGCCACATCCAGGATGATGTCGCCTTCCTTGATTCCCGCCTTGGCCGCAGGCGAGTCGGACTTGGTAGTGAAAACTACCCACCTGCCGCGGTCGGAATCGAAGTAGGCCTGCAACCCTATCTCACCCGGTGGCGGAAGGAAACCTCCGTCCGTTATGCGCTCGAACCACAGGTGCCTGCGGCGGTAGTCCACCGTCACGTTGAAGTCCCGAATAAAGCGAATGCCAATCGTCCCGCCAGAAGTCACGTCCGCTGACGGCAGGTCGTGGATACTCCACACTGCGTGCTGGACGGGAATGCCCCCAATGCTGAAGTCGTGCGCCCACCAATCGAAGCTGTCCGTCGCGCCCGACGCGACCATCGTCTTGTGCATGTACTTCGGCTCATCATGCTCCGAGAAGCGACCGGCCTTAATGAGGTCTTCCTTGTAACCGGCGACATAGAACGCGTTGCCAGTGTCGAAAGCCATAGCCTTTTTCAGGTTCCCGAAGCCGACCTCCAAGTTGATCACGTCCCGCCCGCTGGGAAGCATCTTCACCAGGAATGTCGTCGTCCCATCCGGCGTCCGCTTGGTGATGTCCACCTTGTCGCGAGGATGGAAGATCAGCTTCTTCTCTTTGAAGTTGAACTCGACGACATAGGGGTTGAGGGCTTGCAGGCCGAGGATGCCGTCACAGTGACGTCCGTAGGCGCGCCCTATATCTGCGACGTGCCACTGAGGCACCTCGACCCCCTTGGTTGCCAGACTCATCTCCCCTACCAGAAGGCTCTTCACCTCCACCGTCGGCACCTCGAAGGAGCCGACGAAGTCAATCATTCTCTGCGTGCCCGCCTTGGGGCCCACGTTGATGCGGTCCGACAGCAGCAGCACCCCGGAGAATCCGGTGTCCAGGAAGAAGGTCGCAGGCTTGCCGTTCACGGAACCCTTCACGAAGATGGCCTCGCCGTCGAAGTCTATCGGCACCTCGACGGCCTTGTCTAGCACCGGCAGCAGCGACTGTGTCGCCTGTAGCAGCGTGAGAGAGAGCAAACTAATCAGCATCAACGGCCTTCCTCCGGACAATCGGCGTCGGGAGCGACGCACGCATCTGTGATGCGAGTGTATCCAATGGAACTACGGATTGTGAGTCTCACGCCGCTCCTACTCCGCGCCGTCTGGGGCAACGGGCAGCTGGGAAGCCGCCGAGGCGATGATGACGATGAAGAACAGGCAGCTAAGCAACACGCTCACCCCCACTGCGACCCAGGCCCAGATCGCCCACAGCCGCTGTACCGCGAAAAAGTGATCCACGTCTCGAAACGGGCGAGCGCGCCAAGCCCACCGGTTGCCCGACGCCCCGAACCAGATGGCTGCTGCCAAGGAAGCCAAGCCGAGCAGTTGCGCGACGTTGGCTGCAATTGCATAAGGGGCCATTATCCGCTCGACGTCTTCCTGGGGTAGGTCCGTGCCGACCGTCACTTGGTGCTCGACGATAGGCGGGATGACCCGCACCGCGATAACGCCATAGACGAGCAACGACACGATGTGCGCGAGGAAGATGGCGATCCCGGCGACATACAGCCGGTGGCTGATTGCCCACAGCCCAGTCAGCCAGAACGCTCCCCAGTTCCACTTCTGTATCGTGGGGGGCTCTGCAGCGGCCGCCTCGGCGCTCGGCGCGGGCTCCATGACTGGCGGCAACGGCTCGGGCTCGGTGTCGGCGGGTGAAGGGGCGGGGTCCACCGCACCCGCAGGGCGTTCCGCGTCGGCGTACGACGGGGTCGCAGACCGCAGGTCTTCCAGCAGTTCCCGAAGCTGCGGCAGGTCGGGGTCGAGCAACTTTGCCTGCTCGGCAGCCTCTAACGCCTCGTCCACTAAGCCCATGCTGCGGAGCTGGGAAGCCAAGTTGAAGCGATGGCGAGCCTCGTTCGGTGCCAGCAAGACCGCGTGCTCGAATGCGGCGCGACTCTCCTCCCCACGCCCAAGCCGGTTCAGGGCTGCACCCCGAATAGCATGGGAGTCTGCGTTGTCGGGCTGCTCCCGGATGGCGAGGTCGATCACCTCGAGGGACTCGCCGTTGGCACCGTTCTGGAGCAATCTCTTTGCGCGAGCCTGTAGTTCCCGGATTCGGATCGCATCCTCCATTACGACGTGAGGACTTCGCGTTAGCCCGGCGGCTCCCTGCATCGTGGAGCCTTGCAGGAATCCAACCGATGGGTGCGAACCAGAAGCCGGCACGACCGAGACGGTGGCCGACTACGGAGGGTTGGAAGAATGAAGAAAGCGTGGGAGATGTGGTTGGGCGCGCTGGCGCTCTGTGCGCTCGGTGCGGGTTGTGGAGGGCCCGCGGAGAAGGCTGGCGAAGGCGATACCATCAAGGTCGGTCTGTTCACCAGCCTGACCGGGGACAGCGCGAACTGGGGGCAAGCAACAAAGGAAGCGGTCATGCTCGCGATTGACGAGGCGAACGCCGCGGGTGGCGTCCTCGGCAAGAAGATCGAGCTGCTGATCGAAGACGACATGAGCACACCGGAGCGCTCGAAGACGGTCTCCGAGAAGCTCGTGAACGAGTTCGGCGTGGTGGCTCTGCTTGGTGAAGTTGCCTCCGGCAACACCAAGATGGGTGCGGAGGTGGCCCAAAAGGCTGGCATCCCGCTGATCAGCTCGGCGTCCACACGCGTGGACTTGGCAGACATCGGCTCTTCCTTCAACCGCGTGTGTTACACGGACGACTTCCAAGGTGCCGCGTGCGCGCGCTTCGCACTGGACCGCGGTTGGAAGAACATCGCACTCCTGATCGACCGCAAGAACCCCTATGCCGAAGGGCTGGCCGACAACTTCCGGGCCTACGCGAAGCGGAAGGGCGCGAACATCGTGATAGAGCAGTACTATCAGCGAGGCGATGCCGAGTTTCAGTCGCAGCTCGTGAAGATCAAGACCGCGAACCCCCAAGTAGTCTTCCTGCCCGGCTACCACACCGAGGTCGTGGCCATTGTTCGCCAAGCCCGCTCCATCGGGCTGGACGTGCCATTCCTAGGTGGGGATGGATGGGACAACCCGGAGCTGTTCCAGAATGCGGGCAAGGCCATCGTGGGCTGCTTCTTCTCCGACCACTTCACGCCGGACGACCCCAGGCCCGAGGCGCAGGCATTCGTGAAGGCTTATCAGGCCAAGTACGGTAGACGTCCCGAGGCTATCGCGGCGCTCGGATACGACTCCGCGCTGGTGCTTATAGACGCCATCAAGCGGGCGGGCACGACGGAGCCCGAGGCGCTGAAGAAGGCCATCCGCGACACGGAGGGCTTCCGCGGCGCCACCGGCGTGATCTCGATTGACGACAAGGGCAACGCGCGCAAGCCCATCGTGATGATCGAGATCCAACCGGACGGCGCATTCAAGGCGATCCAGAGCGTGGAGTGGTTCGATCCGAACGAGTAGTCCGCGCCGAGTGGCAGTCATTGCCGGGCAGGCGAAGGGAAGGGATGGACTGCGAATGCCTCCGCCGCTTGCGGTCGGGCCTCGTTCCGAGTTGCCCGGTGCCCGCCGCGAGACTCATCCACCGCAAGTGGCGGAGGCGCGCGCTACGATCGGTTCGGCACGGGAGAGGTATGCTGATCAAACGACTTCATGGATGAACTGATCCAACAGCTCATCGTTGGTCTGCAGGCGGGGGCGGTCTATGCGCTGATCGCCCTCGGCTACACAATGGTCTATGGGGTGCTCCGGCTTATCAACTTCGCGCACGGCGAAGTGTACATGGTCGGAGCGTTCACTGCGCTCTTCATCTCCCGCTGGCTGCAGGCCCCTGCCGAACCGACTGTGTGGAAGCTCGTCGCGATGCTGGTGGGGGCGATGGCTGTGTGCACGCTGCTCGGGATGAGCATCGAGTACTTTGCCTATCGCCCGCTACGAAAGCAGCCGCGCATCGCTTCCCTCATCACCGCAATCGGCGTATCGCTCTTCCTGCAGAACGTAGCGATCCTCATCTTCCCGATCAATCCGCCCCCCGCCATCTCCCCGAACGTCATGCCGTTCCCGCCGTCGTTCTCCGTGGGTGCGGTGCGCGTGGACATCGGCAAGATGACCATCCTGGCGATGTCCGTGTTGCTGATGTTCATCCTTCGCTGGCTAGTGATGGGCACGAAGATGGGGCGCGGAATGCGAGCGGCCTCCCACGACTTCGATGCCGCTGCTCTGATGGGAGTGAACGTCAATAAGGTGGTGACGTTCACATTCGCCGTAGGTTCTGCTCTCGCGGGTGCCGCGGCTATGCTGAACGCCACCTTCCTGGGCACCACCCTCAACAACGTGTACGGGCTGATGCCAGGCGTCAAGGCGTTCGTGGCTGCGGTACTGGGTGGCATCGGCAACATTCCCGGAGCGGCTCTCGGAGGGATGCTGATGGGGCTTGCCGAGACCGGGGTCTCCGCCATCGGTTTCTCCAACTATCGCGACGCCGTGGCGTTCGTGATACTCATCGTGGTGCTTCTTCTGCGACCAGGCGGCCTGCTCGGCAGTGCAAAGGCGGAGAAGGTCTGATGGGGCGCTACTGGACCGTCCGCATATTGAGCATCATCGCGGTGCTGGCGTTAGTGTGGGCCATCGGCAACTACGTGGACAATTACATGCTGAAGGGTGCTGCGGCTAGCTGGCGCCGCGTGATCTACCTCTGCAGCTTCTACAGCATCCTCGCCGTCAGCCTGAACCTCATCAATGGCATCACGGGGCAGTTCTCCATCGGGCACGCAGCGTTCTACCAAGTAGGTGCCTATTCCGCCGCTTACATGTCGTCTCGCGTTCTCACCGAGTCGGGTTTGCCGGGGCCGGTTCTGCTGCTGCTCGTCACCGTGCTTGGCGCGGTGTTCGCCGGTGTCGCGGGTTGGGTGGTAGGGTTGCCTTCGCTGCGCTTGAAAGGCGATTACCTGGCCATCGCCACCCTCGGCTTCGGCGAGATCGTGCGCATCATCGTGCTCAATCAGAAGTGGCTGGGCGGGTCTTACGGCATGACGGGCATTCCTGGCCTGACGCAGCTTTCGTACGTACTCCTGCTCGTAATCATCGCCGTAGCGGTTTCGCGGAACCTCTGCAAGACCGCCCATGGCCTGGCCTTCGTAGCCATCCGCGAGGATGAAGTGGCTGCCGACGCGATGGGAGTGAACACGACCCGCTTCAAGGTGTGGGCTTTCGTGATCGGAGCAGCGCTTGCGGGCGCTGCAGGATCCGTATATGGACACTATGAGGAGTTCTTGTCGCCCGACTCGTTCAAGATGGACGTATCCTTTATAGTGCTCACGATGGTAGTGGTCGGAGGCTCGGGCAGCATCACGGGCTCGCTCATCGCGGCAGTAACGCTGATCGCGCTGCAGGAGCGGCTCGCGTATATCTCTCCGATCCCCGCGGGGCCGCTCTATGGAGTTGCTGTGTTCATGCTACTCGGGGCGCTAATCACTAGCAGTGCGTGCAGACGACTGCGGCCGCGGCGACTAGTCACGTTCTCGGCGTGGCTGGGGACCGTGGTGGCAGCATTGGTGCTCGGAGTCGTAGTCGGGAAGATGATGAGCGACGTGTCTAGCCTTGCTCCCGCAATGACGAAGACGTACCGGCCCTCGGACCTGCGAATGGTTCTGTTCGCGCTCAGCCTCATTATCATCATGCTGGCACGGCCCCAGGGGTTGCTGGGCCGCTCCGAGTTCTCGCTTGCCGCGCTGGGTAGGATTTTCGGCTCGGGTAAGAGCACCTCGGGGGCGAGGGCGTGACCAACGGCGGCCCGATGCTCCGGCTCGACCAGGCGACCATTCGTTTCGGTGGACTGGTTGCGGTCGACCGGTTAGACCTGAACGTGCACGACGGCCAGCTATTCGGCATGATAGGCCCGAATGGTGCAGGGAAGACAACCGCCTTTAACATGATAACAGGCGTCTACGAGCCTACTAGCGGGTCCATCACTTTCCAGGGCAAGCCCCTCGTCGGGCTGCGACCTTTTCAGGTTGCGGCTCGGGGCATCGCGCGTACGTTTCAAAACATCCGTCTCTTCGGCTCGATGACTGCACTGGAGAATGTCGTCGTCGGCTGCTTTCTCAGGCATCGCTCATCGCTAGCATCCGCAATCGGCCTGCTCCCTTCTGCCCTGTTGGAGACACAACGGTTCCGGAGCGAGGCGATGGAGCTGCTGGACCTAATGGGTCTGGCAGACTGTGCTTCGGCCCGAGCGGCGGACCTACCATATGGGCGGCAGCGGCGTCTGGAGATCGCCCGCGCACTCGCCACACGCTCCAAGTTGCTCCTGCTCGACGAGCCAGCCGCGGGGATGAACCCTCGCGAAAGCGAAGAGCTGATGCAGATGATCCGTCGCCTGCGAGACGAGTTCAAGCAGACGATCCTCCTAATCGAGCACGACATGCGTGTCGTGATGGGCGTGTGTGAGCGGATCGTGGTGCTAGACCATGGCGCCAAGATCGCCGAAGGGCCTCCAGACGACATCCGCCGAGACCCCCGCGTGATCGAAGCGTATCTCGGTGAGGCCAACTGATGCTGCTCGCCCTTCTGCTGATGCTCACAGCGGGGGCAGACGACCTCCGGGTCCCCATGCAGTCGTCCGAGCCACTCGCCATCACGGATGTCGTCTGCCCCGAACGAGCCGAGGCTAACCGAATGATCGAGATTCGGGTGCTGCTGAAGGGCTCGTACACCAACCCGTTCCACCGTGCGCAGATCGAGGTGAACGCAGAGATCTCGGGACCGAGGGAGACTAAGTGGAGTGTGCCCGCATTCTACTACCAAGACTTCTCGCGGTCCGTCCTCGCGGGAAAAGAGACGCTGAGGCGTGAGGGCGTGCCAGAGTGGCGGGTGCGCTTCCGGCCCACCCGCCCCGGCCGATGGAGTATCAAGATCGGCGCGGTCGACCTTAACTCGCGAACCGAATCGAAGTCGTACCGAATCGAGGTCGCCTCCTCTCGAGTCAAGGGGAAGATTCAGCCTAGTAAGTCTTCGCCGGCGTATCTGGAGTACGAGGATGGTGAGCCGTTTTTCGGAGTTGGCCTGAACCTGGGATGGCCCGGCGCTAGAGGCCTAGACGACTACGAGGAGTGGTTCGAGAAGCTCGCGGAGAACGGGGGCAACCTAGTGCGCGTTTGGAGCTTCCCTGGCTGGGCCGGCTTGGAGTGGAGCGACCAGCAGGACGGCACCTGGCGCAGAGGCACGTTCTATGGCCTCGGCAAGTACAGCCTGGACAACGCATGGCTCCTAGACGGTCTGCTAGCGGCTGCGGATCGGCATGGTATACGCGTGCTGCTGTGCCTCGGCACCTACGGCGAGCTGAAGCAGGACAAGGGCTTCTGGAACGAGCAGTTGTGGCAGGTCAACCCCTACAACGCCGCTCTGGGAGGTCCGTGCAAGGACCCCGAGGAGTTCTTCACCGATCTCAAAGCGCGTTCGTTCTACCGTCGTCGCCTGGAATACATCGTAGCTCGATACGCCGCGTACCCTTCGCTATTCGGGTGGGAGTTGTGGAACGAGGTCCATGCACCCGACTATTGGGTCCACGAGATGGCGCAGGAGCTGATCGCACAGGACCCGTACAAGCATCCGGTAACCACCAGCTACGGCTCGGAGGCGGTCTGGAAGCTCGGCGGGATCGGTTTGCTCACCAACCACCTCTACGGTGATGGCACCCAGACCGACCTGGCCGAGAGAATCGAGAAGCTGGGCCGAGAGAACTCACAGTTCGGAAAGCCGCACTTGCTTACCGAGCTGGGCATAGACTTCAAGAAGCCCGACCGGGAGTTCGATCCTCAGCGACTTGCAGTCAACTTGCGGATGGGCCTCTGGCAGGCGGCGGCCTCCGGCTTCGCGGCAGGTGCGCTGAACTGGTGGTGGGATAACTACGTGGCGGCCGCCGATCTATGGAACGTGTACAAGCCGTTCGCCGCGGCGGTACGGCTTGTGCCTTGGACGAAATCCCCGATGCGGCCCGTTACTTTCGAGCGGACGCCTGCCGGAGTGGTGTGCACGGGCGTCGTGAGCGATCACGGAGGCTTCGTCTGGCTGAGGTCGCAGACCTACAATTGGCGGGATTGGAAAGGGGAAGAGAGCCTCCACGCCCCGACCGCGCTGGAGCTACGCGGTGCTAAGGACGGTGAGTGGAAGGCAATTTGGTGGGACACCCATAAAGGCGTCGAGTTGGGGTCAGAGCAACTGGTCGTAAGGAACGGAGCAATGCGACTTCGTACTGTCCCGTTCTCATCTAGCTTGGCACTCCTGCTTACCAGGGAGCGATGAGACAGGCGGGTAGAATGGCACTGTTCTGGGGGTGCAAGCCTCCACCATGAGCGGTGGAGGCATTTCGGTTATCCAAAGGAGGTTGACATGGCAGGAGGCATCGAAGCCTTGAAGCCGCGAGGAGGGGAATTCGCACTGCACGGCGTCCCGATCACCGATATCTTCATTCCCGAGGAGTTCTCTGCGGAAGAACGGTTAATGGCAGAGACCGCAGAGAAGTTTTGCCGAGGCGAGGTGCTGCCCCTTCAGGATCGCCTGGATTCGCAAGAGGACGGCCTCATGTTGGGCCTCCTCCAGAAAGCCGCCGAGCTCGGCTTGGCAGGTCCGGATGCTCCGGCGGAGTACGGGGGACTCGGTTTGGGAAAGCGAGTCGGCGCCCGCATTCAGGAGATGGCCTCGCTCAACGGCTCGTTCGCTGTAACCATCGGCGTCCAGTCGGGTATTGCACAGCTTCCCATCGCGCTGTTCGGAACGCCGGAGCAGAAGGCCACGTATCTGCCGAAGCTCAACTCGGGTGAGTGGATGGGAGCCTATGCCCTGAGCGAGCCGAACTATGGCTCCGACGCTCTAAACGCTGCGAGTCGCGCGGTGCCGTCCGCTGACGGGAAACACTACGTCCTCAACGGCACCAAGATGTGGATTACCAACGCGAAGTGGGCGGATCTCTTCATCGTGTTCGCACAGCTCGAGGGTTCCAAACTGACGGCGTTCATCGTGGAGCGTGGCTTCCCTGGCGTGGGGGTGGAGAGAGAAGAACACAAACTCGGAATGAAGGGCTCGTCCACAGCGCGTGTGACGCTGGACGATGCGCTGGTGCCCGTCGAAAACCTGCTTTATAAGCCGGGCAAGGGACACGTGGTCGCCCTGAATGCGCTGAACATCGGCCGATTCAAGCTGGGCGCGATGGCGCTCGGACCGGCGAGGGAGTCGCTTCGACTCGCTACGGTGTATTCCAAAGAGCGGAAACAGTTCGGGAGACCCATCTGCGAGTTCGGGCTGATCCGCCGGAAGCTGGCACGAATGGTGACTGACTACTTTGCCGGTGAAAGTATCCTCTATCGCACGGGCGACCTAATCGATCGCGCTCTGGCCACCGTAGACCCGGCGAGCCCGACACTAGCAGACGACAACGCTCGGGCCGTGCAGGAGTTCGCGGCCGAATGCTCGCTGGTGAAGATCGTCTGCTCAGAGGCGCAGGCGTACATCTGTGACGAGGCGATCCAGATTCACGGTGGCTATGGCTTTACCGAGGAGTACGACGTGGCGCGCCACTGGCGCGATGCCCGCGTGAGCCGCATCTACGAGGGCTCCAACGAGATGAACCGGCTCTTCGCCTATGCGCGTATGATGAAGGGCTTGGCCGAGACGGACGAGGAGAGGCGGTCCCTCCTGGTCCAGGCGCTCGACAGACAGCTCGAGGACCCCGCACCTGCCGATCCTGCGGCCCGCTGCACGGGAGCTATCCGCACGATGCTGCTACACTGTGCACTCCACTGCCTCTCCAACCCGGAGCGCTCCGCCGACCAGCTCGTGCTGGCGGACATGTCCGACCTGATGGGCAAGCTGTACGCGACGGAGACGGTGGTGGCTCGGGCTGAGAAGCTTCGCCAGGACGCCGCAGTCGGTTGCGTCGCGCAGGCTGCTGCACTCTACTGCGCCCACCAGGCGTATGCGGAGGCGATGCGCCTGTCGAGGGATGTGTTGCTTGCCGTGGGCAGCGACCCGGCAAAGCTAGAGGCGTGCGTCTCACAAGAGCGCATCGAGTTGCCGCCCCTGATCGAGACCATCGCGCAGAAGACACTGGAAGCGGACGGCTACCCGTTCGGCTAGGGAGGAAACATGGCACACAAAGTGACGATTATCTTGGGGGATGGCACCGGACCGGAGCTGTGCGCAGCCACTCGCCACGTGCTGGACCATTCGGGTGCGAGCATCGAATGGGAAGAGGCGGTCGCGGGCGAGTCGGCGTTGGCTACTCACGGAACGCTCTTGCCGGAGCAGACACTCGAATCCATCCGGCGCAACGGGGTGGCGCTCAAGGGCCCAATCACCACGCCTATCGGCACCGGCTTCCGAAGTGTCAACGTGGCACTGCGGCACGAGCTGAATCTCTATGCCTGCGTAAGGCCTTGCAAGAGCTACAAAGGGGTGCGCAGCCGCTACGACAACGTGGACTTGGTGATCGTCCGAGAGAATACCGAGGACCTGTATGCGGGTGTCGAATGGCCCAAGGGAAGTGACGAGGCCAACCGCGTGATCGAGATGTCGGGAGGGAAGATCGCAGCCGGTTCCGCCATTTCGATCAAGCCGATTTCCGAGGAGGGGTCGCGGCGCATTGTCCGCTACGCCTTCGAGTACGCGGCGAAAAACGGTCGGCGCAGAGTCACTGCGGTGTGCAAGGCCAACATCATGAAGTACACCGACGGGCTGTTCTACGACGTGGCCCGAGAGGTGGCCAAGGCCTACGAGGGGCAGATCGAGTACTCGGAGACGCTCGTGGACGCTATGTGCATGCAGCTCGTGATGCGTCCCGAGGAGTCCGACGTGCTAGTAATGCCGAACCTCTACGGCGACATCCTGAGCGACTTGTGCGCCGGTCTCGTTGGCGGTTTGGGCGTCGCGCCGGGAGCGAACATTGGCGACAAAGGTGCGTTGTTCGAGGCTACCCACGGCTCAGCTCCCAAGTACACCGGCCAGAACAAGGTCAATCCCACGGCAATGATCTTGAGCGGCGTGCTGATGCTGCGCCACATCGGCGAGAAAGACGCCGCGGACCGCGTCGAAAGCGCGGTTGCTGCAGTCATCGAAGAAGGGAAGTACGTCACGTACGACTTCAAGCCCACCCGGGACGATCCGACTGCGGTGGGAACGTGGGAGATGGCAGACGCGATCGTCCGTCGCATGCAGAGCCTCTAGGGCGCCCGCGACGTAGCGTCCCCTATGCCCCGGCCCGCGTCCGCCGGCAAGGCTTGTCACGCCGAGGGAGCAGAGAAGCGCGGAGATCGCGAAGATCATCTCCCATGCCCCTGCCCGCGTCCGCCGCTCAGCACCGACCTACGGGCCTGCTCCGGCCAGAGGACCGCGCCGGGGCATGAGTGGCAACCTCCGCGTCGGTACGGCAATGGGCTTTTTCGACAGGCCACTACGCGGGAACGACGAGCACTACTGCTGGAAAGGCAGCAGCCGAGCTTGCATATGCACCTTCTTGTCATTTCCGCGAAGGCGGGACCCCACTCCTCAGAATCCCGGCACACCTCTGCCTCCCAGCACCTGTTTCCGGGTCCAGTGGAGACGGGTCAAGCAGACGATTGCATCGGGCAACTGCATTTGCCTGGCCGCCACCCGCGAATCCACGGTAATGCGTGGAAAGCACTTGACGGAGCGGCCAGAATACGATATGATAAAGGCACTGCTTTGGCGGGAGCTGCATAGCTTCCGCAGTGTGTCCAGGTTGTGCCCCTGCTATATTGGATGGTAAGTACTGAGGCAGGAACTGCATCAGGCTTCGAGGCAGACCTCTCGCTTCGTAGCGCTTGCCGGCCTGGGCCGCGCAGTCTCGATCACGAAAAGGGAGGATTACATGAAGCTTCGGGCCATCGCCCTATTTGCCTTGGTGACTCTGGCCGGGCTAAGCCGGGCAGCCCCCATCACTATCATGGACCAGATCGGTCCGGATAGCTCGTACACTCCCGGTTGGATCTACGCATCCCAGGAGACCGTAGGCTCGCCCCTTTACGAGGTGGTGTCAGCCGACGACTTTGCGACCGTGGCTTCCGGCTACATCATTACGAAAGTTCAGGCGGTAATCGGCTTCTACAACGAAGCCGGACCCGCGGCCGGTCCCAACGACGTGTACGCCTATCGGCTGGAGATCTACTCGAGCCCCACCGCAGCCGGCAACAGCCTATCCGGCGATGTTGCGCATTACCTGTTCGGGCCCGAGCAGCTCCAGGTGACACCTTGGGCAACCGACTTTGCGAACCAGCACCTGGTGACGATCACCGGCCTCAACCTCGTCCTCACACCGAACCAGACCTACTGGGTCGGGCTGATTCCGGTCATGCCGCTGCAGGGCCTCGGTTGGTCCGGCATCGGTGCCTCGACCTACGCCGGAGAGCCCGCGAACGGGTCCGCTGTACAAGCAAACCCGAATGGCGGATTCGGCAACGGTCCTTCGTGGACGGTATCAGCCAACTTCGCGTACCGGATCGAGGCCGTTCCGGAGCCTAGCTCGGCAGCCCTTCTGGGGCTCGGAGCGCTTGCACTGGTGCGAAGGCGACGATAGTGAACTCAGTCCTCCGTCGGCCCTCCCACGGGCCGCGGTGCTTTGGAAAGGGGCGGCTCTCGAGCCGCCCCTTCCATCTTGCGCCAGCCGCGAGCCGGATCGGATGTCTCGCTGCCCACCAACGGCACGATCGGCACAGAACTTGCCCTCGGATGGGGTGAATGTTCTGGCGGGCGCTCGGACGAGCGCACCAAGCATGCGGTCTGCGCTCGTTTGCGTCGGCGTGAGACAGAAAGGGAATCCAATATGACGACACGAACCCTCGCCATCTCTGCCTTGGCACTAGCCACTGGCATGGCCCGGGCAGAAACGATCATGGACCAGATCGGTCCGGACAACTCGTATACGCCTGGATGGATCTATGCCTCCCAGGAAACCGTGGGGTCACCCCTGTACGAGGTAGTCGCGGCGGACGACTTCACTACCACCGACACCGGCTACATCCTCAGCAGCGTCGAGGCGGTTATCGGCTTCTTCAACGAGAATGGAAGCGCCGCCGGACCCGAGGACGTGTATGCCTACCGACTCGAAATCTACTCCAGCCAGGCTGCTGCCGGAAATAATCTGGCCGGCGACGTAGGGCACTACCTCTTCGGCCCCGAGCAACTGCTCGTGACGCCTTGGGCTACGGACTACGCGAACCAACACCTGGTGACGATCACCGGCCTGAACCTGGAGCTTGCACCCAACCAGACGTACTGGGTCGGCCTAATCCCCGTGATGCCGCTGCAGGGCCTCGGTTGGTCCGGCATCGGTGCATCTACCTATCCGGGGTATCTGGCTAACAGCTCGTCGCTGCAGGCGAACCCGAGCGGCGGGTTCGGCAACGGTTCCTCCTGGGGAACGCCGGTCAACCTTGCGTACCGGGTGAACGCGGTGCCCGAGCCGGGCACGCTGGTCGCTCTCGGCATCGGTCTGGCTGCACTGGCTCGACGGCGCAGAAGCTAGTCTCGATCTCCCGCCGACGAGCCGTACGGAGCCGAATAGTCACGTTCGCCACGCGCGACTACGCTCTCTGACAGCCAAATACTTAGAATATGCAAGCATCGGGCACCTCGAGTTACGGGGCGAGCCCAGCAAATATACCAGAATCTGGTTCGAGGCCCTTGACGGTCCAAAGGACCTGTTGTAAGATACGCGCACTGCTTTGGCGAGCGCGGTGGCGCTCTTGCTTTGTGATCGGGTCGCGCTCCTCCTGTAATCTGGTGCCAATCGGAAAAGGAGTGCACTATGAAGATCCGAACTCTCACTATCTTCGCCATGGTAGCTGCAGCTACGCTTGGCCGAGCGGCTGTCATCATGGACCAGATCGGTCCTAACAACAGCTATCAGTCCGGTAACATCCACGCGTCGCAGGACTTCGAGGCTGCGTTCGACGCTTACGACATCGGGACGCTCGACGACTTCACTACCACTTCGTCTGCGTTCAAGGTCACGCAGGTCGAGGCCGTCATCGGCTTCTGGAACGGTGGCACGGGACCTGCAGGCATCACCCGCTATCGCCTGGAGTTCTACTCGAGCCCGGCAGCTGCAGGGTCGAGCCTGACGGGTGACGTGGCAAGTCTTTCCCTTGCGCCCGGTTCGGTGACTGTCACGCCTTGGAACCTCCCGAGCTACTATCAGCACCTCGTGACCATCTCGGGCCTGTCAGTGACCCTGAACCCGAACCAGACGTACTGGGTCGCGCTCATTCCGGTGATGGACTTCTCGGGTTTTGGGCAGGTCGGCATCGCGGAGACCTCCAACTTCGCCGGGACCTTCCCGATGAACAACAACAACGTCCAGGCCAACCCCAATGGTGGCTTCGGTATGGGCCGATACTGGACCGTGGGGACCAACTCGGCCTATCGCATCAACGCGGTTCCTGAGCCGGGTACGCTGGCGGTCCTCGGGCTGGGCCTCTTGGGTCTGATCCGACGCCGACGCTAGTCACCACCTAGGTGCGGGACCCAATTCCGGGTCCGATGTACGAACGGGGCAGTTCGCACGAACTGCCCCGTTTGGCTCGACTCCCCTCCCCATGCCCCGGCCCGCGTCTACCGGCAGGGCTTGCCGTGCCGAGGGAGCAGAGAAGCGCGGAGAGCATCTCCCATGCCCCGGCCCGCGTCCGCCGCCCAGCACCGACCTGCCCATGCCTCGATGTTTCGGCTGCGGGTCGCGGCAAAGCTCCGCTCTAGACCGCCTGCAGCAGCCGAACGTCGAGGCACAGAGAAGGACCGCGCCGGGGCACGAGTCGAGCCTCGACGTTCGGCTGCTTTGTTGGCGATGGACGTGCGGTTCAGTGCAATCGGCAGCCGAAACGTCTAGGCATGGAACCGCGCCGGGGCCAAACTCCCAGCGGCCCTCGTCACGCGGCAGGAGCCCTGTGAGCAACAGGAGACCGATCACCCGACGGGGAACGGAGGTTCCAGGACTGCGCAGAATGCCGCAAGTTGGAGGTGCATGGATGCTGTTGCTCGCCATGGCTCTGCTCACTGCTCGAGCGAACGGGCCGACTGCCGCCCTGCCTTGGTTCACCGAGGCCGACATCGTGGGTGCTCTTCGGTTGGCGGCACCCGCCGACCCGTTGCCGGCAGCCGACGGCACAGCAGGCAAGGGTGTGCAACTCGCACGCGAGTTCGCCATCGAAAACCCCCTCCTCAGCTCCGAACAGGGGCTCATCAGCTTCTGGGTCCGCCCGAACTGGGACGGCAACGACGGCAGACGCCATATCTTCCTGCGCCTGGGTGACCCCGACAAGAACGGCATCCTGGTGGAGAAGGCTGCGTCGGGCATGCTGCGATACGTGATGGCATCTCCCGCCGCCGTGACCGTCGGAAGGACGGACGTGACCCACTGGCGCAAGGGCGAGTGGCACCAGATAGCCATCGGCTGGTATCGCAATGAGGAAGGAAAGCCCCTCGGCCTACCGCTTTGGGTGGACAAAGTGGCAAGGGATGGCCGCATTGCAGGCTACAACACCTTCTTCGACTCTCAGAGCATGACCGACCGACGGATCGTCATCGGCGACAGCACCGCGGATGCGGCGATGGACGAGCTGATTTTTCGGAGCAAGCTCTACGACAAACACCCGCCGGACCAGATCGAGACCATCTACCGCGACTGGTTCCTCACCGCACCGTTCTCGGCTATCAGCGTAGACCCCGAGCCTTGCTGCGTGCCTGCTGATAGACGAGTGATCGCAGGGTATCAGAAGCAGTTCGGGCTGAAGGCGAGACTGCCGAGCGGATTCGAGCGCATCACCGACTTCGCGGTTCGCTATGGCCAGTGGTCCGAGTTCGATGCCAAGCCCTTCATTCGCTGGGGTGTGGACAAGCCCGAGATCGCCACGGTGGACGAGAACGGACTGGTGACCGGACACAAAGTCGGGCGGTGTCGCCTGACCGCGGAGTTCCGCTGGATGCGCGCAACGTATGACATCGAGGTGATACCCGCCGATCAGCCGGACCTGAGTGTGCTGTGGGTGGAGATGCTTCCTCGCTATCCCTGGGACCAAGCGAAGGATCGCCCATCGCCAGGGGAGACTGTGGAGACGGTGGTGCACATCGGAAACTACGGCTTCGCCCGCTCGGCCCCCGAGGTGTTCGTGCGCTTCGAACTGCTGCCGGACGCGAATCGGAACTTTCGCCTGGACGAAGGGGAGCGGGCGGTGGAGGTCGCGCTCGAGACGATAGGCTCCTTGACACCGCTCGAGCAGAAGACCGTACGGTTCTCCTGGCAGTGGCGCGAGGAGCCGACCTGGGTGCGAGTGACAGTGGATCCTACCCGCGCGTCGCAAGATCTCTGCTTACCTAACAACACCCGTTGCGACCTCAATATCGCGCGGCCCCTGCGCATGGCGTTTCCGCCGAAGGCGCGAGAGGATACCTACGCGGAGAAGAAGATCAACCTAGTCGGATCGTTCAACTACTACGACTGGGTGCATGCAGAGGTGCAGCGCTTGCAGGTGATGATGCAGGAGGCCGTCTACCCGACCACCAGTCCCGATGGCATACGCGATGCCGTTCGGATCGACAACTTCTTCGATCTGCAAGGGGGCGAATGGGAGAAGGAACCTTGGGTGGTAAATGAGCGGTACTACGACGGCGGATTCCCCATCAACGAGCCGGTGAACCTGATGGCGATCGATTCTGCCATTATCCACGAGTTCGGGCATACCTGCCTCGCGCTGCCCGACCTATACGGCTACCCGGTGCGAGCCTGGAACGTGCTGCTGAAGGACGAGAACGGCGAGTCCTATGGCGGTGGCCCCCTGTTACCCGTAGTAGGTGCGGACGGCATCATCACGTTCTCGACCGCTAACGACGTTCCCTGTGCCGTTGGCTACACGCCGCTAATGGACTTCTGCCATTTGTGGTTCCACCCCGCTCACGCCGGACAAGTGCAGTACTTCGCGGGCTTTCGCGGCAGCCGCTTTTGGGGCGTACAAGGTCGCTTGATCCCGTGGAGGGAGCACTTTCTGCAGGTGTACGATTTCGAAGACAAGCCACTGGTAGGTGCTGCGGTCTACATATACCACGTCACCCAGACCGATGCGCAGGACGCCACCACCAAGTTCTTCGCTGACAGGCCGAAATTTGTGGGTAACACCGACAAGGATGGCAGGTACCTCTTCCCGGAGACGACCGACGAGAGCTGGGACGATCCAGACACCGACCCGGTCGAAGGTGCCTGGCCAGTGTGGAATCCCTTCGGCCGTGCAAAGACGACCACCGGCGCACCACCGGACACAGCCTTTACACCCAACGTATGGACGGTGGAGGGGCTGCTCTTGATCAAGGTGGTATGCGGCGACCAGGTGGAGTTCGCATGGTTGTCGCTGACCGAGCTCAACGAGGCTTTCTTCCGCGGCGAGCGCATCCGCGGGGTGTATCCGATCCGTACCAGCCTACGGCCTGTTAGTGGTACCACTCCCATCGTCCGTCGTGCGGTCCCCGAAGCCATTCGCGAAGTCAACAAGCGGCCGATTGCGGTGGTACCACCCGAGATCACGGTGCGGTGCGGAGAGGCGTTCGCGATCGACGCCTCCCAATGTAGCGATCCCGAGGGACAGCCGCTCGTCTACCGGTGGGTGCGTTCGTCAGGGAACGTCTCGCCCGTGTTCTGGACCGAGGCGAAGCTAGCTGGCACGGCGCCCGATGAGCCGGGAGAGGCAGAGTACAAGCTGTTAGTGATTGACGGTCTTCGCGTCAGCGAGCCTGCGGTGGTGAAGCTCAGATTCGTGAAGGCCGACTAGTCCTCGCGCGGGCGGAAGTCGAGGCTCGCGGAGTTGATGCAGTAGCGCAATCCGGTCGGTTCGGGACCGTCGGCGAACAGGTGCCCCAAGTGTCCGCCGCAGCGAGCGCACGTGGCTTCGATGCGGTGCATCCCGAAGCTGTGGTCCTCATGCAGTGCGATGCGCTCGCGATCCACTGCGTCCCAGAAGCTGGGCCACCCCGAGCCGGAGTCGTACTTGTGGTCGGAGCGGAACAGCTCGATGCCGCAGCCGCCGCAAACGTAGGCGCCGTGCCTTTTCTCGTTCCAATACGCTCCCGTGAATGCGGGTTCGGTTCCCTTACGTCTCAGTATGTCGTATCGCTCGGGCCCCAGCTGCTCGAGCCACTCTTGCTCGGACTTGCGTTGGTACTCGATTTCCTGCATGAAGCGTTCACCCCCCTGCTTCAGAACGCGGCGGATTGCCACATTGTTTCGACTATCGCCTGCCTACTGCACTCAAGCCCACGTCTATGAACTGCCCACCCCCGGTCTGTCGGCAGGTCGCGGCGAGGAGATTCGGCCCTTGTCGGAGGGCCGCCACTGCTTCGGGTGGGAGTTTCACCCAGCGGTACCCGGTCAGGAAGCCTGTGCCCTCGAACACCTCGAGGCCGTTCAGGTAGACGGTGCAGTCCTCGTCGTGATGAACGTGCAGGTACACGGCCTCTGGCATCGGGCCGGAGTACTCGAATGTGCGCCTGATCCAGATGCTCGGTCCGTCCCATACGGTGCCGACGATTGCTCCGGGAGTGCCATGCTTTCCGAAGCCGGATCGCCCTTCGGGCCAGGCGGCGTCATCAAATCCGACCTCTTGCCAACCGTCGGTGGGCCTTGCCGTTGTATACCTCCACACCGCTCCTCCTTCCGGCGCAGCGGGTGATAGACTGAGAATTCGGTCCACATATCGGTCGGCAGCCACCGGGTCATCGGAGACCGCGTGGCCGACGGGGTCTCGAAAGGCGAGGTAAAGAGACGGGTCCATCGGGTAGCGGCCCATCTTAGCTCCATATACTGCCACACCGCCTGCAACCGCTTCGGGTACGTGAAGTTCTATCTCGATCCTCCCGGTCTCGAGTGCCAGTTGCCTGATCTCGGACAGCGCGCGCGCATCGGCTCGCGCTTCCATGAGATAGCCATAAGAGCCGCGTTCGACTTCCGCCCAATGCGACAACACACCGCGCGCATCGGCGGGATCGTCAGGCAACTGCCAGGTTGCCACGTGCACGCCGTTGATGCGGACATCCACCGCGCTCGGATACTTCGTGCCGTCGGTCTGTGGGTAGTCCTGAGGGTTGACGCGTTCGGGCCAATCCACCTTCTCGCGTCCTGCCTTGGCGGCTACCTCACACACGAAGCGCAGGGACTCCAGATTCTGGATGGGCAAGTTCTTCGGGACTGCAATCACGTAGTGAAGGGTGCCCGCCCCGAGGCCGTAGTGCTTGCTGGCGACCGGCGGATCGGGAGAGCCGTTTCGCGAGAACTCGCTGTGGGCCCAGTCTTCGGGCCGAAAGCGAAGGGTGACACTGCGCCCGCCTTCGGCCTGCATGCGTGGAAGAGACGCCGGGTCCCCCACGAGCCACTGTGTGTAGTTGCGATGCAACGCCGTGCCTTCCGCTGACACCAGCTTGGTTGCCAGTGTTAGGATGCCCGTACGGCGCGGACCATCGAAGCGGATGTCGCCCTGCGGGATGAGTGATCCTTGCGCTCCACCCGTTACTGCCTGAACACCCTTTGCTACCGACGACGAGGTGCCCTCGCTGTCCAGTATGGTGGCCTCCCACTCGAGCTTCGCCCCCACGAGCGAGCGCTGCGAGAAGTGGCTGAGCAGAACGGGTACGCTCACATTCTCGCCGGGTGCCAGGTGCTTTATTGCCGGCACGTCGAGCACGATGAAGTCGTCTGCGAACAGATCTCGCACACGCATCCCCGGACACCAGGCCTCGAACCCCATCTCTTTCGGTGACCGGTCGTAGTTGTATACGCCGTTGTGCTCCCACTCGATGTCCGTCAGCTCGGTGTAGGTAAGACCACACATCCGGTCCAGGCCACGCATGGCATTGGTGACAGCTAGAGTGCCCCACGTCCAGTCCCCGTCGCCATCGCCGGCAGACACGTAACCGTACTCGTTGTTGATGAACGGCTCTCCCCGTTGCCTACGTTCAGCGATGTAGTTCCAACCGCTGCCTTCACGAATCTCGCGCGCGTTCACGCCCTGGTAGTGCCTACGAAAACCGTCCACGTCGCGACCGTACCAGTGGTACGAGTTGAGATCGGTGATTAGGTGAGACCACCCGGTATTGTCCTGGATCAGGCGGGTAGGGTCGAGTTCCTTGGCCAGGTGGAACATCTTCTCCACCCAATCCACGCGATGCTCACGCGACTCCCTAGTGAGGTTCCAGATGCCCCACTCCTCGTTGAACACCGTCCAGCCATAGATGCATGGGTGGTTGTAGTCGCGCTCGATCTGCTCTCTCATGCCCCGCTCGAAGCGTGCTCGCGCCGCTTCGGTCACCTCGTAGAAACATGGTATGTCAGCCTGGATGAGAATCCCCAGCTTGTCCGCCCAGTAGAGGCGGCGCGGCTCTTCGGCCTTGATGTGGATGCGCAACACGTTGAAGCCCGCCGCTTTGGCCAGCTCGATGTCCCGACGCATGAATGTGTCGGTAGGTGCGGTGTAGATACCTTCTGGATTGAAAGACTGGTCTAGCGCCCCGCTAGTGAACACTGGTCGCCCGTTTAGCAGTATCTGGGAGAAGTCCTTGCCGGGTACCTTCTCCCACGCAATGGTGCGGATCCCGAAGTAGGTGTGAACCACGTCGAGGTCCTTGCCGCCTGCATCGCGCAGGCGAATCCTCACTGCATACAGGTTGGGCTGCTCAGGGGACCAGAGGCGCGGTGAGGCGACTCTCAGCTCCCCGGTTGCACTCCCATCCCTCGCTTGCAAGCTCAGCGGCGCAAACGCCTTTTCCTTCGATTCGATCACCACACTGGCAGCTCGCGACACGTCGCCACCGAATCGCATAGCGAGATGGACGATGCCGGTCGGAGCGTGCTTGTCGTCCGCCAGGGGGGTCAGCCGCAGCGTGCTTAGCCAGGCCGGGCCCGTCGTCTCCAACCACACCGGCTGCCAGATGCCACTGGTGGAAGTGTACCAACTGGGAATCTGCTTGCCGATCGGCGTGCTCGGGTCCGTGACGTCGTACACCCTCACGACTAGCAGGTTTGCCCTGTCGAAACGCAGACAGTCCGTTACATCGAGACGGAACTCCGAGTAGCCACCTTCATGCGTGCCAACCTGCTTACCGTTCACCCACACGGTGGCATGCCAGTCCACGGCGCCGAAGCACAGGTGCGTGCGTCTACCCTTCCAGCTCTTGGGAATGGTGAACTCGCGGCGGTACCACGCCACGCCGTCGTAGTCCGGTCGCTCGATGCCGCTTAGTTTGCTCTCCCACGGGAACGGCACCAGAATGACACGATCATACGGACCTCTGCCCGGCTCGTACCACTGATCGCGCGACCCCTCGTCCTTCGGGTCGAAGCAAAACTGCCAGTTTCCGTTGAGCGTCTGCCACTGTGTCCTGCCGAAGTCCGGCCGTGGGTGCTCGGGCCTCGGCAATGCCGCGTCGGCCGTAGTAGTCAGCGCGAGAAGGATCGCCATCACCACACCATGCCTCCTGGGGTAGAGAAGTATGTCGTCACTGGAGACGGACCTCCAGCTTTCCGAGGTCTGGGCGCGTAGCGGCGAGCTTTCCGTCCACGTACACGCTGAACCCTTTGCGAGAACCAGCGTAGCGCCCGTCCGGATCGAATACTATCGACAAGTCGCGCCCGTGGTAGCGCAGCCTGTCGAGGCGAAAGTGCTTCAGGCCGCAAGGAAGGGGCTCGATGGTCAGCGTGTCTTCCTCCGAGGGTATTAGCCCTACCACATGCCGGATGATGAGGTCGTTGTAGGTGCTGTGGAAGTAGTCATAGCACCCCCAGCCCGCTCCCGTCTCGCCGTGGTAGTACTCTTGGATCATGGGGCGGTTCGGGTCCCCGCCCTCGAAGTGAAGCAGAGTGAAGCGCTCCAGGAATCGGCGATACACGTCCGGCTCCAACCACTCCAAGGACGGGTACTCCCGGATGCCGTTGGCGATGGCGTTCGCGATCAGGCTGTTCGCGTGCGGCCACGTCGGTCCGTTCCACATGCAACCGGTGTGGATGCCCCCTCTTGCAGGCCAGTTCTCTTGCGCGGGCGTGTAGGCGGGGCACTTCTTGGACACCGTTGCCAAGGGAAACGGATTCCAGAAGTACTCCGGGTCGGCAAGGAACCGATACGCTCTGGAGAACTCGGGCAGAGGCGGAGCCAGCCCGAACACGAACGGATAGAACCCCACGATCTCTTGGCACTTGGCCTCCGCATCGTCCTGCTCGCGAATCGCGTAGAACCACGCATCCGCCGAGTTCCACAGCTTGGCGAGCGCGGCCTCTCGGATGTCCTGCGCGATGCGATCCATGTTGCGTGCCTCTTCGGGCTTCTGCAGTGTGCGATAGGCAGCCGCCGTCGCGCGGGCGTTGCCATAGTGGTAGGCTACGAGGTCGGCTCGCTCCAGCTTCGCCTCTGGCTTCGAGTTGTCATAGTCGTTGAAGTAGAAGAAGGCGGGCTGCCACTCCATGCCAGTGGGCCAGTGGCTAGGTGGCGAGCACAGATTGTCCTTGTCCGAGTCGAACTCGACGAAGTGCCCGCGAACGTCGGCTGCCATCGCGCCCACGGCCTCTTCCAAGAACTTCCTGTCCGGATGAACCTGATAAGCGCCCCACAGGGAGAAGGGTAGCCAGTTCGTGTACCACCCACCCAGCCAGTTCGTCCGAACCGATTGGAACACGCCGTTCGAGTCAGCGTTCTGCGTATGGTTTCGCGCTTGCCCGAAGGCATACCGCGCATCTCGCAGCCATCGGACCTCGTCGATGATGTGCGGGCTGGAGTACGCGATCTGAGTGGGGTACCACCCGCCGTGCATCCCCTCGAAGAAACAATCGTAGCGCAGGCGTCCCGTGTTGGCGCGAGATAAGCAGTGACGCGCAACGAACCATCGGTAGGCCCACAGCTTCGTCATGTAGGGATCGGAACAATCGAACGCGGGGCAGTTGTCGTCGAACCACTTCTGGTACTGAGCAACGTGCTTGGTCACGGGATCGGCGGTGTTGAGCCACGCCCCCAGACGTCTTTCTGCTACGTCCTGTGTTTCGGCGACCGCACAGCCTATCACGATCCGCTGGGTCTCGCCGGACCGCAGCCGCACGAGCCGGCGGAGCGTGTCCGCACTGCCCATTACGAAGCCTGACCCCCCGCAGACCACTTCGGCTGGGACATCGTGAAATTGGTGCGACCCGACCAGACGATCCTTCGAGCCCTGAGGCGTGCTAACTTGCAGCGCTACGGCGACCACGACTGGCGCGACGGGTGTGCCACCGTCCTGCAACACGATTGCCTTTAGCAGCTTGTCTGTTGCGACCGGGAACGAGAGGTTGCGCAGTGACGCCCACCACGTCGCCTCTGGACCGGTTAGGAACACGGGGAACGAGGTAGTGGTACCGTCGCCATAACGGAGCACCACGGTCATATCCGCGTTTCCGGCAGCTCCGGCCTGGTCGCTGCGTACGAAGCCACCGATTCCGCCGAGTAGGTGAACGGCTATCGCACCCTGGGCCTGTGTCACGGGAATCTCTACACGATCCGGACGGCGTGGTCCCTTCTCGCCACGCAACACGATGATCGCTCGGCCTGCAGTGTTCCACGGTGCCAGAGTGTCGTACTCCACCGGGCCGACGCGGATCTTTCCTGGGACATACTGAACCTGCTCGCTCTGCTCCCGTCGGTATGCGGTGTGAGGTGTATCGGGTGGATCGTGCAGTCCTTCGGTAAGATAGAAGCCGTCGAAGTTAGTATTGTTCCCTGCGCGCGTGGAGTGAAAACGAATCGCGTGCACCCCTGCGGACATAGCTGGCAGTGTCACGCGAACCCAATAGTAGTGCTCGTCCTGCTCGCCCCACCCACCGGTTTGCGGCGGTGTGATCGTACCGACTTCCTTTCCGTCGAGGAGCACCTGCCATAGGGCTGCTTTGCCGTCCCCAGGCGACTCGTGCCGTGCAACCCGCACCAGGATGCTAGGCCTTTCGAGGGCCGGCGTCGCCAGGCGATACTCGACCCAGTGGTCGGCCGAGCCACCGAACCCCATGCCTAACACCAGTCCCCCCGAAGCAGACGCCTTGCGGTCCTCGCCGCCGAACCCTCGGATAGCGGAATATGCCTCCGCCTCCCGCCAGAGCCGGAAATTGCTGGTTTCACCGGTGAACAGCTCGCCCTTCGGGTACGGATCGGCGTTGGCCACGCTGCGTATACTAACTGGGCGATACACCGCACCGAGACGGGCCGCCTGCCCCGCGATGCCACTGCGCAATCGGACATCGAGCGACTTAGGCTCGGACGAGGTGTTAGTCACCTCGACGACGTCCAGGAACACGTCATCGTCCGTGATCATCTTCCGCTCGCGTACCGACACACCCAAGGACTCCCATCGCACCTCGACATGGCTGGGACGCCAGGTGGCGTGCCGGTTCGAGGGAGACAGATCGTGGTGCTCGAAAGACAGATCGAGTGCCAACGGATCGAGCAGCATCGAGGGGTGCACGTAACAGAAGTGGCCACGGATCCCGACATCGGGAGCCAGGCGCTCGGTAAAGAGCCGGCGACCCGTAGGGCCCAGCGTGCCATACCGATCACCATCCCGCTCCAGGATGGCATCGATGTTCATCGCCTGCGGTGCGGTCAGCGCCTGCAGTACGCAGGCCAGCCATGTCGTTGTCATGTCTTGTCCTCCTGGCTCACCGCTCGTCGGGTTCTCCTTGCTGCCGCGTACCTCTTTACCATCTCGTCCGCAACCACTCCGACGAGGATCACGGCGCCGATCACTGCGAACTCCAGCTGTGTCGCAATCCCTAACACGTTGATGGCGTTGTACAAGACGCGAAGAATCGCCGCTCCGATCACCACACCCAGAATCGTGCCCTCGCCGCCCCGAAGACTGCATCCGCCGAGCACCGCCGCGGCGATTGCATAAAGCTCATAGAAGTTGCCATGCCCAGCAGGTTGGACTGCATTCACGTCTAGCGCGAAGAGCACACCTGCAAAGCCCGCGAGCAAAGCGGACACCACATATGCCAGCAGAATGAGCCGCCCCGTGTTGATGCCGCTGAACCGAGCTGCCTGCTCATTCCGACCGAGAGCTTGCAGGTGCCGCCCGTACACAGAGCGATGCAGGAAAACTCCCGCGATGATGGCAATCGCTAACAGCAGAAGAAAAGGCATCGGAATGGCAATCACTTCCCCCGCCGGTCCGGGAAACGAGATCGGGGTCCCCTTCACCAGGTACTTGAGTTCCGTGTGGCCGACACCGAAGCCTTGCGTCGCGTCCTTCGTCAAGTAACGCGCTACGCCGCGATAGATGAGTAGGCCGCACAGAGTGACGATGAACGGCTGAAGCCGCATCTTCGTTACCAATAGACCGTGTGCTACCCCGATCAGCACGGAAAGCGCTAGGACCACCAGCAGACCAACACTTACTGACACGCCCGATGCCAACATCATCGCGAGCAGCGAACCGACGAGGCCGACGATCGAGCCGACGGAAAGGTCTATGCCGCCGGTGATGATCACCATGGCTTCGCCGATGCTGAGGATGCCGAATAGACCGGTCCATCGCGCGATGTTGCCGATGTTGTATGCGCTCAAGAAGCGTGGGTCTAGGATGGAAGTCAGGACGATCACCGCGATGAGAAGCGCGAGAATGCCTCGGGTCTTCTTCATGCCGCTCGGCCCCCAGTTGCCAGCGACATGATCGCCTCCTCCGTGACTGCCGCGCCCTGCAACTCTCCCGCGATCCTCCCTTCGTGCATAACCACTACTCGATCACACACACCTATCAGCTCCTGCATCTCGCTCGAGATCATCAGGGTCGCCACGCCAGAAGCAGACAGTCGTTCTATGAGTCGATAGATCTCCTCCTTGGCTCCCACGTCCACCCCGCGCGTGGGCTCATCGAGCACCAACGCCTTAGGCTGCAGTACCAGCCATTTAGCCAGCACCACCTTCTGCTGATTGCCTCCCGACAGGTACTGGGCTTCTTGTTCTATGCTGGGGGTGCGGATGCCTAGCTCGCGTACCATACGCTTAGCGAACTCGATCTCTATCGCTGTTCGAATCAGCCCCGCTCGTTGCCACCTCCGGAGACCTGCGAGGGTCACGTTTTCCCTGACCGCCATTTCTAGGATCAGCCCTTGCGACTTGCGATCCTCCGGCACCAACGCCAGTCCGGCCCGGATCGCCTGGAAGGGGGAGTGGCCCCTCAAAACACTATCACCCACGCGTACGATTCCGGCACTGACGGGGTCTATGCCGAATATGGCTCGAGCCAGTTCCGTCCTACCCGCTCCGACGAGACCTGCTACTCCGACTACCTCACCTGCGCACACGCTCAGCGAGAGTGGTGGTCCCGGCATACTCTGAAGTCGAAGGCCCGCTACCTGCAGCACAGGCCGGCTCGTGCGATGAGAGGTACGACCATAGAACTGCGATATGTCGCGCCCTACCATCAGGCGTACCATCTTCTCGTGGGTGATGTCAGTGCCTGTCAGCTCACCCGCGTTGCTGCCATCGCGGAGCACTACCACGCGATCGGCAATCCGCGTGACTTCTCGCAACCGGTGCGAGATGTAAATAATACTAACACCCTGAGTGCGCAGATCGGCGATCACCGCGAACAACCGCTCGGCCTCCGTCTCAGTCAAACTGCTAGTCGGCTCGTCCATAATCAGGATGCGCGCATTGGCCGAGAGCGCCTTTGCGATCTCCACCATTTGTTGCTTACCTATGGGCAAATCGGAAACGGTGGCCTCGGGTGAGCAATCGAGACCGAGCCGTTCGAGCAAAGCGCGAGTCTGCATCGCCATCCGGTTCCGGTCCGCGATGCCGAGCCGGTGCATCTCGCGTCCTAGGAACACGTTGCCCGCAACGTCCAAGTTGTCAGCGAGGTTCAGCTCCTGGTGGATCAACGCAATGCCGAGCGCCGTCGCCTCATTCACACTCGCGATAGCCACCGGCTTTCCGTCTAGCAGGATGAGCCCCGAGTCCGCCTGCTGCTCTCCCGCCAGGATCTTCATCAGGGTGCTTTTGCCTGCGCCGTTCTCGCCTACCACGGCGAGCACCTCTCCGCGGCCCAATGTCAGGGATACCTCGCACAAGGCCACCACGCCGGGAAACCGTTTGGTGACCTCGCGGACCTCGAGCAGCGGAGCAGACTGCGGGTTCACGGAAGCAGCAGCTAACCTCCGAGCGCCTTCACGTCTTCGGGAATCGGGGCGCCCTTCAGCTCGTCTATGATGCCCTGCCTCCGCTCCTTGGCATTCTGCGCGTCAATCCTGCCGACAAAAAGCATGATCTTGCCGCCGTTGGGAAGTACCTCTCTGATGAGCTTTCCAGCCTCGCGCCCCGCCAGGTAATTGTGGGTCCCGATGTAGCACAGGCGATTGCTCTTCGGTGCATCGCTGTCGTGGCAGATAACGTTCATCACTTCACACGCCCTGTTGATCATCTCGACCTGATTCTCCGGGTCGTTCGGGCTGATGGCCATGCCACTGATCCGCTTGGCGATCAGTGCTTCCACCATCCTCTGCTGATCTGCGACACCCTCCGTAGGCGTGAGGAACTCTACGCTGATGCCCAGCTCTGCCTCCGCCTTGCGTACGCCGGCATGAGCGATCTTCCAGAAGTCCGAGGGGTTGTTGGTGACGAAGGCGAGCTTGATCTTCCCGTCGCCCACCGGGGCGGGTCTGTCCGCCTCCGCGCGCAGCTTTTTCAGATTGTCCCAAAATGCCCGAGCGTTCTCCTTTCGGATTACCTGGACCGGCACGATGATGTTCTTGCTCGGCGGGATAACCGACTTGTCACCCTGCGCTAGCGCCGCCAGCACCTTGACGGACTGGTAGCCGAACTCGAACGGCTGCTGCACTACCGTCGCATGGATGTGCCCGTCCAGAACGCCCTGCAGCGTGTCGTCCTCTTCGTCGAAGCACACGATGGGCACCTTGCCTTCGAGCCCGGCATCCTTCACGGCAGAGAGAATCGCAGGCCCGTTGTAGCTCCAAAGGCCGACCAAGCAGCCAATGTCCTTGTGGCTGGCCAGCGTGTCCTCGACGTTCTGCTTAGCCCTCGCCCGGTCGGTGAGGTCGGTGCGCGTGCCAAGGATGGTGATGTTCCCGGCCTGTACCACCTGTGTCGCGTCGTCCTGGTTGCTACCCGACTGCTGCTGCGTGCCCGAATCGCCTGCTGGCTTTGCACACCCAGCAACTATGGCGATCGTGAGCCCCAGCAGCCCGAACCACGAAATCCTTCTCATCCGTACACACTCCTTCGCCGGCGCGGACGTCGTTGCGCCGGCACTCGATTCGCCGGCGCACTCGGCAGGTCCTTGCGCGGTCAAGGCAAACCGGGCTGGCACTTAGGGGCTACAATCGCTTCCATGAGAGGCATCATTAGGCTCCGCGTGTTCCCCGTGCTGTTTCTGCTGCTCGCTCTCGCGCTCGATGGCTTGGCGCAGGCCACCGCCACCGGCTACGTTTTTCACGACCGCAACGCCAACGGCAGGCGCGACCCAGGCGAGGAGGGCTTACCGGGCGTCGTCGTCTCGAACCAGCGCGACGTGGTGAAGACGGACAGGAGCGGAGCCTGGAAGCTCCCGGTAGATGACGACACGACCTTCTTCGTCGTCAAGCCGAGCGGCTGGGCGACCCCTGTGGACGAGAACGGAGTGCCGCGCTTCTACTACACGCACAAGCCGAACGGCTCTCCGAAGTCTCGCTATGCAGGAGTAACACCTACGGGGCCTCTCCCGCGCTCGATCGACTTCCCCTTGCGTCCGCATAAGGAGGGCGACAGGTTTAAGATCATCCTGTTCGCCGATACGCAGCCGCTTACCGAGACCGAGGTCGGCTACGTCGCTAACGACGTCGTGGCAGAACTCATCGGCACGGACGCAGCGTTCGGACTGACACTCGGAGACATCGTCTTCGATAGGCTCAATCTCCTCCCGCTCCTCGTGCAGGCTGTCGGCCGCATCGGCATCCCGTGGCATTACGTCATCGGTAATCACGACACGAACCAAGACGCTACCGAGGACAGATACTCGGACGAGACGTTCGAGCGGCTATTCGGCCCTAACTATTACTCCTTCGACTACGGCCGGGTCCACTTCGTGGTGCTAGACGACATCGCCTGGGTCGGCTCGGACAAGGGTTATTACAAAGCCGGGCTCGGGACGGCTCAGATTGCCTGGATCGAGCGCGACCTAGCCCTCGTGCCCAAGGATCGCAGCGTCGTTCTGCTGATGCACATTCCGATCACCTCGTTGCCAGAAGCCGAGCGCATTCAACTCTTCCACGTGCTCCAGGAGAGGCCCAAATCGTGGTCCTTCTCCGGTCATGAACACTATGCGGAGCACCGGTTCGTCGAAGAGAGCCTCGGATGGAGAGGGAAGGAGCCCCATCATCACGTCGTGTGCGCCACCGTGTCGGGATCGTGGTGGAGCGGCGTTCCGGACATCACGGGCATCCCGCATACGACGATGCGAGACGGCGCACCGAACGGCTACTCCATCTTACACGTCGAAAGGGACCGCGTCGAGCTAGAGTTCAAGGCGGCAGGGCGGCCCGCCGGTTACCAGATGCACATTCACCTTCCGGAGAGCGTGGCGGCCGCGGACGCTCCCAACACCAACGTGTACGTGAACGTGTTCAACGGCTCCGAGCGCTGCCTCGTGGAGATGCGATGCGGCGGTGGGGACTGGGTCGAGCTGCAAAAGGTGCAGTTAGAGGATCCAGCCTACGTCGCCGCGGTAGAGGCCGAAGGGGCCATTCAGGGCCTGACGTTCAAAAAGCTTCCTCGTCCGATGAAGTCTCCGCACCTGTGGGTGGGCAAACTGCCTGCGGGCCTGAAAAGGGGGATGAACTTCGTGGACGTGCGGGTCACGAACGTGTATGGGCGGCGATATGAAGCCACCCGTGCAATCCGTCTCGACTAGAGGGCTCTTCGGGAGAATCCGGGGCGCTAGCAAGCGTATTTGCTTGACAGGAAGCGAGCAAATCGCTACAATCCTTGTAGCATTACCGGGGCGACGTCGCTCGCCTCGGGCGACTGGGTACGGCCTAACTTTCCGACCCGCTCGACGAGCGGGTACCGACCTACGAGCTTAGCACGACTAACTGTTCGAGCGCAGTTTCGACTGTGTTGCGTAAGCCGGATTGCATCATGGCTCGGCAGAAGCGACCTGCGAACTGATAATCGAATCGTAGCTCATCCAGCGCAGGGGATGGCTCCGGGCTTGTCAACTAGGTGTGGAGGAGATGATGGCCTACGAAAGATGGCTGCAAGAGCAGTTGGCGCACATAGACCCGCAAGGGGACCGCGCCCTCTACTACAGTAGCAGCCGAGGTTATTTCGTTGCACCGATTCCCAAGAACGGAAAAGGAGCGGTCTTTGGAGATCAAGCGGTGATGGTCCTCAAACTCGATCGCAACGCGAGGCTCGCGATGCTGATGGACGAGGTCGCGAGCTATGCCGCGCGAGGCCGCGACTGGCTCGGCAAGGAGGAGTGCGAGCCGGATCGCTGGGCCAGCCAGTACTCGCATTTTCAGGCTCGTATCGCGCGTGCCATCGGACGCGCGATGGAGAACCATCGGCGGCAGACCGAGATGCCGAAGGAGGCGATTGCCTCCGTGGTTGCCCAGCCCAAACCCGCATCGGCAGCCTCGAAGAGCGCGGCCTGAGAAGAACTGTCTTAAGGTTTTGGGGCGGCTCCTTGCCGCCCCTCGTTGTTGGTTACGACACCCTCCGCCTACGAGTTCCCCTGGAGGCTCTGCGGCGGGGGAGACCTCGAGCAACGGTTCCCCCTGCAGGCTCTGCGGCGGGGGAGACCTCGAGGAACGGTTCCCCCTGCAGGCTCTGCGGCGGGGGAGACCTCGAGGAACGGTTCCCCCTGGAGCCCCTGCGGAAGGGGGAGACCTCGAGCAACGGTTCCCCCTGCAGGCTCTGCGGAAGGGGGAGACCTCGAGGAACGGTTCCCCCTGCAGGCTCTGCGGAAGGGGGAACCTTAAGGAGGGGGTCCCTTCCCAACGCCCCGCCCCCCGGCCTGCCGGCCCAGATTGCCACGCGATGAACGCAACGAGAGCCGCAGAGATCGCAGAGAGCGGGAGGCGGCTCGAGGAACGGTTCCCCCTGGAGGCTCTGCGGAAGGGGGAACCTTAAGGAGGGGGTCTTCCCCCATGCCCCGCCCCCCGCCTGCCGGCCCGGATTGCCACGCGATGAACGCAACGAGAGCCGCAGAGATCGCAGAGAGCGGGAGGCGGCTCGAGGAACGGTTCCCCCTGGAGCCTCTGCGGAAGGGGGAACCTTAAGGAGGGGGTCTTCCCCCATGCCCCGCCCCCCG
>BTVI01000015.1:0-76297 GCA_045862955.1 Fimbriimonadales bacterium
GGGCATGAGTTGCCACCCCCCCTGGCCTGCGTATCAAAGTCTGAGTCAGGATCCAGATCTTCACTGCGAGAACAACCTCACCAGACCGAAGGTGAGGACCGCGTTCAGCACCTTGTCCCAGTCGCCGCGCCGGTTCGCCGATACTACCACGATATCACCATCTCGCACGATCGGATTCGCCGTCTCGTCTCCGGTCTTTAGGTAGCGGTGGAAGTTCACAATGCGCTTCGGGGCGTTCGGATCGCTTGCACGCAGTATCGCTATATTGGAGTTGATGCCAGACTTCAGCACACCGCCGGCCTGCGCGAGAGCATCCGACAGTCGAGACTCCCGCTCCTCTGGCAACGGATACCAGCCCGGCGAGCCGACTTCTCCGAATACTGCTACCTTCGACGCAACGGGTGGAATCGTGAGGACGTCGTCCTGCTGCATGGCGACATCCTTCTCCACGTCTCCTTCCACTAACACCTTGTGCAGGTTCACTTGCACCTTTTCGCTGCCACCGCGGGTGATGTATGCCCGGCTCAGGGATGCGTTCTCCAGGTGACCACCCGCGCGGGCCAGAGCCTGCACCGTGGTCATCCCTTCATCAATCTCCACTAACCCGGGGGTCTTGACGGCGCCCGCCACGTACACGCGCAGCGTCTTCTTCGCCATCACGCTGATGGTATCACCGTCACGGAGAAGCAGATTGGCAGCACCCGCGCCCTCTCGCAAAACCTCGGCCAGGTCTAGCACCACGTCGTCGGCTCCCACGCGGAATAGCCTGCACACCGTTTGCTCGGCAGGCACCGTCAGCCCACCCGCAGCGGCAACCGCTTCGCTAACACGCCATCGCGGCAGTAAGGTCAGCACCCCTGGGGTCTGCACCAAGCCGATAACGCTAACACGCTTGGGCCGAGCGGCTACCAGTGTTACGTATAAGCTGGGGTTGTTCAGACGCGCCGATGCCCTCTCCGTCAGCTCGCGCTGCACTTCTGAGATGCTCTTGCCTAGCACGTTCAACTCTCCCAGCAGAGGGAAGTTGATCACTCCCGATTCGGGCACGACGAATCTCCCCGCATACTCCTCGTGCCGCGCGACTGCCACCGAAATCTCGTCGTAGGCACCGAGCACGTAGGTGCCTTCCACCTGCGAGAAAGCCAAGCAGCACAGACCTAACACGAGCATTGCAGCTATCCTCATGCCGCAGCCTCCCTCAGCTTCTCTTCCATCGGGGCAACCAGCGCTATTCCGAGCACCGCGTCCCGCGGCAGAGCAGCCAACAACTCCTCCTCGACTCGGTCGGCCGAGGCGCCTTGCTCCACCACGAGCAGTACCCGGTCCGCCACCCTGGCCGATCTCCCCGAGCCCCATAGGGGCTGCTCGGCAATCACGAGGCCTCCCCGTGCCAGCCACTCGTGCACCCGTGCATCCATAGCAGGCTCACCTAGCCTGCAGACCGGAACCTCACCCGGTACTGCCGTCGCGTCGCTCACCAGCAACGGCTGGACACCAGCTCGAATCGCGGCACTGGCCAGGGCGCTCCCCAGGCTGTGCACGTCTCCGAGCAAAAGGAGATGCCTCCACGACGCTCCCGCCCCACACAGCACCAATCGGCTCCAGAGGCCGTCGGCTGCATCCACGGAGAGCGGAACCTCGTACAGACCCAGGCAAGGAAGCTGCAACAAGTCGCGCGCGTCACGTGCGGTCTTCACCCGTCGGTCCATCCCCTCCGTCACCACGCAGGCGGTCAGTGAGAGTACGCAGGCCATCAACAGACCCACCGCAGACCACAGCACGGGCCTGGGTCGGGACTTCCGAATCGGCGGCGTGGCGGCCTCGATCACCTGGGGCCGCATCGCGCCGGCGTACTGCTGAACCTTCAGTTCTTCGTACCGAGCAGTCAGCGCCCCCCAGACCTTAGTGAGTGCCTCACGCTCGCGAGACAGCTCTGCAAGGCGATGGGACAGCCCTGGAATTGCCGAGACCTCCGATCGCAGTCTTCCGACCTGCTCGCCTAGACTGCGCAGCTTCGCCCCCAACGATGCCGCCGCCGCCTCGTCGGCCACGAGCATCTCCAGCGCCTTCTGCCTGACGGGGTTGGCCTGCTCCTCACGTTCGGCTCGAAGCAGGTCGCCGTCTACGGCCCCAGCCAGCGCCTCTCGCAGCGAAGCCTCCGTGGAAGCAATTTCCGTCTCGAGAACCTTCACCTCTGGCTGGTCCGGCTTATACTCGTACAAAGCGGCGGCGCGCCGAGCGTGCAGATCGTTCAGCTTCGAGCGAAGAGCCTCCACCACGGCGGAGGTTCGAAACACTTCTCGCCCCTGAACTTGTGGGCTAAGCGCTGCGATCTTCTCGCGGAGCACCCGACCTTCGCTCACCAGCCGTGTAGCCTCCAGCCGTGTGCTCTGCTCGGCTTGCAGGGCTTGGTCCAGCCTCGTCACCGCCCCCTGCATCTCGAGCTCCGGGACGGCCAAGCGGTTCTCCTGCAGCCATGCAGTCAACTCGGCTTCCTTGGCCTCCAGGCGCTTCTCGACCTCGATCAGTCGGCGTTTCACATCGCCCGCCGCAGTGTCGGACTCTGCGTCGT
Source organism: Fimbriimonadales bacterium (assembly GCA_045862955.1). Lineage (GTDB taxonomy): Bacteria > Armatimonadota > Fimbriimonadia > Fimbriimonadales > JABRVX01 > JABRVX01. The sequence continues at coordinate 2,573 of BTVI01000015.1, forward strand.
GTCGCCGAGCTTGGTCCTCTCGGTACGCTTCTACCAAGGCGTTCACGATATCGGCCGCTTGCTGCGCAGTGTCCCCCTCCGCGCTTACCTTCACCACGTCGGTCAGCTTCGGGTGCATGAGCGACACGCGTTTTCGCAGGTCCTCGGGCCGCCAATCCAGGTCGAGGCGTTCGATGACCTTCTCCAGGTTGGGCCGGGCCGCAATCACCTCGAGCTGGGTCTCCGGAGAGGGGCCCGCGCTGAGCCCCGTTATCTCGGAGACCACCGCCCCGGCGGCCCCTAGGCCCGAGGTCGGAGTGAGCAGCAGGGTGGAAGTAGCCGTGTAACGCGGCGGCACGAACAAGATGAGAGCAACCGTCACCGCCAGCACCGTTAGGAAGACCCCGAGTGCCAGTCGTCGGTGTTTGCGGAGTAAGTAGATGTAGTCCTGCGGGAAACGCAACCCGTCCTCCCTTATCACACGTGCCGCCACGTCTCCACGCGATCGCGTGGCAAAACTTAACAATCTGCTTCAATGGTTGGCACTCCCGAGGGGGTTCTTTAGCCGAGAGTCTCAGGTAGAGGGGCGTACGAGTCTGGGTTCCGGAGGCGGCCACCCGTGGCTCCGGTTCGCGTCCGCGCCAATTCGAGGAGGCAAGGCGATGAGCATTCGGGGGATTCTCGCTGCGTTGTTGACGGGAGCCGTTGTGAGTGGGGGTGCACTGCCAATAGGCTGGCCCACCGGTTTGGAAAACGCAGGCATCGGTGGGCGAGCCGAGCTGCGAGCGGTCTCGGAAGGGCTGCTGACCAAATGGCCGACTGCTAGGCAGGCGACTGACGGGTACTACCTCGTGCAACTACTCTCCACGCCGACCGAATCCATGCGCTCGAAGTTGGAATCCGTCGGTGTTAGGCTGGACGAGTACGTGCCGCACAACGCCTACCTGGCCCGTGTGCCGGCATCTGCCCTCTCGCGCGTACGATCGCTCCCTGGAGTGTGGCACGTCACACCCTATGTTCCTGCGCTTCGCGTCAGCCCCGACCTCGCTGAGAAGCTCTCGGCTCCCATCGCTGGGAGCCCGTTGGTAGTGGGTGCGCGCCTCCGAATCGGAGTCGAGGTTTTCTCCGATGCCGACCTAGATGCGATTCGCTCGCGCGTGCTGCAGTTCGGAGGTAAGCTGTTAGCCCAGACCGACACGCCCACAGGCCCGACCTGGCTGCTGGACCTACCCGCCACCGCGGTGGCAGACCTCGTGTGTGCTCCCGGCGTCAAGTGGGTGAGTGAGGCCGAGCTGCCGCAGACGCAAAACAGCATTGCCAGAATCCTCTGCGGGGCCGACCCCGGCGGCGTGCGATACGCCACCGCGACGTATCTGTTCGGAGAGGGCGAAGTGGTCGCGGTGGTGGACACTGGACTCGACACTGGCAATCCGCTTACCATACACCCCGACTTCGCAGGGCGAATCGTGAACGGTTGGGGTTGGGGTACCGGCAGCTGGGCTGACCTCGACGGGCACGGCACCCACACGGCAGGCTCCGTGCTCGGCAGCGGCCTGTCTTCCGGCTCGGACCCCGGAGCCCATCAGTATGCCGGCTCACACGCCGGCATCGCACCCGAGGCACAGCTCAGCTTTCACGCCGTTGCGGATGACACGGGCTCGCTCGTCGGCCTGTACAGCTTCAACACGATCATGGCAACCGCATACTCCGATGGCGCGCGCGTGTGCAGCAATAGCTGGGGCTCGGATGCTGCGGGCATCTACGACTATTGGGCGAGGCTGGCAGACAGTTTCGCATCTGCCTATCCCGACTTCCTGATGGTGTTCGCTGCAGGCAACGCCGGGAAGGACAGAGACGGCAACGGTGTCATAGACCTCGGCTCGATTGGCTCACCCGCACTAGCCAAGAACGTGCTCGCCGTGGGAGCTAGCGAGAACAACGAGATCGGACGCACTTCCGCAAACCGACTGAACTGGAACTACAATCGTTTCGGCTACCTGGCAGGTCCTATTGCCGGGGACTCGATCGCCGACCACCCGAGCGGGATTGCGGCATTCAGTAGTCGTGGGCCCACTCGAGACGGTCGCATCAAGCCCGATCTGGTAGCACCCGGCACGGCTATCATCTCCACGCGCTCGAGTCTGACGACTAGTGGCTACAACAAAGTGCTAAACGACTACTACGCGATCGCGAGCGGAACGAGCATGGCAACTCCACTGGTGGCGGGCGCAGCGGCTGTCGTCAGGCAGCACCTGCGCGAAAATCTCGGTATCACCGATCCCCCATCCGCTTTGCTCAAGGCGATCTTGATGGCGAGTACGCGCGACCTCTCTCCCGGGCAATACGGAACCGGCACCCAGCGCGAGATACCACCTGCACCTAACAACGTGGAAGGGTTCGGGCGCATGGATGTCGCTGCTGCCACTGGTCCGGCACTGAAGGTGCTAGCTGTCAACGACTCGATACGCCACGGGCGGTATGCAGACTACGTGGTGAACGTGCCCGGAGGCAAGCCCGAGATGCGCGTGGTGCTGGTGTGGACCGATCCTCCTGGCGCGAGTACTTCTAGCTTCCAGCTTGTCAACGATCTGGACCTGAGCGTGTACGCGCCAGACGGCAAGCGATACATCAGCCGCCTGCGGCGCGACAACATGGAGACGCTCTACTTCGCCAACCCGGTGCCCGGCCAGTGGAAGTTTCGCGTCACCGGCGCAAAGGTGAAGACGTCGTCTCAGACCTATTCCTTGGCCCTGTTCTGGCGCTGGTAGGGTTCGCCGCTCTCGACTGGCTGCACTCGATGCCTCCACCGCGCGCGGTGGAGGCATCGGTCCTATGCCCTTGCGGTTCGGCGAGAGCCTGCACTTGACGAACAATGGGTGCTAGTGCCCGCCCGCACCCGATACCCCCTCCCGTCATGCTGAGCCTGTCGAAGCATGCCCTCGCCATCCGCATGGTAGTATCGCGAATCCGTCATGCTGAGCCTGTCGAAGCATGCGATCGCCTGCCGTATGGTAGTATCGCGAATCCGTCATGCTGAGCCTGTCGAAGCATGCCCTCTCCATCCGCATGGTAGCATCGTGAATCCGTCATGCTGAGCCTGTCGAAGCATGCGATCGCCTGCCGTATGGTAGTATCGCGAATCCGTCATGCTGAGCCTGTCGAAGCATGCCCTCGCCATCCGCATGGTAGTATCGCGAATCCGTCATGCTGAGCCTGTCGAAGCATGCCCTCGCCATCCGCATGGTAGCATCGTGAATCCGTCATGCTGAGCCTGACGAAGCATGCGATCGCCTGCCACATGGTAGTATCGCGAATCCGTCATGCTGAGCCTGTCGAAGCATGCGATCGCCTGCCACATGGTAGTATCGCGAATCCGTCATGCTGAGCCTGTCGAAGCATGCCCTCGCCATCCGCATGGTAGTTACCATGCCTGGACGTCTCGGCAGCCCCCTGCCACCACGCTCCTGCTCCCGCAGCCGCCCGAGCAGCCGAACGTGGAGGCACAGACCTAAGCACCGCGCCGAAGCAATACTCGGACTAGCGCTGTAGCCGCACGCTCCCCGAACAGGCCAGGCTATGGCTCAGGGCCTGCCCGCCACGGAGCCGTCAGCGCGCCCCGACCCGTCTGGGCACTGATTCCGCTGGGCAGCAGACCTGCCGCAGAACCCGCACCAAAGTTAGCCGGACGCCCGCCCGCAGGTTGTCACGCCGTCCCCGCCAGCCTAGCCTGGACCCCCGAAAGCCCCGAAGTGCAATAATGTGGGGTCGTTGCGATATGACTGTAAAGCCTAAGGTTCTCGTCGTCGGACCCGTCCCGCCGCCCGTAGGTGGCGTGGAAACACAGATCTCCACGCTACTCGAATCCCCCTTGCGCGAGCGCTTCGACCTGGTGCACTGCAACACCAGCAAGGCGAGGCCCAAGCAGACTCAGGGCAAGTTCGACTTCGGAAACATCGTCTGGGCGCTACGCCACTTCCGAAGGCTTCGCGCCGACATTCGTGAGCACAAGCCCGACGTCGTGTACATGCCTGTGTCTTCGACACATGCGGGCTTTCTTCGCGATGCGGTGTTCGCGGTGATCGTGAATCGGCATCGCCGCCTCCTCGTCGGCCACGTACACGGTGGCGACTTCGACCGCCTGTATGCAACGGTGAGCAGACCGTTCCAAAGGGTGATTGTCCGAACGCTGAACCGTTGCGACGTGGTGTGCGCCCTCGGAACGATGTGGGAGAAGCTGTTCCGCTCGGTGGGCGTCCGCTCCGCAGTACGTATCGTTCCCCCTACCAGCTACCGTGTGGTATTCGAGAGAGGCGAAACCGTGGTGCGCTCGCCCGATGGCCCGAGCGGCAAGAATGGGCAGCCTGTTACCATCCTCTTCGTGGGTCAGGTGGGACGGCGCAAGGGCGCCTTCGACATCCTCGCTGCGGCCGAGTCGATCCGACAACGTGCGCCTACGAGCAGGCTACTGATGGTCGGCCCAGACGAGTTCGCGGGTGAGTGGGAGCAAGTGATGGCGGAGGTGGACCGACGTGGGCTGAAGGACTACATCGAGTTCACGGGCCCGCTACAGGGAGAGGACTTGCTTGCCGCCTATGCGCGAGGCGACCTGCTGCTACTACCGTCCTACCACGAAGGCTTCCCTGCGGTGCTCATCGAGGCTGGCGCGTTCGGAGCACCGGTCGTCACCACACCAGTGGGCGCTGTTAGAGATTATGTAACGGACGGCGAGAATGGCTATTTCGTAGAGCCGGGCAACCCCGATCAGATTGCTGACCGGGTCGTAGAGTTATGCAACGACTCCCTGAAGCGCTACCAGATGGGTATGTGTAATCGTGAGCGGGCGAGAGCCTACCATCCGGACTCGATCGCCGCAAGCGTCGGAGACGCCATCCAGCTCGCCTTGGACCTGCCTCCACAGCGGAGAGCCCTCGGCAAGAGACCCCGTGTCCTGTTGGTGGGTCCGATCCCGCCTCCCGTCGGCGGAGTCGAATCCGTGACACGATGCCTCCTCGATTCGGACCTTCGGTCCGATTTCGACGTGATCCACTGCGACACGTCACGACGACAGACCAAGGAGCACGTGAGCCGCCTGACGCTGCTTAATGTGCTCTGGGCGACGTTCTACTCGTTACGATATACCTATCTGGTGCTGCGACACATGCCACACATCGTGCACATCCCGATGGTGTCCCTACGTCTGCCCTTCATTCGCGACGCGGGACTCACCCTATTCGGACGCTTGTGTCGTCGCAAGGTGGTGTTGCACAGCCATGACGGGTACCTGCCAGAAGTGTACGGACGCGCAGGCCCGCTGTGGCGTAAGCTGATGATATGGATCTTCAACCGCTCGGAGCGATTGGTAACACTAACCGATTCTTGGAAGCGGTTCTTCGAGGAGCGGGGCGTCACACGTCCAATAGACGTTGTCCACAATCCCTTGGACGACATGTTCGGTGACGTGACGAGCTATCGCACTACCAACCAGAACCGACCGTGGACCGTGCTCTTCGTGGGTGCGATCTGTCGGGACAAAGGCGTGCCAGACCTGCTAGAGGCTGCGAAGCGGGTACTCGAAGTGCGTCCGGACATCCGCTTCCGATTGGTAGGTCCTGGTCGCTTCGTAGGTGAGTGGGCTGCTATGGTCAGGGAGCGAGGCAGGTTGGGGCTGGACGAGTTCGTGGAGATGCCTGGCAGTCTGCAAGGGGCCGACCTGCTACGCGCTTATGCCGATGCCGACTGCTTCGTACTTCCCACCTACAAGGAAGGCATGCCGGTGGTGCTTCTGGAAGCGATGGCCGCAGGCCTAGTGCTGATCACGACCGATGTAGGTGGCATATTGGACCTGGTGGAAGACGGTGTGAACGGTTTCGTCCTTAGGCCGGGTGATGTGGACGGCCTTACCAGTCGCATTCTCGCCATCGCGCAGGATCCGGAAAAGTACCGGTGGATGGGTGAGGAGAACCGGCGAAAGGTTCTCTCACATTACATGGCCCACGCCGTTGCCGAGCAGATGGCCGAGGTGTACCGAAGGGTGCTGCAGCAGTGAACCTGGGATGGGCGCTACGACGGCTCCGAGCCATGCCCGCCGATGAGATCGTCATGCGTCTGCGCCGTAGGCTGCGCGATCACCTCGTGCCACCGCTCCGCTCGAAGTTGGCTGCGGAGCAAGCGTTCGATACATACTTCCGATGTCGAGACCCACTCGCGTCCTGCGGCGAACTGCCGACTGGTGTTCTCTCCTTGCTGGAAGGGCCGCCACCCGCGTTGGATCCGTTGACGCTCGAAGCGGCTCGGCAGTTCCACCTTTTCGGAAAGCACGTCACACTGGACGATCCACCCAACTGGCACAAAAACTACGCCACGGGAACGGAGTGGCCGATCGGCGAGAAGGTGGACTTCCATCGCACGGACCTTGCCGGTGGTCCGAAGTGGGTGTGGGAGGTCAACCGACATAGTATGTTCTCGGCGTTAGCCTACGGCTATCACGCTACAGGCGACCTCGCGTACGCCGAGAAGCTGCTGGCGTGGATGGACGACTGGGTGGATCGGAATCCGGCAGACAAGGGTATCAACTGGACGAGCGCACTGGAGCTGGCGGTGCGACTCGTAGTATGGACGTGGTGCCTGCGCATAATCGCAGCCAGCCCGGGCGGCAGGGAGCTTCTCGCACGCTCACCCATGAACAAGATCGTGGGCTGCATGGCACAGCACGCCGACTACATCTGCCACAACTACTCCTACGGCTCCTCTGGCAACAATCACCTGATCGGTGAGCTCGCTGCTCTCGCGGTTTTCGCGAAGTGCCACCCAGACTGGGAGGGGGCGGACCAGTGGCTCGCCTGGTCCCACGCGATGGCGGAGCAGGAGTGCCTGAACCAGTTCTGGCCAGACGGCGTCACCAAAGAGCAGTCGTTCCACTACGTGCCGTTCGTCTGGGAGTTCTACCTTCACATGGCACTGGCCGGCATACCACTGTCGCGCGATGTGGTCGCCCGCCTCGACGCATCGGCGCGATTCGTGGATGCCGTCGCTACCTGCTCCGGATTTATCCCACAGGTAGGCGACGAAGATGACGGAACCGTGCTGCGCCAGCTGCCCGGTGGATGGACGCGCTTTGGACTGATCGGCGATGCCCTCGCAGATGCGTTGAAGATACGATCTGTCCGACGGCCCATCTCGGGTCACCCAGAGGATGCAGTATTAGTATTTCCCGAAGGCGGCTACACCGTCTTTCGAACTCACGCCCCGGAGATCCATGTGTTGTTCGATCACGGTCCGTTAGGATTCGGCAGTCTCGCCGCTCACGGTCATGCGGATGCGCTCTCGCTTGCTATAACGGTGTGCGGCAAACCGTTGCTAGTGGACCCGGGAGCATATACGTATCACGACGAGCCCGCGTGGCGAGACTATTTCCGCTCTACACGCGCCCACAACACGGTTTGCATAAACCGACGGTCGCAAGCCGAGATGCTGGGTCCGTTCCTGTGGGGCCGTCGCTATGAGGTCCGCGCCACCGCTGACTCGGCACACACTTATCACGTACCAGGCAGGACCACTCCCTACTACGATGCCACTCACGAGCGCTCGGTACGCTTGGAGGGCAGACGCCTCGTCGTGACCGACCGCATCGCGGGAGATTTCGAAAGCGCCGAGGCAGCGTGGCACTGCCATCCGAACATAGAGGTGACCCGCACGAAAGATAGGGAACTGGTCTTGGCCCTAGATGGTGAGCCGGTAGCACACATGACCCTGGATTTCGCACCTGGCAACCTTTCACTGATGCGCGGAGACCCCACTGACGACACGCCGGGGCCAGGGTGGTACTCCCCCGGTTTAGGAAGAAAGACACCCACTACTACCATCTTGGTCAGTCTTCCATCGCACGCAGAGCAGTTAGTCACACGCTTCGACTTCGACTAGCTACGTTCTCTTCCACCAGAGGTGCTGCGAGGTGCCCCATTCCTTACACGCTGCGCGAATGCGATCCATGTCGGCCGTTGCGAGTGCCCGGAATGTCCGCGCCGCCTTCACGTTCTCTTCCACCTGCTCCAGGTTGGTCATGCCACACGTGAGGGTTGCGATGGGCAGGGAGAGGGCATAGTGGATCAACTCCCTGGATGAGACCTCTTTCTTGCCGGCATTCTGCCACCCTTTCAGGCTCTTCATGCCTGCTACCGAGACACCCTTCTTGTTCGCATAAGGGATGGTCTCGAGTGCAAAGTCGTTCAGGTGGTAGTCGGCTGCCGATACTGGTACCAATATGGCATCGAAGGGGTAGCGCTTCAAAGCCTCGAGGATCACTTCGGGTCGCGTATGGCCGGTGATACCGATGTAACGGATCTTTCCCGCTCGTTTCGCCTCCTCCAGGGCTTCGATCGGCCCACCCCGCGCCAGCACCGTGTCTAGCGTGCGCATGTCGTTGACGGCGTGCAGATGGAGTAAGTCTATTACCGGGACCTTCATGCGCTCTAAGGAACCCTGGATGTCCTGGGCCGCAGCCTCCTTGGTGCGTCCGAGCGTCTTCGTGGCCAAAAAGAACTCTTTGCGCCGATCCGCGACCCGTCCCACGGCCAGCTCGCCTGCTCCACGCTGATAGCTGGGCGCGGTGTCTATGTAGTTCACGCCAAGGTCCAGCGCGCGACGCAGCATCTTCTCGCAGAGGTCCAGATCGTCCGGAGGCACCTCGGCCATACCGAACGCCAGGATGGAGGCCTTCCAGCCCATCTTCCCCGCGTCGCGCTTCGCCATTTCGCGCTCGGCAGTCTGCCCCTCTGCCGGCCAGCCGAGCCGAGCCGCCGCAAAGCTCAGCCCCGCTGCGGCCGCCTTCTGCAAGAACTCCCTTCTCGTCGTACCCATCGCAACCCCCGGCCGAGCTTACCCGCTCTGGGAGGCGGGCTCGATTGACTCGCCTTCCGCTTGTCTCGTATACTCGCACCGGTTTGCCCCCGCGTCCCGACCTCACATCGTTCTGGACGCGTGACGGAGCCAGGGAGCACGCCTTGAGTACGGAAAACCTCTTGATGGACGCCGACGACATCCGGCGAACGATAGTCCGCATCGCTCACGAGGTGCTGGAGCGTAACCGAGGCTCTCAGGACTTGGTGGTGATCGGCATCCTCCGCCGAGGAGCCCCGGTCGCCAAGCGCTTGGCGTTCGAGCTGGCCCGCATCGAGGGCGGGGCCGTGCCCGTCGGTACCGTGGACCCGAGGCCGTACCGCGACGACGTGGAGAAGGGCGAGACTCCGCCAGACAACTCGGACATTCCCTTCAGCATCACCGACAAGAGGGTGATTCTGGTGGACGAGGTGATGCACACGGGCCGCACGGTTCGGGCAGCGATGGACACTCTGGTCAAGCAGGGAAGGCCCGCCTGCATCCAACTCGTGGCGCTGATAGACCGGGCGCACCGTGAACTCCCCATCAGTCCCGACTACATCGGCCGGGCTGTCGCAACCGAGCCGGATGATTTCGTCCGAGTCGAGCTTACGGAGCTCGACGGTCAGGACCGTGTGATTGTGGAGAAACGGGAGCAGCGACGATGAGCCTGTTGGACATCCGCAGTCTTGGACGGAGTGAGATCGAGACCTACATTCGCGAAGCCATCAAGTATCGCAACGCCTGCACCTCCGGCGAGCCCGTGCCACAGATCTCCGGCACCGTATGCCTGCTCTTCTTCGAGACCAGTACGCGCACTCGAGCCTCGTTCGAAAGCGCGGCTCGGAAGCTGGGGTTGAGTGGATCCTTCGTTGCTCCCGCGACCAGCTCCATCCAGAAGGGTGAGTCCATCCGAGACACGGTGGTGACACTCGACTATGCCGGGGTGGACTGCCTGGTGATTCGCCACCCCAGCCCCGGTGCCCCCCACCAGGCCGCAGAGGTTTTCGAGGGCGGTGTCGTGAACGCTGGGGACGGTTGTCACGAACATCCGACGCAGGCACTCGCCGACCTGCTCACCATCATTAGCCGCAAAGGGACTGTCGAAGGGCTCACCGTGGCTATCGTGGGGGATATCGTTCACAGCCGCGTGGCCCGCTCCAATGCCTGGTGCCTAACGAAGATGGGCGCGAAGGTGCGGTTCGTCGGTCCCCTGACGCTGCTGCCTAAGGACTGCAGCATGCTGCCGGTGGAGACCTGTGACAATCTCGCCGCCGGCCTGGCCGACGCAGACGTGGTGATGGCCCTCCGCCTCCAACGCGAGCGAATGAACGGGTACGACCTGGGGAGCCTGGCGGAATACACCCAGCACTTTCAGATCAACCGCGAGTCACTAAAGCTGGCCAAGGACGACGTACTGGTCATGCATCCTGGGCCTATCAACCGCGGAGTCGAGCTAGACGACTTTGCTGCCGACAGCACCTTCTCGGCAATCCACAACCAGGTGGAAAACGGCATCTATGTGCGCATGGCGGTGTTAGCGAACGAGTTCGATAAGCTGCGAGGAGATGCATGAAGACGCTGCTCAAGGGTGGTAGGCTGCTCGATCCTTCCCAGGACCTCGACGTCATCGGCGACCTGCTGATCGCGAATGACCAGATTGTCGAGATGAATGGGTCGGAGAGATTGGAGCCGGGTGATACCGTCATTGACTGCACGGGTCTGTGGGTGTGTCCCGGACTAATTGATCTGCACGTGCACCTTCGCGAGCCAGGATTCGAGTACAAGGAGACGATAAGCACCGGCACCCAGGCCGCGGCAGCGGGTGGTTTCACTACCATCTGTTGCATGCCGAACACGGATCCGCCGCTAGACCGTCGAGCCATCATCGAGTACGTAGTGACACGAGCCGCTTCCTCGGAGAGTGGTGGCATCTTCGTTGCTCCTATCGGTGCGGTGGCGCGAGGCATGGGAAGTGACCACTTGGCCGAGATCGCCTCCATGAAGGAAGCAGGTATCGTCGCGGTGAGCGATGATGCGTCTCCGATCCAAGATGCTGAGATGATGCATCAAGCGATGCAGTACTGCAAGATGCTCGACCTCCCAATCGCCACGCACTGCGAGGAACTAAGCCTAACACGTGGCGGCTCCATGAACGAGGGCGCGATGAGCGCTGTGTTAGGTCTAAAGGGCATGCCGCGCACCGCCGAAGACATTCAGGTCGCGCGGAACTGTGTGCTGAGTATTTCCACGGGCTGCCGGTTACATGTGTGTCATGTCAGTACATGGGGTTCCGTCGAGACCATCCGCAAGGCGAAGTCGCTGGGCGCGCCGGTGACTGCCGAGGTAACTCCCCACCACCTCATCCTCACCGATGAGGCGGTAGATGGTTTCGACACCAATTGCAAGATGAACCCGCCGCTGCGTACCCAAAAGGACGTGGAAGCGCTCCGAGAAGCGTTGGCCGACGGCACCATAGACTGCATCGCCACCGATCACGCTCCCCACTCGCTGCACGAAAAGCAGCTGCCTTTTTCGGACGCACCCTTCGGTATCGTTGGGCTGGAAAGCGCGGTCGGACTCATACTAACACACTTGACGCACACCGGAGTGCTGACACCCCTTCAGACGATTCGCGCGATGAGCACGGGACCCGCCGAAGCCTTTGCCCTGGGTGGTGGAACACTAATCCCCGGGGAACTCCCGGCCGCGCAGATCACCGTAATCGATCCAAACCTAGAGTGGACGTTCGACGTGCGCAAGACGTTCTCCAAGAGCCGCAACTCTCCCTTCCATGGCTGGCAACTTCGCGGTAAGGCCGTGATGACCATCTGGGGCGACGAGGTGTACCGAGACGGCGTCATGGATGCGCGCGTCTCGACGCAGTGAGTTGTGCAGAGCCTGCTAGTCCTCGAAAGCGGAGACCGCTTCACCGGCCAGTCCCTAGGTGCGCACGGGCGCACCACGGGGGAGATCGTGTTCGTAACCGCTATGACGGGCTATCAGGAAGTCCTGACCGACCCCAGTTATGCCGGGCAGATCGTCGTTTTCACGTATCCGCTGATAGGTAACTACGGTATCAACGCAGACGACTTCGAGAGTGCAGGCGTGCGCCCGAGAGGCATCGTCGTTCTCCAGGCCTGCCACGAACCTTCCAACTGGCGAAGCAGGCAGACACTGCCCGAGTTCCTGGCCCAACACGGTCTCGTGTGCATCGAGGGTGTGGACACCCGTGCGGTCACCCGTCTGATTCGCGATCAGGGAGCGATGAAAGCGACGATTACCACCGACGAAACCGGGGACGAAGCCTTGGCTCGCTTGCGTTCGGAGCCAGATTACGGGGCACAGACATTCATCGAAGAGGTCTCTACTGGAGAGCCATACTGCTGGGGGCGCTATGGCAAAGAACCCTTTAGCGCCTACGCAGAGGGTTATCGCTATCAGGTGGTAGTGCTCGACTGCGGCATCAAGTACAACATCCTGCGCCGGCTTGCCGCAGCCGGCTGCCGCTCGCTGGTCCTACCTGCATCCACCTCGGCCCAAGAGATTCTGGCCCTACCAGCAGACGGTGTGGTGCTGTCCCCCGGCCCCGGCGATCCCGAGCTACTAACATCCATCGTCGGTACGGTGAAGGACCTGCTCGGCCGAAAGCCGATCCTCGGCATCTGCCTTGGTCACCAGTTGCTGGCTTTGGCGCTCGGTGGAAGCACCGCAAAGCTCAAGTTCGGCCATCACGGAAGCAACCATCCAGTGCGCCGGTTGGCCGATGGCACGGTGCGCATCACGAGCCAAAACCACGGATACGCGGTGCTTGCAGACAGCCTCGCGGGAAGCGGTGCCGAACTAACCCAGATACACGTCACGGACGAGTCGGTAGAGGGCTTCTGCCATCGTGACCTGAGACTTACCGCCATCCAGTATCACCCCGAGGCGGCTCCCGGCCCGTGGGATAGCCGGCACTACATCTCCGACTTCCTGGCCAGTCTCGATAGGTGATCTCACGCACCGGCTACCGTTGCGCGCCCACTCCGCGTCGTGTGCGCAGGTAGTCTCGCAGCCCCACCCATGGCCTCGGGTCCAGCTCCTGCCGAATGCCGGGACAGATTCCGCAGCGCGAGCACACGCTAACATCGCACGGTGGGTCCTGTTGCCCTCGTAGCGCGCGCTGCCATTCCTTCCACAGGTATGACTTGGGGAACCCTAGGTCTATAATGTCCCACGGAAACACCTCGTTGAGCTCTCGTGGTCGCTCTGCATAGAACGCAGGGTCCACTCCCGAGCGCCGGAAGGCCTCTCTCGTCGACCCCTCCGCCCGATACAGCTCGTATACCAACGATGACACTCGCCTATCACCCCGCGCTAACGTGGCTTCCAACACCGCCATCCTCGGGCTCTCTCCTAACACGCGCACGTCCGGGTACTTGCGGAGGCGCGAGCGCACGTGCTGCACCTTCTGCTCGAGTACCTTCAGCGGGTCCTGGCCCGTCCACATGAAAGGTGCTCCGGGCTTGGGTACATGGCAACTGACGGAAAGCGAGATACGGTCCGGCCGGAATTCCGATCGTATCATCTCCGCTGTCTCGCATATTCCTTCCACATCCTCCATCGTTTCGGTCGGAAGCCCCACCATGTAATACAGCTTCACGCGACGGACGCCGTAACGCAACGCCGTCGCCACCGCGTCACGAATCTGATCCGCAGTCAGTCGCTTGTTGATGAACTCCCGGAGACGCTCCGATCCAGCCTCCGGCGCGATAGTGATAGACTGTTGTCCACCCAGAGCCATGTTCTGGACCAGCCTCGGAGTGATCGTATCAGCTCGCAAGGAGCTGACATTGTATGGGATGGAGCGTGACACCAAGTCGGAGGTTACCTCCTCCGCGTCCGGGTGATCATACACGCTAGCACCAACGAGACCTACTCGTTCACCTACCACCGTGTTAGCATAGGTCTTCTGCACGGTGTCGCCGCTCTTGAACCGCGGAGGAAGAAAGGCATAGCCTACCACGCAGAATCGGCAATGCCTCCCGCACCCACGCATGATCTCTGTTAGCCGCATGTTGGCGAATTCGGTGTTGGGGGTGGTGATCACGCTCGACGTGTCGAGGCGTTCGAGGTCGTTCACCCACACACGTCGGACCGGTAGGGGCACACCGGCTCGCTTCGCTTCGAAGCCGGCCACCGTCCCGTCCGAATGATAGTGCACGTCATAGAAGGACGGCACATAGACGCCGGGGATGCCCGCCAGCGCCTCGAGTGTGGCCTGCCGATCCGTACCCGCTTCTGCAACCGCGTCGGCTATCCGAACCAGGCTTTCCTCCGCCTCCCCAATCAGCATGGCGTCCACGAACTCGGCAATCGGCTCGGGGTTCAGCACGGTTACGGGCCCACCCAGCAAAACGAGTGGGTGTCGTTCGTCCCTATCGGCAGCCCTCAGCGGCAGCCCCGCCAAGTCCAAAATATGCAGGATGTTCGGGTAATCGGGCTCGTAGCTGACCGAAAAGCCGAGAATGTCGAACTCGCGAACCGCCCGCTGTGTCTCTACAGTGAGAAGCGGCGTCGCCGTACGGCGGTACTCCTCGCAGTCCTCGGGGTCCGGGAGAAACACCCGCTCGCACGCTACGCCTGGCATCTCATTGAAAAGCCGGTACACCACCTGAAACCCCAGGTTGGACATTCCCAGGTAGTAGGTGTTAGGGAAGGCGAGCGCTACACGCAGCCGCGCGCCGTGAGGACGCAGAATCGTGCCGCGCTCGTCTCGGAGCAATCTCTGCAGTTTCTCGATCAGTTTACGGGACATGGACATTCCTAGCTTGACTAAGCATCCAGTATTGTATCATGTAGACATGAGAACGTCCCGACCACTGGCCGCCATAGCGGTCCTCTGCCTCGCCAGCTGCCTCGCGGGTCAGTCGCTGTTCCACCAGAGGCTGGCAGTCGGCTTGGGTGCGGCATCCCAGGGGATCCTGAACTCCAAAGGCCACGCGGCATTCTTGGCAGCCCTGCCCGATGGACAGTATTACGATCCGTGGATCGGTGGGCGGCCTTTCGCCACGCAGCTGCTCATCGGCGGACGAACTTGCGAGCTGTACGCACTGGATTCCTCGGGCATCCTCTTGTGGGGGCTTCAGCGCGACTCGGTCGGGCCCTACAGGCACGTGTATCTGGATGTGACCGACCTCAGCGCTGCGGTGGGCAGCCTGACGAGCCACGGCAGGGGCGCCGGGTTCATCCCGGCGAGCGGGGAACCGGTCTGGTACGACGGCAAGCGGGTCTACGTCGGCACTACGCCCTACAGCGACGCCATCCTCGGCAGCGGTTCGACCTCGGTTGGAACCGCACTCGTGGACGATGCCGGCAACATCGCCTGGTCGGGGGGCGGCCCGGCAACGGGCGGGCAGCGAGACGTGTTCTTCAACTCCACGAACCTGAGTGCGGGCGCCCTCGGTTCCTCACGCTTTGCAGCTCCCGTCGCCACCGCCGGGGGTAAGACCGCCTGGTTCGGTTACGGCAGCCTCACCGACGGAAACACCGACGCGTTCGTCAACACCACGAACGTCAGCCGGTCGGCGCTCGGCACGGACCCGCGTGAGGCCTATCCGAAGGCGGTCAACTCCTTTGGCAAGCTACTGTGGTCCGGCTGGGGCTCCGCAACCTTCGGGGGTCTCGACGTGTTCCTGGACGGCACCAATCTCAGCATGCCGCTTCTCGGCAACGGAGCGGACCGCTCGGCTACGCCCATCGGGATGAGCCCAACGGCCTCGGCTCTCTGGATCGGGCAGTCATTCCAGGCTACTGGCGGCGCTCCGGTGCTCTACCTCAACTCCACCAACTACAGCGGACCGATCCTGGGCAGTGGCGGCGACGTGGTGGCCCTCGGGATCACCGATGGGGGAGTGCCCGTCTGGGCGGGCACGGGCAATGGTACTTCGGGCCGTCGCAACGTCTTCCGCGGAACGGTCAACGTGACTAAGGAGGCCTACGGAGGCACGAGCCGCTTCAGCTTCCTCATGGCAATGAACCGCAGGGGCCAGGTGCTGTGGAGGGCAGAAGAGCCGGAGGGCACCGTCACCGTGTGGCTCACCTCACCGAGCCTGCCAACCACCCTCACCGGCACTGTCAACCTAGAGGGTGTCGCCGACCCCCAGCCGCGAGAGGTGGTGTTCGAGTTCTTGGAGCCGGGGACGGGCGACGTGCTGTTCACGCAGGACGTGTACGTGTATTCCGATGGCTCCTTCTACACCGAGCCGCTCCAGACCGGCCTCTTCGACATTCGCGTGCGCGCCCCGCACTTCGTTAGCCGTGTTGCCCGTGGCATCCCCGTCTGCGAGACGGGCTCGTTCGACCTCTCACTGCCGAATGGCGACGCGAACCTCGATAACGTTGTCGACCTGAACGATCTGAGCGCAGTGCTGCTTCGTTTTGCCTCGTCAGGCAACGGCGATCCGGTCGACTTGAACGAAGACGGCACGGTGGACCTGCTCGACCTCTCCATCGCACTGCTGTCGTTCGCCAAGACGGGAGAGTAGCCAACTAAGCCGTCATCGTCTCGACACCGGTCATCAGCCGCATTAGACCCTCTTCCGTCGCCTGCCCGGCTAGCACTTCGCCAACGAGTCGCCCATTGCGCAGAACCAGAATGCGGTCGCACAAGTTCAGCAACTCCGGCAGCTCGCTGGAGCTGACCACTACACCCCGCCCCTCCGATGCCATCGCCCGCACCAGCGAGTGGATCTCCGTCTTCGCACCTACGTCCACTCCGCGAGTGGGTTCGTCGAGAATCAGCACTCGGCACTGGGCCGCCAGCCACTTGGCGATCACCAGCTTCTGCTGATTGCCACCCGACAGGCCCGCCGCGACTGCATCCAACGAAGGCGCCTTCACCCTCATTGCAGCGAAGAACTTCGCTGCCAGCTCTCGCTCCGCCCCAGCGTTCACCCACCCGAAGCGCGAAAGCGAGTCCAGCACCGGCAGCGATATGTTATCCTTGGCGCTCATCCCCAGCACCAGCCCGTACCGCTTACGGTCTTCGGGCACCAGCCCGACTCCCATCCGCATCATCGTGGTGGGACTGCGCTGCTCGACGATCTGGCCCGCCACGGCCACCTCGCCCTGGACGAAAGGATCGAGACCGAAGATCGCCAGTGCCACCTCGGTCCGACCAGAACCTACCAGGCCCGCCAGCCCGACGATCTCCCCACCGCGGACGGCGAATCCGATATCGGTGAACTTCCGTGGGCTGCTCAGCCCAGCTACGCGCAACAACTCGGGCCCGAACGGCACGCCGCGTTCCGAAGGCCTACCTTCCACCACGCGACCGATCATCATCCGCACCAGGTCATCCCGTGTTAGGTCGGCAACAGGGCAAGTGCCTACTAGGTGCCCGTCTCGCAACACCGTCACCGTATCACACAGCTCGAACACCTCTTCCATGCGGTGCGACACATATATGCATGACACCCCCTGCGACCGCAACTCGCGGATCTGCTCGAACAGCACCTGTGTCTCGTAGAGCGATAGGCTGCTCGTTGGCTCGTCGAAGATCAACACCTTCGCGCCGCGCCCCACTGCGCCAGCTACCTGTGCCAGCTGCTGCTTGCTGATGGGTAGGTCGCCGACCAGGTGCCACGGGTCCACATCCAAGTTAATGCGCTGCAGCCATGCCTTGGTGCGCCGCTCCATCTCCACGTGATCCACGAAAAGTCCCCGTGCCGGCGGATCGTCCAGGCACAGGTTTTCGGCCACCGATAGGTTCTCGCAAAACGCCAGCTCCTGGTGGACGATACCGATGCCTGCCCGAATGGCATCCAACGGCCCCCCGAAACGCACCGGCTTGCCCTCTAGAAGGACTTGCCCAGCATCCGGTCTGATCAGACCCGCCAGCACCTTTCCCAGCGTGCTCTTGCCCGCTCCGTTCTCGCCTACCAACGCATGGCAAGAGGCACGTCGCACTCGCAGGGCGACATCGTCCAATGCTAACACGCCAGGGAACCGCTTCGTGATCCCCTGCGCCTCGAGCACTATCTCTCCCGAAGAACTACTACTCACCAGTGAGGTACTTCGGGTCGACGTCCGAAAAGCCCCATTGTTTGAGCTGCCTTGCCCACTCGGACAGGTTGTCTTTGGACACGCGCACCAGCTCCATCTTGTTGATCGGCGGAATGTCCTTCTTGTGGATTAGCTTGTCCACGATCATTTCCACGGACACCTTTCCCCACAGATAGGTGGGTTGGGCGAGCAGCACCGGTGCAATGCCCTTCTCGATGTATGGAAGTTGCGCAGGCAAGCAATCTACTGCCACCACCTTCACCTTCGAAGGGTCCAAGTCGGATAGCAGTGTCTTCGTGAAGAGCGGCCACCCTCCGATCATCGCCCAGGCCGTGATCTCCGGGTTGGCTTGCATCACCCGCAGAACCTCGGCAGCGGCATCCTGCGGTGTCTCGGCGTGGTGAAAGGTGCCGATGATCTTGATGCCCCGATACTTCGCTGCTTCCTGCTTGGCCCCCTGGACGCGCTTCTGCAGGTTGGGGGCGTTCTGGTTTCCCGCGAGGATCGCAACGTTCGCCTTCCCGTTCGTCTGCGCCGCTAGCTCGGCCATCACCTTCCTGCCGGTCTCCACGTCGTCCACGCCGTAAAACGCAAAGCGCTTCGAGTCCGGTGCATCACTGTCGAAGGTCATAACAGGAATGCCAGCGTCCACAGCGTCGTTGATGGCGCCGGTCACCTTCCCGGCGTCGGAACAGGAGATGAGTATTACGTCGGCACCTTCGTTCACTGCCTGTTGAACGCGCTGCGCCTGAATCTGTCCGTCCTCGGTGGGTGGTGTTCGCCAATCAATCTCGATGTTGACGCCCGTCTCTTGCGATAGGCGTCTAGCAGCATCCTCCGCGCCGGTGCGTGCGGAGATGAAGACCGGGTTCGTCGAACTCTTCGCGATCATCACGATCTTCAGCGACTTGGGCTTTTGCGTGGTGCTCGCTTCCTTCTTTCCACATCCCGCGGCAAGCAGCGCGATGCCACCCAGCGCTGCTAGAGCTACTATGAACAGGCGTTCTTTCATTGCCATAACTACCTCCTAACCCTTCGCCTGAAGCAATCGCTTCGACCCCAGACGCGCACTCGCACGATCCAGCACTACTGCGATAATGATCGCACAGCCGATGATAATCCACTCGTACTTCTGGTCGAAATGCAGCGTGCGGATGGATTGCTGCATGAGGGCAATCAATAACGCACCGAGCATCGCGCTGATCGCGCTTCCCTTACCCCCCGCAAGGCTCGCACCGCCTACCACGGCAGATGCAATTACATACAACTCATATCCGGTCGCGTCGGCACTGGATGCTGCCCCGAAGTATCCCGCAGCGATGAACGCCGCAATGCCGGCAGTCAGCCCGGAGATCGTGTACACCGCAATCAGTACCCGCTCGATGCGTACTCCGGAATACCGAGCCGCCTCGACGTTGCCACCCACCGCGAACACCCTCCTGCCACTCACCGTCTTGGTAAGAAAGAGCCATCCACACACTGCCACTGCCAACATCGCTAACATCGGCACGGGATACAGCTGCTTGCCGAGCCCGAGGTTCGCCTTCGCCAGGTCTGTCAGCGAGCTGGGCACGAGGATGCTCTCTGCGCGGCTGGTAACGAACGCGATCCCGCGATACACCCACATCGTCCCTAGGGTGATAATGAACGGGTGCACGCCGAGCGACGTAATCATCACGCCGTTGGCAAATCCACACATCGTGCCGAGCCCGCAGCACACCAAGATGCCGACCCAGATAGCCGATCCACCCGTCAAACCCAAGTCCCTCAGCACCATCGCCGAAAGCACTCCGGCGAGCGCGTAGGTGGAACCGACGGACAAGTCGATCCCGGCGGTGATGATCACCATGGTTACACCCACCGCCATGATCGCGAAGAAGCTGGCGAAGGTGGCAACCTGCATCAGAGTCGCGGCGTTCAGGAAGTTGTTTACCTCCGCCCCGGTGGCCCGATTGGTGTGAGTACCCGCGAACACAGTGAGCACCACTCCGAGTGCCACGATCACCACCAGCAGTCCGAATTGCTGCGAGCCGACGAGTACCAAAAGGTTGCGCCGCATCCATGCTCCGATTCCGCACCCGCTGTCCCGCCTCCTGCCCCGCCGGGTCGCCTGGCTGACTCCGCCTGAGGGCACCCCCATCTGGCAACACGCCCGCGCCAGAGCAGGGGACCAGGCCTGGTCGAGCCCCCTTCCCAGCAGCACACGGTGCCTCGTCACTAAGATCTCCCTCCCCCTTGACACCGCGCAGCCAGTGTGATACGATAGACCCGACAAATAACACGCTGGGTTGCGTGGCCACGGGGAAGCCGGTGAGAATCCGGCGCAGTGCCGCTACGGTGTTGCGATGAACTCGCTAAGCCCGACCGCCACCACGCAGCCGGTCACGGTAACCTCTTCGCGCTTGAGAGGGTGACTGCGCAGCAGTTCTAGCAGACCCCGTCCCAAAGCGAGGAGCGGGGTTTTCGTTTACCCCGTTTCCCGAACCGGCGCCCGGCTCGATACAAAGGAGAGCAATGGATCGAGCAGTGGCCATCACACTATGCGCAGCCGTCGCCGTTACGGCCAACGCCTTTACTCCTGCAACCGGCTATCGCACGGTTGACCTCGACCTATTCGGCTCAGCCATCGCCGTGTCGCCATCCGGCAAACTCGCAGTCGGTGAGGATGCCTTCGGTGGAGGCGCCCTAATACGGGTGTTCGACAGCGTCTTGCCCGGACGAAACCTGCTCTACACGATCACCGCTCCGAGCGGCCACAACTGGCAGTTCTTGTCCGCGCTGACGTGGCAAGACGACGAAACCCTCATCATCGCCGAGAACGGCGATATGGACACCGCCTATTCCGCGGTAGGACCCACCGTGACACCGCTTGCCCCCATCGGCTCCATTCCCAGCATCGCCGGGTTGACCCTCGGTTTCGGCGGCGATCTGTTCGCAACGGCTGCAACCGATCCAGGAACCGGAACGGTGTACCGACTTCAC
The DNA here is from genome assembly GCA_045862955.1 of Fimbriimonadales bacterium. GTDB lineage: Bacteria > Armatimonadota > Fimbriimonadia > Fimbriimonadales > JABRVX01 > JABRVX01. Next base: position 23,456 of record BTVI01000015.1, read on the forward strand.
TCCGGTACCGTCACAGCGTTCGCCGGTTCCTTTGGTACCGGCTACCTCGGAGGCATCGCCTTCCTGGACGACGTCCTCTATGTTGCCGACACCAACGATCCCTTCTTCCTGGGCAACCCCGGGCAGGTGCATCGCTTCGCTTCGGACGGAAGCTATCTCGGAGCCATCTCCCTCGCCGATGGAGGCGGATCCGGGGTGGTAGACATCCTTTTCGACACCGAGGGAGACCTCATCGCAACGACTGGCTCCACCCTCACCGTCAACAGTGTAACGCTCGGGACCTTCAGCGGGCCCTGGCCGTTCCCAACCTCTCTTGCCTACACGGGGTCCGGCTTCGAGCCGTTCTCCGGTACCGGGCTGCTGCTGGTAAACGGCACGTTCACGGAGATGGGTGGCATTTTCGGCATCACGCCCGTGCCCGAGCCGGGAGCCATCGCCCTGCTGCTGCCCGCGCTCGCACTCATCAGGAGGCGGAGGTGATCCTCACCGCGCTCGCCATCCTGTATCAAGGCGTCTTTGGCCCGTCCGACTTCGCAACGAAGCTGTTCGACTACAACGGGGTGAACGGCGTGCCGGGATACAACGTGGATGCGACCAAAGTGCTGGGCTACCCCTCGCCTAACGCGACACCGTCGGTACCCGACAACAGTCACCTCTTCTCATTCGGATGGGGAGGGTTCGTGACGGTCGGTTTCGACCGGCCAATCCGAAACGGCCCCGGACCGGACTTCATCGTCTTCGGCAACGCCTTCTATGCGGGCGGAGACCCGCTGTCGGTATGGCGCGAGCCGGGATTCGTCGAAGTCGGAGTAGACGTGGATGGTGACGGCGTGCCGAGCCAGCCAGACCGGTGGTACTTGCTCCGCGGATTTCCGGCCCCGCCCTTTCCCCTAGACCCGTACTTCTACGGTTGGTTCGAACCGGAACTCCCCTGGGCCTACGCAGACTGCACCCCGACGGACAATACGGGCAATCCCCTCCTCCCCGATAACCCTCTGTCGGTCGGAATCGACCCCGGCTCCGCGGGCGGGGATTCGATGGACCTGGACTGGGCAGTGGATTGGACCACTGGCCTGCGCGTATGGCTGAAGGAGGCTCACTTCGTGCGCATCACGCACGCGCTGAACTCCTTCCACCCTGTTTTCGGGCCTTCGTCCACCGAGGTGGACGCGATCGCCATCGTGCACCCGGACGGCCCGCTCGCTGCCACGCCGGTACCCCGCAGTGAATCGAAGAACGAGGTGCCTCCGAGCGGACGTGGATAGCAGAAGAGCCTTCACGCTAATCGAGCTGCTCGTGGTGATTGCGATCATCGCGGTCCTTGCCGGCATCCTCTTTCCGGTGTTCGCTTCTGCTCGAAAGCACAGCCACACTGCGAGATGCGCCGCCAACCTGCGGCAGCTCGTCCAGGCGAACCTCATGTATGCGGGAGATACCGGCAGGTACGTCCCCGCTGCACAGGACCTGTACGAGACCAATCGCCGACGGTGGTTCGGAGTGCGAGGCTCAGACGGGCGGTTCATCCCTCGGGATGGGCCGCTCGTCCCCTACCTCGAGGACGGCGGACTCCTCCGCCAGTGTCCGCTCTTCTCGACGAAGATTGGGTTCTCCCTCGGCGCGGGGGGCTACGTGTACAACCACATCGCAGCCGGGTCCAACGTCTGGGACATGGGCTTCGTGCCCGAGGCCTACCACACTTCGCGAAGAGAAGGGAGCGTTGCTCGACCCGCCCAGGTGGCGATGTTCGCGGACGGTGCACTCGATGTCGGCAGTCCCCGGGGTCTTGCCGAGTACACATTCCTCGAGCCGCCCGAAGAAGTGCTCCGACGGATGGGCAGCCCCTATTCGATGGACCCGTCGCTCCATTTCCGCCACTCCGGCCGGGTCCTGGTGGGTTACGCGGACGGCCACGTCGGCGCCGGCCGCCTAGCCCGAACCGTGGAGAGGAGCGGCGTGTACCCTCGGGCCAATCCCGCCGCGCATGGCCTCGGCTGGATAGCCCCCCTCGACGGCGAAACCCCCTACGATCCGCTGTAGCGAGCTTCACAATCCTTGCCAACTCTTGGTGGATGCTTGCTGGCGAAGCGGCCCCGGTGGAAAGCCTACCGCTCGCGGTGGCTGCGCCCACACACCCGAGACATTCGTCTATACCAGGCTAACGATCCCTTAGCATCCGTGGTAGAATAAGGTAGCTACGCGTTTTCCTGACGACGCGCAACATCCCCGTCCGTCCAACCCGGACTGCGCGCCGAGGAAGGGGTCGCAACCCGTGTATCAACCGCCTCTACCAGCGGAATACGTCTCGCTATCGGAGTCCGAGACCCATGAGCGCATCCAGGCCGCACGGCAGGCCCTCGGCAGCCGCTTGGTCATCTTGGGTCATCACTACCAGCGCGACGACATCATACGATACGCCGATTACCGGGGAGACAGCTACAAGCTGTGCCGGGACGCCGCCGCTCGACCCGAAGCGGATTACATCGTGTTCTGCGGAGTGCACTTCATGGCAGAGAGTGCCGACATTCTGTCCGCAGACCACCAGATCGTCATCTTGCCCAACCTTTCGGCAGGATGCAGCATGGCCGACATGGCCAACACCTTTCAGGTTCGGCAGGCATGGAGGCAGCTCGGCGAGGTCACGGACATCGAGCGGGTGGTCCCGATCACGTACATGAACTCCGCCGCCGCCCTCAAGGCCTTCGTCGGTGAGCGCGGTGGCGCCGTGTGCACCAGCTCCAACGCCTCGAAGGTGCTGTCCTGGGCACTGGGGCGGGGCGACAAGGTGCTGTTCTTCCCGGATCAGCATCTCGGTCGCAACACCGCCGTGCGCATGGGTTTCGACCTGGACCGCGACATGCTGGTGTGGGATCCCGATCTGCCTTTGGGAGGCAACACGCCCGAGCGCATCCGCGAAGCCACGTTCCTGCTGTGGAAAGGTCACTGCTCCGTGCACATGCGCTTCACGCTAGAGCAGGTCCAACTCGCACGCAAGGTCCACCCCGGTATCAACGTCGTCGTGCACCCCGAGTGCACTAAGGACGTGGTGGATGCGGCCGACTGCTTCGGCTCCACCGAGTTCATCATCAAGACCGTGTCGGCAGGCGCCCCGGGCTCCAAGTGGGCTATCGGCACGGAGATCAACCTGGTCAAGCGGCTGGCAGATGAGAACCCCGACAAGCTGATCTTCTGCCTCGATCCCATCACCTGCCCCTGCAGCACCATGTACCGCATACACCCTTCGTTCCTCCTGTGGGTGCTGGAGAACCTGGCGGCCGGACGCGTCGTCAACCGCATCGAGGTCCCTCCGCAGACGAAGCGCCACGCGCTGCAAGCGCTCCAACGCATGGTGACCATCACCGAGCAGTCAGCCGCCGCCTCCGCTATCTGAATCGCTTCGCGCATCCTCGCGCTCGTCATCCTGAACCCCGTCGAAGCACGTCGCCACGAACCGCGAACTCCTGGATACAGAGGCCAAAGGGCGGGGAGAGAAAAAAAGGGAGGCCTGTCCCGCTGCTGCGGGACAGGCCAATCTACTTTCAGGTCTACTGTAGACCCAGTTGTTTACTTGCGGCGGCGCAGAGCCAGAAGGCCCACGAGACCGGTTGCGATCGCAGCGATGCTGCCCGGCTCGGGGACGATCTTGATGTAGTTGTCCGTGATGTCCACGGAAGCGCCGACGCCGTCCAGAATGCGGGTCGAAAGGCCCGTACCGGTGTTGCGATTGTCGAATTTCCAATCGAGGACCTGGCCGGGAAGCCCAGGGCCGCAGACGAAGTCGAACAGCATGACGTCCCAGTTCTTCGCCTTCGATGACTGGCCCGACACACCGATCAGCGAGTACACGCCGCGGTTCGTGACGAACGGCTTGGTGCTGTCACCGGGGTCGACGGCCCAGTCGTACATCGGGCCATAGTCAGGCTGCCAGTGGATCTTGACCGGGAACTGCGTGCCAGGAACGAGCTTGGAGTTGACCTCGGCGTCCCAAGTGTTGGCATCCGCGTCGGTCATGATCTGGTTGCCTTCGAGATCCAACGTGATCTGCATCGTGCCCCACTGGAACGGCGGGTTAGTGTCCAGATCGTTGAAGTGGAACCAGATCTCGATTAGGTCGCCGGGGTTGGCCATAACCGCGCCCGCGTTGCTCATGCCGGTCGTAGCGTTCTTGAAGTAGAGCCTTGCCTCGTACGCTGCGAAGGAGCTGGTCGCCAGCGCCATCGCCAGTCCGAGGACTACCGTGTTTCGAATGCTCATGATGATCGGAGACTCCTTTTTCTAAGCAACTAAGACCAACTCAGAGCAGGACATTGCCAATCAAACAACGCGACTCGGAGAAGGCCGTCTCCGGGCCACACCCAAACATAGTCTCTCGGAGCGGAACGGACTGCCCGACTGCTCGGACAATCTCGAACACATGATACCAGCACTTTGGCCGAATGTCAACTAGAAAATCGTTCATTGTCGGTTCGGTTTCCGCGATCGGCGGGTCCGGCGCACACTTTCTTCTGACATCCAGAAAATACGTCCGGCTACTGGGCCTACTGGGGGCTGCGCCAGATTTTCCCGTGTCCCAACGACCCAGACTCAGCACAGCGCGTGCCTATCCGCTGAAGGATATGCTGGAATCGCCTTCTGGCCGCATCGGATGGGCCTAGCCTTGGACCGCGCCGGGGCAGGGTCGGGGCCTACTGGGTTTCCGCCCTCGCGTGAATGACGCGGTGTGCTCGATGCCCCGGCCCGCTTCCGCCGGCCCAGATTGCCACGCAGAGAACGCAACGAGAGCCGCAGAGATCGCAGCCACCGAAAGGCGGCGTGAGGACAACGGTTCCCCCTGCAGCCCTGCGGAAGGGGGAACCTTAAGGAGGGGGTCCCCCTTGAGGATCTGCGGAAGGGGGAACCTTAACGAACGGTTCCCCCTGCAGCCCTGCGGAAGGGGGAACCTTAAGGAGGGGGTCCCCCTTGAGGATCTGCGGAAGGGGGAAACTTAACGAACGGTTCCCCCTGCAGCCCTGCGGAAGGGGGAACCTTAAGGAGGGGGTCCCTTCCCCCGGCCCGCGTCCGCCGGCCCAGCACCTACCGAAGGCTTGCCTCGCCCCCAAGGACCGCGCCGGGGCAACTGCGGCGCTTGCGCCGTCCTGGCGATCCTTTGGCCGGCCGAGCAGTGCGGCTCTGGCTCTCGTGGCAAGAACCCCCTCCCCAGCTTCGCAGGCCCTCCCCCTTCCGCAAGGCCTCCAGGGGGAGGGGCTATTCTCTATGCCCCGACCCGCCTCTCCAGATTGCCGCGCAGAGAACGCAACGAGAGCCGCAGAGATCGCAGCCACCGAAAGGCGGCGTGAGGACAACGGTTCCCCCTGCAGCCCTGCGGAAGGGGGAACCTTAAGGAGGGGTTCCCCCTGCAGCCCTGCGGAAGGGGGAACCTTAACGAACGGTTCCCCCTGCAGCCCTGCGGAAGGGGGAACCTTAAGGAGGGGGTCCCTTCCCCCGGCCCGCTTCCGCCGACCAGCAACTGCCGCCGGCATGCCTCGACCCCAAGGACCGCGCCGGGGCAACTGCGGCGCTTGCGCCGTCCTGGCGATCCTTTGGCCGGCCGAGCAGTGCGGCTCCGGCTCTCGTGGCAAGAACCCCCTCCCCAGCTTCGCAGCCCCTCCCCCTTCCGCAGAGCCTCCAGGGGGAGGGGCTATTCTCTATGCCCGACCCGCCTCTCCAGATTGCCGCGCAGAGAACGCAACGAGAGCCGCAGAGATCGCAGTCACCGAAAGGCGGCGTGAGGACAACGGTTCCCCCTGCAGCCCTGCGGAAGGGGGAACCTTAAGGAGGGGGTCCCTTCCCCCGGCCCGCGTCCGCCGGCCCAGCACGAACCGAAGGCTTGCCTCGCCCCCAAGGACCGCGCCGGGGCCTCGCCCCCCAACCCGCAGAAGTTCTATGCTCTCTCAGCGGCGCCAGACCGCGAGTCCAGCCAGAGCCCATAGCAGTCCCGTCCCGTGACTCGTTTGTTCTCCTCCAAGCGAACCGCAGAGGTACGCAAGATAGAAGGCCCCGACCGGAGGCCGGGGCCAAACTAGTCTCAGACTATTCGCGAACGATTACGACGAACCGCACGCGATTCCTAGGAATCGCAGGCGACTACTTCCGGCGGCGCAGGGCGAGAAGCCCGACCAGGCCAGTGGCAATCGCAGCGAAGGTGGACGGCTCGGGGACGATCTTGATGTAGTTATCGGTGATCTTAACCGAGGCGCCCTGATAGTCGAGGATTCGAGTCGACAGGCCGGTACCGGTGAGCCGGTTCTCGAACGCCCAGTGGAGCTCCTCGTTCGCGACGGCGCCGCCTGCCACGGTAAACGTGAAGAGCGTCTTGCTGAAGTTCCACGAAGGCGTCTTGTTGCCAGCGACACCGATCAGCGCATAGAGGCCCTTCGTCGCGACCTTCGGATACGTGTTATCGCTCGGGTCCACGGCGTTGTCGTACATGTCGCCGTAGTCCGGCTGCCAGAACACCTTAATCGGGAAGTTCGTCGGCGGAGTCAGAACGGCGCCGATCTGGGTAGCCCAGGTGTTTGCGTCGGCGTCGGTCATGATGGTCTTGCCGTCCAGAATGATGGTCGCCTGGAAGGTTCCCCACTTCTCCGTGTTGCCGGTCGTGTCATCCGCGAGGAAGAAATACTTGATGGCGATCTGGTCGCCGGGGGCAGCCAACAACGCACCAGCGTTGCTCGTACCCTTGGTAACGTTCTCGAACCACAGGCGAACCTGATAGCCTGCAAAGCTCGGGGCGGTCAGTAGCGCGGCGAGGGCGCCGGCAACCACGACGTTTCGGATCTTCATGTGTCGGTCCACTCCTTCTTTCCCAAACTGATTAGCTGTCTTGTGGACCTACTGTCGGAGGTCCATCCAGAAACAAGACAAAGTATGTTGGACTTCCTCAAGCGCGGCCGCGCTGCGACCCTTTGGGAACGCTTGCGTCGTCCGCCAATAGGATAGCACGGTTTTTCCGATCTGTCAACGAGATTCTGCAGGAAAACCCGGAAGATCGCGTAGCGGACCCCGTTTCGGGCCCGAAAAGGTGCCCCGTGCGCCCCTCAGAGCTTGCGCAGAATCACAATCAGGCTCAACAAGATCCATGCATAGTTGATGGCTTCACCCACCGAAATAGGCTTCGGCGGGAAGGGAACCACGACCGTATCTCCAGCCCTCAGCTCCACATCCGAAGCCTGGCCGCGTAGAACCGCGTTCACGTTCACCTTGATCGTCTGCTCGCGTCCGCCCTCGATCCGCTTCACCTCGACGCGGTCCAGCCGAGCCGACTGCAGCGGCCGCCCCGCCCCGTACAGCGCCTCGGTCACGGTCATCTTGTCCTTGTACGGCACCAGCCCCGGATTGCCCACCGCCCCCCGAACCATCACGTACGAGGATGCTGCGAGCATAGGTACGAAGACCTGGTCTCCGGAAGCAATCGGTGCGTTCCCCCCTACCTGAGTTAGGTTGATCTCCAGGGTCCGGCCGTCGGACTTTTGGACGCGGATGCGCGTTAGGTCGGCATCCGCCTTCGTTCCGCCGGCAGCCTTCAGAGCGTCCGCGAGGGTCATGTTCTCGGTGTGCTTGACGATCCCCGGCTTCAACACCGCGCCCAGCACGGTGACCTCCTGCAGGGACGGCCGAATGGCTACGTAAACCTTCGACCCTGCAGGAACCGCCGGATTGCCCGCCGCGCGACCTTCCGTCTGATAGGCCCGGTAGTCCACGACCTGCACCGTTCCGTCCGGCAGCGTGAGGCGCACGGCAGACAGGTCGGCGTTCTGCGTCGGCTGCGCCTGCTTCAGGAGGTCGTCCAGTGTCGATGTTGCGGAGACCGCATAGTCACCCGCCTTCTGAACGGCTCCGGTCACCGAGGCGGTCTTGGGTGCCTCACCGGATAGCCTGACTGTGACTCGGGGGTCTAGCAACACCCGCTGATCCGCGAGAATCTTGCGGATCTTGGCCGCTGCCGCGTCGAACGTCATGCCCACGACCTCGACGGCGCCGATGAATGGCATCAGGATCGTGCCGTCTGCGCTCACCACGTACTCGCCGGTCAACTCCTTGCTGTCTGCAACCGCCACCGTCAGTTTGTCCCCCACCGCGATCTTCTGCTGGGCAGACGACGCCGTGCACAGGCCTATCAAGAGCAGCCCGATCAACCAAATTCTCATCCCGACCTCCTACCTACCGATTGTGCGGTCGGCTCACCCATTCCTGCCGTTGCCAGGCGCTAGTTTCGCCGTCCCTGCGACGATGGTGCACGGCGGGATTACCCGGGACCGCCAAAGGCTGTATGGCTCCGGCTCCCGGCCCGGTCACTGGGAAGCGTGCTCCCGCTTGCGTACAGGTCGGTGACGGCGCCGGGGCTGCCTGCCAGATGACGTGCACCTCTGGCCAAGATACAATCCCACACGTGCACAACGACACGATTGCAGCTATCGCTACGCCCGCGGGTATGGGAAGCATCGGAATCGTGCGGCTCTCGGGCCCCGAAGCGTTCCCAATCGTGCGGGGGCTCTTCCAGGGCCCCGATATCCGGCCTGGGCACATCGCACACGGCACGTTGCGCGGCCCGGATGGCGAAATGGTGGACGAAGTGGTCCTGCTACCCTACGCAGCCCCCCATAGCTACACGGGTGAGGATATCGTGGAGATCTGTTGTCACGGAGGCGTCGCGTGCCCGCCTGCAGTCTTGCGTCTATGCCTGGAAGCCGGAGCGCGCATGGCCGATCCCGGTGAGTTCACGCAACGCGCTTTCCTCAACGGAAAGCTGGACTTAGCTCAGGCCGAAGCGGTGTGCGACCTAATCTGCGCGACCGCCGAGGCGCAGCGACGACTCGCGACGCGCCAGCTCCAGGGCGAACTGAGCCGTGCGGTCCGGTCAATTGCCGACCGCCTCACGGCGGTAATCGCCGCTGCCGAGGCCGCCGTAGACTTCGCCGAAGAGATCGGCGAACTGGATTCCCGGCACGCCCTGGATGAACTTACGCAGGCGCATGCCGCTATTCAGCAGCTTCGCGCGAGCTACCATCAGGGGCGAATGATTCGCGAAGGTGTTGTCATCGCCATCGTGGGCCTGCCCAACGTAGGAAAGTCCAGCCTGCTCAACGCACTCCTCGGTACCGAACGAGCCATCGTCACGGACATCCCTGGCACGACGCGCGATACCATCGAGGACCGTATTTTGCTGGATGGCGTGCCGGTAACACTCTGGGACACGGCGGGCCTGCGCGAGGCAACGGACCCGGTGGAGCAGATCGGCGTCCGGCGCACCGAGGAAGCTATCGAGCGCGCGGACTACCTGCTGCTCGTCCTCAGCCCCGATGATTGGCAACACCCGGCTAACGCGGAGCTCGCCCGCGTGCAGGGCGCCGGTCGCACGCTGGTGGTTATGAACCAGATCGATCGTGGTGCTGTCGTGGAAGCATCTGCGATATTCCCCGACGCCATCCCCGTTTCCGCTCGGACCGGCTCGGGGATCGACCGGCTCCGGTCGGCGATGCGCGAGAGGATGCTGGCAGGCGCGCCACCCGACTCGGCCCTGGTAAGCCGAGAGAGGCACTCGAAGGCTCTAGCGGACGCACAAGCGGCGGTCGAGGCGGCTCTACGGACCCTCGGAGAGGACATGCCCTCCGACTTCGTGACCATCCATCTGCGTGAGGCTCTGGACGCATTAGGCCTCATCACCGGCGAGACGGTCACGGCCGACATCGTCGAGCGCATCTTCGCCGACTTCTGCGTAGGCAAGTAGCCCGTCGCGCCTGGTTGCGAACCCGGAGGGCAACCCTACACCCACATGGAACGTAGTGGAGACGTGGGCATTCCAACGAGTCCGACTGACTATCTGGACCTGGGCGACCGTCCTCACCGGACGGGGCGCACGGGTGTCAACTACCGCACCACGCTCGTCGTCGCTTCGCTCGCTGCGATGTTCCTGTGGTACTGGCCCATAGGCCGGATGCTCATCAGCCCCGTCACCATCCTGAACACCTTCATCCACGAGTACATGCACGCCCTTGCGGCATGGGCCTCGGAAGGCAGCGTGTCCCACATCATCGTGTATCCCAACGCTAGCGGGGTCACGCACATCACGGGCGGTCAGATCTGGCTCATCGCTCCTGCAGGGTACGTGGGTTCTGCAGTGATGGGAGCTCTCTTGCTCGTGCTTTCCCATCGCGAGCGGCTCGTGCGCTGGCTTCTGGGCTTCTTCGCAGCCTCGGTGGCGTTGGGCATGATCGTGCTGGTCCGTGGAGAGGCGCTCCCGGTTGCCATCGGAATCACCAGCGTGGTAGCAATCTTCGCCGGAGCGAAGTGGCTCCCGACCGGCGGAGTGGTCTTCCTAGCGCAGTTCGTTGCAATCCAGCAGTGCGCTGCCTCGTTCCAGGCGTTCTACTGGCTCTTCAAGGCCACGGAGGGGTACGGAACACCTAGCGACGCAACGCGAATGGCTCAGGTGACCGGTCTGCCCGCAGGGCTCTGGGCGGCCTCGTGGTGTGCCTTCAGCGCTGCGCTGGTTTACTTCGCCATCCGCTACACTTGGCGCTCAGCCGGACGAGAGGAACCTCGCAGGAAATCGCGCACGTAGCTCGTATCCCGTCCTCGGGTCGGCGGTGCGCCGCACGACCTTTTACGAACCCGGAGGAAGCCCATGCTGAACATCGGCATCGTGGGCCTCGGCAACATGGGCCGAGTCCACGCTCGCCATTACCGAACCATCCCTGAAGCCAAACTGGCGGCCGTGTACGACGTGAAGAACGAACGCCTCCAGCCCTTCGCGAGCGAATATGGCGGTGAGCCCGCCGCGTCGTTCGAAGAGTTGCTCCGACGCTGCGATGCGGTGGACATCTGCACCCCCACGCCGACACACAGGCAGCTCGCCCTCCAGGCACTGGATGCAGGCAAACACGTCATTTGCGAGAAGCCGATGTGCCTCACGGTAGAGGAGTGTCGCGAGGTGGCTGCGGCGGCAGAGCGAGCACGCCGGGTGTTCATGCCGGCCCACGTGCTCCGCTTCTTCCCGGAGTTCGCGTTGGCGCACCGCCTGGTGAAGGATGGCGAGGTGGGCTCGCCTGCAGCCATTCGCACCCACCGAGGCGGCCCGTTTCCGAAGTGGAGCAGCGGGTGGTTCGGTGACTACAGTCAGAGCGGTGGCGTGTTGCTGGACCTAGTGATCCACGACTTCGACTGGCTGCGCTGGACCTTCGGCGAGGTGGAGCGCGTGTTCGCCAAGGCGCTCGTGCATCGCAACATCCCGCAGTGCGATTACGCCCTAACCACTCTGAAATTCCGCTCCGGCGCCGTTGCCCACGTCGAGGGCACGTGGGCCGATCCCGGCGGCTTCCGCGTGTGGTTCGAGATTGCGGGCGATGGCGGATTCGTGGAGTACGACTCCCGTGACAACCCTACTTTCAGCATCGCCAAACGTTCGACGGACGACACGCCCGTCGTCCCGCAGCGCGAGAGTCCCCTGATGCCCCACGACGATCCCTACCGGCAAGAGCTCGCACACTTCGTGGAGTGCGTCACCACGGGGCGGCAACCCGACATCAACGCGGAAGATGGATTGCGAGCCGTGGCAATATCCAGAGCGGCGCTGGAGAGCGCCCGCACTGGCGAGCCAGTTGGTTTGGGAGGTGGACAGTGAGCCTGAAGACGGGAATTCTGAACACCGCGCACCTGCATTCCATGGGGTATGCGGACGCGCTGTTGAAAAACCCTCGTTCCGAGTTCCTGGGCGTAGCCGATGAGAACCCGGAGCGCGGTAAGTGGTTCGCGGACAAATTCGGCGTGCCGTTCTACGAGAGCTACGAAAAGCTCGCCTCGGAAGCCGATGCGGTTGTCGTTGCGGCGGAGAACGTGAAGCACCGCGAGCTGGTAGAGCTTGCCGCGGCGCATGGCTGCCACGTCGCATGCGAGAAGCCCCTCTGCACCACCCTCGAAGACGGGCACCGCATGATCGAAGCGTGCGAGAAGGCGGGCGTGCAGCTGATGACCTGCTTCCCTTGCCGATACGCCCCGTCGTTCGAACGAACTCTTGCGCGGGTGAGAAACGGTGAGATCGGTCAGGTGTACGCCGTCGCCGCAACCAACCACGGCATGATGCCGCACGACTCATGGTTCAACGTGGTTTCGCTGTCGGGCGGAGGCTCGATGATGGACCACACGGTTCACGTTGCCGACCTGCTACGCGTACTGCTCCGATCCGAAGTGGCGACGGTGTACGCCGAGACCGGCAACAACATGTACCACGGCGACTACGAGGACATCGCCATGCTCACCGTGGAGTTCGAGAACGGCGTCTTCGCCACCATCGACTCCAGTTGGTCGCGCCCGCTTTGCTACAAGATCTGGGGCGACGTCACGATGAACGTAGTCGGCAGCGACGGCGTAATCGAGATGGACATGTTTGCCCAAGGCCTGATGGCGTATAGCATGAAGGATATGCGCGCGCGTCAGCAGAGCGTTGGTGGCAACATAGACGAGCCGCTCATCGAGGAGTTCCTGCGGGCCATCGAGACGAGGGAGCCGGTGCCGATCTCGGGGTACGACGGATTCAGGGCTGCCGAGGTGGCCATCGCTGGATACGAGTCTGTGAAAACTGGAAAGCCGGTGAAGCTTCCGCTATAGCTTCGCGCGCTTGAACTCCTTCAGCATCAACACCCGCTGGTCCGCCTCGGGTCCCATCCCGGTCTGATAGCGAACCACACCGAAGCCGGGTGCATACCAGGTGCGGCGATAGAAGGCGTTCTCCAGGTCTTCACCATAGTAGTTGAACGCGTCTACCCGGATCGCCATGTGCTTGCCGGATGGCGTCTGGATGGACTCGAGGCCCTTCACTTCGTACACCCACTTCTCGTCGCGGACATGGCCGCCATCGTAAGTCTTGATCATGGTCTCCCACTTCTTCCCCATAAAGAGCGGGAACCGCAGCTCGGGTAGGACCGAGTCGCGGTGAGTCACACCGTCGAACTGATGGATGTGCAGTCCTTCCTGGTCTACCCAGGCAACGAACTCCGAAGGTGCGCGCCCGTCCTCGGCTACGTCCTTCAGTTTCCAGACCTGTTTCCCTTGGTACTCGACCCGACCCACGACGGTGCGAATCCGGTCGGGCATTATCTCTCCGGACCGAGAGCGGTCGGAGTACACCCACTTGTTGCCTTCGCCGAGCGGGTACAGGTCGTCCGAGAGCCCTCCGATGATCTGGGGCTTGCTCGAGTCGCGGCAGCCTATCGTTGCGGCGGCCACTGCGAGGCACGCAACTAGGAGCTTAGCCAAGCGGAGTACTCTTCGCTTCATAGGCGGATCCAGGGTACCCCGAGCCGGCAAAAGAGCGTGCTTTCTGGCTGCAGAGCGGGCCCCCCCATCCCCATCTCCAGCCGGGACGTTTGGTATAATGTCGCACCGCGGAGAGGTGGCTGAGTGGTCGAAAGCGCCCGCCTGCTAAGTGGGTAACGGGGGAAACCTTGTTCCCGGGTTCGAATCCCGGCCTCTCCGCCAGACCATTTAAGGGATGATGCGCGGAACTATCGCAGCCCTACTTCTCGCGCTCGGCGCCGCCGCCTCGGGCGACGGACTGAGCGACTACCTGGCCCTGCGCGCCAAGTTCGGGGTAAAGGCCCCTTGCGCCCCCCACCTCGTCGGCACCCGACCCCATGGCTCGGTCGTCGAGGTCTCCGGGCGACTGCAGGGCACGTCCAAGAGCGCCGAGACCGAGATGTGCATCCTCTCGTCGGGCGAGCACACACTGATTGTCCGATCTTCACGATTGCCCGAGTGGTTCGGTCGCGGGCAGATCACGGTACGAATGCTGGTTCGGGTGGACGCCGAGGGCCGGTTCGGTATGCCGGACCTCCACCTCATTGCTGCCATCGGGGAAGGGGAAATTGCGGCGCACGAAGAGAGTGTGCGCCGAGCCGAGGCAGCGAGGCAAGCCCGGGCAGTCGCTGCGACCGCAAAGAGCCCCAGCGCTGCGCCTGCACCCAAGGAAGACCTGCCTAAGCAGGTGCTCGCTTCGCTGGAACAGGTCTTGCCCGGCTACAAGGCCTACGTGAAGTCGGTGAACGGCAAGCTTACCGATTGGGAGGCGGAGCAGATCGCCCGCAGCATGCTGGTCTTCAGCGCCAAGCATGGCGTGGACCCGCGCCTCGTGACGGCTGTGGTGGTGTGCGAGTCGGGGTTCCGCCCAGCGGCTACCTCTTCGAAAGGTGCGGCCGGGCTGGGTCAGCTAATGCCTTCCACGGCGAGGGGCATGGGAGTGCAGAACGCCTACGACACCAACCAGAACCTCGAAGCCACGGTGCGACTTCTGCGAGGGCACATGCTGAAGTACAAGCCCCCGGACAAGCCGTACGTGGACATGAAGACGCTGGCGACGGCGCTCGCGGCGTACAACGCGGGCTCCGGGGCTGTCCGCAAGCACGGTGGGATTCCCCCCTATGCCGAAACTCAGGGCTACATCACGAAGGTGATCTCTCTCTACCGGCGGTTGTGCGGAGAGGGCAGGTGAGGCGGGTCTGTCACACCCTTCCGACCACTCCCACTAACCTACCACCTGCTCCGGCCAGAGCCGCAGCCGCATAGCCGGCCAGTGGGGCGAGGCCTCGGCACGGGAAAGGTCGCAGCGCCGCACCACCCCTACCACCTCGCACCACGCCACCGCATCACCGGCACGCGAGGCAACGAACGAGAACACATCTGCCATTCCCGTGCGCTCCGGCTCCGTGATGTTGGTGGATACCTGCGACATGCCGCGCGACTCGAGCGCCACCCCCATCGCCATCACGCCGTGCAAAACCTCGTCCCTATCTCGCGCAGACCGGAGCTCCTTCGCAATCGCGCGTGCCAGGCCCGGCTGCGGCAGCGAGAGGTTCACATTGAACGCCGTCAGAGGGCCCCGGACCCCAAGGATGACCGCACCCCGCGCTTCATGCAGCCGAGCCGGCCCGAAGTCCGGTGCGTGCTCACCCTCCAGCTCTTTCCCGACCCAACCCTCGTACTGACCCTTGCGCAGGGCTCCTAGCTCCCTGGGCTTGCCGGGTCGGGCCGAGTCGCCATAGAGAAACACCGGCACCTGCCCGAGCTCTGCGATCTCTCGTCCCAGATCCTCGGCGAGCCGTTGCGCGGCAGCCGCATGCTCGGGAGCAGTCGCCACCAAAGGCAGCACGTCCAGCGCGCCGATTCGGGGATGCACGCCGCGATGTCTCCGCAGGTCAATCCGCTCGAAGGCCACGAAAGCCATCGCGAGCAGCGCGGCGCGCAAGGCCTCGGGCTCGCCGGAGAGCCCGACGACCGTTCGATTGTGGTCAACGTCCCAGCTGAGTGTGTGGAGCACTACGGTCGGGGCCGATGCGGCGTCTTGCAGCGCCCTGACGAAGTGGTAGTCACGCCCCTCGGAGAAGTTGGGTATGGACAGGATGGGCCCGGGTCTCACACCATGTGATACCCGCCGTCCACGAAGATCACCTCCCCGGTGATCCCGCGCGACAGGTCGCTCAGAAGGAACAGGGCTGCGTCGGCCACCTCGGGCTGCGCTACCGGGGTGCTTAGTGGCACGCGCTCCTTCGCTTCCGAAGTCATCTTGCTGAAGCCGGGGATGCTCCGCGCTGCCACCGTGCTGATCGGCCCGGGCGAGAGTGCGTTCACTCGAATCCCTCGAGGACCGAGGTCGTATGCGAGGTATCGCGTTGCGCTCTCCAGCGCAGCCTTTGCAATTCCCATGACCCCGTAAATCGGCACGACCCGGGAGCTCCCGAGGTAGCTCATGGTCAGGCAGCTTCCCCCATCGCGGAGCAGACGCTCCAACGCGTGACAGCAGGCAACGAAGGTAAAGCAGCTGGTCTCCAGCGCCACCTTGAACCCGTCCCGAGAGCAGTCGAGGAACCGGCCGGCCATATCCTCACGCCGGGCGTAGGCCACGCTGTGAACGACAAAGTCCAGCCCGCCGTAGTCGCTCCGAAGGTCGTCCGCAAGTTGGCTTAGTTGCTCGTCGCGGTTGAGGTCGCACTCGTACACGCGGAAGCTCTCGTTGCCTTCCGTGAGTGCGAGGACCGAATCGAGCATCCTCTCGTCCTGGTAACCGATGGCCACCTTCGCGCCGTGCCGAGCGGCAGCATCCGCCACGGCCCACGCGATCGAGAACTTGTTGGCGACGCCGAAAACGACCCCGGTTTTCCCTTCGAGCAGCAAGTCCCCCCTCACTTGACCAGTTCGTACGACACGAGCTCCGTTACCGTCCTCTTCCCGTTCGCATCTAGCACACCCTTCACCCACCCGACCCCTCGGGCATAGCTGTCCGTGGTGGTGATGCGGATGGGGGAGCTACCGGCTTCTACCGTCACGGTCTTGGACACTACTAGGACATCGAACGTGCCGGCGGGCACGGTCAGCTTCCCGAGCGCAGAGTTCTGGCACTTTGCCGATGCCTTGTAAGTGCCACCGCCGATCGTCACGGTCCCGGACCACTCCCATGCGGTGCCCGGCTTTGCAGGCAGCTTCAGCTCCACCATGGGGGGTGAGAACTTGGCCGCCGTACTGTCCTCCTGGACCAGACCTTCGGCCGTCCAGTACAGAATGCTCGACGTCCTGTCGCCTTTCTCTCCGCGCACCTCGAGCACGAACGCCTGATGCTCACCCTTCTTGCGCGTCTCGGTCACCCGATTTACGACGGTCTCGGTTGCGCCGCCTGCCGTCTGACGATAGGTCCAGCGGTTGCCCACCTTGAGCGGCAGGTAGTCGGATGGGCCCGCCGCAAGCAGCAAGGGCGCAACGAGCAGCGCGACCGCGATCACGAGCCCCTCTTGGAAAGCAGCATGGACATCTTGCCGGACCGACTGACGAACACGGCCTTCACAATCCCGATGTCCTTCGCGAACCAGAAGTCGAACTGCTCGGCCACGGCACCGGCGCCTGAGCCGACCACGCGTGTGATCTCCGTATGAATGGCATCGAAATCACCGGCCGGAGTCGCCACGCGCTCGGTGCCCGTGATCTTGCCGATGGCCTTGCCCGGCACCGTGCGACCTTGGTCGTCTTTCAGCGTGAAGGTGTCTTCCCAGCGGGCCTCCTCGCTCCATTTGTTGGGCAGGATTCGTAGGGCGTAGGGTGCCGGAGAATTGCCCGTTCCAGGCTGAAGAAGCAGTCCCTTGTCGGGGTGCCAGAAGTACGTCTCCTTGACGGTGCCTGTCGCCTTGGGTGGTGGCGCCGGTTCCCCCTCCTTGGCAGGCTTGTCGAACTCGTGCCTAATCCCCGTGACGTGTTGGTACCGGATGGATCCGCTGGAGCCGGGGGCCTGAAACGAGTAGTCGACTCTCGCAGTCTTTAGGTTCGCGGACGCCACATACTCCCGCTTCTCGGGACCTTTCATCGGGAAGAAGGAGGTGAAGGGAACCTTCGAAGGGTCGAGCGTCGGTTCCGCCAGGTGTTCGGGCTTGGTTGTCGCCTCTGTCGCAGACTTCGCGCTTCGGGGGGCCTCGCCGCAGCCCGAGCTAACAAACACAGGCAGCAAGAACAGGGCGAACAGCGCGGCGGCGAACGGCAACCTCATCCTGTTGATCTTCACTGGAATACGTCAACCTCCTACCCTAAGGCTTCGAGCTCGGCGAATCGCTGCAGCAGCTTCTTGACGCCGACAATACCCGGAAACGCAACGGTGACTTCGCTGTCCTCGCCCACCGGAACGCACGCCACCACGACCCCTAGGCCGAACTTCTTATGCCGCACCTTCTGTCCCACCGCGAAGGCTGGCTCGCGTACGGGCTCTGTCTGCTGCATGAAGCCTGGCGGACGCGCCGGATACCGCTCCGTTCCTGGTCTCAGACCCGATGCGGCAGGCGGAATCGTCGCGCCGAGCGAAGTTACCGCCTCGGGATCGAGGTCCTGGAGGAAGCGCGAGGGAGGGTTGAACGAGGTCTGCCCGCGGAATGCGCGCCGGGTCGAATAGGTGATGTGCAGCTCCTGCTGCGCCCGTGTCATTCCGACGTAGCACAGCCTGCGCTCTTCCTCGACCTCGGCCTCCGAGTCGAGGCACCGCTGATGCGGAAACACGCCCTCCTCTAAGCCCGCAAGGAATACCACGGGGAACTCCAAACCCTTGGCGGTGTGCACCGTCATTAGCTGCACCGAGTTCGCCCGCTCCCCCACGAAGTCGGCGTCCGATACCAGGGCTATGTTCTGTAGGAACTCGGCCAGAGTGGGCTCTTCGGCGCGGCCGTCGTAGTTGCTCGCCACGGTCAAGAACTCACGAACGTTCTCTACCCGGTCGCGACCCTCTTCCGACCGATCTGCCAGGAGCGCGTCGAGGTAGCCACTCCTACGGAGCGTTGCCTCGACTACGGGCAGCACCGGCCCTTCCGTCGGCAGCTGCCTCAGCTCTTCGATAAGCTCGACGAACGCCGCGACACGCTTGCGTGCCGACGTGCCGAGTGTCTCCATAGCCGCATCGGACCGCATAGCGTCCCACAAGCGCTCGGGGTCGTCGGCAAGGTCCCTTAGTACCTGCAGCGTCGTAGGGCCTATTCCTCGCGCAGGCACGTTGACGATGCGCTCCAACGCCTTCAGGTCATACGGGTTGTGAATCATGCGCAGGTAGGCGACGACGTCCTTGATCTCCTTGCGTTCGTAGAAGCGCATGCCGCCGATGATGGCATGGGGAATGCGCAGTCCGAGGAACGTCTCCTCGAAGGCCCGAGACTGAGCGTTGGTTCGATACAGGATGGCGAAGTCGCCGTAGCGCCTGTGGCCGGCTCGGACCTCACGCTGAATGGTGTCGGCTATCACCTGCGCCTCGTCGGTCTCCGTGCCGCACATCGTAAGAGTGACCGGCGAGCCGCCGGCATTCTCGGTCCACAGCTTCTTCTCTGCACGGTTGCGGTTGCGGCGGATGACGCGGTGCGCGGCGTCCAGTATGCTCTGGGTCGATCGGTAGTTCTGATCTAGGGTGACCACCTTCGCATCCGGGTAGTCGCTGGTGAAACGCAAGATCAGCTTCACATCGGCGCCCCGCCACCCATAGATGGACTGGTCGTCGTCGCCCACTACGGTGATGTTCTGGTGCGCCCCGCCGAGCAGCTGAATCAGCATGTACTGGGACTGATTCACGTCCTGGTACTCGTCCACGAGGATGTGGTGGAACTGGGCCTGATAACGCTCCCGCACCGTTGGTTCTTGCCGCAGCAGTTGCACAGCATAGTAGATCAGGTCATCGAAGTCCAGTGCGTTGAGCTTGCGTAGGGCAAACTGATACTTCGGGTACACCTCGGCGACGATTCGCTCCAAGAACCCGTGAGCAACGTCGGGGTACTGCTCCGCCGAGATCAGCCTCTCCTTGGCCCGACTGATGGTTGCCAGCACCGATCGGGGGGCGAACTGCTTCTCGTCCAGCTCCATCTGACGCAGACAGTCCCGGATTACGGACACCCGATCGTCATCGTCATAGACCACGAAGTTGCGGTCAATGCCGATCCGCTCACCGCACTCTCGCAGCACGCGGCTGCACATCGAGTGGAAGGTGCCGACCCACCTAGGCTGCAGGTCCTCTCCCAACAATGCCGCGACACGTTCCTTCATCTCGTTCGCAGCTTTGTTGGTGAAGGTGACGGCGAGAACGTTCCAAGGGCGAAGACCCGCCGAGATGAGGTGCGCAATCCGATACGTAATTACGCGGGTCTTCCCACTCCCTGCGCCGGCGAACACCACCAGCGGCCCGCCGGGATGCATGACTGCCTCCAGCTGCTTGGGATTGAGGGAGGAGAGATCGAGCGTGCTCACCGCCCTTCAGCCTACCCTCTCGCCGCACCGGGTGTCTAGCGCACGGGGCAGATTCGCGTTGACGCTTGTCAACTTCTGCGGCCCGCATCTCCTCCGGCGGAGGGCGAGCCGTTCGAGACCCCTGATGCTGATTCCCTGCGGCTTCACTGTCGTTGTCGGCGCGCTTCCCCGGACAGCCCGAGGTCACGACAAGAGCAAAGGCTTACGCGATGCTCGCAGGGAGACGCGCCCCCGGGTGCCCGAGGCTACGAGCCAGGTTGAGAGCTGGGCTCGGCCTTCGGCGGCCGTGTGCGGGGTACCCGCTCCTCCGGCGGCGCCCACCTGGCCACGCCGTGCCGACGAGTCCAAAGAAGGCCGATCGCGCCGATGAGGATAACCACCAAAGCTACCGCCTGGGCGTCCGTCAGCAGATCCTGGATCAGATACGTGGAAGTGGTCCCAGCGCGGGTGAACTCATACAGGAACCGATACAGCCCATGCAGTAGCAGGAAGCCCCAGAATATCTGGCCTTGCTTCCCGTCCTTACGATCCCACCAGAGCAGCACTCCCACGATGATCAGGTTCGATACTGTCGCGTAGAGCTGAGACGGGTGGCTGGGGGGTGTGAGACCGTTTGCCGTGCGAAACGTGCAGGCCCACGGAAGGTCCGTGGGTGAGCCGTAGCAGCAGCCATTCAGGAAACAGCCGATCCGCGTGATGGCGTAGCCCAGAGCGATCGAGGGTGCGCACAGGTCTGCCCAGCGCCAGAAAGAGATCTTTCTGCGACGTGCATACCAAATTCCCGCCAGCACTCCCGCGGCCAGACCTCCGAAGTAGGTCAGCCCGCCCTGCCAAATGTACAGTACCGAGATTGGATCGTCGCGATAGCTAGACCATTCCTGCACTACCCAGCCGATCCGGGCTCCAATCACCCCGGCGACAAGCAACACCACGCCGAGGTCCAGGATGGTGTCCAGATCGGCACCGTACTTGGGGCCGCGACGCCATGCCAGTACGATTGCCAGAATGAACCCGAGGACCAGCATCAGCCCGTAGGAACGTACGGGCACGCCGAACACTTCGAACAGAATGGGGTACACGGCGAACCTCGGCAGTCAGAGTACCGTCAATATACCTGTTGTGCCGATGGTCACCCCGGATGCCTCCGTCACATGTGGGCTGGGAGCTTGGCCTAGACCTCTGCGGGCCGTTAGCCCGATTAGGCTATACTCTCGCGCGCGAGGGCCCGAGCTCGACCGTTCATCCCCCAGAAAGATGTCGTTGGAGCCGATACGAATTTTCGGGAATAGGAACGGTGAGGGCCGCGCTCGTTTGTGCGTTGCGCTATGGATTCTACGGCTTAGGCCGCGACGATAAGGTGGGGTTATGGCTGATTTGCCCGAATTGAGAAGGGACCCGGCTACCCGAGAGTGGGTCATCATTTCGCCGAAGAGAGAAGGTCGAGCAACGGGCTTTCGGATACCGGACGGGGACGAGCCGCTGGAGGAGTACGATCCCGAATGCCCCTTCTGCCCCGGCAACGAGGCGATGACCCCGCCCGAAGTGCTGGCCTATCGAAGTTCCGACTCCCAGCCCGACTCGCCCGGTTGGTGGGTGCGGGTCGTTCCTAACAAGTTCCCGGTCATCTCGCCCGATGGCGACCTGGACACCAAGGGCTTCGGCATGTACGACCTGATGCACGGAGTGGGTGCCCACGAGGTGATGATCGAAACGCCGAAGCACAACCTGCAGATCGCCACCATGCCCCTGCAGCAGCTGTCCGAAGTGCTCTGGGCGTTCCGCGACCGGTGCCTCGACCTATCGCAGGATACGCGCGTCAGGTATACGATGCTGTTCCGCAACCGCGGCCGGATCGCGGGCGCAACACTGGCTCACCCGCACTCCCAGCTCGTCGCGCTGCCCATGATCCCGCACGACCTCAAACAGAAGATCGCGGGAGTCGCCGCATACTACGACTTCCACGAGCGATGCCTGTACTGTGATATGATCCGGCAGGAGACCAACTTCGGAGAGCGCATCATCTGCGGCAACGAGGAGTTCATCGCTTTCTGCCCGTATGCCCCGAAGTACCCCTACGAGATCGTGATCATGCCGCGCGGTCACCGGAGGGCCTTCGTCGAAGAGACTAGGCACACCATTGAACCGCTAGCACGCATCGTTCGGGAAGTGATGCAGCGCCTCGATAGCGCTCTCAACAGCCCGCCGTTCAACTTCACCTTCCACTCCGCGCCGGTGAATGTCGAGAAGGACCCGCTGTTCCACTGGCACCTCAGCGTGCTGCCGCGGCTCACCATCGCTGCGGGCTTCGAGATGGGTACCGGCATCTACATCAACACCGTGCGGCCCGAGGATGCTGCGCGCATCCTGCGCGAGGAGCGTATCGAGCCGAAACCCGTTGAGACGGCTCAGCCCGCTGCAGCAGGCAACGGAGAGACCAAGTCCGCTGGCAAAAGCAAAGTTTCGACTTGACAGACCGGTAGGGAT
This sequence comes from Fimbriimonadales bacterium, assembly GCA_045862955.1. GTDB lineage: Bacteria > Armatimonadota > Fimbriimonadia > Fimbriimonadales > JABRVX01 > JABRVX01. The sequence continues at coordinate 45,716 of BTVI01000015.1, forward strand.
CGTTCACACTGAGAGGCCCGACGCACCCGCGTCGGGCCGCCTCGCCTTTGCTGTGAGTTAGCCGAATGGGGGGCGAGACCATAGAGGTTGCCGTGAGGGACAAACCCACCCTTAGCCCGTCCAAGTTCGTAACCTACCTCGCTTGCCCGGTCATGTATCGCTGGAGCTTCGTCGACCCGCGGGGCCGCTGGTACCGAACGGCCAAGCCCTACTTTAGCTTCGGCGCCACGCTGCACAAAGTGCTGCAGCGCTTCCACGAACGGGGAGGCGTGGGCGAGGTGCCCAGAGAAACGCTGCTGGCCGACTATGAGGAGAGCTGGATCGAGGCGGGCTACGACAGCCCCGAGGAGTCGGCGAGGAGGCTGGAGCTCGGCCGTGAACTGCTCGTTCTTTATTACGAGAAGCAGGCTGCGGCGCCGACGCTTGCCAAGCCCGTGTACGTCGAACGGATGCTGCGCTTCGACCTCGGCCCCTTCCTGCTGCAGGGCCGCGTGGACCGCGTGGACGAGCACCCCGACGGCGCCCTCGAGGTGGTGGACTACAAGAGCGGTCGGGACAGCGTCAGCGAGGACGACGTGCGCAACGACCTCGCGATGTGCGCGTATCAGTTGCTACTGCGTCGGCTCCATCCGGAGCGTGCGGTGCGCGCGACGATCCATGCTCTTCGGGCGAACGAATCGGCGACCGTGGCGCTCACCGACGAGGAGCTGGCGCAGTTCGAGGAGACCCTCCGCTTGCTGGGCGAAGAGATCCTGGAGACCGACTTTGCGGCGCTGAAGCCGGTGTTCAAGCCGGTGTGCGAGGGGTGCGATTTCGTTCCGCTGTGCAAGCGCGACCCCGAGTATGCAGCGCAGTGGGAAGCCGCACGGTCCGAGGCCCCGCCGGAGGTCTGATGCCCATCCGAGGCAGCAAGCAATGACCCCACCCAAACGTTGCCATGCCGTTGCGGCTGCCGAATGCGGTGCAATTCCCCCGCGACCCTGGCAGCCGGAAAGCGGATTACTTGCCGACCGCGTCTGCAGGCTTCAGCGTGATCTTGGGCAGGTCGCCGTGCTTGGAGAACTCCACCTTCACGCCTAGTGCCTTTTCCGCGAAGGAGGAGAGCGGAACGAGCATAAAGCCCTGGTCGCTCTGCAGCGGGCGGTCCAGTTGAACGGCCTTGTCGTCCGCCGTGAGCAAACCCTTGTCCGGGTCCAGGTGCACCTTCTTGCCTAGGATGGTAACGTTGGCGTAGGGCGGCGGTGGCCCGTGGAAGGTCGCGCCGGCGAACTCCGGGTTGATCTTGCTGGTCGGGTCCAACAGCATGGTGACGAAGTTGGGAGGCACCAGGTAGTCCTTCTCTCCTAGGCGCTTCGCCGGGATACCCCGGGGCAGGCCGTTGTCATCTACGAACACCAGCGTCGTCCCTTGCTCGCCCCAAGACTCCTGCAACTTCTTCACCGCCCACGCCCCCTCAATCCCTTGCTCTTCCCTTGTGGCACCGTCACGTGTGCCTCCGTGCCCCAAGAAATGCAGCACCGGCACCGGCTCCGGCTTGCCGGCAAGGACCGCATCGATCTTGCGAGACAGGGCACGTGCGACGGACAGCAGTGCCTCTTCCCCGATGTTACTGGACACATAAACGTCGCCCATGATGTTCCCGCGCGTAAAGAGCAACCTGCCACCGCCGGTCCCTGGCTCCGGCCGCCAAGCACGGTCGGCGAAGGACGCATAAGCGGGCCCGTCTGATACGTCAATCAGACGAGACTGGATCGTTCCGCTGAGGGTATTCACTCCCGCCACCGCCGATTCGGGCGTCGCCCGCACAGAAGCAGCAACCCACACTGTAGGGTGGCCCGAGCCCTCTGACTCCTCCTTGGGGCAATACCACACCTGTCGGTAGAATGATGGCCCAATCTCCATGCGGCCTAGAACCGCGTTCGTAGAGACGTGCTCTGGCCCGATGATCAGTGCTGAAAGGAGGGTACTCGGCTCCTGCACAGCGTGGTTGGAGGCTCCGCCGGTAGTGGTACCACTCATCGAATGCACCCCTCCCAAGCCGGCCTGGAACGCAGCCGCGAGCGTTGCCACGGCGACTCCTGCTCCATACACCCAATATGTTCGCATCTCTCAATCTACCCCCGTGGGGAGATTCCACCAGAACGGGTCGGGCTGGCCGAGTCGCCATGGCGTGCACTCGTACCAGCGGCCCGTGTAGTAGAGATCTCGCTCATAGGTTGATAGGGCCTCATCCTGAGGAACACGCACCCACGTCCCTTGTCCCTCCGGCGGCTCCGGGGGAACCGTGTACGGGTTCGCCGTCGTGATACGGACGCAAGGATCGAAAACTGCGTTGTCCCACCCAGCATGGTGGAACGCCCACAGCGTAGTCCCCCAATTCGCCGCGTTCGCTCGGTCGATCGGGTGGATATAGCGGGTTAGAAAACCGCTGTTGGGCCAAGGAACCTCGCCGTTCTCGCACTGAGGGGCGGTGGGCCCATCGGAGCGTCCATCAATCCGCCTCGCCCGTACGTCGAGTCCTATAGAGTGGCACAGCTTCTGCCACTACAGAGACATATCCTGGCAGTCAGCCTCGGATGCGCCCATCAGCTCCCATAGGTCGAATCCCCATCCGGTAGCAGTACAGGGATTGTTCGCATTAGGTATCGGGTGATAGTGACTGATATTGCCACTATAGTCCTTGTACCCGCTATAGTAGGCCTTGCAGGCCAACCGCTTCATCGCATCTCGTGCTTGACCCGAGTTGTAGCCTTCGGCAGGCATCCACGTGCAGGCGGTGTTCAGCACGGCACTCCAACACGTGCGGATCGTGCCGCCTTGGGTCTGCCCCCAAGGTCCCACCGGCTGGCCGAACGTCAGGAAGACCTGGGGGTGCACGGCGGTACGTGTCCCCGCACACGCCCAATCGCTGTCCTGATGCCTCTTCACGTAGAAGGCGTAGTTCTGTGTAAGCGTGTACGGCGGCCTCACGCGAGGCCTCGCAGGAGGCTGATGCGCCAGCTCCGTGGGCAACGACGCAATCTTGTCTTTCGTGCGAGGTATGTCCTCGAACCCGTCGCTCCACGAGTTGACAACCAAGTAGCGGATGCACACCTGGCCCGTCACCGATTGGTCGGGCGTGACCAGGTGCACGTTTGAGGTCATCGTGGTGCTGATGGTGTAGGCAAAGGGCTTGGTGTTAGTAGGTGTCCAGTGCGGGGGGACGATTGGGACATCGCCGTCATCTGGCTCGCCGCCCGGGATGTCCGGATCCCTTAGCCGCAGGTCGTGGTCGTTCTGCCACTCGATCCAGTCCGTGGCCAACTGCGGCTTCACTTACACGTCGCGTTACACGTACGCGATGTTGTCGCAAGCAGAGGTGTCGCAAGCCTCCACCTTGATCATATGCGTGCCCTGTGATGTTCCCGAGACGTCCCAGATGAACTTCCAGTAGTCGGCTTCCTGGATCATGTCCCCCTTGTACGCGTTGTCCACATAGAACTTCACCCACAACACTCCCGACGGGTCCGTGATGTAAGCTTTCACGAAGACCGAATCACAATCGTACGGGTCCATGTCGTCCTGATCGCCCATTCCGCCGACGTACTCGTTGTCCACCGCCGGCTTCTCCAGGTCAATGGTCGGCGGTGAGCAGTCTGACGATACCTCGATCTCGACCTCAACCAGCATTCGGGGCGAATCCGGGTTGATGTCCTGCGCGAAGCTCCCCTTGTCCCAAACCCACGCTCGAACCACGAACGTACCGCACGACGTGTACGTGTGGTACACGTTGCCGATGATTGTCCTGCGCGGGGTCGAAACATTGTCGCCGTAGTTCTGGCTGAGAAAGGTCTCCTGAGAACTTCCGTCTCCCCAATCCCACTTCACGTGGATGTCGTCGTACAGAGCCTCGGGGTCGTCCCCACAGTAATCCGGGTCCGTTGTTGTCACCCAGAACCGCACTGGGGTGCACGCCGTCGGGGCGTCGTGTCCTACGGAGCCATTGTTGAACCCGTTGGCCCGACAGTTCTGCGCCACGGCGGGCAGAAGCTGCGCCACGCCGGCAAGCAGCCACACGCAGGCGAGGATTACTCGCCGTTGTTTGCCCATGCTTCCTCCTCCATGCGTGCCTGCCGGGTCCAGGAGCTATCGGGGTGCCGACGGCGGAGCTCGTCCCACGCCCGTTTGGCCTCGACCCGGTCTCCTGCCAGGCTGTACGAGTGGCCCGCCATATAGCGGGAGGCGACCGGACAGGGGTACCTGGCAATCGCGTGCAGGTAGCGTTCCGCTACGGTGAGGTAGTCCCTCTCTTGGTAATAGCCAAACGCGATGTCGTGTGCAATCTCCACGGCGAAATGGTCTTTCTGGTAGAGGTCCACGATCTCCACGAGGTTGGCTCGCGCAGCCGCGCTCTCTCCTGTAGTACAGCTAGTTGACAGCCGCCCGGTACTCGGCCAGATACGCGATGTAGGGGTCGTCACTTTCGGCGGCGAGGGCATCGGCGAGGTCCGATGAGGCACTCGCATTGCCCAGGCTGTCCGCAAGAATCTCGCACTTCGCAATCAGCGCGCGACCCCGCAAGGTCGGGTGCTCCGAAACGATCCGGTCGAGGTGCGCGACAGCCTCGGAAGGCTTCCCCGCATCGCGGTACACCTCCATCACCCGAAGGGCCACCTCCTCGAAGCGAGGCTTGTCCCGGTATTTGTCCATGTATTACCGGTATGCCTCCAGCGAAGCTTCGTACTGCTTGGCGGCGTGCGCCGTGGCCCCGATGTGGAACAGGATGTCCTCGGCGTGTTCCGGGTAGAGAGGCAGAATCCGGTGGTAGTGCTCGAGTGCCGCGGGCCAGTCGGCCTTCAGCTTGAGGCAATCGCCGATCAACAGGTCGGCTCTGGCCGCCTCCTTCGGGTCGGTCACTCCCTTGCGTCTCTCGATGAGCCGAGAGATGTAGGCATCGGAAGTTGCCGTGTCCCCCTTTGCCCGGTAGCGCACCGCGAGCTTGTTCAGCACCTCCGACCAGCGGAACTCCGGTGCGACGTCCGTCAGTGTCTCGAAGCACTCGATGGCCTCATCGTTCGGCCCCAGGCACTCCAGCGCGATACCGCTCCAGAAGATGCACCTGTGCTGGACCTCGGGTGTTGGGTCGCTGCCGCGGATGACGCGATACTTATCGAGCGCCTCCTCGTACCGGCCGTCGCGGATCATCTGGTACGCGTCTCAGAGGTCCTGCTCGGTGTCTGCACGGGACGTCGGCGCAGCCCCAAGCACCATGCAGGCCGCCAGAAGTAGACCTGCGAGCCGCAGCCCCATGCCCCCTCTACGATTCTCCATGCCGACCTTCACCCTCTCTTCGGCTAGCTAAACAAACGCCGTAAGCGTTCCACCATATACGCCCGCAGATAATATAACGGAGCTTTCTAGCGTTTTCAAGCCCCCACCGCACAATTTCCTGAGAAAACTGCCTGTTCACGGCAAACCAGCAAGTCTCCGTAGGAAGGGGAGCAGGACAGAGGAACCGTGGGTGGGGGGTGCGTGCATAATGCGGGGCGGATGATGCCTGCGCTCGCACCCGCCAGAATCCAGGACCGTCTCGCCGAGCCCGGTGCCGTGCTCCTCGACGACCGCGAGCATGGCCGCACTTTCCTGCTGCATCGCCCTGTCGGCCACATAACTGCCGACACCCCCGCGCAGGTGGAGGAGGCGCTCGCGAAGTTAGACGCTGCTTTGGCCGACGGGCTGGTCGCCTCTGGTTTCCTGTCCTACGAGGCGGGCGTCGCGCTCAATCGGCCCAACGCCATCCCCCACACGCACGACCTGCCACTCGTGTGGCTGGGCCTTTATGAGGGGGTTGAGGAAGCCGATCCCGCGTGTTTCGAGTTCGACGCCTCGGCCGCAAGCGGCCGAGGCGTCGAGAACCCACGGTTGTGCGTCGGCGCGCGAGAGTACTGCCGTGCGGTCGAGCGCATCAAAGCGTACATCGAAGCCGGCGATGTGTACCAGGTCAACTACACGTGCAAAGTGCGCTTCAAGTACGAGGGTCCGCCCGCGGACCTGTTCCTCCGGCTGCGAAGCGCCCACCCCGTCGGCTACTCGGGGTTCCTGAATCTGGGCTACGCGCAGGTGCTCTCCCTCTCCCCCGAGCTGCTCTTGCGGCGCGAAGGAAGACGCGTGCTCACCCGCCCGATGAAGGGAACCGCGAAGCGCGGCCGATGGAGCGAGGAGGACCAGCTCATCGCAGACGCGCTGGCGCGCGACGAGAAGAACCGCGCCGAGAACTTGATGATCTTGGACCTGATGCGAAACGACCTCGGGAGGGTGTGCGAGTACGGCAGCGTGACGGTGCCCGCGATGTTTCAGGTGGAGCGCTATCCCACGGTGTTGCAGATGACCAGCGAGGTGGAAGGGCTGCTGTACGAGGGCGTCCGCGTCTCGGACCTGCTCCGAGCCATTCTGCCGCCCGGGTCCGTCACTGGAACGCCGAAGCTGAGGGCCTGCGAGATCATCGGTGAGCTGGAGGCGGAAGCGCGCGGTCCTTATTGCGGCTGCATCGGCATCTTCCGGCCGAACGGCGATTGCCTGCTGAACGTGGCCATTCGCACAGTCGTAAAGCAAGGCGCTCGCTGCGAACTCGGCGTGGGTGGCGCGATCGTGGCGGATTCCACAGCCGTGTCCGAGCGAGAAGAGGCCATCAGCAAGAGCCGCTTCCTGTTCAGCAGGCGGGTGGAGTTCGACTTGCTCGAAACCTTACGCTACGACCGAGGCAGGGGCTACCGCTGGACAGAAGAGCACCTCGCACGCATGGCGGCCTCCGCCGGCTACTTCGACAGGCGTTGGGATGCGGAGCGGGTGATCGAGGCGCTCGAGGGTGCTGCCTCCGGTGTCGAGGCCGACCTGTCGGCAATCGGCGCGAAGGCTGCCCGCGTCCGACTGCTGGTCGGCGCCGACGGAGAGCCGAGGGTCGAATGGGCAGCGCTGGTGGGAGGCGAGACCCGCCCCGTCACCCTGATGCTAGCGGAGGAGCGAACCGACCCAGACGACGTGTTCCTGTACCACAAGACCACCCACCGCGCGCTGTATGATCTCGGGCTGCGCGAGGCCCAGCAGCGGGGCCACTTCGACGCGCTGTTCCTGAATGCGCGAGGCGAGGTGACCGAGTGCTCCCGGGCCAACATCGTCGCTCTGCTAGACGGCGAGTGGGTTACGCCGCCTCTTGCGTGCGGCCTCCTCCCGGGGCTGTGGCGAGAGGAGTGGCTAAGACGTGGACCGGCGATCGAACGTGTGATCACCCTGCCGGATCTGCTCCGGGCCGAGCGGGTCGTCATCGGCAACTCCGTGCGTGGGGCGATTCCGGTAGCGAGCCTCGAGCTGGGCCAGGGAAGGGTCGTCGAGTGGCAGAGGGCAGCAGAGGAGAGCGATGGGGCAGGCGAAGTTGCCTGGACCCGACTACCAGGCTCCCGGTAGTCCATCGTTCGGGGAACGCCTAACCGCCGTGCCCTGTCTTGATGTGCAGACCTATCAGGCTACCGAAATGGCGGTGAACCTTCTATGAGATTTTGGCTGCTGCTTGTCTCGGCGCTACTGGGTGCTTCGGTGATCGCGGACGGTGCGGCTCGGCCTATGGTGCTGCCATCACCCATCGAGCTCGACACCCGCGAGGCACACGACCTGATCACCCCACTACGCTTCGATGCCGAGCGTTACTCGGCGCTGAAGGACGTACGGGGAAGCGTGATCCTACGCGGCTTTCCCATCAACAGAACCGTATCGGCTGACCTGCTGCTCGAGCGCTTCGACGTCTTGCCGTCGAACGCGTCGGTGGTCATCGGGTCGGACGTTGGCGACATCCCGATCGAACGCCCGGACGTGGTGCTGCTGCGTGGAACGATTGATGGACAGACTAAGTCCTCCGTGTATCTCGGCCTGTCTCCCTGGGGCTGCAACGGTTGGCTGATGTTGGACGATGATCTGTACTTCGTTTCGGCCGGATCGAGGACTAACAACCGATCCTTGCACATATACCGAGTCGAGGACATGCCGAGCTACTGGTTGCGGTCGGATTGGTTCTGTGATGCGGATAGCCTGTTACCTAACGGACTCGCTGGCCACACTAACAGTGATGTCGTGATCGCTGACGATTGCGGAGGCAAGCTAGCTTCCGTTGCGGTCGAGACCGACTGGGAGTTTACTGGCAGCCTGTTCGGTGGCAACACCAGCGCATCCGGTGCCTACGTGGTCACACTGTTCGGTGCGGTGGACTTCATCTATCGGCGCGACTTCGGGGTGGCAGTCAACGTCCCGTACATGCGGCTGTGGAGCAACTCGAACGACCCTTGGAATCAGAACAACACATCGAATCAGCTCGATCAGTTCCGTACGTACTGGACTCAGAACATGCAGAACATCTATCGCACGGTCGCGCACTTCCTCTCGGGCAGAGCTCTAGGTGGCGGCGTGGCGTGGATGAGCGTTCTGTGCAACTACGGCTATGGTTATGGGCTCAGTGCGAACCTCGCCGGCTTCTTCCCGCCAGGGCTAGAGCCTGGCCCGAACAACTGGGACCCGTTCGTGGTGACGCACGAAATCGGGCACAACTTCGGCGCCCCACATACGCATGAGATGTTCCCTCCGGTCGACACGTGCGGGCTGGGATGCAACGATCCCCCATTCGTGGGCACGATCATGAGTTACTGCCACATATGTCCGGGTGGCATGTCTAACATTCGTCTGGAGTTCCATCCTCGAACGATCGAGGTAGTGCAGAACTACCTCAGGGGGGTGGGCTGCCTCAGCTCAGCAGTTCTCACCTGCAATGTCGCCTTGCAGGAGTATCAGGGTACGGCTCCGCTCATGGGGTATGTCGAGCTTCGCAAATCGGGGACCGGGGACTTGGAAGCACTGCGGTCCGTGGTCTATCAGGATGGCAGGTTCGGCATGAACTCGCCGCTGCTCTGCGAGCACGACGTCTCGGTGAAGTTTCCAACCTTCCTGCGGAAGACGATCCCATCCGTCATGATCCTGCCACCGGAGACGATCTTGAACTTCGCGATGCTGAATGGCGACGCTAACAACGATAACGTCGTGGATATTCGCGACCTCAACATCATGCTGTCTCGATTCGGCATGACCGGTCAAGGGGACGTGAACTACAACGGCGTAGTGGATGTCTCCGACATATCGGTTGTGCTCATCAACTTCGGCTTGGCTGGCGATTTCTAGATTCGTCTCAACGTCGTTTGTGTGACAACGCCCTGGAGCGAGATCCGCTCCAGGGCGTTGCATCCGAGGGGTGGTTACCCGCTACACGCCGTAGTACATCATGAACTCGTACGGGTGCGGACGAAGACTGAGCTGCAAGACCTCCTCCTCACGCTTGTACCGGATGTACTCCTGCAGCAGATCCGTGCTGAACACGCCGCCCGTTGTTAGGTACTCGTTGTCCCGCTCGAGTGCCGTCAGAGCGTCCGCTAGACTGCCAGGCGTCTTGCGGACCATCGCATCTTCCTCGGGGGAGAGGTGGTACACGTCCTTCTCCATGGGATCCGGGGGAACGATTTCCCTTCGGATACCATCGAGGCCTGCCATCAGTTGTGCCGCGAACGCCAAGTAGGGGTTGCAGCTCGGGTCGGGAGCGCGAAACTCTAGTCGTTTTGCATGGGGCGCAGGGTTGAAAGTCGGAATGCGAATGCAAGCACTGCGGTTGCGCTTGCTATACACCAGGTTGATCGGCGCCTCGTATCCCGGCACCAGTCTACGATAGGAATTGGTGGTGGGTGCAGCGAACGCGAGGATGGAAGGCGCGTGCTCCAGCAGACCGCCGATGTAGTGCAGCGCGAGCTTCGAGAGCCCGGCGTACCCATGTTCATCGTACATGAGATTCTGGTTGTTCTTCCAAAGGCTCTGGTGGCAGTGCATGCCGCTGCCATTGTCCCCGTAGATGGGCTTCGGCATGAACGTAGCAGTGAATCCGTTCCGAAACGCAACGTTCTTGATGATGTACTTATAGATCATCACCTGGTCGGCTTGGCGCAGCATCTCAGCGAACCTGAGGCCCAACTCGCACTGACCGGCAGCGCCTACCTCGTGGTGGTGCGATTCCATCTGCACGCCTACGTCGCGCAGAGTGGCAATCATCTCGCCACGTAGGTCCTGGAGTGTGTCGTTCGGTGGTACTGGCGTATATCCACCGCGTACCTGCATCTTGTGGCCGGGAGCTGGCTTGTCCGCGCGCCCGCTGTTCCAGATGCCCTCCGCACAGTCCACGAAGTGCATGGAGGAGTGGTTGTTCTGGTCGAACCGCACTTCGTCGAACACGTGGAACTCCAGCTCGGGTCCAAAGTACACGGTGTCCGCGATGCCCGTCTGCCGCATGTATTCGACAGCCTTTCGTGCCACCAACCTCGGGCTGCGGTCATAGGGTCGGCGTGTCTCCGGATCGATGATGTCGCACACGATGACCAGCGTCTTGTACTTGCTGAAGGGGTCTATGAAGTGGACATCCGGGTCTGGGATCAGCAGCATGTCCGACTGCTCGATCGTCGTGAAGCAGCGGATGGACGAGCCATCGAAGCCGATGCCTTCCTCGAACGAGGCCTCCGAAAACATGTTGACCGGCATCGAATAGTGATGCCAGGAGCCGATGGGGTCCGTGTAACGGTAGTCTATGATCTCGATGTCGTTGTCGCGTGCGTACTGAACGACCTCTCGCGGGCTCATTGCTCCTCCTTCGTGGTGTGCCTTCCCCGGACGGGCGGGGACGGCTGCGGCAGGGCTGCGCGGTGCACAAACGACGAAGACGCCGGAGCGATCCCAGCGCTCGCCGGCGTCCTTGCAGAATGGTGCGGTCCGCGTTGACCCAACAAGGGCGTATTCTACCGACCTGCCGCGGGCCCTTGCAACCGGGGGCTGGGCCCTACTCCTGCCCGCGCTCCCGTGCGCGGCGTTCGTCCTTCTTGGCGATGGCCTCGCGCTTGTCGTATGCCCGCTTGCCACGCGCCAGGCCGATCTGCACCTTCGCCTTGCCGTGCGTGAAGTACACCTTGAGCGGGACGATGGTCAGGCCTTTCTCCTGCGACTTGGCCTTCAGGCGCAGGATTTCGCTCTTGTGCATCAACAGCTTGCGCGGACGGCGCTCTTCCACGTTCCAGCGGCCCGCCTGCTCGTAGGGTGCGATGTACACGCCCTTCAGCCACAGCTCTCCGTTCTCCACCTGACAATAGCCGTCCGTGAGTTGCACGTTGCCCTTGTACACCGACTTCACCTCCGGTCCGATCAGCACGATGCCCGCTTCGAACGTGTCGAAGACTTCGTAGTCGTGCCTGGCCTTGCGGTTCTGTATGGTGGCGGGGCCGCTCTGCTCCTTGCCGCGCTTGTCCTTCTTGGCCATGGCGCGGGAAGTGTACCTCTGGGTCAATGGCCGCGGCCCTCTCGGTGCGAGAGGGCCGCATGGAGGTGGGGAAGTGCCTAACGTCCGCGGGGAGGTGGGGGACTTTCGTAGCTGAGGTGCACTCCGTCGTCAGACCATGTGCCTCGGATCCACTTGCCGGAGCGGTGGCGGACTTTGTACACGCCTTTGCCGCGCAGGGTGACGGAGCCCTTTCCGGCTGCCGCTAACGCTACTTTGCCATCGAACTCCATTCCGAACTTCGGAGCCCTGACGGTAGCATGCCCTCTTCCCTCGAAAGTCCACCTATCACCGTCGTGAGACTTCAGGGTGAATCCCTCTACGTGAAGCTGGTCTTCGGTGACACCGGCGAGGACGAGGAGGCCGCTACCCCTGAGGTGTACGACGCCCGTACCTTCCAGCCTTACCTGTCCCTCGCCGCGAGCGAGCAAGACACCCTTGCCGCCGATCCTGACGTTTTCCTGCTGCTGAGCCATCGCGAATGAGGACGCCAGCAGGAGGCCGACTGCAACTGCCATGAGTCGCTTCATTGGTAGTGTTACTCCTGTAAGCTTATCTCGTGCCTGCGTCGTATGCATACTCGCTAGCCAGCAGGCTTAGACGCGACTCATCTCGTTCGGTTCAGTGGACCCATGCGAGGTTTTTCAGACCTGAGGCGAGCGTTACATGGCAGCGATGATTGCGTCGGTGATCTCTGTGGTGGTGGCACTGCCTCCCAGGTCGGCGGTGAGCGTCTTGCCCTCGCGCAGCACGGTGTGCACTGCCTTTTCGACGCGATCCGCCGCCTCGGTTTCTCCCAGGTCGCGCAGCATCATGGTAGCACACTGAATCAGTGCGATGGGATTCGCCTTGTTCTGCCCGGCGATGTCGGGAGCGCTGCCGTGAACGGCCTCGTAGAGCGAGCAGCTCTCACCCACGTTGACACTGGCAGTAAGCCCGAGACCACCTATCAGCCCCGCGCACAAGTCGGACACGATGTCACCGTACAGGTTCTCCATCACCATGACATCGAATCGCTCCGGGCGCATCACCAGTTGCATGCAGGTGTTATCTATGATCAGTTCGTCGGCCTGGATGTCGTTGTACTGCCTGGCGACCTTGCGGAAGCAATCCAGGAACAGCCCGTCGGTGAGCTTCATGATGTTGGCTTTGTGTACCGCCGTGACCCGTTTTCTGCCATGCCTGCGCGCCAGCTCGAAGGCATATTGCGCGATTCGCGTGCTGCCCTTCTCGGTGACTACCTTCAGACTCTCTACTACGCCGGGGACCACTTGGTGCTCCAGTCCGGAGTACATTCCCTCGCTGTTCTCGCGCACCACGATCAGGTCCACGTTCGGAAACGGGGTCTGGATGCCTGGCAGGGTCTTGACGGGCCGCACGTTGGCGTAAAGCTGCAGCCGTTGCCGCATCAGCACGTTCGCGCTGGCAAAGCCTGTCCCGACCGGCGTGGTAATAGGGCCCTTGATGCCTACCCGGTTTCGTAGTAGGGAAGTGAACACCTCGTCGGGCACCGTGGTGCCGTATCGTGTGTACACCTCGGCGCCGGCATCGTGTCGGTCCCAGTCCACGCGCACGCCGGTGGCCTCGACCACCCGAACCGCGGCCTCCACCACTTCGGGCCCGATGCCGTCCCCCGGAATCAGCGTGATGTTGTGCGTCATGGTTCCTCCCGGCGCCGAGCGCGGCGCGACCGATTAGTATACTAGGCGCCCGACCGAGGTCTGCGGAGCCCGCGGGCCGGGCGGGGCCAAGGGAATCGGGAAGTCGAATGCAAGCTCTTCTTCTGGTCTTGGCGTGCTGCTTCGTGCAGACCCAGCCCTCCAACCTCCTCCTCAACGCGGGGTTCGAGGAAGGGGGCGGCTGGACCACCCCCGGGCCTGTGTGGAGCCTTGACCGCTCGGTCCACCGTTCGGGTTTGGCGTCACTGAAGTACAATAATACAGCCAAAAACTTATACAAAATGGCCTCTCAAGTTGTTCCGGTGAAGCCAGGGGCCAGATACCGAATCGGTGCTTGGATCCGCGCGCAAAACGTCGTCGGGAGCGAGATCGGCGCCACCATTGCGTTGGAGTGGATCGGTACCGCAGGCGAGTTTCTAGGCGGCTGCTATCCGAAAGGAGTCACGGGTACGACCGACTGGACCCGCGTCGAGGCGGTCTCTGCCGTAGCACCGACCGCGGCGCGCAGCCTGCGCTTCGTGTGTTACGTCGCAAATGGCTCGACAGGCACCGCGTGGTTCGATGATATCGATCTGGTAGCCATGGGGCGAGACGACTGGCACGTCACCATCGTCGAGCCGTGGTTCCGGGGCCGCCTGGACGGGTGCAGCGCGGTGCGGATCGATGTGCGGCTTCCCCTTGAGGCGGCCACGAAGGGTCACTCGGTTCGCGCATCCTGGGCGGGGCTGGCGGGATCGGGTTCCACCGCTAAGGCCGCCGAGCTAACCACGCTCTTGCTGGATGCATCCGATCTCGCTTTGGGCCGACACCGCCTCGTCGTCGAGTGGCTGGACTCGCAGGGCAACGCCAGCCGCCGGTACGAGCGAGAGATGACGAAAGGGTTCCTCGCTCCGAAGAGCGTGGGCTTCGACGGTGTGAGGCTGCGCATCCGGGGGCGACCCTTCTTCCCGCTCGGCGTATACGACAGCGAGGGCTGGAAACCCGAGACGACACCCGAGAGGCTCCAGCAAATGGCGAAAGCAGGGTTCAACTGCGTCCTGCCCTATGGACTCCTGAGCGGTTCTGTCGAAGATTGTCGCAAATACTTGGACACTGCTGCTCGCCTAGGTCTTCGGGTGATCGTTTCCCTGAAGGACCTCTGCCAGCACGTGCGCTATCCGCTCCGGCGGATGTCGGGCATCGAGGGCCGCGAAAACGTGCTTCGCAGCGTGGTCCTGGCGCTGCAGGACCACCCCGCCCTTCTTGCTTGGTACGTGAACGATGAAAGCGGCCCGGAGCACGCCGAGGAGCTTCGCGGCCTTTACGAGACGGTGATCGCACTCGACCCAGAGCATCCTTGCCTCGCCGTTACCAATCAGCCCGAGTCCGCTTACGAGTTCTGGGACAGTACCGACGTCATCGGCGTTGACCCTTATCCAGTACCCGGGTCGCCTCTGACCCTGGTTCGCGATTGGGTTCAGGCGAGTGGGGAAACGGGTCGCCCCGTGTGGGTAGCGGTTCAGGCCTTCGACAAGGCCAACTACTCACCGGGTCCGAGCTTCCGGTCGCCGACCACAGCCGAGTACCGAGCCATGGCGTTCTTGGCCCTCGCATCCGGTGCAACGGGTCTCTTAGCGTACTCCTATCACGATGTGCGCCGAGAGGCGGACTTCGAGCGACGTTGGGCGGAGATGGGGGCAGCAAACCGCATGCTATGGCGGTTCGGTGAAGTGGTCTCCGAGGGCGAGCGGCTGCCCATCGAGTGCGAGGGGGCAGTCGCAGCGAGGTGGCGCTTACGTGGGCAGGAGCACCTCTTGCTCGTGAACCCCACGCCTAGTCCCGTAGTCGCGTCTTTGCCGGTAAGCTCTGCCCGCCGTTGCACGGAGGGCTTCACGCGAGCGGTCATCCAACCGCAGGCGGGTCGTCTGGGACGCAATCTGCCGGCATTCGGTGTGGAGTGGCTGATACTGGACTACTGACATCCACTCCCACCGCTCGCCGTACCTCCAGCCTCCCCCTGTCCCACTGCTCCCCGCGGTCTCCTAGGTAACACCACGGCCCCCCCAAATCGTCATGCTGAGCCTGTCGAAGCATGACATCGTCAGCCACGGCTCACCGCACCTCCGGACCCCAGGCTCCAACAGCCCCCAAGCATCTGCCAGGTAACACCACGCGTCCCCCGCATCGTCATGCTGAGCCTGTCGAAGCATGACACCGGTCGCCGCCAAGGTAGCACCTAAAAGCGATAGCGTGCGGCTATCGGGCGCATGCTTCGACACGCTCAGCAGGGACGGTATCGCGTTGTTGTCCGAGTCTGGATGAGTGCTAGGGGCTAGCAGCAAGAGGCTGCTACCTAACAATGCAAGGCACGACGACAGCCACTAGCTATCGTCGCTATCGTCCTTCAGCTTCCGGCTCTGCTTCGGACGGCGTAGCTTGCGAAAAGCCCGCTGCTCGATCTGCCGCACCCGCTCGCGAGTCACATTCAGCGCCTTGCCAACGTCTTCCAGCGTGTACATGTTGCCGTCTTGAAGACCATAGCGTAGCATGATGACGGTGCGCTCGCGCTCCGACAACACGGAGAGTGCATCCTCGATGCGATCTCGTAGCGCAAGGCGCGAAGGGATATCCAGTGACGCGGCCCGGCTGTCCTCCAAGAAGTCCGCCAGCACCGAGCCTTCGTCCTCGCCGACGGGCATCTCCAGCGAGATCGGCTGCGGAGCGATCCGCATGAGTTCCGTTACCCGCTCGACCGGAACGCCCAACTCCACGCCGATCTCTTCTAGCGTCGGCTCGCGGCCTAGGCGCTGCACCAATCGGCTAGTAGCTTTCACCAGGCGATTGATCGTCTCCACCATGTGCACGGGGATGCGGATCGTTCGCCCGTGATCCGCGAGTCCACGCGTAATGGACTGGCGAATCCACCAGCTCGCATAGGTACTGAAGCGGAACCCCTTTGTGTAATCGAACTTGTCTACCGCCCGGATCAGCCCCACGTTCCCGTCTTGGATCAGGTCAGCAAGGGGAAGTCCACGTCCCGTGAAGCGCTTTGCGATGGAGACGACCAAGCGAAGGTTCGCCTCTACCAGCGCCAGCTTGGCCCACTCGTGACCTTCCGACGCCAGCTTGGCCAGCTTCAGCTCTTGATCCGCATGCAGCAGCGGGACCCGACCGATGAGCCGCAGCCAAACTTTGACCGAGTCCTCCACCGCAGGGCCTTCGATCGCTGCGAGGTCTTCTCCGGTTAGGTCAGCCTCCTTCGGGATCTCCGGCTCCTCGGTCGCCGCCTTGCGCATATGGACGGCCGCCACTTCGGCAACTTTGATGCCCGAGCGCTCCAGCATGGCGAACAGCTCGTCCAAGCGCTCCAGGTCGTCCTCGGACAGACGCGCGTTGATCTGATCGAGCGTAACCCAGCCGGTAGCTTTGGATTGCTCTACCAGTTCGATGATATCGGGAGGCCACTCGTACGATGTGTTAGCCACGATTGAGTCCCAGCAGAAGTGACATACAGGTTAACGACGGAAGCCAACCCTTAGTCCCTTCTGCTCTGTTCGCCGAGAAGCCTGCAATATTCCTGCCATACGGCGTCGGTTTTCGTGGTAGCGTCGCTGATGCCGGCCTGCAGGCGTCTTCGCAGCGCCTTCTGAAGCGCAGCCGAAAGGCATTGGATGTAGTCTTCCAGCACCTGCTCGCTGAGGGGCTCACTGTCCGTGATCAGGATGTCATTGAGCGCGCGCCGCGTTTCCTCTGGCGCTACGGAGGCGAGCACCGCCGCAGCGGAGCCTTCGGGCGGCAGGTCGGGGTATGCAGCTAGCAGCGCGTGCACGATCTCTCGATACTCCTGCGAGGGGAACTGCTCCGGCTTCAGCGCAGGCCAGCCCAAACCGCGCCATTCCGGGTCACAAGCGGCACGCAAGAGGCCCCGTTGCGCCTTTTCGACTGCAGAAAGCGTTCGCACGGCGGACGGGCGAGTCTCCGCACGCACCACCGCCTTGCCACGCGCGAGCGCTGCGACTTCTTGGTGAACCAAGCGCTCGGCCCGCACTCGGTCGGTCTGAAAGCTGGGAAGATGCCTTGCCACTCGCTCGATGTACCGGTCGCGCTCCACTCGGCTAGGTATCGCTGCCAACACGCGCACGGCAGCCGCGACGAACTCCGCAGCACCCTCCGATGAGGACGGATCGTGCCGCGCCTCTAAGAGGTCCAGCTCGAAATCCGTGGGTGTGGTTGCTTGCGCCACCACCGTGGCCAACGCTCCGGCGCCCTGCGTCTTCAAGAGCGAGTCCGGGTCTTCGCCGGCCGGCAGGCGGGCGATGCGGGTGCGAAGCCCTCCGGCACCCGCGATCTGCGCAGCCCTCAAGGCAGCCGTGCGTCCTGCGTCGTCGGCGTCGAACAGGATCACCAACTTCTCGGTCCAGCGTTTTAGCAGGCTTACGTGGTCCTCGCCGAACGCGGTGCCCAAGCCCGCGACCGCATGTTCCAGCCCAGCCGCGTGGCATGCGATCACGTCCAGATAGCCTTCCACCATTAGCGCGAAGCCGCGCTCGGCAATTTTCGCCTTCGCGAGGTGAAAACCGTACAGCACGTTGCGCTTGCTGAAGAGCGGTGTGTCGGGCGAGTTCAGGTACTTCGGTTCGCCCACCCCGAGCACACGCCCGCCGAAGGCGATGACACGCCCCTGGGAATCGCACACCGGGAACATCAGGCGGCCACGGAACTTGTCGTAGTAGCCGCCGTCCGGCCCTTGGTCCACCAGCCCAGCCTTCGCGGCGTCTGCGAGCCGGTGGCCTTGCTTCTGAAGAGTGGTCGCTAGTGCGTCCCCGAAACTCGGTGCGAATCCGAGGCCGAAGCGCTCGACGAGGCCATCGGGTATGCCCCTGGCCTGCACGAACTCCTGTGCCGACTGGGACTTGTGTAGTTGCTCTCGAAAAAAGGCTTGGGCGGCCGCCAGCGCGGCGCGCATCGCGTCGGCCTCGCCCTTTGCCTCCGGCGAGCGCTTCACCAGCCGTACGCCGGCACGATCGGCCAGGCGCTCGAGCGCTTCGACGAAGGAGATGTGCTCGATCTCCTGCAGGAAGGTGAAGACGTCACCGAACTTGCCGCAGCCGAAACAGCGGAACGTCTTCAGGTCGGGGTTCACATAGAACGAGGGGCTCTTCTCGTTGTGAAACGGACAGAGCCCCTGAAAACTCCTTCCCGATCGCCGGAGACGGACGTAGTTCCCTACGACTTCCAGGATGTCGGTCCGTGCCCGGACCTCTTCGACCTGCGGGTCTCCGGCCATCGCGCGTGCACGGCTACTTGCCGGCGGCGACGCTGATGTATACGACTCGCTGCACGCCGTTGAGCGTGACGAACTGGAACACGACGTGGCTGTTGTTGAGGAACCGCACCTGCATAGTCTGGCCCTTGAAGTCATAGCGGTCCGGGCTCTTGTACACGCTCATCACTTGCTGGAAGGTTGAGCCCAGTCGGATCCCGCCCGCAGCGACTGCGACGCCGGAGAAGCCCTTGGCGTCAATCTGGATCACGCGATTGTCGTCATCAATCACGAAGGCATACTCGGTACCACCGCGCTTGTACACCCAACGCGTGACGGTGGTGGTCATCTCGCCCTCGAATCCGCCGCCGACCCCAGCTGCAGGACCGCCAGCCCCGGCAACGGGAATACCGCCCGGCCCCATCGTTGGACCAACCATCCCGGGAGGGCCGCCCTTCGCTGGGCCGCCTCCACCCGCAGGGGCCATTGCCACAGGACCGGCAGGCGCGGGGCCAGAAGGGCCTACCATGCCGAAGGGGTTCTCGGTCATCTCACCGCCGGACGGAGTGCCCTGATCCTGCTTCACCTGAAGCGGCTCGATGCGAGTGGGGTTGCCCCACACCTGAAGCACACGGGTGTGTGGGTCCAATAGCTTGATGCCCAGAAGGCCGGTGTTCACCACGTGCTTCGTGGTGGTCTTCTGGCCGGCCTGGGCCCATCCGACGCCGGTTACGCACAATGCGCCGGCCAACGCCGTGATCGCGAACAATACGTGCTTGCTCTTCATCTGCGAGATCTCCCTCCAGCCGACCATTATCCTACCCGGCCCGCCCTGCAACCCGAGGAAGCAGCCGACGGCCGGGTAAGGGTTCACCTTCCATTGACGGAGTCCTTGGCGACCGGTTCCATTATCCCAATTATCGGCGAAGAACGAAAGGGGCAGACGACTCGACACGTTCGATTCTTACGGGTTACAATCCCCGTTGATAGCCGCCGCCAGGGCGAAACCGGAGGAATGCTCATGGGAAATGCGATTGCCGTTACTTCCGACACTTTCGATTCCGAGGTTCTCCAGTCCTCGGTCCCTGTCCTCGTGGACTTCTGGGCCGCGTGGTGCGGTCCATGCCGCATGATTGCCCCCTACGTCGAAGCCGTTGCCGAGGAGTTCGCGGGCCAGGCAAAGGTCGCTAAGGTGGACGTGGACAGCAACCAGGATTTGGCCATGCGATATGGCATCATGGGCATTCCCGCGCTGCTGATCTTCAAGGGCGGACAAGTCGTCGAGCAGATGGTCGGCGCAAGGGGCAAGGACGAGATCGCCGACACGCTACGACGCCACGTGGGCTAGCTTCGCCTAATCGCCCGAACTCTCTACCCAAGCGCGCAGTGCGATCAGAGGGTTCGAGCTGTGTAACTGCCTTCGCGCCATTCGATGTTCGGGCTCCGTGATGGGTCCCAGAGCATCGAATATCTCCCGCTCGCTCGAATGAAGCTCCTCACGCGAGTTCGGGGAGAACACCCCAGGCCACCACTCCTCCTGTCGGATGAACCTCTCACCCAGCCGGTTGCAGCGGCGGCATCGGAACTTGATGTACACGAAGCTCGGACCGAACTGCCGGATGTAGTATTCCTGCAGCAACAGATCCCTGCGCACGAGCGGTTGACCGCAATCACAAAGCAGCTTGGTCATCGTTCCACTCGGATTATAGTCCAAGTCCGCCGGCGCAGGCGAGGAATCCGTGCCCTCCTGTAAACTTTCGGCGTGAGCGGCTTCCAGAGCCTGGACCTTCGCCTCTTCGAGCACCTGAACGGCGTTCCGCACCCCGAGTGGCTGAACGCCTTCTTCTGGGCGGTTACCTCCCTGGGGTTGGGATGGGTTCAGGCTGGCGGCGTGGTCGCGATCAGCTTGATCTGGTGGCGAGGACGCGCGCGATTCTTCGCTTCGGAGGCGGCTAGGCGACTGCTTTGGCCTGGGCTCTGGTCCTTCGCTCTGAGCGGGCTACTGAGCCAAGCGCTCAAGAGGCTGATCGAGCGGCCCCGACCACCCGACCTGGGAGCGAAGGCTCTCGACGAGTACCTCCACGCGTATTCATTCCCTTCCGGCCATGCCACCACTTCCTTCGCGCTTGCCGTGGTGGCAATCAGCATCACTCACGGCACCCGAAGAGCCTGGATCGGTTGGCTTGCACTCGTCCTCGCTCTGATGATCGGCTACTCCCGGGTGTATCGCGGCGTGCACTACCCGTCGGACGTGCTGGGCGGTGCGCTTCTCGGCGCTCTCGTCTCCCTCGGCGTGCTGTGGTTCTTTCGGCGCCGTTACCAAGCGTCGGGCAACTCCGAGTAGGTCGGCGTCGAGAGGTATCGCTCTCCGCTGCTGGGGATGATGGTCACGAGCATCTTGCCTCGGCTCTCTTCACGACTGGCGACCTGGAGGGCGGCCCACACCGCCGCACCGCTCGAGATTCCTGCAAGGATGCCCTCTTCCCGGGCGAGCCTTCGCGCGGTCTCGATCGCGGCTTCCGTCGGCACCTTCACGATCTCGTCAATCACGCTGCGGTCGAGGATCGGCGGCACGAAGCCCGCGCCGATGCCCTGAATCGGGTGTGGGCCTTTTGGCTCGCCCGATAGCACCGCACTGGCAGCGGGCTCGACGGCCACGCAGCGAAACTCGGGCTTGCGCGCCTTGATCACCTGGCCCACCCCCGTGATGGTGCCGCCCGTGCCCACTCCTGCGACCAGAATGTCCGCTCTGCCCTCGGTGTCGTTCCAGATCTCCTCGGCGGTCGTGCGGCGATGGATGTCCGGATTCGCAGGGTTCTCGAACTGCTGCGGCATCAGGTAGCGAGAGGGATCCGAGGCTACGATCTCCTTCGCCTTGGCGATGGCGCCGCCCATGCCCTCGGGTCCGGGGGTTAACACCAGCTTGGCCCCGAGTGCCTTGAGCAGGTTTCGCCGCTCCACCGACATCGTCTCTGGCATCGTGAGGATCAGCCTGTAGCCTCGTGCGGCGCATACGAACGCGAGTGCAATCCCCGTGTTGCCGCTGGTAGGTTCGACGAGCACCGTATCCGGACCGATCCTGCCCTCGCGCTCGGCGGCTTCGATCATGCTCACGCCAATCCGGTCCTTCACGCTGGAAAGGGGATTGTAAAACTCCAGCTTCAGCACGACGTCCCCTGGAAGGCCCTTGCTCAGCCGCTGCATCCGCACCAGCGGCGTGCCCCCGATCAGCTTCGTAATGTCTTCTGCGATTCGCATCTTCCTTCTCCTGTTCTCGTAGTGCGCTAGAGGCCTGGCATCAGAGCCATCGCTTCACTTAGCCAGCGCGCCCGCTTCGCCAGCCCACCGACGGTCTCCGAAGCGAGCAGAGCGTCCAGTTCTCTCTCGGTGGCCAATATCCACTGGCGAACCGCTCGCTTCGACGGCTCCTCTGTCGCGCCGCGAGCAACGCTTCCCGCACCTTCGAACGCCGCAACCACCTCGCCGACGGGTAGCTCGGCGGCATCACGCGCCAACGAATAGCCACCCAACGGTCCCCGCTCGCTATGTACGAAACCTTGTCGGCGCAGCCGCACCAGTGCCTGATGCGCCGAAGCCGTGGGGATCCCAGACCTGCGACTCAGTTCCCCCGCCTGGACGGGTTCTCCGCCCGGCAGCAAAGCCAGCTCCACGAGGATGCAGAGTGCGGTCTCCGTCTGTTGACTGATGAGACGCGGCATAGTTGATAATGTTGACAACAATATCATAAATCTCCACGCCTGTCAACCCGTAGGACCTTCGGCTGAACCCCGCGAATGCCGACTTATGGGCAAGAAGCGGCGAATCGAAGAGACCATCGAGATCCAACTCCAAAAATGGCGCGCAAGCAGAAACGCTCCCGCTGACCCCGGCCTGCGCGACGCGTACCCCGAGATTCCCAGGCTCCCGATTCGCCTCATCTGCCCCAGGTTGGACAAGGAGATCAACCACGGCAACCTCCTGCGAATCGCCGAAGCGTTTCGACTTGAGCTGGTCGTCTTCGCCCCGGATGACCGGCCTTGGGACGTCTCAGGCGCGATGGGAGCGACGGTCTGGCAGCCGTTCGTGCGCCAGCCGGGCGGAGAGGCCATCATGCAGGCCCGCGTTGGCGGCTACCGCATCTACGGCTTGGACCTGCACGAGAGGGCCCGAAGCATCCACGGCGTGGCATGGCAGTTCCCCGCAGCGCTCGTAGTCGGAGAGGAACTGCATGGCTTGGCCGAGGAGCACCGTAGTGCATGTGACGAACTGGTGGCCATCCCGCTATACGGGCTGATGCAGTCACTGAACGTGGCAGTGGCAACCGGGATCTGCCTGGACCGGATGGTGGAGTCGCTGGCGAATCGAGACCCTCGGTGGCGCCCCGTACGAGAGGCTTCGCGCAGGCTGCTTGACTAGCTTTGGAGCGGAAGCAGGGTGTTTCACCGGCGCAACACTCTGCGTTCCGTGTTACGATACTCCCGGCCCTCTGGCTGTGGTGTGATCCCTCCGACCGAAGCCCAGTCTTCGGCGGCTCCGGACTCTCCTCCTAATACGACGCCACGTACAAGGGACGCTTAGGAGGTGCTTTGTGCCTGAGGAGAAAGGAAAGGCAGCGACGGAGCGCGCATCCAAGGGTCGAGGCTGGCACGGTGACCCGGACGGTCATCGCCGTGCCGGCAAAAAGGGAGGCGAAAAGGTCTCTCGAAACCGCGAACACATGGCCGAGATCGGCCGTCGTGGCGGGCAGAAGGTATCTGCCGACCGCGAGCACATGGCGAACATCGGCAGGCGGGGTGGCCAAAAGTAGGCCGCGACCCTTGTAACTAGCTTAGCGCCGGGAGGCGGCAGACCCCCGGCGCTTCTGCATGGATGGCTCCGGGTAGCCGACAGGAATGGATAGCGCGGGGCAGAAGCCAACGGCTATGACCGAACTACGCGCCGGCACGCTCTCGCTGATGGGTGCCGATCTCGGACCAGAAAACCCTCTTCCCGACCTGGGCACGGTGAACCCGGTAGGTGGAAAGATAGAAGCCCAACCGGACGTTCCGGAGGAGGACCGTAGGTACCTGGGATGGGAGGTGGAGGCGAGTATTCTCCCTCATCGCTTGCAGGACGGCTACACTCGAAACCGCAAGCCGATGGAGTTGCCGAGCATCCTGCTGGAGAACGAGCGCTTGCGCGCCACCTTCCTGCCGACCCTCGGAGGCCGCCTCTGGTCGCTGTATGACAAGCGAGAGGGGCGCGACCTGCTCTATGTGAACCCTGTCTTTCAACCCGCCAACCTCGCGGTTAGGAACGCATGGTTCAGCGGCGGCGTGGAGTGGAACGTCGGCATCCGTGGGCACACGCCTTACACCTGCTCACCACTCTTCACCGCTCGGGTTAGAGGTAGCAACTACCCGATCCTGCGACTCTATGAGTGGGACCGTATTCGGCGTGTATACTACCAGCTCGACGCATACCTACCTCCCGAGTCTCCCCTGCTACACGTGTTCGTGCGTATCCGGAACCCACGCGATGTTGCGATCCCCATGTACTGGTGGTCGAACGCTGCGGTACCCGAGACACAGGACCTGAGAGTCGTCACCCCTGCGAACTACGCGTACAAGATGGCCTATGACGGACGCATGGCACGGGCGAGCCTACCGGAGTGGGGCGGCTACGACATCACTCGTCCCACCCGGGCGCCCTCGGCTAGCGATGCGTTTTTCGTGGTGGACGAACCGTCGAGACCGTTCGTAGCAGCCGTGTATGGAGATGGGAGTGGTACCTTCCAGGCTTCGACGCCCCACCTGAGAGGGCGTAAGCTATTCGTGTGGGGGATGGGTGCTGGCGGAAGAAGGTGGCAGGAGTTTCTGTCGCAGCCGGGCGAAGCCTATGTCGAGATTCAGGCCGGCCTAGCGCGCACACAGTATGAGTGCATCCCCATGCCCTCGCATGCCGATTGGTCCTGGCTGGAAGTGTACGGGCCGATGCAGTGTGACACCACCGCCACGCACGGAGGGGATTGGCAACGGGCCCGCAGCGAAGCGGCGACCTGGATCGATCGACTGGCACCGGCAGACTACTTACAGCAGGCGCACGAGGCAGCACTGGCAGCCTCGGACGAAGAGCCGGAGGAGTTGCTGCAAACGGGCTCCGGGTGGGGTGCGCTGGAGGAGATGAGAATTGCAGGCGAAAGCGCGAGCAGGCTCGCGCACTCCCAAATCGTGGCTCTTCCGTTTCCACGGTCAGCGCTCTCGGATGACCAGATGCCGTGGGTGCGCCTGCTACGAGAAGGTGTGCTGCCAGAGCCGGATCCCAGCGACAGCCCCGGCGCTTTCGTGGTGCAAGAGGAATGGATGCAAATACTAGCAGCAGCATTGGGTAGGGCTGGCAGCGACCACTGGGCATCGAGGTGGCATCTGGGTCTCATGTACTACCATGCAGGTCGAGTCGCGGACGCCGAGCGAGAGTGGCATACATCGGCGACTCGTCACCCTAACGGCTGGGCTCTCAGGTGCTTGGGGAAGCTACTACAGCATCGCGGCGAGCTCGATAAGGGGGCGGACCTGATGCTGCAGGCGGCGGAGTTGCTACCTAACTTAACGCCGCTAGCCATCGAGTGCTGCGACGCACTGTTAGTTGCTGGCAGACCCAGCGATGCGCTGCGGTTTGCAGAGTCGCTGGCTCCCTCGGTCCGGAGCCACGGGCGGATTCGTGTGAGCGAGGCGAAGGCTGCACTCGCACTGGACGACCTGGACGCCGCAGAAGCGGCACTGTCCGGAGAGTTGGAGCTTGGGGATCTTCGAGAAGGGGACTCGATTCTCACCGACCTGTGGTTCGAGATGCAGGAACGCCGCGCCGCGAGTCGGGCCGGACGACCACTCACCGACGACGAGCGGTCCCTCGTTCGCCGCGAACATCCACCCCCACCTCACCTCGACTTCCGTATGCATACATAACACTGCGGAGGCATCAAGCACTATAGCGTGAGGCCATCGCCGATACCTTGCTTTCCAGCATGCGCACCTTCGTGGGAATGCATCCTACCCTATGCCTTCGCCCCGCGTCCGCCGCTTGGCAGCAGCGAGTGCATGCTTCGACAAGCTCAGCATGACGCGGCAAAGGGCATGTTGTGTGCCCTCACCGCTTTCATATCTCTGACCACCTGCAAAGCATGAGTCACTAGCGACGTCATGCTGAGCCTGTCGAAGCATGGGATCGCCGACCGCACGTCCCCGCCTGGACGTCTCCATGCCCTTTCCATGCCTAGACGTTCCCTATGCCTCACCCCTCGCAGAGGATGGGGCACTGGCGACGTCATGCTGAGCCTGTCGAAGCATGGGACCGCCGACCGCACGTTTCCATGCCTAGACGTTCCCTATGCCTCACCCGTCACAGAGGATGGGGCACTGGCGACGTCATGCTGAGCTTGTCGAAGCATGGGACCGCCGACCGCACGTTTCCATGCCTAGACGTTCCCTATGCCTCGCCCCTCGCAGAGGATGGGTCACTGGCGACGTCATGCTGAGCCTGTCGAAGCATGGGACCGCCGGCCGCACGTTTCCATGCCTAGACGTTTTCCTATGCCTCACCACTCGCAGAGGCTGGGATACTGGCACCGTCATGCTGAGCCTGTCGACGCATGGGACCGCCGCCCGCACGTTTCCATGCCTAGACGTTCCCTATGCCTCACCCCTCGCAGAGGATGGGGCACTGGCGACGTCATGCTGAGCCTGTCGAAGCATGGGACCGCCGACCGCACGTCCCCGCCTAGACGTTTCGGCTGCCGTCTGCCGCCGAGCCCTCGCCCAGCGACCCCCCGAGCAGCCGAACGTCGAGGCACCGAGAGCCAGGGGCTGGTGATGGCCCCCCTCACCCCAACCCTCTCCCCCGCAAACGGGGGAGAGGGAGGGCGATCCCATCCTCAGCGGCCCCGGCCCGCGTCCGCCGACCAGCAGCTACGGATGGCATGAAGCCAACCGAAGGACCGCGCCGGGGCACTGGTCGGACTCCCCCCCTCCACACCCCGCCCCCGTCGCTGGCACAAGGCAGAAGGATGACTCCCTCGCTGCCACCAACCCAGAGAGAGGGCCGCGGCGGCGCTCGAGCAGTGCGGCCGGCCCGAAGGGGCCGGCCGCACTAACAGGTCAGAACCACCTACTCGGCAGGCGACGCATCCGCCTGCTTCGTCGGTGCGTGCG
This sequence comes from Fimbriimonadales bacterium, assembly GCA_045862955.1. Taxonomy (GTDB): domain Bacteria; phylum Armatimonadota; class Fimbriimonadia; order Fimbriimonadales; family JABRVX01; genus JABRVX01. The sequence continues at coordinate 72,203 of BTVI01000015.1, forward strand.
GCGTGTCCTTCGCGTCTTCGCCGAGCTTCGGCGCCTTCCGGACCAGCTCGCCTAGGTTCACCCCAGTCATCGCCTCCAGCACCGGTGGCACCTGTGCCATCATCTGCGTCACCTCGGAGGTGATGCGGCTAGCACCTACCCCGTCGCTACCACCGCCCACCAGCACGATCTTCTCCACCTTGCTCAACGGCGAAGCGACCGCCTGCGCGATCACCGGCAGCTTCTCTATGAACATGCTCGCAACGGCGGCCTCGTTGTACTGGCGGAATGCCGCAGCCTGCCGGTCCATCGCCTCGGCTTCTGCGAGGCCCTTGGCCTTCACGGCGTCCGCTTCGGCAAGGCCTTTGGCGCGGATCATCTCCGCCTCTGCGAAGCCCTGGGCCTTCACCACGTCGGCCTGTGCGAGGCCGCGCTGTCGGTTGGCCTCCGCCTCTGCAGTTCCGGCCAGCTTCGTCGCTTCCGCCTGACCTTCCGCGGTGGTCTTCAGCCGGTATTGCTCGGCAGCCGCGAGCTGCTCGATGCGCTGGCGCTCTGCGATGGCGGGTTTCTCTACCAGCGCTTCTAGCTCCAGCTCCTTGCGCCGGATCTCCTCCTGCTGTAGCTCGACCTGCTTCTGTTTCTCGACGATGTTGACCTGAACTTCCTCCTGCTTCACCTGCTGAGCCATCTTGAACCGCTGCAGGTCGTAAGCTAGGTCTGCGTTTGCTTTTTCCAGGTTGACCGAACGTGCGTACTCCTGCTGCTTCACCTTGAAGTCGCGCTCGGCCTCGGCTACCTTCGTCTCGGCAGCGAGGCGCGCGGTCTCGGCTTCCTGCCGCGCCTGTGCGGATCGGATTGCTGCATCTCGGGTAGCCTCTGCCTCCGCAATAGCGGCGTCACGCTTGACCGCCGCGATGCGCGGCTTGCCCAGCGCATCCAGATAGCCCTGGGAGTCTCGGATGGAGCGGATCGTGAAGCTGATAACCTCCATGCCCATGTGCTGCAGGTCGCGCGCTGCGACCTCTTGCACCTTCTGCGCGAACGCCTCGTGCTCCGTGTAAATCTCTTCCACCGACATGGTGGACAGAATCGCGCGAAGGTGGCCGGCAACCGTCTGGTGCGCGATGAACCGAATGTCGTTCTGGCTTTTCGATAGGAACTGCTCGGCTGCGGTCCGGATGGACACGTCGTCACCGCGCACTTTGATCTGCGCGACGCCGTCCACCTGAATCGGCACGCCCTGCTTCGTGTAGAACTCGCTGGACTCCACGTCGAGGGTCATCAGCTCGAGCGACATGATGTCGGCGCGTTCCAGAATCGGCAACACCATCTTGCCGCCCCCGCGCACGATCTTGTAGCCCAGCCGCCTCCGCTCGCCCGTGCGAGGGTCTTGGGCGAACTCCCCGCGGAATCCAGAGATGATCAGCACCTCGTTCGGGCCGACCTTCCTCCACAGCATGATGTTGGCAACGAAGTAGGTGACGAACAGGAAAGCGAACGCCACTCCGCCTCCCACCACCCACTTCATCAGAACCGGCAAAGACGCGAACCACTCCACTTCGGCTTCCTCCTTCCGCCGCCTCTCTGCAGCGAAACCGTGCGAAACAACTACTAGTGACGGTACCTCGGCCTAGTCCCCGAGGAGACCCGGCCCCGAACCCTCGTCGAAGAGCGTCACGAAAGCGACACCATCCTCGATCCGCTCGATCATCACCCGGGCGCCGACCGGAAGTGCGGCGTCGGCCCGTGCGGGATAGGACATCCGTGCTCCCGCCGCGAAAACGGTTACCTGCCCGAAACCTCGCTCCGGGATGGTCGTCGTGACATCTGCGATGCGGCCGACCATTCTGCTTACCAACTCGTGGCTAGAGTGCGACCCTGCGGCTAGGCACCTCCCAACCAGCTTTGCGGTTCCTCTGCTCAGCAGGAACCCGGCGGGAATCGCGAGAATCACCGCGAGCGCCGGAAACACCCCGATGGCTCGAAGGCCTAGACCGAAGAGCCCGAAGTAGGCAACGCTCATGGCCAACGCGACCGGGCTGAGATAGCTCAGCGCCACTCCCGCCAGACCGAGCTGCGAGACCCCGCCGTTCCAGTGCGAGGAGCCTGCATCACCCGCATCACCCGCGTGTGCGCCGGAGCCGGCGTGCGCGCCGCCCGCGTCCACGTAGCCCATGTCGGTGCCGACGTCGGCGCCAGCGTCTCCGTGATGCCCGCCGCCGGTCACATCCAGCATGGCGTGACCGAGCGCTCCCACGAGCGCGGCAATCGCTAGGACACCTGATCCGACGATCAGGGCAGCCACGAAAACTTGATCGATCGGCGTCATCTGCGGCTCCTCGGTCGAAGACCGTCGAGGATCATACATCGTCGAGGATCATACATCAGAGACGGATTCGCGGTTGCAAAGTAGAGAGGCCCGGCACGCGCCGGGCCTGCTGTGCTAGGAAGGAGAGGGTTCTCCCCTGGGACCACCGGGAGTACTAGGACAACAATAGCGTCTTTGCCTTGCCCGGCACACCCGAAGCAAAACACGACGGCTTCCTCAGCCGTCGCGTGCTGCGTCCCGGTATTATAACACGGACCTATTCCGATTGCCAGGAGCGAATCGGAATATCGCGAGAAACGGAATCCTGTCGGTCTTTTGGGCGCGGCTGCAATGAACCTGGCATCCGCCATGCTTCGTCCAGCGTCCCGGTCGGTTCCATGCCTAGACGTTTTGGCTGCCGTCTGCCACCACGCTCTCACCCAGCGACCCCCCGAGCAGCCGAACGTCGAGGCACCCGGGGCCAGAGGCTGGTGACGGCCCCCCTCACCCCAACCCTCTCCCCCGCGAACGGGGGAGAGGGAGGGGCGATTCCTATGCCTCACCCCTGGCAGAGGATGGGGCACTGGTGACGTCATGCTGAGCCTGTCGAAGCATGGGACCGCCGACCGCAAGTTTCCATGCCTAGACGTTTCGGCTGTCGTCTGCCGCCAAGCCCTCATGCAGCGACCCCCCGAGCAGCCGAACGTCGAGGCACCCGAGGTCAGGGGCTGGTTTTCCTATGCCTCACCCCTGGCAGAGGATGGGGCACTGGCGACGTCATGCCGAGCCTGTCGAAGCATGGGACCGCCGGCCGCACGTCCCCGCCTGGACGTCTCCATGCCCTTTCCATGCCTAGACGTTTCGGCTGTCGTCTGCCGCCAGGCTCTCATCCAGCGACCCCGCGAGCAGCCGAACGTCGAGGCACCCGAGGTCAGGGGCTGGTTTTCCTATGTCTCACCCCTGGCAGAGGATGGGGCACTGGTGACGTCATGCTGAGCCTGTCGAAGCATGGGACCGCCGGCCGCACGTCCCCGCCTAGACGTTTTGGCTGCCGTCTGCCGCCAAGCTCTCATCCAGCAACCACCCGAGCAGCCGAACGTCGAGGCACCGAAAGCCAGGGGCTGGTGATGCCCCCCTCACCCCAACCCTCTCCCCCGCGAACGGGGGAGAGGGAGGGCGATTCCATGCCCCGGCCCGCGTCCGCCAAGCTAGGGCATGCTTCGACAAGCTCAGCATGACGCGGCAAAGGGCATGTTGTCTGCCCTCACCACTTTCATATCTCTAACCACCTGCAAAGCATGAGTCACTAGCGACGTCATGCTGAGCCTGTCGAAGCATGGGACCGCCGGCCGCACGTCCCCGCCTGGACGTCTCCATGCCCTTTCCATGCCTAGACGTTTCGGCTGCCGCCTGCCCCCACGCTCTCGCCCAGCGACCCCCTGAGCAGCCGAACGTCGAGGCACCAGAGGTCAGGGGGCTGGTCCATGCCTAGACGTTTTGGCTGCCGCCTGCCGCCGAGATCTGGCCCAGCGACCCCCCGAGCAGCCGAACGTCGAGGCACCGAAAGCCAGGGGCTGGTGATGCCCCCTCACCCCAACCCTCTCCCCCGCGAACGGGGGAGAGGGAGGGGCGCGACCACCCCCAGCTGCCTCGGCCCGCACATGATCCATGCCTAGACGTTTCCCATGCCCAGACGTTTGTATGTGCCCCGGCCCGCGTCCGCCAGGCTGCGTCCATGCCTAGACGTTTGCATGCTTCGACAAGCTCAGCATGACGTGACAAAGAGCATGCTCACATCCCTCACCTCA
>BTVI01000016.1:0-75432 GCA_045862955.1 Fimbriimonadales bacterium
CAGAAGCGCTACGGCTTCTCGGACATCACCCCGATGACATTCGACAACGAGTTCTCGGTGGCCACGTTGAGTGTGCCGGAGATCAACCCGGACATGTTGGAGACGGTTCTGTTCGCGTGCAAGCTGAAGGCACCGCAACGGTTCCGCGTGGACGTGGTGGAGCATGCCACTCTGAACGTGGTGAAGACATGGACTTCTCTGTCCCCTGACGCGGCCGTGACCTACCAGTGGGATGGCACCGACATGTACGGTGCAGGGGTCGAGGACGACACCTACCGCTTCGTCGTGACGTTGATTGACAAACCCGGCCAGCCCAAGACCAAGCCAAAGCGACTGGAAGTGAGCAGGGTTGGTCTGGGCCAGGCAAGAGCGATACTAGTGAACGCCATCGACCACCAGGACGCACACAACACTGGGTACAAGCAGGTTGCGGCAATTAGAGAGGCTTGTAGAGCTATCGGGCTCTCGTTCAAGGTGTTCAACCCAGGGAATGCATACTGGGAAGACTACGGCCCTAACGGCTCCATTCCGGGCATCAAGTCCTGGATCCTGTCAGGCGGCTCGGGTGGCGCCCGGCTCCTGTACATAAACGCCCACGGACATCACTGGGTCCACGAAGAGGGTCCGAGAATATGGGGCACGTCCTTTGGGGTCCAGGTGGCGCCGCCGAATCCGCGGACTCCGCTGAGCGACAGGGCCTGGGCGAGCATCACCAAGGGGTACCTGGACACCTTGGGTATCCCTCCCACAAAGTACCGCTTGGTGTGGATTGATGCCTGTGGAAGTGGTCGGCGCAACGCGGGGCTATACGCGAACCTGGAGCATCCTCATTCGTGGCGATACGTTAACAATACCTACACGAACGACCTTGCGTCTGGTTTCGGGCTGCCCAATCCGGAGGCATACCCCGAAAAGGCCTGTTACTACATGGGCTACTATGGCACTGCGTACATCAACTGGAACTATCTGCGGATGGTCCAGCTTTTCTTCCAGAAGTTCTCAGAGAACCTCGGTCAGTCATGGACCGTGGGACAAGTTATGTCGTCGCTCTCGACAGAGCCTGACGTCATCAACGAGTTCGATGGCCCGCCATTCGTTGCGGCAGATGAGCAAGGCTATGTGTGGCTTCGGAAGTCGCCGCCTTACTATAACATTCGTGTATTCACCAACAATTGGTACGGGACCGGCCCAAACTACGACGGCCTCGAGATGGCCGACCTGAAAAGGTAGGTGTCCATTGTGGTTGCTTTGATACGCAAACCAGCGGTGAGCGCAGGAGTTGCACTCCTTGCGATTACGGGCGTGTACATGATGCTCGGTAGAGACGACCGTGCAGCGACACCCGCGGACGACGGGCGTCCCGTCGGTCCGTTGGTGCCCGAAGCTCTCCTCCCGTCGGACCCGGCGTGGTTTCTGATGTCGAACCGGTTGGCTACCCGAGAAGACAATCCCCCCGCGGTCCACTTACTTGGCATAGCTCTCCGGGAACCCGTCACGTATCCACGTCGGCATCCACCAAAAGGGGTCCAGGAGAGTCCACTGCCTGCAGAGCCTTTTTCGGTTGGTCTGGATGACGGCCGAGTGCTCCTGGCAGACGAGATGCCCCTGATTACGGGAGGAGGGACCGCTGCTGCCAAGTTATATGCGCTCCTCCGCGCGACGGTGCCACGGTCGGTCTCATATCAGCCTGGCACAGAGTGGGAACTGTGCATCACCCCATCGGAGCGATTTCGCCTAGGTGCCGTCAGCTGGCGTCCGCTTGCGGTCTGGAGTGAGGAGCCACGTGGTTGGCAGGCACGGACCTCTTTCACTGAGGAGGTGGCCCGGAGGATAAGCCAAGCCTTGGCGATGACGCGAAACGTCCATCTGGTTAGGGAGAGCAGAAAGTGGGGTCTGCCTGATACATACGAAAATGCTCCTGCGAGGCGGTATCGTACATCCTGGCCTCCATGCAAAGTGACTCTAGATCCTCCGAGTAGAGATCAGGCTTGTGTCCCTCGACGACTGGGATCCCGGCTACTTCATGCGGACTGACACTAGCGCGGCTTATCCCGGGAAGCTACCAGTTCAAGCGTATTACGTAACGCCCCAGCCCCGACTCGTTGACCAAGCGATCCTCGAACCGCAACACTTGCATGACGACATCGTGCAGGTGAGGCTCAGGCTTGCAGACACCAAGCTCTGGTTCAATGCCGGCATCGTGCCGCTGAGGTATTCGTAACACGCGAGCCTTCGGGGACGCCGACAGCCCGCGCTCCTACCTCTGCTTCCGGAATGGCTCGGGTAGGAGGGAGTTGAGGGCGAAGACGCGGGCGGTCGGGTTGGGGCCGTCCGAATAGACGCGAAGCGGGATGTCGGGCGCGGCAGCATGCTCCGAGATCACCTGTAGGCACGCTCCGCACGGCAGGGCTCCGTTCGATGTCACCACTGCCAGCTCGGCCACCTTCCGTCCGCCTGCGGCAACCATCGCGGCGACGGCATTGCGCTCGGCGCACACCGTCAGACCGGAGCTGGCGTTCTCCACGTTGCACCCCACATGCACTCGCCCCTCCGTGTCCAGCACCGCCGCACCCACCGGGTAGCTCGAATAGGGGCAGTAGGCGTGCTTACGTGCGGCGGTGGCGGCAGCTAGCATCCGTTCGGCCATCTCGCCCTCGATCACCATTAGCACCTCTCGTTCGATACCATGCGGAGTGCATGCTTCCGCAGCTCCCGCTCCGGAGGCCGTACGCCACACCCCCTACACGGACCGCCTCCACAGCATGAGGAGGGTGGGTCAGTGATGAGGTCAGCGCCTCTTGCCGCATGGATTCCGCATCCATCTGTCAGTGTTCTGAACCCGACCCCCACCCCAACCCTCCCCCTTCCGCTTCGCTCCAAGGGGAGGGAGCTCACAGTGGCCTACCCTCCAGGAGCTGTGGAGGTATGGGAATGGGCGTCGCTCACGCCGTGGCCCTCTATCGCTCCATCATCAGCATTGTCGGCTCCTACCGCTTCAGCTCCGCGATCGTCACTCCCTCGCCGCCCTCGGACGCAGCTCCGAGTCGGAACCCAGCTACCCCTGGACAGCGGTCTAGGAACTCGTGCACCAGCTTCCGCAGCGTACCCGTACCCTTGCCGTGCACGATGCGCACCCTGTCCAGCCCAGCCAGCAGTGCGTCGTCCATGTACCGCTCCAGCTCCTCCAGTGCATCCTCCGCCCGCATCTTCCGAAGGTGCAGCTCCGGCGAGATGTCCACGGCCCGGCGAAGCGCCAGGCGGCTCGTGCCGGTCGGCCGGGCCGGCTTCTTCGGTTCTTCCACCACCTCGAGGTCGTCCAGCCCCACGGTCAGCTTGAGCGCACCGACCTGCACCTGCACCCGTCCATCCGCAGGGTCCGACACCACGCGCCCCGTCTGGCCGTACGACCTCACACGGACCGTGTCACCCTTTGCGGCCGTGCGGCCCACGGCCGGTGGCGCCGGCGCCTCCTCCATCTCTTCTACGAACTCTCGCGCCACGGCATCCAGGGCCTTCAGGTCCGCACGCGCCTTCTCGGTCTCGCGGCTAGGGGCCGCCGCGGTGCGCAGCTTCTCGAACAAGCGCTCGGCCTCGGCGCGCAGCTCTCTGCGGATTGCCTCCATCTGCTCTGCCACGCTCTCCCTAGCCTTGCGTCGGGCCTCATCTGCCTCGCGAATGCGCTCTCGAAGCGCGCGCCGCTCTTCCTGCAGCTCCTTGGAGAGCCTCTCCGCGTCCGCGCGAGCCGTGTCAGCCTGCTTCTGCGCCAGGTCCAGCTTCTCGAGCATTTTCATCACTTCTTGTTGGCCGACCGACAATCCGGCCCTGGCCTCCTCCAGGATCTCGGCGGGGATGCCGTAGCGCTGGGCGATGGTGAGAGCGTGACTGGCACCCGGAATGCCGATGCGCAGGCGGAACGTGGGCCGCAGCGACTCCACGTCGAACTCCATCGAGGCATTCTGCATGCCGTCCGTGTTGTACGCGAAGGCTTTCAACTCGCCGTAATGGGTGCTGCAGAGCGTTAGCGCTCCGACCCGGAGCAGGTGGTTCAGAATGGATTTTGCGAGCGCCGCACCTTCCGTCGGGTCGGTGCCGGCGCCGATCTCGTCCAACAGCACGAGTGCCCCCGGCTCGACCGAATTCAGCATTCGCTGGATGTTCCTAAGGTGCGCGCTGAAGGTGGAGAGCGACTGCTGAAGGCTCTGCTCGTCCCCGATGTCCGCCCAGATCTGTGGGAACACGCTGAGCACCGCATCAGCGGCAGGAACATGGAGCCCACACTGACTCATCGCAGCCGCCAACCCAGCGAGCTTCAGCGCCACCGTCTTGCCGCCCGTGTTGGGTCCCGTAATGAGCAGGCAACGATAGCCCTGTCCAACGTCCAGGTCGGTGGCTACCACTTCGTCGGGCGAGATAAGAGGATGCCTGGCCTGCCTCAGACTGAGCCTGGGCGTTTCACTGATCCTCGGGGGAACGCAGCGTAGATCGAGTGACAGGCGGGCCTTCGCCAATATGAGGTCGAGCTCCTCGCACGCGGCCAGCGAGTCGAGAATCTCGTCCGCTCGCGTTCCGACCAACCCCGAGAGCTCTCGAAGAATGCGCTCGGTCTCGTGGCGCTCTTGCGCTTGCACCTCGCGAATCTCGTTACCGATGGCCACGACCTCTTCCGGCTCCACGAACACGGTCATGCCCGTCGCGCTGGTATCGTGAACGATGCCGCGCACCGCGCCCTTGTGGTCGGCGCGCACCGGCAGACACCACCGACCCGACCGTTGCGTGACCACCGCGTCGGATAGCACCTCTCGATAGCGGTTGCACAGTGCTTGCATCCGCTCGGTGGCTCTTGCTGTCAACACGGCTTTCCGGGAGCGCAGCCGGCCCAGCTCCGCGCTGGCGGAATCCTTCACCTGTCCATCCGGCAGCACCGTTTCCGAGATGCGCCGCTCCAGATCGGGCTGTGGGACGATGCGCTTCGCGCGCGCGGCGAGGGTCGGCGCCACCGCGCTCTTGCCCATGAAGTAGGCGTGAGCCTTCCGCGCAGTCATAAGGGTCTCGTAGATGCGGAACAGCACGTCTCCCGGAACCTGCATGCCTCGTCGGGCGCCATCCACCGCCGTACCGACGTCCCGAAGGCCGGAAAACGATGCCACGACATCTGTCTCCAGCAGACGACGGGCTTCCGATGTCTCTTCCAGTAGCCGCTGCACCTGGCCGGGGTCCGACCGCGGCTCCAGGGCCCTGGCAGCGTTGGCCGCCGCCTCGGTCTCGCAGCGTTCAGCGAGCATGTCGAGCACGAGGGCAAACTCGATGGCCTTCAGAGCATGAGGGTCCACGGCGGGATTGTACCAATCGGGCCGAGAACGAGCTACCGGCCCAGGATCGGGATCACGGCATCCAGGACGCGTTCAGCCACCTCACGTTTCGATAGCAGCGGCAACTCTTCCGTCCTACCGTCCTTGAACAGCAAGGTTACGCGGTTGGTGTCTGTGTCGAAGCCCGAGTGCATGTCGGTGATATCGTTGGCGACGATCAGGTCCAGCCCCTTGGCAGCCAGTTTGTGTCGGGCGTTCTTCGCTAGGTCGTCGCTCTCGGCAGCGAACCCGACCAACACCTGCCGGTCCTTGACAGCGGCCAACCCCGCGATGATGTCCTCGTTCGGCTCCAGCGAGAGACTGATTGCGGTGTCCCCCCGCTTGATCTTGCGCCCCGACACCTTCTTCGGGCGGAAGTCGGCCACCGCAGCAGCGCCGACGAACAGGTCGCAGTAGGGAAACACGTCACGAGCAGCGCGTGCCATATCGGCTGCCGTCTCCACGTGCTGTGTTTCGGCACCGGGTGGGTCGGGCAGGGAAGTGGGTCCGGTGATCAGGGTGACCTTCGCACCGCGATCCAGCGCCGCCCGTGCTAGTGCATGTCCCATCTTGCCGGAGGAGCGATTTCCGATGAACCGCACCGGATCGATCGGCTCGCGCGTGGGTCCGGAGGTGATCACGACGTGCAGCCCTGCCATGGACATACCCGTGCCCAGTGCCGCCAGAGCCTCCTCCACGATGGCTTCCACCGATGCCAGCTTGCCCTCTCCCACTTCGCCACAGGCAACGGTACCACTCTCGGGCATGACGAAGCGCACACCACGCTCCTGCAACGTGCGAACGTGCGCTTGCACCGCCGGGTGACTCCACATGCTCGGGTTCATGGCAGGTGCCACCACCACTGGACCCTGATAGGCGAGATACATGGCACCTACCAAGTCGTCAGCTAGTCCCAGCGCCATCTTGGCCAGTGTGTGAGCACTAGCAGGCGCGCACAAGAACAGGTTGGCCTCCCTCGCCAAGTCGATGTGTGCCATGCCGCCGGGCCTCGGCTCCTCGAACATGTCATGTACCGCGGGCCTACCGGTTAGCCACGTGAACAGCTCGGGTGTGACGAAGTGTCGAGCTGCACGTGTCAGCACACATTGAACGCCGAACCCCGAGCGCATCAGCTCCCGCGCGACATCCGCTGCACGATAGGCGGAGATGCTACCGGTCACGCACAGCAGTACCACGCCTCGGTCAGTCTCCACGGCTGGACCTCGCTTCCGTCACGATCGCGTCCACCTCGGCCACTGCACGCTGCAGATCGTCGTTCACTACCACATGTTCGTAGTGGGCAGACGCCTCCATCTCGCGCCGCGCATTCTCCAGTCGAAGGCGAATGGCCTCCTCGCTATCCGTAGCACGCTCGCGGATTCGACGCTCCAGTTCCTCCCACGAAGGCGGCGCGAGGAAGATGGTTAGCGCTTCCGGCCTCGCTGCCTTAACGGTTGCACCACCCTGCACGTCGATCTTCAGCACGGCGATCAGGCGGTTCTTCACCAACTCGTCTGTCTCACCAGCTGGCGCACCGTAGAAGTTGCCATGCACGCTCTTGAACTCCAGCAACTCCCCCGAAGCGGCGCGCTTCTGAAACTCCAGCGTGTCTAGGAAGGTGTAGTCCACGCCGTCGCGCTCGCCGGGCCTCGGCTGTCGTGTAGTACATGTGACGACCCTGCGGACATCAGGGTTTCGCTTCTGCCACTCGGTAATGACGGTGTCTTTGCCGACTCCCGAGGGTCCTGACAGTATCACGATCAACCCTCTCATCGCTTCGCACCTCCCACTCGCAGGATCGCCTCGGTTAGTCTCACCGGATCATGACGTACCACGTCCGTCTCGGAAATGAAATCTCCTACCACGGGCTTCAGCCCCATTGCACGCAATCGGTCGGCGTCCGGCACCACCAGTTCCTGGTTGGACGCGCGATACTTCTCGATAAGCGCCTCGCCCGGGATGGCCTTGTTTACGATCACGTACTGAAACACATGCCGTCCGGTGTGGGCTTCTATTGCGCGCACGTGATCCGCAGCTGTAAATCCATCGGACTCACCGGGCTGCGTCATCACGTTGCATGCGTATACCTTCACGGCCTTCGAAGCCGCGATCGCATCGGTCATGCCGCGCACCAGCAGGTTGGGTATCACGCTCGTATATACGCTGCCAGGACCGATTACGATGATGTCGGCGTTGCGTATCGCCTCCAGCGCCTCCTCCAGCGGCGGCGGGTCCGCAGGAACGAGCGACACCTTCCGGATTCGTAGCGGCGACTCCACGATGGCGGTCTCGCCGTCGATCAGCGACCCATCTTCCATCTCGGCTCGCAGCGTGACGTGCGCGAGCGTGGACGGCAGCACCATCCCACGGATGTTTAAGACCTCGTACAGCTTCTTGATACCCTTCTCGAAATCTCCCTCGATGTCCGCCATCGCCGCGATGAGCAGATTGCCGATGGAGTGCCCGGCCATCCCACCACCGCGCTGGTCGAATCGGTGCTGAAAGAGGGCGGTCATCGCCGGCTCCGCATCAGCCAGCGCAACCAGGCAGTTGCGGATGTCGCCCGGGGGGATCATCCCCATCTCGCGGCGCAGCAGTCCCGAATGGCCGCCGTCGTCTGCCACGGTCACGATAGCCGTGATGTTCGAGGTGCGCTGCTTGAGACCGCGCAGCAGGGTCGAGAGACCCGTGCCGCCGCCTATCACGACCACGCGCGGGCCAGAAAGGAGACTGCGCTTGCGAACATAGGCGTCCATAACGCGGCCTTCCATTTTCGGATTAATCACCCGCGTGAGCCCGCGAAACGCCTGTCGGAAAGAGTGAACCAGAAGCCCCAGGCCGACCACAGCCAGCAGCACCGCTACCACGCCCCGCACCGCGGGCAGGTCCTGCACGGAGGCAAACCCGAGCAGAGCGCGGTCCGTTCCTTCTGCCAGCCTCTGAACGAATCCGCTAAGAGCCGCACCGAACCCCACTACGATCGCGGCGAACAGAACGGCCAAGCCTAACGCCGTAAAGGCCCAAATGCTCAGTATCCGAGCTGACAAGGGACCGTCTTACTCCTTCCTGTCGGGAAGCAAGAAGCCGAGTGCCGTGCTGAGAACGGACACGCACAGCGTGCCGAACAGCGCTCCCCAGAAGGTCGCTACTTCGAGGCCCAGCCCCAGATGCCCTACCCAATAGAAGAGCGCAACGTTGATCAGCAACGTCGAGAGGCCGAGAGTAGCGCAGTGCATCGGCAGGGTCAGCAGCCTGAGCACCGGCAACACTAATGCGTTGATGAGCCCGACTAGCAATCCTGCGAGCGGTAGCTTCCACACCGCTTGCTCCGTCAGGTCTAGCCCCACCTTCAGCTGCTCGCCCAGCAGTCCGGTCAAGAGCAGAGCCACCGAGATCAGAGCCCAACGCCAGATCAGGTTTCGCACGACGCCTCCCAGCCCGTATTCTAGCCAAACCTTCTGCAGAGTGTCCAGTATCGTTTGACACTCCGCTCGGCTCCGGGTTATAGTCACCGCGCCCATGATCGAGCACCGCCCTTACACCCCCATGATGCGCCAGTACTTCGAGGCAAAAAAGCAGGTGCCCGAGGCGCTGCTCGCTATGCGCGTGGGCGACTTCTACGAGTTCTATGGCGAAGACGCGGAGGTGGCGGCGCGCGAACTCGAGATCGTGCTGACCTCCAAAGCCGATGGCCCGAGCGGCAAGCTGCCGATGGCTGGAGTGCCCTATCATGCGGTAGAGCGCTACGTGGCTCGCCTGCTCGCCAAAGGCATCAAGGTCGCGTTGTGCGACCAAGTCGAGGACCCGAAGAAGGCGAAAGGGTTGGTCAAGCGCCGGGTAACCCGAGTGATCACGCCGGGCACCGTGCTCGAAGATTCGATGCTGGACGCCTCGTCCGACAACTACCTTGCTGCGGCAATCCCCTCAGAAGACCTGTTCGGCCTCAGTTACGTCGACGTCACGACCGCCCGATTCCTCGCGACCGAGGTAGGCGGAAAGCAGTCACTGGAGCGCACGCTGGCCGAGCTCGCACGCCTCAGCCCCGCCGAGCTGCTCCTGCCTCACGGATGCGACGATCTGGCGGAGGCAGCGCGGAGCGCCTGTGGCGCGGCCATCACCACGCTGGATGCGACCCCGAGTCCGAACGCAGCGCGCACCATGCTGCAAGAGCAATTCCAGGTCGAGACGCTCGCCGGGTTCGGGCTGGACCAGTACACCGCGGGCTTGCAAGCAGCGGCAAACGTCCTCAACTACCTGAAGCGCAACGAGATCGCAGTGGCAGCGCACATCCGCTCCATCGCGACCTACAGCGTGGATAGCTTCATGCGCCTGGACACGACGGCGCGGCGACACCTGGAGCTGGTGCGCAACCTAGCCGACGGTGGGCGACGCTACACGCTGCTCTCCGTTATCAACGCCACTTCGACCGCGATGGGTGCACGTCTTCTGCGACGCACGATTCTCGAGCCGCTGCTCGACCGCGAGGCACTCGCGGCCCGCCACGATATCGTGGAAGCACTCGTCTCTCGCCATTTGTTGCGCGACGAGCTGATTGGTCTTCTTCGACGGGTGCAGGATATCGAGCGCATCACCTCGCGGGCGGCAACCGGTCTCGCATCTCCGCGAGACTTAGCGGCACTCCGCGACTCCTTAGCCGTGATTCCAGCCATCCGAGCGGCCCTCACGAAGGAACAGCAACCAGTCCTCAGTGCTCTGGCCGAGCGCCTAGACCCGTTGACCGCTGTCCAGGACCTGCTCACACGAGCCATCGTGCCAGAACCGCCCGCCGCCGTGCGCGAAGGAGGCGTGATATGTCAAGGTTTCAGCCAGGAACTTGATCTTATCCGGCAGAAGCGAGTGGCTGCACGCGAGTACATCGCCTCGCTCGAAGCCAAAGAGCGCGAAGCCACCGGCATCGGCAGTCTGAAGGTAGGGTTCAACTCGGTATTCGGCTATCACATCGAGGTGTCTAAGGCCAACCTTGCCAAGGTCCCCCAACACTACATTCGCAAGCAGACCACAGCCTCGGGTGAGCGCTACATCACGGCGGAGCTGAAGGAGTACGAGTCCGCAGTCCTGGCAGCCGACGAGAAGATCGCCGAGTTGGAGGCGGACCTGTTCGACAGCGTTCGCTCCGACATCGCGGCCTCGGCACCCCGACTGCTAGAGACGGCCGGCGGGCTTGCCGAAGTGGACGTGCTCCTGAGCCATGCCGAAACCGCCGTGCGCTACCGATACGTTCGTCCCGAGTTGCACGACGGCGACGTGCTCGAGATCGTCGAGGGGCGACATCCCGTCGTGGAGAGCCAGGACCCAGGTCGGCGCTTCGTCCCGAACGACCTCCATCTCAGCGATGACTTCTCCCTCATGATCCTCACCGGGCCGAATATGAGCGGCAAGTCTACCTACCTGCGTCAGACTGCTCTGATCGCTCTTCTCGCGCAGATCGGCAGCTTCGTCCCCGCGAAGTCCGCCCGACTGCCCATCTTCGACCGAATCTTCACACGCGTCGGTGCGCGCGACGAGCTTGCGACCGGCCAGAGCACCTTTATGGTGGAGATGGCAGAAACGGCCAATATCTTGCACCACGCTACCCGCAAGAGCCTGGTCATCCTGGATGAGATTGGCAGGGGTACGAGCACCTACGACGGCCTAGCCCTGGCCTGGGCGATTGCCGAGCGGCTTGCCGAGGTGCGCGCCAAGACCCTGTTCGCCACTCACTATCACCAGCTCAACGAGCTCGCCGAAAGTTGTCCAAACGTGCGCAACTTCCGCGTGGCCGTCAAGGAGGAGAGCGACCGAGTCGTCTTCCTTCATCGCGTGCTAGAGGGAGGCACGGACCGCAGTTATGGCTTGCAGGTGGCGCGCATGGCGGGCGTGCCGCCGGACGTGCTCGCCCGCGCAGCCGAGGTGCTGCGCGACTTGGAAAACGCTCACGGCCCGCGCCGCGCCCCTCAGCCGGCAATCGTCCAGCTCAAGCTATTCGAAGCCGAAGAGCCCGAGATTATCGCCGAGTTGCGGGGTCTTCACACCGAGCAGATGACCCCAATCGAGGCGCTTACCAAGCTGGACGAGTGGAAGCGCCGTTTCGGCGTGTAAGTGTCGGGAATCCCGCAAGGTCTCTCGCCCTCTCCGCCGAAACGACCCTCCGTGACTGAGTGCTACGAGATCGCCGACGTAGTGGTGGACGTCCGGGTGAGGGAGGGGAAGCCGGCCTACTCCTATCGCGTCCCGCCAGGCCTCGATAGCGAAGTCGCTCCAGGAACCCCGGTCGTGGTGAGCTTCCACGGCCGGACCGCCCTCGGTTACGTGGTAGGGCGTCGCACGTGCTCGGTGTCCGAGCTACCGATCCCGCTAGACGCTCTCAAGCCAGTGGTGGGTGTGGCTCGCGGTGCGCGGCTACCGAATGACCTGCTGAGTCTGATTCGACACGCTGCAGACGAGTATGTGGGCCCCCTCTGGCTGGCCGTTCAGACTGCCGTGCCGCGCGCATCGCGCTCACGAGTTCGCCCCTTCTGGCAGGTGGTCCCCGAAGCGAACAGGCCCGATCTACGGGCAGAGGACGAGGCGGTTTTCTGTCGGCTAGAGGAGCGCGGAGGCGAAGAATTGGAGATAAGCCTCGTCCGCTCGCTCGGCGATACCGCACGTGAGGCTCTGGAACGCCTGAGACGGAAAGGCATCGTCCGCAAGGGGTGGGAGTTGGTCGAGCCTCCCCGACCCCGCGCCGTGATCACACACTACGCAGTCGCCCCAGCCGATGCAATCGAGGAGTTCGTCTCGACCTGTACCCGCAGGCCCGCCCAAGCACTCGCTGCCAAAGCACTGATCCCTCACGCCAACGACGTGCTGTCCGTTGCCGAAATAAAGGGCATGGGTCTGCGAAAAGACGTGCTCGACAAGCTAGTAGCCGCCGGCGTAATTGCCCCTGCCGATCCCAAAGCGATCCTGGCGCGATCCGCTGTGTCCGACCGGCGGCTCGTCGGCGCGCAGGCCCATGCGGTGAAAGAGATCGTCGGCGCGCTCGAAGAGGGCCGGACCGAGCGGTTCCTATTACATGGTGTAACCGCCAGCGGCAAGACGGAGGTGTACCTGCGTGTCATCTCTGCGTGTCTGCGGCTAGGCCGAACTGCGATCCTGTTAGTGCCGGAGATCGCCCTCACGGGTCAGGTGGTGCAGCGCGTGCGAGCCCGATTCGGCGACTCTATCAGCGTGCTACATAGCGGCATGGAGGGTTCTCAGCGTTTCACGCAGTGGCAGCGAATCGCCAGGGGAGATACCCCTATCGTCGTAGGTCCGCGTTCGGCTGTGTTCGCACCTCTACCCGGGCTGGGACTGATCGTTATCGACGAAGAGCACGACTCCTCCTACAAGCAGTCGAACTTGCTTCGCTACGACGGTCGAGGACTGGCAGAGTTTCGAGCGCGCGAGACCGGTGCGGTCGTGGTGCAGGGCTCAGCCACCCCCGCGTTGGAAAGCGTGTACGCGGCGAGGGCGGGGCAGATGAGGCTCGTCTCAATGCCGGAGCGCGCCAGTGGCTCCGCACTCCCCCCGCTGGAGATCGTGGACCTGAGGGCCGAGGGCAAGATGGAGACCGCCTTCAGCAGGCGACTTAGAGAGGCGGTCGAGCAGGCGCTCAGCCGTGGCGAACAGGTAGTGCTGTTCCTCAATCGAAGAGCGTACGCGCCATTCCTTCTCTGTCGGGAATGCGGTTATGTCCCTCGCTGCGACCGGTGCTCGGTGTCTCTTTCGTTCCACAAGCGCGATGGGCTTCTGAAGTGTCACCACTGCGATGCTCGGGCTACACCCACCGACCGGTGCCCGCGCTGCGACTCCACGCGGTACATTCCATACGGTCTCGGTACCCAGCGGGTGGAACAGGACGCGATGGCCCTCTTTCCCTCTGCCCGCGTGGGCCGCCTGGACCGCGATGTGAAGGCACAAGAAGAGGTGTTGTCCAGCTTTCGGGGCCGAGACTTGGACATTTTGGTCGGCACCCAGATGGTGGCCAAGGGCCTCGACTTCCCCGGCGTTTCCTTGGTGGGCATAATGAATGCTGACACGGGCCTGAACATGCCGGACTTCCGGGCCTCCGAGCGCACCTTCCAACTCCTCGTCCAGGTGGCCGGTCGCGCGGGTCGTGCCGACGTTCCTGGACGGGTTATTGCACAGACGTTCGATCCGGACAGGCCCGCCATCCGCTTCGCTCGAACCTACGACTACGAGGGGTTCGTCGAGTACGAGCTGAGGGAGCGCGAAGCTGCGGGGTATCCGCCGTTTCGCAGGCTGGCCCAAGTGGTGGTTTCTAGCGAGGTTCGGGCGATAGCCATTCACGATGCCGCTGCAGTGGCGCGCGCGATAGCCCCGTTGCCGGGCATCGAGGTGCTCGGCCCAGCCGAGGCCATCCCCGAACAGGTGATGGGTGTGTACCGACGCCTGATCCTCGCCAAGTTCGCTCCGGATGCGCGGCCTGGGCCCCTCTTGCGAGCGGCGTTGCGCGGCACCAAGTTCCGAGCTCGCTTGGCGGTAGACGTGGATCCCCAGACCCTGGCCTAACCATCCACGGCTTCCTCCCGGTACAATCCGCCTCGTGAGCAGTGTTGTCGCAACCGAAGTGGTGATCCCGGAGCACGTCGCCGAGTTCTATGCATCGGCTAACCCAGGCGTGGTCAAGTATCCCGACCCAGTTCTGCGCGCCGTGGCTGAGCCAGTCAAACGAATCTCGCCCGGCGTGCAAGACCTCATTCGGCGCATGATCACTATCCTCAGGCGGGCAGATGGCCTCGGTCTGGCTGCTCCGCAGGTCGGCGTAGCCGAGAGGGTCATCCTCGTGGCGCCGATTGGTGAGGACATTCAGGTGTTGATCAACCCGGAAGTCGTCTCGGAGAGCGGCGCGATCCTCGGCCAGGAAGGATGCCTGAGCATCCCGGGCCTGTACGGCGACGTCCAGCGAGCCGCCGAGGCCGAAGTCCGGGCGCTGAACCGCAAGGGCAAACAAGTGCACCTCAAGCTGAGCGGTATGCCAGCGCGCATCGCCCTGCACGAGATCGATCATCTGAACGGCATTCTTTTCACGGACCGTGCGGTCGCCTCCAGCCTCCACTGGCACATCCCCGAAGAGGACGAGGACGAAGAGCCCGAGATATGAGGGTTCTGTACTTCGGCACCGCCCCGTTCGCGGTGCCCGCCCTTCGAGCAATCGCCCACTCGAACCACGAACTGATTGGCGTGGTCAGCCAACCGGACAGCCCCTCGGGCAGGGGCATGCGACTGCGCCCCAGCGCCGTCACCGAGGCAGCAAGAGACTTGGGAATCGAAGCCTTGCGGCCGGAGAGCTGCCGCTCCGAGCAATTCCTGAGACAGGTGACCGAGCTGCGCCCCGACGTGCTGGTGGTCGCCGCCTACGGGCAGATCATGCCGCTTTCGCTATTGGAGGCCGCTCCACGCGGCGGCATCAATATTCACGCTTCGCTGTTACCGCGGTGGCGAGGTGCGGCGCCCATTCAGCGCGCTATCGAGCATGGGGATGCTGTGACCGGAATCACCATCATGCAGATGGACGCCGGGATGGACACGGGAGACATTCTTCTGCAAGAAGAGACCCCCATCGGCGAGGACGAAAACGCGGGACAGCTCACGGAGCGCCTGGCGGAGATGGGTGCACGACTCATCGTTCGAACCCTCGATCTTCTCCCAGATGGACTTGCTCGCAGTCCGCAAGACCCGGCGCTCGCCACCAAGGCTCCCAAAGTGAGGAAGGAGGAAGGGTGCCTGGACTGGGCCATGCCGGCCCGGAGCCTCCACAATCGGGTCCGCGCATTCACTCCACAGCCGGGCGCTCACACGACTTTTCAGAACAGTAATGTAAAGGTTTGGGCTACCAAGTTGATCGATTCGCATCCCTCATTCGAGCAGCCAGGGACGGTCGTAGCCGTGGGACCCGACGGAATTACAGTCGCGTGTGGCGAGGGGTGCCTGCTGATCACAGACCTACAGCCGGAGACGAAGAGGCGGATGAGAGCGGTGGACTTCGCCAACGGTCGCGGTATCCGTCCCGGCGCTCGCTTCGGTACGTAGCTCGCTTGTAACCACCGTGCCCTGGCCCACAGGCGCCTACCGCCAGCCGGGCGACCACTGCCCATCCGAGGGGGCGCAGCGACATGGTACGGACGGGCCGGATATTGCACTCATCGCTCCATTCAGCAGGCCTGGGCCGGCAGGAGTGCGGGTATGAAGAGGGAAGTGAGTGTGGCCGGGGCGTGCCCCGGCGAAGGCTGCAAATGAGAACTACCAAGACACTGCTTTGGCTCGTGGGGCTGATCGTATTGCTACTCGGCTTCTGGCTTCTCTCGACCTGGGGCAAGGGCCAAGCGCCAATCCTCCCCGCCGACACCTCTGGATGGCTGGCCTTCGTCTCGGACCGAGACGGCCCGGCCCACATCTGGTTCCTCAAACCCGACGGGACTGAAGTACGCGCCGAGCCCGACTCCACCTCGGAAGACCTCGAGCCGACATGGCAGCAGCCTGACGGCAAGACGCTGTTCTTCGTCTCGAACCGTACAGACCGCATCTTCCAAATCTTTCACTTGAGCCCGCGCGACGGCACGGCAAATCAGCTCACAGTAAGCCACTCCCGAAAGGCGGAACTGGCGTCCGACCCCACCGGTCAGCGCATCCTACACACGGCGGGTGGAACCGTGTCCGTGCTGTATTTGGGTGAGCGCCACGCGGCGCAGCTGATCCCACCGCCTACCATCAGTCCTGGTGAGCGCAAGGCGCTCATGGACGCATGGCAGGCCGAGTTCGGCGCATCATCGTTCAGAAAGGTGACTTGGGGTCGCAGCGCGGGCACTCTCGTCGGCGTGATCAGCGGCGACACCGGCGATGTGCTCATCGTCCAACAGTACGACCTGCGGATGCGGGAGCAGAAGCCTCCGGTGGTGTGGCTTCGCGCAAAACGGATAGACGTCGCCTATCATCCGACGGAAGACAAGTTCATCGTCGCCTACGTCGGCGCGCAAGCCAAGGAGCCGGAGGAGGCCGGCCGCTCGTGGGAGGCAGGGGAGACGGTCCAGCCCGAACCCGAAGGCCCGACCGATGCGATGCTCATCGTCGCCCTCGACAACGCCAAGCTGACCCCCGTACCGGTATTTGCGGACATCGGCGCGAAGTCGGTTCTCATCTCACCCTCGTGGTCGCCCGACGGCTCGAGGATCGCCGCAATCATGGCTAGGGTCGAGGGAGAGGACCTCGTGCCGGAATCCTTGGTTGTGCTGCCTGCCAAGGAGGGTGGCGTCCGGCTTCTCACGGAGGCCGATACGGGCCTGTGCGGGGACCCGCAGTGGTCGCCCGATGGACGCAAGCTCGCTTACACCAAGGGGCCATCTGGAAAGAGGGACATCTGGCTGTACGAGAGCGATCGCGAGCCGAGGCAGCTCGTTGGTAGCCCTGGTGACGATTTCTGGCCGCGATGGTCGCCCAAGGCGGGCCGGTAGGGGGATTGAGTTGAAGACGATAGGCTTCATCGGACTAGGCGTAATGGGGCGGCCGATGGCCGCCCACGTGCTGCATGCGGGCTACGAGCTGTGGGTGCACAATCGGAGTCAGCAAGCAGTCGCCGAGTTGGTAGACGAGGGCGCGAAGCGTTCGGACCCGGCGGAGATGGCCGGCCGATGCGATGCCGTGCTCCTCTGCCTGCCGACGAGCGTGGAAGTCGCTGAGGTCACCGAGCGCCTTCTCGCCTCCGCTCACCCCGGACTGATCGTGTGCGATCACTCCACCATCCAACCGCGCGTGGCTAGGCGGCTCTCCCAGCATGCGGCTCGCTTCGGCACCACCTTTCTGGATGCACCCATCACGGGCGGCGAGAAGGGTGCGATCGAAGGCACACTAAGCACGATGGTAGGGGGAGACGCGCATGCTCTGGCCAAGGTAGAGCCCGTGCTGAAGACATTCTCGTCCAAGGTTACGCACGTCGGGGAATCGGGTGCAGGGCAGATGACCAAACTGGCCAACCAGATCGTGTGCGCCGTCACAGTCGCAGCAGTGGCAGAGGGGTTGAGTTTTGCAAAGGTTCAAGGCCTAGACTTATACAAAACCTTGGACGTGCTATCGGGTGGCGCGGCGGACTCTTGGACCCTTCGCAACCTCGGACCCAAGATGGTGGGTCACGACTTCCGTCCCGGGTTCTCGTTGCAGCTGGAGCTCAAGGACCTTAGATACGCCATCGAGTCCGCGGCTGACGGCGGGGCGTTCGCTCCCGCCACCGCTCTAGCCCAACAACTCGTCGCCGCGCTGGTAGCGCAGGGGAGAGGGCCGGAGGGGATCACGGCCCTGTTCGACCTATACTGCCAACTCAGCGCACCGGAGGCAAGCCGGGAGTGAGCCTCGCGGTGCGCATGTCAGGGATCACGAAGCGGTTCGGCCGGCTTGTCGCGTGCGACAAGGTGGACCTCGAAGTCACGCGGGGAGCAACGCATGCCATCGTCGGCGAGAACGGTGCGGGCAAGACCACCTTAATGCGCGTCCTATACGGGCTGTACCAACCCGATGAGGGAAGCATCGAGGTCTTGGGAGTGCCAGTGCGCTTCGGCAGCCCCAGTGAGGCAATTCGTGCCGGGATAGGGATGGTCAGCCAGCACTACAGCATCATTGGCGAGCTGACATGCCTCGACAACCTTATGCTAGGCGCCGAGCACGCGCACCTCGGCATCCTGAAGCGATCGGAGGCCGTCGAAAGGGCGCAGAGTCTTGCTGCTCGCATGGGCTTTCGCTTCGACTGGCTCGCCCCCGCCGACACGCTTACTCCCGCAGGCTGCCAGAAACTAGAGATCCTAAAGCTTTTGTGGCGAGAGGCGGAAGTCCTTATCCTCGACGAGCCCACCGCCATGCTATCGCCTCCCGACGCACAGGCACTCTTCTCCAGTCTGCGTGATTTGGCAGATGGTGGAAAAACTATCATTCTAGTCACCCACCGCCTGCGCGAAGTGGTAGACCACTGCGACCGCGTTACCGTACTGCGAGCCGGCCGCAAAGTAGGCGAATCGGATGTCGCTGATACCGACATCGTCCGCCTGTCCAATTGGATCGTTGGCGAGGAGATGCGTCTCCGCGCCGACAGCAGCCCTCCCGTCCATGACACGCCAGAACTGCTCAATGTCAGCGACCTGCACGTTCTCGGTGATCGCCGCAATCGCGCCGTAGCAGGACTGAGTGTGCGCGTCCGTGCGGGAGAGGTAGCAGGCATAGCAGGTGTGGACGGCAATGGCCAAGCCGAGCTGGCCGAAGCACTAATCGGTGTTAGACCAGTACTAGCAGGCTCTATCCGCCTTCATGGCAGGGATGTCACACGCGAACCACCTGTCCGTCGTCTGCGTCTCGGACTTCGGTTCATCGCAGCAGACCGCCATAGGCATGGCCTCATCGAAGCGTGGGACGTCCTTAGCAACGCTGTTCTCGGTTTGCAAAGGCTTCCACCCCTAGCACGGGGGCCTCTCCTGAACGCACGGGAGCAGGTGAACGCCGCGAAGGCACAGGTGGAGCGATTCCGTATCAAAGTGGAGTCGCTACACGCGCCGGTCTCTGATCTGTCGGGAGGGAATCAGCAGCGCCTCGTGGTTGCGCGTGCGCTGCATCTCGATGCGAAGCTCCTGCTCGCCTTCCAGCCTTCGCGTGGCCTGGACGTCCGCGGTGCCGCAGCAGTATACGAAGCGATTCGCGGTCAGTGCGGTGCAGGCATGGGTGCGCTCGTCATCTCCTTCGACCTCGATGAACTGATCGAACACTGCGAGCCCATTTATGTGATGCGTGAAGGCCGACTGGTTGCCGAACTGCGTGGCGCGGAGATCGATAGGGAACGCATCGGACGCCTGATGGTAGGTGTGGAAGAGGGGGCCGCTTGAGGGGTTGGCGTCTCCTCGCGTTGGTGGTAGTCACACTCGGCGCGCTCGCAGCGCTGGTGAGTGTGAGCGGTGTCTCGCCGTGGGACGCACTGGTAGCTGGCGTTCAAGGCGCTTTCGGCGACGCACGCGGGCTCTCGGGCACCTTCACCCGAATGACGCCGCTGCTCTTCTCCGGACTGGGAGTCGCCGTTGCCCTAAGAGCAGGCCTCTTCAACATCGGTGTCGAAGGCCAGCTTCTGGTGGGAGCTCTAGCAGCTGCCGCAACCGGAATCTACCTAACGGGACTGCCAGCGCCTGTCCATGTCACGTTATCGATTCTCGCAGGTGCGATGGCAGGGATGTTGTGGGCTGCACCAGCCGGTCTAATCAAAGTGTGGCGAGGCGGGCACGAGGTGATCACCACGATCATGCTCAACTACATCGCCCGAAGCTTCACGAAGTACATGGCGGCCAATCCTATGCAGGACCCCTCATCGGATATGGCTACTACAGTATATGTTGCCGATAGCGCGCGCCTGGGTCTCGCAACGGTGTCACCTGCCATCAGTTGGGCCTTGGTGGTAGGGGTTGGCGTCGCAGTGTTTCTCTTCTGGTGGATGCGTCGGACAGTGGCAGGCTACGAGCTCAATGCCGTGGGTGCCGGTCCGGACGCTGCCCAGGCTGCAGGGGTCGACATCAAGAAAACTATGATCTGGGCGATGGCAGCTTCCGGCGCGCTGGCAGGAATCGCGGGTGCCATGCAAGTGTGTGCCTATGAGTTTCGATTCTATGATGGCATCTCACCGGGCTACGGATTCGATAGCCTCGCAGTGGCACTGATTGCCTTGGCCGACCCTCTTGTCGTGTGTCTCTCGTCGCTTCTATTCGGCGCGCTTGCGCAAGGCGCCCAGTTCGCACAGATCGCGACGGAAATACCTAAAGAGATTGCCGCCGTGGTGCAAGGCGTTGTTATCTTGCTCGCTGCAGGCATCGGGTGGCAGCGCTTGCGGAGGACCGACTAATGGAGGCACTGATCCGAGCAGTCGTCGAGGCCACTCTTCGCGGAGCGACGCCGCTCACCTTCGCCGCAATGGGTGGTCTGGTATGCGAGCGCTCGGGGGTTATCAACATCGGGCTCGAAGGTCTGATGCTCTTCGGCGCGTTCTTCGCAGCACTCGGAAGCGACCGGACCGGATCGCCCGTCCTGGGCCTGCTAGTCGGGGTGCTAGCCGCGGTTGCCCTCTCCTCCCTCCACGCGCTGAACACGCAGCGCCTGCGAATCGACCACGTGGTTAGCGGCGTAGCGGTCAACGCGATTGCATTCGGTGGCACTGCCTTCCTCATCTTGCCGCTTTTCGGACAACGCGGCAGCACTCCCGAAGTCCCCGCCATTTCTCAGTGGGCGCTGATACCGGTTGCGCTGGCACTGCCCATCCTCGCTTGGCTGTGGCTGTTCCGGACCCGTGGTGGTCTGCGTGTGCTGGCGGTGGGCAACGATCCCGACAAGGCGGCCGCCATGGGCCTCCACCCGGTCCGCATTCGCACCGCGGCTGTGCTTGCGAGTGGGGCGTTGGCTGGGCTCGGCGGTGCCTTCCTGTCTCTTGCCTACGTCAACCAGTTCTCGGAGGCGGTGACGGCGGGGCGCGGGTTCATCGCCCTGGCCGCCCTCGTGCTTGGGCGCTGGCATCCGCTGGGTGCGTTCGCCGCCGCCCTCGGCTTCGGGCTATTCGATGCGCTGCAGATGCGAATGCAGGGCGTCCCCGTCCTCGGGTTGACAGCGCCCTCCGAGTTCTGGTCGAGCCTCCCCTACGCCCTCACCATCGTCGCACTGATTGTGCTCGCCAAGCGAGCCCGTCCCCCGGCTGCACTGGGGAAAACTTAGTGGGCCTAAGCAATCCTGTTAGATTGCTTGTTGACTCGTGCAGCGTTCCCGGTATAATGTGCACCAGTCTGTTTGCTTTGGGCCCGAGCGGGGGCCCTTGTTCCGCGCGGCGCCTCGATAGAGCGACGAAGAGGGCGCGTCGAAGCGGGGAGTGCATCGGCAGGAAGCCGAAATACATGATGAGCCCGCAAGGCGGGTGATCTCGTATCCGTAATCTAGGCTTACGGGGAGACATGGATGCAATCCGCACGACGATGTCCTGTGGCGCAAGGAGAGGCTTTCCTTCTCGCTCTCGAGAGACCCCTCGCCCCTTCCGTCATCTGGCCCGTGCGACCCCTCTCTCCATCTACGCGAAGAGGGCCAGGCGTTCCATCTTGCTCCCATAGGATTGCGCGCGTCGGGGGAGGTAGGAGTTGCCGCTCTTAGTGGGTTCTCTTGCCGCTCTGGTCGCGCTCGTTGCTGCGACCCTCGCGCAGGTTCACTGGCAATTCGCTCTGATGCGCGGAGGGATCGCGTTCGTTGTCGGGTGGTTTCTCGGGGCAATATGGCAGGCGACCTTCGCGCAGATTAAGCCGCTGGAGGAGACTGTCGAGACGAAGGGTAAAGACGAATGAGAGGGATGCACTGCTAATGGCGATTCAACCGCAACTGCTTCCGGAGTATTGGAGAAAGTACAAAGCCGAAAACGATCTTGACGCCCGCCTACAACTCATTGACCATTATAAATACCTCGTAAAAATCACGGCTGGACGCGTCGTAAGCAGCCCACCACCGGGGCTGGACCGAGAAGACCTGGTCGGCGCCGGCGTGCAAGGGCTCATCAAGGCGATTGATCAGTTCGATCGCAGCCGCGAGGTGAAATTCGAGACCTACGCTATTGCGCTCATCCGCGGAGCGATCTTGGAGATGCTTAGAGACGAGGACTGGGTTCCTCGCTCCATCCGAGAACGGCTGAAGCTCTTGGAGCGAACCCACATGCAGCTCGAGGCGAAGCTGGGCCGTCCGCCCCGAGAAGTGGAAGTGGCAGAGGCCATGAACATGACCCTCGAGGACTACCATCAGCTGCTTATCCAACTGGGTCGCACCACCCTCGCCTCGATTGACGATGTGCTGGCGAGCAACGAGGCAGAAGACCAGCTAAGGGTTTCCGACCTCGTCGAAGACCGGCACAGCAATCCCGAAGGGGAGGTTCATGGCAGAGAGGTTCGCCGCCTTCTCACCGAGTGCATCGAGCGACTGCCGGAGAGGGAACACCTCGTGATAACACTGTACTATTACGAGGGTCTGACGTTCAAGGAGATTGGCAGAGTCCTGGGAGTGTCCGAAAGCCGCGTATACCAGCTCCACACGCAGGCAATGCTGCGCCTGCGCGTCGGCCTGTCCGATAATGTGGCAATGCTCGCGCATCAGTAATGCGTACCGAAGGTCAAAGGGAGGCCGTGACCCATGGCTGTGGATGGCGGCGCCCCGCTCAGCCGGGTAACACCCACATCGGGCTCCAACGCAGTGCGACCCGCGGATCGCCGGGAAGGTCGGCGCAATCGTTCACATCCCGGAGAGGAAGAACCGCAGGACGTGGTAGAGCTTGCCAAAGAAGAGGACCAGACGCCTGAGCAGGAAGGCGAGCCCGAGCAGGGACTAGCGGACATGGCGGAAGACACGGAGCCACGACTGGACATCCGAGCGTAAGCAGTCATGGGAGAACTCCTGCTGTTCGCACAACTGCTCCTGCTTCTGGCCGGGTGGTTCTCCTTTCAGCACTGGAGCCGCAAGCTTCAGGAGCAAGCTAGGAGCGCCTCACTCGCCCCCGAAATCGAGAGGCTGGAGCGCGCCGCCGAACGGGTATTGAGTAAACTGGCCGCCGAGTCCGAGCGGGCAAAACGTGAACTGGATGCTCGGCGGACCTCCGCGGGAAACGTGGAATCGCTGCAGGCCGAAGGCCGGTCTTGGCAAGACGCGGCGGTCGCGCTCGTGCAGACGGGACTGAGTCCAAAGGAGATTGCCGGGCGGACCGGGAGGCCCCTCAGCGAGATCGAGTTGGTCGTGAGTGCTATGCGGAGATCCGCCGACACTCCGCCCACTTACTCGGAGCGTCAACAGGAGGATACGTGAACGGGACTTACCGTGCTCTAGCAGTCTTTGGGTTGGCCGCCTTTGGGGCGCTGGCCTTCGTCGGATGCGAAAAAGAAGATGTTCTCGCCACTGTCAACGACGATGTCATCACCCGTGCGGAGTGGAGTCGTCGGTGCGAGGTAGCGATGGAGAACTATCTCAACTTCGCCCAACTCCGTCAGCGCATCGGAAGGCCGATCTTGCCGGTGGGGTACTTCTGCCTCGAGCAGATGATCGGCGAGAAAATCGTGGCTCAGATGGCGAAGAAGGAGGGCGTATCCGCCACCGACGAGGAGGTCAACGACCTGCTCGAGCGACTGATCCGCCAGCAGCCCCAGTACCTCGACCAGCAGAAAGCCGCGGGTCGAAGCAGAGCAGCCGTGAAGGAGGCTCTGAAGCACGACATCAACGAGTTCAAGCTACGAACAAAGGGCGTCGAGGTCTCCATGAAGGAGGTAGAAGACTATATCCGACTTCATCCGGAGGACTTCGAAGAACCCGCTCGGGTGCGCGGCAAGGTGATTGCGGTTTCCACCGAAGCCGCTAAGCAGGCCGTGGACAAAGAGCTTGCCGGCGGCGTCAACTTCCAGATCGTGGCCACCAACATGTCGGAGGATCCCTCCCGCGAGCGTGGTGGGGCCTTCGGTCCGGTGCCGATACAGAGTCTGTCGGTTGACATTCAGCCCATCATCGAGCAGACGCGTGTCTTCGGCACCACGCCCTGGATCCGACAGGGTAACGCCTGGCTGAAGTTCTACATAGACGAGAAGACCGAGAAGCGCTACAAAGCGCCGAACGAGGACGTGAAGTGGGGCCTGCGACGCAGGCTAATGCTAGAGAAGGCCTCGGCGCTCAACGACTACGCGGCAACGCTTACAGATGCCGTCAACTCTGCCAAGGTCAAAATCAATGAAAGTTGGCTGGAAGGGCTCTGGAAGAGCGAGAAGACCCAGAGGCTCGAGATGATGAAGCAGCGCGAGAAGAGGGAGAAGGAAGCCGAGGGGACAGGCACAGGTGCACCCAAGCCCCCTGGCGGCGGCTCGCCACCGCTCGGGGGCCAGTAGCTAGAGGGTGGCAGGCGAGTCCCGCGCGGCAAGCGAGGCCAAGAGCCTACGCCCGATGATCGTCGTGGTAGGCCTCGGTCCCGGTGGGACCGAGGCCATTCCGCCTAGAGCGCTCGATGCGATGCGCTCGGCTTCGTCCGTGCTGTTGCGGACCGGCAGGCACCCCGGCGTCGAGGCCCTGTCGTCTCATGGCGTCCGCTTCGAAACAGCCGACTACCTGTACGAAGCCGCTGAGGCCTTCGAGGATGTCTACTCCGCCATCGCCTCTCGCGTCGTTCACCTCGCACACGAGACAGGGCATGTCGCATTCGCAGTTCCGGGTCACCCGCTGTTCGGGGAGCGCAGTGTACGGGAGGTGCTGCACTCGGCACGCGAGCAGATGATACGCGTCGAGATCGTTGGTGCAACCGACTTTCTCGCTGCCACTCTCGAGGCGCTGCAAGAGCCATTCGACGACCACCTGCAAGTCCTCAACGCCTACGACCCCGAAGGGGTGCGACCCGACCCGCGAGCCCCCATTATCGTGTATCAGGTGGACAGCAGGGAGGCGGCATCCTCGGTCAAGCTCGCTCTCATGCAGCACTATCCGGACGAACACGCAGTGCGCATCGTAACACACGGTCATCCGGTGGTGGACGTGCCTCTTTTCGAGCTAGACCATGCAGAGTTCACGCATCTCACGTCGGTGTTCGTCCCGCCACTGGATCTGCCTCGTTCGCCGGGGTTCTACGGCTTGGTGGAGGTCGTAGCGGCGCTCCGCGGCCCTGGGGGATGCCCGTGGGACCTGAAGCAGACGCACCAAAGCCTGAAGACACACCTCGTCGAGGAGACGTACGAGGTGCTGGCAGCCATCGACTCGGGGGACCCCGACAAGCTGTGCGAGGAGCTCGGTGATTTTCTCCTCCAAGCCCTCATGCACGCCCAGATAGACAGCGAAGAGGGCCTGTATGATATCGAGGATGTCATACGCAGCCAGACCGAGAAGCTCTTGCGGCGCCACCCGCATGTCTTCGGTGGACTCGACGTGGCCGGGGTCGAGGATGTTCTACAAAACTGGGATCGCATCAAGTCCGAGGAGAAGGGCGGGGAAGAGAGATCGGCCTTGGAGGGAGTGCCCGACGCACTGCCTGCGCTCCTTCGCGCCTACGAGGTATCGAAACGAGCCGCGCGCTTGGGCTTCGACTGGCCCGACCTAACCTCCGTGCTGGACAAGGTCCAAGAAGAACTGGACGAGCTTCGCCGAGAGGCAGCCACGCCGGATCCCGACCGACTCCTCCACGAGGTCGGTGATCTACTCTTCGCCGCGGCCAACGCAGCCCGAAAAGCCGGGTTGGAGCCAGAGGATGCCCTGCGTCACATGTTGCGTCGTTTCACCCGACGATTCGGTTGGATGGAGGCCGAGGTGAGGCGGCTTGGCAGAGACCCTCGCTCCCTGTCCCCCGACGAGTGGGACCAACTATGGTCCCGGGCCAAGGAGTCGAGCGGGTAAGATCGAGTGACCCTCTGGAGGTCTCCGAGGGTCCCCTGATGACCCCCCGTCGGACGTCGCGCCTCCCGCAAGCGAGTCCTTCGGACACAATCACTGCAAGGAGTGGGAATGATGAGCACCAAGCGCGTTTACCTCTTCCGAGAGGGTGATGCATCCATGCGCGACCTCCTGGGAGGGAAAGGCGCAAACCTGGCCGAGATGACCAACATCGGGCTGCCGGTCCCCCCGGGCTTCACAATCACCACCGAGGCATGCAACGAGACACTCGCGCTCGGGCGGATGCCGGACGGATTGATGGATGAAGTCAGAACGGCGCTCGCCGACGTGGAGCGGGAGCTGGGGAAGAAGTTCGGGGACCCGACAAACCCGCTGCTACTCTCTGTACGCTCCGGATCCAAGTTCTCGATGCCGGGAATGATGGACACTATCCTCAACCTCGGCCTGAACCCCACCGTCATCGAGGGCCTCGCCAAGACCGCCGACGAGCGGTTTCTTTATGACGCCTACCGCCGATTCCTGATGATGTTCAGCGATGTGGTGCTGGGCATCAAGAAGCATCAGTTCGAGCACAAATTCGATGCGCTCAAGGCCAAGCTCGGTGTGCGCCTGGATACCGAGGTAGGGGCATCCGATCTGAGAGCGCTGTGTGAGGACTTCCGCGAGCTGGTCCGCAGCTCCCGTGGCGAGCCGTTCCCAGACGACCCTATGGTTCAGCTCGAGATGGCTATCAACGCGGTGTTCAACAGCTGGAACAATGAGCGCGCAATTATCTACCGCAAGAAGGAAGGCATCCCGGACGACCTCGGCACGGCATGCAACATCCAGGCGATGGTCTTCGGCAACATGGGGGACGACTGCGGTACCGGCGTCGCCTTCACCCGCGACGTGGCAACGGGCGAGAACGTGCTGTACGGCGAGTTCCTCATCAACGCTCAGGGCGAAGACGTCGTCGCGGGGGTTCGCACTCCTCTGAAGATCGCCGAGCTCAAGGAGAAGATGCCCGACATCTACCACGAGTTCGAGGCGATGGGCCGCAAGCTGGAGCGCCACTACAAGGACGTGATGGACCTCGAGTTCACTATCGAGAAGGGTCGCCTGTTCATGCTCCAGTGCCGCGTCGGCAAGCGAACCGGACCCGCCGCGGTGCGCATCGCCGTCGAGATGGTCGAGGAGGGCCTCATCACCCGCGAGGAAGCCGTCTTGCGAGTCGAGCCGAACCGACTGAACGAACTCCTCCACCCGCGCATAGACACGGCCAGACTAGGGCCGGCGGACAAGCCCATCGCCACTGGTTTGGGTGCATCTCCTGGAGCCGCGAGCGGGGTGTGCGTTTTCGAGTCGGGGCGTGCCGAGGAACTAGGCAAGGAGGGCCAGCCGCTGATCCTCGTGCGTGCCGAGACCAACCCCGACGACATCCGAGGCATGCTCGTCTCGAAGGGCATCCTCACGCAGCGGGGCGGCATGACCAGTCATGCTGCGGTCGTGGCCCGCGGCTTCGGTGTCCCCTGCGTCTCCGGCTGTGAGGCGCTGGAGATCGACGAGAGCGCTCACACGCTGAAGGTCGGCGACAAGCTGTTCCGCGAGGGAGACTGGATTACGATTGACGGCTCGGCCGGCACCGTGTATGCCGGACAGGTTCCTACGGTCGCCCCGGAAGTGTCCGGCCACCTGGCTACGCTTCTCGGCTGGGCGGACGAGTTCCGAAGGCTCAAAGTCCGAACCAACGCAGACAACCCGACGGATGCGGCTCGAGCGGTGTCGTTCGGTGCAGAAGGCATCGGCCTCTGCCGAACCGAGCACATGTTCTTCGAAGACCGCCTGCCCATCGTTCAGGAGATGATCCTGGCCGAGTCGGAGGAGAAGCGCCGCGCTGCACTCGACCGATTGCTCCCCTTCCAGCGCGGCGACTTCGTGGGAATCTTCAAGGCGATGGCGGGTAAACCCGTGACCATCCGACTCATCGACCCGCCGCTGCACGAGTTCTTGCCGCAATACGACGACCTGCTGCGAGAGGTGATCGAGCTAGAGTTTCGCAATCCTGACAGCGCCGAGCTCCAGTCGAAGCAGGCACTGCTCGCCAAAGTCGAAGCGATGCGTGAGGCCAACCCGATGCTCGGCCTGCGCGGCGTGCGCCTTTCCATCGTCTTTCCCGAGATTGTGGAGATGCAGGTGCGAGCCATCCTAGAAGCGGCCATCGAGGTGCAACGCGAGGGGATCGAGGTGCTGCCCGAGATCATGATCCCGCTCGTGGGACACGTGAACGAGCTGAAGGTCGTGCGCGACAAGTTGGAGGCTGTGGCGCAGACCGTGCTGGCCCAGCACAACGCACACGTGGACTACCTGTTCGGCACCATGATCGAGCTGCCGCGTGCCGCCCTCACGGCCGACGAGATCGCGCAGCATGCCCAGTTCTTCAGCTTCGGCACGAACGACCTCACGCAGACTACCTTCGGCTTCAGCCGGGACGATGCGGAAGGCAAGTTCCTGGAGCGGTACGTCGAGACCGGCATCCTGCCCGAAAACCCCTTCGCCGTGCTGGACGAGAACGGAGTTGGCAAGTTGGTGAAGATGGCCCACGACCTCGGTACCGCTGCTAACCCAGGGATCAAGATGGGCATCTGCGGCGAACACGGCGGAGACCCGAAGTCCATTGACTTCTGCCACCGAGTGGGCTTGCAGTACGTCAGCTGCTCCCCCTTCCGCGTGCCTATCGCGAGGCTGGCCGCCGCGCAAGCCGCGCTGCGGGACCGCGTGAAGGTGGCCGTGGACAAATAGGCGGTACGTTGCACGAACTGGCGGCGGCCCTGAAGGCGCGGGCAGTCGAAGAAGGCTTCGACCTCGTCGGAATCGCGCCGGCAGTGCCGCCGCCGCACTATGCCACCTACCTGCAGTGGCTGGCGAATGGCATGCACGGCGAGATGGCTTACATGCACCGCCACAAGCACCTGCGTGCGCATCCCGAGAACCTGCTGCCTGGCGTACGGAGCATCCTGGTCGCCGCGATGAACTATGCTAGGGGCCCGCATCCCGCAAGGTCAGGGCACGGGCGCATCGCCGCGTATGCTTGGGGTCGCGACTACCACAAGGTGCTGCGGTCCAAGCTCCGCCGGGTGTCCGCGTGGTTGGTGTCCCAAGCGCCAGAGGTCCGGACGCGCATCTGTGTAGACTCGGCCCCACTCCTGGAGCGCGACTACGCCATGCTTGCGGGCATCGGGTGGTTCGGCAAGAACTCGTGCATCATAAACACCCACTGCGGCTCTTATTTCCTGCTCGGCTGCCTGCTCACTACCCTAGACCTTCCGCCAGATACGCCCGCCGTGGGCGGCTGCGGCACCTGTGGACTGTGCCTCGATGCCTGTCCGACCGGTGCAATCGTCGGCCCCGGCGTGGTGGATGCCCGCCGCTGCATCAGCTACCTCACCATCGAGAAGCGCGGCCCGATCCCGGCACATCTGCAGCCGAGGATGCAGGACTGGGTGTTCGGGTGCGACGTGTGCCAAGACGTGTGCCCGTTCAACCATCCGCGCGAAAACGCCCCGGCGCGAGGAGCAACAGCAAGCGACCCAGAGATGGCCGCCCGCCTGGACCCCTCCCCGCGGCTCACCGAACTCGTTGGCATAACGCAGGAGGAGTTCTTCCGACGCTACGCGGGTACCGCCTTGATCCGCGCCAAGCACGAAGGTCTCGTGCGAAACGCCCGCGTCGCCCTAAGAAACGACAAAGGGACTTGACGTTCGCCCCCGAATGCGCTAGATTCAGCGAGTTCGGTCGACTGAAAGGAGAACCCAGCCCATGAAGACTATCCCTTGCATCCTCGGCCTCCTGCTCCTACCACTCGTGGCAGCGGCAGTCCCCAACTGGGACATGAGCGGCACGGCGTACGAGGCCACCATCTCCTACACCTTTACCACCTCGCCCTTCCCGCTGTCCGACAGCGATACGAAGACCGGCCCGCTTCTCTTCGGCCAGCAGGACGAAGCGGGGAACGTGCCCGTTGAAATTACCCTGACGATCGGCGACGGCGTGTTTCCCATCAACTGCTCCGGCCTCGTACAGGGCAACAACATCCACGTGTACACCCCGGAGCCGGTGCCCGGCCCGTTCTCCTACCGCACCAGCTTCTGGATCGGGCCGATCGAATGCATCATGGACGTGACGCTGACGAACGTGGTTGTCGACATAGACCTTCGCGTTGCCAGCTCGACGTTCATGGACTGGGGAGACGGGACGGTGGAGTGCGACCTCGCGGTCACTTCGCCCAACTGCTTCATTCCTAGTGTGGACCGCGGATACGTGGACGTGACCGCGTTCACCGCGACGGGTGGCCCGGCCAAGCGCTACATGACGCTCAGCGGCACGGCCTCCCTCGGCGGCTACGTGGGCTCGCTCTCGACCAAGGATCTGCTGCTGTCGCTCTCGGGCCCCTCGCCGACCGACGTGGCGCTCTCGATGGACGGTTCGGGCGCTTGGTCCGAGCGGGTGGCGTTGGTCCCAGGGACTTACACGCCCCGCTTCTCCTCCCAGTATTACTTGCGGCACGCATTGCCGGCCCTCGGCCTCGAAGGCGACACTGGGGGGCTGAACGCGAGCCTGATCGGTGGCGATGCCGACTCCAGTAACCAGGTGACGATCGCCGATCTCAATGCCGTGCTGGTCGGATTCGGCGGGACCACCCCAGACCTCGACGGCAGTGGCACGGTGGACCTCGGCGACCTCAACCTGGTGCTACTGAACTTTTCCAAGGCAGGAGACTAGGGCCGGCCGCCAGTCTGGGGTATCCTAGAGGCCCCGTGAAGCAGCATCGCGCGTCGCCGACGTGCCGGCGTGAGGAGGTGGGAGAATGGCAAGTAAGGCAAAGGGCAATCGGGTGATTATCAAGCTCAAGAGTACCGAAAGTCCGCACTACTACACAACGTGGAAGAACAAGCAGAAGACGCCGGATAAGCTGGAGCTGAAGAAGTACGACCCGGTCGTCCGCCGCCACGTGCTGTACAAGGAAGGGAAGTAGCCTCTCCCCGTCCGTTTCGAACTTGCGCAGGGGCCCCACCGTCCGCCGCGGTGGGGCTTCTGTACTCCTTCCCGATAGGCTCCGAAGCACTGAGCCCTCGCCGTCTGACCGTGTTCTATGCCCCCGCCCACGCCCGCCACTCCGCAGCACCGAGGGCATCAAGCCGGCCCAAGGACCGCGCCGGGGCTCTGAACCAGCCTCTCATGCCCTGGCCGAAGTTGCGAGGGAGTTCCATTCCCCGGCCCGCGTCCGCCGCTTGGCATCAGCTGCGGGACTGGCGCCGTCACGCTGCTCCTGCCCCCGCGCTGACCTTTCCATGCCTAGACGTTTCGGCTGTCGTCTGCCGCCAGGCGCCCGCCCAGCGACCCACCTAGCAGCCGAACGTCGAGGCACCCGGCGCCAGCGGCTGGTGATTCCCCCCTCACCCCAACCCTCTCCCCCGGGAACGGGGGAGAGGGAGGGAGATTCCATGTCGAGGCTTCTGTATGCCCCGGCCCGCATCCGCCGCTTGGCAGCACCGAGGGCAGGAAGCCAACCCAAGGACCGCGCCGGGGCATAAGTCGCAGCGCCCTCACCCGAGCAACAAAGGCCTTTTCAACAACCCCCTTGGCAGGGATGAAAACAGGGCACGTGCGCTGCTTAGTATGCAGGATTCCAGCAAGAGCCGGAATCCAGATACCCCAGCACCGGTGCAGACCCCTCGGTTCCGTTCGCCCGTTCGGTAACGGTCCGTGACGCCGCGCAGGCCAGGCCCTACAGCCGTCGCCTCTTTGCTTGCAGAAGGACCACCAACCCTGCAGCCAGCGTCGCCAGTGCGCTCGGCTCGGGCACCGACACGAAGGTGCCGAAGCTCCCGTCATTCGCGAACGTCCGGATGTGGTTCAACTCCGCGTCCAGCAGAACCGTGCCGCCCTCGGCCATCAGCATCACCACGCCATCATCACTGATCCGGACGTCCGTGGACCAGCCCGACACGTTGTAGCTCGCGAGCAGCTGCATGCTGGGCGACAGCTTCATGACGCCGCCGTACAACTGCGAGACGTAGATGTTGCCGGCAGCATCTACCGCGATGCTTCGGTTCGTGTAGGTAGGGTTCGGCGGCGAAAAGGTCTGCACGCCGGAGAGTGTCCACGGGTCGAAGCTGCGGATCACCGTTCCGCTCGGGCTGCCCGAACCCCATAAGGCATACAGGAGCCCGTCTTGTCCAGCGACGACGTCAATCGAGTTGTCAGCGGGGCCGAATCGCGTCCACGTCCCGTCACTCAGGTCCAACCGCACGAGGCCGTTGGCCTCACCACCGCCGTATGTAGAGCAGTCGGTCGCAAACACATAGTTGCCGAACGTCGTCACCTTGCCCATCGTCACGTTGTTGACCGTGGAGAGCCCTGGCACTAGATAGTGAGTCCAGGTTCCCGTGCTCATCCTTAAATGCGAGATCGCGGCTTGGAATGTACCGTTGTAGACCACGAGGTCGCCGCTGGATGTAACGGCTATGCCGCGAGGCTCACCGTCGCCGCCGGGTGCCTGCGGAACACCGATGGTCTGAACCAGCTGGCCTTGTCGCGTGTACTCGAATACCTGGCCGTTACCGCAGACCAGGATGTTCCCATAGGTGAACGGCTGCAGAGCCGAAACTGTGGTGAGGGCAGAAGCCGCTACGCTGCATGTGACAAGAAGGTGTCGCATGGCTGATACTCCTGTGGGAAAGGATGCCAGCCAGGTTCCGAGGCGCACAGCAAGACAGACCGGCAGGCGGTTACTCGCCTGCCAACGCTGTTAATCTACAGCAGGTTCGACAGAATCGCCACGAAACGGCCTCAGGAATTTGCGTACCTCTCGGCCCGGCATCGAGTTAGGGTACTCCCGTCTCCACCTGTGAACGGACGCGGAATCGCAGTGGCACACGCGGGAGGCGTATCTTCCGCTTCGGTCGGTCTTCCACCACGTGCTTCAGGATGCGCTCCAGCACGACCTTGACGCTTCCCGCAACCGGGTATGCGAATACTACTCCGAGGAAACCAAAGAGCACGGCACCGCAAGCAATGGCGAAGAAGCTCATGAATAGGTGCAGACCCACCGCGGAACCGGCGATTCGCGGCATGACTAGCATGCCGAACAACTGGTCGAACGCCAGATAGATTCCCAACGTGCCCACGAAATGGAGCCCAGGCCCCCCTATCGGTAGATAGGGGGACAGACCGGAGGCAGGGTTTGCCAAGAGCACGATGACGAGAAGGGAAGAGCTGAGCACCGGACCGACATAAGGTGCGGCAGAGAATGCCCCAGTGACGAATCCGAGCAGAATCGGGCTCGGGAGGCCGAGGAATGCGAAAAGACCGGCAGCGACTACGGCGTAGAGGAACGTGGACAGTAGAAGACCACGAACATAGTTGGTGAACACATCTCCGACATCGTCCAATAGCTCGAGCGAGCTATTGCGGATTGACATCGGGATCAGCCCGATTGCCCGGCGCCTCAGATTGTCGTAGTCAGTGATGACGACGAACGTAAGAATGGGGACCAACAAGAGCTGAAGGATCCAGCCCGCGACCTGAGAGATCCTGGCCAGTAGAGTGCGGCCCAGCCCGAGTACGTACTCCTCGGCACCAGCCAGCCGCGGCTTGACCACTTGTTCGAAGATACCTTGCCGGGTAGTTTCAAGACCGAAGGCCTCTAGGAGCTTGGCATTCTTCTCGAGCCACGCGTCGTCCGGTATGGCCTGGGAGACGGTGGACTGCAGTTTGGCGACGTACTGGGGCATCTTTCGCTCCAAGTCCTGGACCTGCCTCACGGCAGGCGGACCAAGCAGGATGCCAGCCAGTGTCAAGACTAAGAACACGAGCACGTAGACGAGCGCTACGGCTCTGAGACGCGAGTACCCTGCCTCGCGTAGCCGCTTGATTGTCGGCTCCATGAGCATGGCAAGCAGCCACGCGGCGATGAATGGCGGCAGGATCGAGCGGACCTGATACAGGAACCAAAGGGCGGCCACAAGCAGGACCGCCCATATCGTTACACGCCAATAGTTCCGCATGCGCAGCAGGGAGAACTAGCCGGCTTCTGCCTCCAGCTCGGCCTCTTCCTTCCCCTTACCACGCTTTGCCTTCTGCTCGGCGTACCATTCACTCAGCTTGCGCTTCATCTCGGCGAGCTGCCTCGCGACGTCTTCCCGGGTCTCTGTCCCAGGCTTCGGCGCGAACATCAGACCTGCCGCGGCGCCGATCAGCGCCCCCAAGCCGATGCCGGCCAACATGTAGATCAGTACGTTGCGATCCTCGCCGCCGCTCTCGTCACTCATCACTCAACCTCCTCTTGCCGTTGACGCTTCCGCCGCACGGTGAGCGAAGCGTCCTCATCGCAATTGTCGGGTCATGGGGCTCAGGCACGGACTGAAGTGATCCTGCGCCGACGTCCTCCCGAGCCCTACTTCGAACGCCGCGCCTACTGTGTATCGCGCGAAACGATCGTGCCTCCCGCGATTACGGTCTCGCCACGGTAGAACACCGCCGCTTGACCCGGGGTGACCGCCGATACCGGCTCCACGAAGCGAGCAGTGAGACGGCCAGCCCCATCCGGAGGCAGCAACACTGCCTCCCGGGCCGCCATATTATACCGTATCTTTGCGGATACCCTTAGCGGCTCGGTGATCCCCTCGATGGCACCCCACACAACGTCTTCCACCGTCACCTCATGCGAAAACGTGTCCCGCCTATCGCCGACGATGAGCGCGTTGCTCGCGGGGTCCAACGCTAGTACGAACAACGGCCTGCCGCCCGTTGCGATGCCGATACCCTTGCGTTGTCCGACGGTGTATTGAGCTAGCCCTCCGTGCGTGCCGAGACGATTCCCCTCGCGGTCGAGTATGGGACCCTCGCGGAACGCTTCCGGGACCCGCGCACGCAGGAACTCCCGATAGCCTCCGGCCTCGCTCACGAAGCAAATGTCCTGCGACTCCTGCTTGCCCGCGACCGCCAGCCCGGCCGAGCGCGCGAGGTCACGTGTGGCTGTCTTGTCGCGCATCGTGCCCAGCGGAAAGCGTAGTCGGGCGAGCTGCTCTTGAGGCGCGGCATAGAGTGCGTACGACTGATCCTTCTCCGAGCACAGCGCGCGCATCAGTGCGAATCGCCCGTTCGGCTGAAGGCGCAGGCGGGCATAGTGTCCGGTCGCCAGGTAATCGCAGCCCAGCTCGCGTGCCTTCTCCAGAAGTAGGTCGAACTTCACGTATCGGTTGCAGGCGATGCACGGGTTCGGAGTACGGCCCTGTGTGTACTCCTCGATGAAGCGCCGGATCACGTTCTCCCGAAAAGGGTCACGAAAGTTCAGCACGTAGTAGGGAATTCCCAGAGTATGCGCTACCCGCCGCGCGTCCTCTACCGCCCCGAGAGAGCAGCACCCAGCGTGACGGGAGTCCGTCTGGCTCTCCTGCCAGATCTGCATGGTGAGGCCCATGACTCGGTGACCGCGTCGCACCAACAGTGCTGCAACCGCGGAGCTGTCCACCCCCCCACTCATGGCCACCGCGATTCTCAGCTTCTCGGCCATCCGCCCCTCCGCCTCGAAAGCTAGGCGTGCGCCAACGCCTGCTCCAAGTCCTCCCGCAGGTCGTCTACGTTCTCTGTTCCGACGCTGAGTCGCACGAAATCATCGGTGACGCCAGCAGCCTCGCGCTCCTCGCGACTGATCGGCGAGTGCGTGGTGCTGGCTGGATGGATGGCGAGCGACTTCGAATCGCCAAGGCTCACGGCGTGCGTGAACACGCGCAGACTGCCTAGGAAGCGGACGCCCGCGTCGAAGCCACCTTTCAGGCCGATCCCCATCATTCCGCCGTAGCCTCCCTTCAAGTACTTACGGGCGTTCTCCCTGGTCGGATGGGATGCGAGGCCGGGGTAGCGGACCCAGGCGACCTTAGGGTGACGCTCGAGCCACTCTGCCAGAACCAGGGCGTTTTCCGACGCTCGCTGTACGCGCAGGTGCATGGTTTCGAGACCGAGGAGGAATAGCCAGGCGTTGAAGGGAGACATGCATCCGCCGACGTCTCGCAGCATATAGGTGCGCAGCCGCTTGATGTATGCCATCCGACCGTACTTCTCCACCGGTCTCGCGTTGCGCAGCGCGGGATCGGGTTCGGTGAACTCGCTGAACCGCCCGTTGTCCCACGGGAAGTCGCCCTTGTCTACGAGCACACCGCCGATCGCCACCCCGTGCCCGCCAATATACTTCGTAGCACTGTGGACCACGATGTCAGCACCGTGGTCGAAGGGACGACATAGGAACGGCGTGACCATCGTGTTGTCCACGATCAGAGGTACACCGTGCCGATGGGCAATCTCGGCGATGGCCGCGAGGTCCGGTACGTCCACCAGCGGATTGCCGATCGTTTCGACGTAGAAGCAGCGCGTGCGGTCGTCCACCGCGCGTTCCCAGGCCTCGAGGTCCAGAGGATCCACGAAGCGCGTCTCGATACCCATCCGTGGTAGCGGGTTGTTGAACAGCGCGTGCACTCCGCCGTACAGGCTGTGCGACGACACCATGTTGTCGCCGCATCGCAGCAGCGAGCAGCATGCGTACATCACGGCCGTCTGACCGGATGCAGTGGCCACCGCGGCAATGCCTCCCTCCAGCAGCGCCATTCGCTTCTCGAAAGTCTCCACGGTTGGGTTCTGAATGCGCGTGTAGCTGAAGCCGAGCGCCTCGCCGGAGAACACGCGTCCGGCTTCTTCTGGGGTGGGGAAGGAGAAGCCGCTGGTCTGGTAAATGGGCACCGCCTTAGCATGCGTGGTTGGGTCCGGAGACCAGCCGCCGTGAATGGCGATGGTCTCCATGCGACACTGCATCGTTTCGTCCATCGAATCCTCCCTGGGCTATTGATCCTGCGCCTTTGCAGGGCCCAGCAATCGCTTGATGTTCGGTTCTTCGAGATACCGCTGCAGACCAGCACCGGCCGATGTGCGGCTCATCGTCAGCTTCCCATCCTCACCTCTCACTACTATAAAGAAAGTGGGGGTGGTCTGGATATCCAGCTTGTCCGCGTCAACGAGGTCTCGCAGCGTTCTCTGAAAGGCACGCTCCCTAGCCGACCCCTTCTCGGTTCGATCCTGCTTCAGGAACTTCTCCAATTCGTTCGGGTCCAAACCTACCGCGCGAGCATAGGGCAGGAAGTTGCCCTGCTGCCCGAGCTCGGGCTTGGCGAAGATCGCATCGTGCATCTCCCAGAACTTGCCGTGCTCGCCCGCCCATTCCGCGATCTCCGAAAGTACCTGTGCGTTCGGATGAAGGCGGTAGAGCGAACGATGCCGATACACCTCTCGCAGCGTGTGCGGGTACTTGGCAAGCAACTCCTTCAGCAGCTTTGCGTTCCTAGTGCAAGAGGGACACTGAAAGTCGGAGAACACCACGATGGTCACCGGCGCATCGGCCGGCCCTCGGGACCAGCTATCGGGTCTGAGAATCTCCGCGCGACTGTCCACGCGCTCCACGCGCATCACCGGTCCGTTCCAGACCCCGAACCACCCATAGCCTGCCGTTGCCACGAGTCCCAGGGCGAACACGATGCCGAGGCGAGCGGGCTCGCGGGCGAGGCGTACGGGAGAGGCACCCCGGACAGTGCTGTGCCATTCGATCGTCGCGGCGATCCAGAGAAGCAGAATGAGCGCGGCGTGTGCGGCACACCACTCGCACCACACATGGAGGCTCTGGTAGCCGAGGAACAGCAACAGCGCGGACACCGCCATCGCAATGGAAGTCAGGCTCCACAGGATCGGCGTCGTTTTCAACCAAGTCCTCTCCTCTCTGCTCGGCCGCCACCAGCAGAGCCAGATAACGAACAGGTCGAATAGCACGCCGAACGCCGCAACCGGGATGCTCCCCACCCGCGATAGCTCGCTGGCTGCGACGCTGGCGCAGCCCTTCGCGTCCGTACAGGGCAGCTCCTTCATCAGGGCATGTGACAGCCACAAGTTCGCTGAGATGAAGAAAGCCAGCACGGCTAGAATGAGGATGAACCGATTCGTCCAAACAACCTGCATAGGCGAGTTACGGGGAGTATACCGCTCAGGTCCTTGCCTCGACCCCGCCCGGCCGCCGTGGCTTCGCCGTCGCCGCCATGGGCAGCCGCCGCCGGTGGCAGTGGAGCGACGGGTGTCTGTGCCCCGGCCCGCGTCCGCCGCATCCCACCATCCATTCGCCCATTCGCAACCCGAGGACCGCGCCGGGGCAAGGAGTACCCGCCACACCCCTGCCCGTCATGCTGAGCCTGTCGAAGCATGCTTTCCATGCCCCGGCCCGCGTCCGCCGCATTCCTCCAACCCACCGCACACCACCGACCCAAGGACCGCGCCGGGGGCCGGCGGCGGTGGAGCGAGGGGTTCGGCGCTGAGCTCGGAATGATGCCAGGACCGGCTAGGACGCCGGCATCACCCCCGCAGGTGTCACCGGCGAGCACGCCGCAGTGGCGCGGGGGCCGACTAGCCGTGGCCGCTGATGGTCTTTTCTGGCCGGCCCTGTGCCTCGGCTTTCTTCTTCACACGGCGCAGCCGCAAATACCGCCTCTTGCCTGCGCGGAACGCGTCGGCCAAGCTATGAATCAGCAGGACCACCTTGTCGTACTGCATCAGCCGTAGGATGCGCTGGACCTTGCCGCCCGCCGGCGCCACCACACGCAAGCGCACCCCCTTGGGCTCGAGCTGGGAGCGCATCTCTTCCAACCAGTCGAGACCTTCTGAGTTGAGAAGCGGGGTGTGGCTGAGGTCTAGGATTGCGATCCGCGTATCGGGTTGAACCGCCTCTTTGATAACTTCTTTGGCGCTGGGTGCCGTTCGATCCAGACATCCGTCCACGGTGATCAGGGCGGTTCGGCCGTTCACTCGGGACGTTACGGTGCACGTCTGATGAATCATCCTTCCCCCTGCTCCGACGCCGTTGTCGAAGCGTTCGTCCAATAATATAGACGGCAGAATGGTCGCTGTCCGTTCTCCCTTTCCCACATCTGCGCTCAAATCTTAAGTACTCGTTCAGCACGCCGTGGCGTTACCGCCAAGGAGTTCTTTGACACCGAAAACCATCGGGTGATACACTCGATGCAGGCTGCAGCGGCTGAGGAGTGTTCGCGGCCTGTCCCCCGGGGAGGTTGTTTGGCAAGCATGGCGGGTCATTCCAAGTGGCACAACATTCGAATACGGAAGGAGAAGCAGGACGCTCAGCGTGGCAAGATCTTCACGCGGATCGCTCGCGAGATCATCGTCGCCGCTCGCAACGGCGGGGGCGACCCGGAGATGAACCCCTCGCTCCGTGTGGCCGTCGAGAAAGCTCGCGAAGCCAACATGCCCGCCGATACGATCAAGCGCAACATTCAGCGGGGCACCGGTGAGCTCGAGGGCGTGAGCTACGAGCAGGTTAGCTACGAAGGCTATGGCCCAGCAGGCATCGCGGTCATCGTGACCTGCCTGACCGAGAATCGCAACCGTACTGTTGCCGACGTGAGGCACGTGTTCAGTAAGCACGGCGGCAACATGAGCGAGCCTGGCTCGGTGACTTGGCAATTTCGCAGCGTAGGGTTGATCTCCGTGGATGCCCAAGCGTTAC
The DNA here is from genome assembly GCA_045862955.1 of Fimbriimonadales bacterium. GTDB lineage: Bacteria > Armatimonadota > Fimbriimonadia > Fimbriimonadales > JABRVX01 > JABRVX01. The sequence continues at coordinate 39,361 of BTVI01000016.1, forward strand.
CGGAGGACCGTATGGTCGAGCTCGCCATGGAGGCGGGAGCCGAGGACCTCTCGACCGAAGACGGCGTGTACGAGATCACCACCGCTCCGGAAGACCTGCACAAGGTCCAATGTGCCCTCGAGGCTGCAGGCGTAAAGGTTCAGGGGTCGGAGCTGACGCTCACTCCTACCAACGTCGTCGCTGTCTCCGAAGCCGACGCGCCCGCCGTCATGCGCTTCATGGATGCGCTGGAGGACCTGGACGACGTCCAGAACGTGTATGCCAACTTCGACATTCCTGACGAGGTCATGGCCAAACTCGGGTAGGGCCCCATGAGAGCTCTGCTCCCCCGCATTCCGTACCTATCCACCGCGTTGGCCGCGCTGCTCGTAGTCTTCTTCTTTCTGAGCCGCTCAGCCGATCCACTCGACCTCGCAGAACGCTACGGCTTCTCGCTGTCATCGCCAAAGCTCCTCACGGCGCTCACTTATTTGTTCGTGCACGGTGGGGTCGGGCACTTGCTGCTCAACCTAGTGCTTCTGGCGGCATTCGGGACGTACGCCGAGATCTACGGGCGACGGGCAATCTGGCCTGCCGTCACGATATTCGGTGCAACGGTGGCAGCGTACGGGGAGCTACTGATGGCGGTGGTCACCGGTGCACCGCGCACGGGGGTGATGGTGGGTGCCTCGGGTGCCATATCCGCTCTGGCCGGCTGGTCGTTCATCCTGGGAGTGAGGGAGCGCGAACCAGATCTGATGACGAGGCTCGTGCGCTCGGCGGCAGTCGGTTGGCTGGTGTTGCAAATTGTGGCCATCCTGCTGGCGACTCGGCAGGAAGGGCCCTCGGTGACTGCCTACTGGGCACACTTGTGGGGGTTCGTCGTCGGCGGGGCGGTCGGAGCGATAGTCGGACCGTCATCTAGCAGTGTTCTGCACCGTGCCTCGGCGCTGATCCGTGGCCAGCGGCCCGCAGATGCCTTGGCCCTGTTATCCGAGCGGATGAAGGGTCCTGCGGAGAAAGAGCGACTCCGACTGACCGTCGAAGCGTGGAACGCGCTGGGTGACAGGGAACAGGCTGCCGCATCGCTGGCTGTCCTGGTTCAAACCTACCCGACACCCGAGAGCATACGAGCTCTCGTCGAGGCCGGAGGAGTCGGTACTTTGCAGCCGGCTCAGCGACTGCATCTGGCCGCCCAGGCAGGCCTATCGTTGCAGACGCGCAAAGCTCTTCTCGCTAGCTTCGTGGGAGAAGCCAGAGAGGTGCAAGGCAGGGCCTCAGCGATGCTACAGCTTGCCGACCTGCTCCGAGCCTCCGATTGCGATGGCGCACGGGCTCTGCTCCAGCGAGTAGTAGAGGAGTATGCGGGGACGGAAACGGCCGACCTCGCGGCCGGCCGCCTACGTGCTTTCTCTACCTAAGAAGAACTAGCCGCCGGGACGGCCCTGTTTCGCGAGAACCTCCAGGGCTTTCTGGAGCTGCGCATCCGTCGCATCCTCCCCGAACACGTAATCCTTGCTTTGGGCAACCTCGACGTCTGGCGGCAAGCCGCCTCCAACGCGCTCACCGTTTGGCAGCGTCTTGCCGTTGATGTCGGTGTGATTCGGCGTGTAGTACCGAGCCGTGGTGATGGCGACGGCCGACCCGTTTCGCATGTCAATCAGCGTCTGCACCAAACCCTTTCCGAACGTCTTCTCGCCGACGATGGTGGCGACTCGGTGGTCCTTCAGCGCGCCTGCAACGATCTCCGAGGCGCTGGCGGAGTTCTTGTTCACCAATACCACCATCGGCGGTGGCGCAGCCCTGAACATGCCGGGGTCGGTGTAGATGGTCTTCTCCGGCTTGTCCCGCTCTTTGACGATAACAACGGACTTGCCATTCAAGAACTGGCCCGCGACAGCCACCGCCTGAGTGAGCAGCCCACCCGGGTCGTCTCGAAGGTCCAGCACTAGGGCGTTCATGCCTTTCGAGCGCAGGTCGGACAGGGCAGCCGCAAGAGCGTCAGAAGCCTTCTCGTTGAAATGAGAGAGGGAAACATAGCCGACTCTGCCCGCAGCGCCGCTCAGCATTCGATACTCGACGGTCGGCAGGTCCACTCTCGCACGAACGAGCCTGAAATCCTTCGTTTGCAGCTCGCCGTTGGTTCTTCGTTCGATTGTCAGCGTCACCGGCGTCCCCTCTTCGCCTCGGATCATCCGGACGATGTCTTCGATGTCCATTCCGGCGACGGGCTTAGAGTCTACAGCGATGATCAGGTCGCCTGCCTTGATGCCGGCAGCCATACATGGGCTGTTGGGCAGGGGCCGCTTGACGATGGCTCCCAGCGGCGACGGATCCAGGGTGGCTCCGACGCCGACGTACTCTCCTGCCGTTTCCTTCTCCATCGCGCTCCAGGCCTCGGGGGTCATGAAACGCGTATACGGATCGCCTAGCCCACTCAGCATGCCCGAGATCGCGCTGTACGTGATCTGCGTCTCGTTCACGGGCTGGTAGTGGCGCTTCTGCAGCTCCTGCAGCGTGTCGCTATAGGTCTCTACCACGGGAATTCCCGCCGGAGAACGTCCGCTCCGCGCCACCAAACGGTCGGCAACGTGGGAGAAGTCTCTAATGAGCAGATCCGGGTCCGACAGACTCTGCCAGGCATAGCCTAGGACGAACGCGAAAACCGCGGCGAGCAGCACGACGACCGTTCGCATGATGCGTCGAGTTCCCTTCACCTACGCACGCCCCTTTCGCAGCAAGTCCACTGCCTTTCGCACCGCCGCATCGGTGCTCGGCGGTCCAATCTTCGCCGCCTCGGCCACCTCGACGTCGGGCTGCAGGCCGACGCCGGAGAAATCTAGTCCGCCTGCCGTGAAGTACTTGCCGGTCGGGATCACCAGAGATGCGCCGTCTTCCAGCCGTATGCGGTCACGGGCCATAGTGTCTCCAGCGGTCCGAGAGCCGACGATGGGAGCTTTGCTCTTTTCGCGAAGGGCAGCGGCCATCACCTCTGCCAGGCCTGCCGTTCCGCGGTTCGTGACGACGGCGATGGGTCCGGTCCACAGAGGCTCGCCGGCAGGTGTCCGCACAGGTGTGCGCTCCTCTGACCCCTGCTTGTTCTGCACCCGTGCCACCGTCGCGCTTCCCAGGAGCATTCCGGCCATCTGCAACATCTCCGCTCGCGAGCCTAGGCTGCAGTTCCGCACGTCTATGACTAGTTGCGTCGCCTTCTTGTTTTTGAGCGAGTTGATAGCCGAGCGAAGCTGCGCGGGCGCGTCGGTGCTGAATGCCGAGATGCGAACGTAGCCGACTGCCGCCCCGAGTTCCTCCCACGTGACGGCAGGGGCAGTGACGGATCCCGGGGTCACGGTCACCGATATGGGCTCCGTGCTGCCGGGCCTCTGCACTCGCAGTCGAAGCGGCTCTTTGCTCGTGGCCAGCAGTTCGAGGGCCTTCTCGGTCGTTAGCGCGGTCTTTAGTTTTGCCTCTAACGCCTCCGCCGCTGCATCGTACTCCCTGCGCTGGATACGCTGGTTCCGTAATGCCGTGCGCTTCTGCAGCAGGTCGAGCGTCGCCATGTAGGAGATGACCCACTGGTCGTTGATGTAGTCCACTCGGTCCCCCGCGAGGAGACCGGCGCGGTCCGCCGGCCCCCCGGGCACTGGGGCGACGATGGTCACGTGCGTCTTCGTGATCGAGTCCTCGGTAAAGCCGATGTTCGAGGAGGTCTCGCCCTGATCCCGGACTTCTTTGATCAGTTTTGCCAACTCGGCGCGCTGAGCCGGATCGGTGACTGGCTCCTGAATGCGTTTCACGTCGATGACGGCTCCGATCCCTTCAAACTGCCCCGAGGCCTCGCGGTCCATGCGCTCTGCCTCTTCCGGAGTGACGAACCGGGTCAGCGGGTCCGAGAAGTAGGCTGCCATGCCTCGGAGCACGCCGTGGCTCAGGGGCGTCTGATCCTCGATCGGGTCCACGTAATGTGTCCTCACGTGCCGGAACACTTCGTAGAACAGGTCGAGCGGCGAGACAGACGGGGTGACGTCGAGACTGGCGTACCGACGGTCGGTCCCTGCCGGCCCGACGAGAGGTTTGGCGGGCCCGAAGTGGTTCCGCGCATACAGCCCGCCCGCAAAGCTGGCGAGAATCAGTGCGATCGGAGCAAGTCTCCAAAGGCTCGGTTTCGGCTTCATCAACTTCGTAGGGTCTCCCTCTCTGCGCCCCGAGGAGGCGCAACGAAATGCTACAGCAGCAACGCTATCCTATACGCTATTTGGCGGCTTCGCTGCTGCGGCTCGCCTCCCGAGAACGAGCGTACCGGTGGCGTGCACCTTGCTAGGTTCATTGTGACAGCGCGACCAACAGCCCCGCGATGGTCTTTGCATCGCGAATCTCCCCGCTGCGGATCATTTCCATAACCCGGTGCGCCGGCACCGGCTGCAGCTCCACCCGCTCGTCGCTGTCCAGCTTCTGCGCGCCCGGCTGCAAGTCGTGCGCTTCGTACACGATGAGGCGTTCACTCGAATAGCCAGGCGCGAGGAACTGCTCGAACAGCCGTGTCATCGTACCTGCCGAGTATCCGGTCTCTTCTACCAGTTCTCGTCGTGCGCACTCGTCGGGGTTCTCACCCTTCTCCCGCGTGCCTGCAGGTATTTCCAGCAGTACCTGGTCGACGGCACGCCGATACTGCCGGACCATGAGTACGGTTTCGGGGTCCACGAACGGAACGATTGCCACTGCCCCCTCGTGTGCGACCACCTCGCGTGTAGTGACCGAGCCGTCGGCCAGGCGCACCGTGTCCAACCGCAACGTGACCACGCGGCCGGAGAATATGGTCTCCGAGGAGATCAGCGTCTCGCGCATCGCTATACTCCACACTCCGGCAGCCCGAAGTCCGCCCTCGCGCGCCGCAGCACCACCGCCGCACGGTGAACCACTACCTTTGCAGGCGGGTGCAGCTTGCCAACCGTCACCTCGACCTCCGATATCCGACCGTCGTCCCGCAAGATACGCTCGGCTATTGTCTCGGCTAGCCTCTCTAGGAGAGCGAATCGTTCGCTCGTCCCAATCTCGACAACGAGCCGGGCGAGCTTAGAGTAGCTGACCGTGTCGGCGAGTCGGTCGGAAGAACACGCGGCCCGAAAGTCGCCGTATACGCTCAGGTCGGCCCAATATCTGTGGCCTACGCTGCGCTCTTCCTCCGAGACGCCATGATGCGCGTAGAACTCGATACCCTCGATACGGATGTGGTCGCTCACCGCGCCATTCTACCTGTAGGTCCTACGCGTCCCGAAGGGCCCAGAATCGCGTAAGATCGCGCCAATGGAAGTACTAGCCACCATTCGCGAGGTGCGGGCATGGGTGGCCGAGAAGCGCACGATAGGCCATCTGGTCGGCTTCGTGCCGACGATGGGCGCTTTTCACGAAGGGCATCTGTCCCTGATGCGCCGGGCAGCGTCCGAGTGCGAGGCGGTACTCGTGAGCATCTTCGTCAACCCCACCCAGTTCGGGCCCGGCGAGGACTACGAGCGCTATCCGCGAGACCTCGACCATGACCTTCGGCACGCGGAGAGCGTCGGGGTGACTGCGGTCTTTGCGCCCTCGGTGGAGGAGATGTATCCACCTGGTTCGGAGACCCGAGTACTGCCCGGGAGGCTGGCGGAAGGACTTTGTGGGCCGTTCCGTCCCGGGCACTTTATCGGCGTGGCAACCGTTGTGGCCAAGCTGTTCGGCATCTGCCTGCCGGACCGAGCCTATTTTGGCGAAAAGGACTTCCAGCAGTTGCGCATTATCGAGCAGATGACGGCCGATCTCTGCCTGCCTGTGGCTATCGTGCGTTGCCCCACGGTGCGGGAGCCGGACGGCCTGGCTATGAGTTCGCGGAACGCTTATCTCTCTGCCGAGGAGAGGCGACAGGCGTCGGCGATCTATCGGTCTATCCAACGGGCGGCTGACATGGTGCGCAACGGTGAGCGCTCAGCGAGAGTCGTCGAGCAGATGGTGGAGCGCGAGATACGCGGCGAGCCGCTCTTCCACACCTTGGAGTACGCGCACGTGGTGGACCCAGTCACTCTCCAACGACTGGAGACGATAGAGGGTGAAGCGCGCTTGTGTGTTGCCGCTCGCATCGGCTCTACTAGACTGATAGACAACGGAGTGCTAGTTCCATGAAGTCCCATACCGAGTACCTTTGGTTCGAGACCCCCAAGAGGCGGCAGTACATTCACATTACCGACAAGGTCGCAAAGATCGTGAAGCAGTCCGGCGTTCGAGAGGGGTTCGTCTTGGTGAGCGCGATGCACATCACCGCTTCGATCTACGTCAACGATCACGAGAGCGGGCTGATCCAAGACATTGACCGGTGGGTGGAAGAACTCGCTCCGGCCCGACCCGATTACCTGCACCACCGGACCGGCGAGGACAACGGGGATGCGCACCTGAAGCGCCTCCTGCTGGGTCATCAAGTGATACTCCCTATCACCGACGGCGAGTTGGACCTCGGGCCTTGGGAGCGCGTGTTCTATGCGGAGTTCGACGGGCAGCGCCGCAAACGCGTAGTAGTGAAGGTGATCGGGGAGTAGAGGAACCTAATTTCCTATGCTATACTGCCGCTCTTGGAGACGAGCCTGTGCTATCTGAACGAGTCAACGCCATCCATGCATCGCCGACCCTCGCGTTGACCGCGCGCGTCGCAGAGCTGCGACGGAACGGCGCGGACGTTATTGCTTTCGGCGTGGGAGAGCCCGACTTCCCGACCCCCGAGCCCATCGGGCAAGCGGGCATCCAGGCCATTCGTGACGGTCACACCCGTTACACACCCTCGGCCGGGACGATGACGCTGCGCAAGGCAGTTGCAGAGAAGTTGCTGCGCGAGAACAAGGTGCGCTACGACCCGCACGAGGTGGTGATCTCGTGCGGTGCGAAGCATGCGATGTTCAATGCGCTGCTGGCGCTCTGCAACCCCGGGGACGAGGTGCTCTTGCCGTGCCCCTACTGGCCCACCTATGTGGAACAGGTGCGCTTGTGCGGCGCGGTACCCGTCGAGGTTCCGTGTCACGAGGAAGACGGTTACCTTCCTAGCTACGATGCTCTGCGACAGCGTGTGTCCTACCGCACCAAAGCTATCATCGTCAACACACCTAACAATCCGACCGGTGCAGTCTGGCCTCGCACGGTGCTCAAGGAGATCGCGGCGATAGCACTCAAGCATGACTGTTGGATCATCGCCGACGAGATCTATGAACGCCTCGTCTATGAAAACGAGGAGCATGTTAGTATCGCATCTCTGAGTAGGCAGGTCTGGGAGAGGACTGTGACAGTAGGTGGTGTCTCCAAGACCTATGCTATGACTGGCTGGCGCATTGGCTACGCGGCTGCTCCGCGCGAAGTCGCCGAAGCGATGAGCAAACTGCAGGACCAGATGACTAGCAATCCTAGCTCGATCTCGATGCGTGCAGCAGAGGCAGCGGTCGCAATGCCAGTGGAAGACTTGGAGCACATGCGCGAGGAGTACGCTGAGCGGCGCGAGATACTGTATCACGGGTTGACCGAATGCCCGGGTGTTAACTGCCAGAGGACGAAAGGTGCGTTCTTTCTGTTCCCGTCCGTCCATGGCGTGCTCGGAGGTTGCTTCGGTAGCACCGTGGAACTTGCCGAGTACCTGCTGGACCAAGCGGGCTGCGCCGTCCTCCCTGGAGAAGCGTTCGGGGCTCCCGGACACCTTCGGCTCAGCTACGCCCTGTCGAAACAAGATATCCAACGCGGAGTGCGACGCCTCAAAGAGGCGTTCGCGATGCTATCACCGTGAAGAAACGCATCCCAATCAAGAACCACGATCTACTTCGCCAAGCGCTCACTCACCGGTCCTCGGTCGGTGAGAATACTCCTGCGTCGAATGAACGGCTGGAGTTCTTCGGCGACTCCGTGCTGGGCATGGTCATCTCCGAGTATGTGTTCCAACGGTTTCCATATTGGGACCAGGGGACGCTGTCTAAGGCCAAGTCCGCCATCGTACAGGAGTCGTCGCTGGCCGAAGCGGGCCGCCGACTGGGCTTGGACGAGATGGTGATCGTGGGAAGCGGTGAGGAGGCCGCTGGCGGGCGTCGCCGAACGTCCATTCTTGCCGACGCGTATGAGGCGGTCGTAGGTGCCGTCTACCTCGACCGCGGTTTCAAGAAGGTGCATGACTTCGTGCTCGAGACTTTGGACTTCGCGCTGCAGCAAGTGGTATCCGGGGAAATGCAACTCATCGATGCGAAGTCGAAGCTGCAAGAGCTGACCCAGGCACGTTGGAGAAGCACTCCCGTCTACCGGGTTACGGCGGAGCACGGCCTGCCGCACGACCCGTCATTCGAGGTAGAGGTGCTCGTGAACGGGACCCCGTTGGGTTGCGGCTCGGGGGGCAGTAAAAAGGAAGCCGAGCAGGCTGCGGCGGCACAAGCCCTGTTGCGAATGGAGAACCCGTCGCTGGATGACTGACCCTCTGGTAGAATCCCAGCCACGTGATGAATCCGGACGCCCTCAAGCAGGTATATGCCGTTCAGGAACTGGATACCCAGATCTCCCAACTCCGGTACCGACTGGATCGCCTCGACCGGGGCGAGCGTGAGCAAGCCGCAAGGGATCGGGCAGAAGCCGCTTTTCATGCCGCTGAACAGAGGCAGAAAGAACTCCACATGGAGCTCACAGACCGCGAACTCGAGTTGAAGTCCGTGGAGGAGAAGAAGAAGAAATTCGAGACCCGCCTTTTTGCCGGCACCATCCTCAACCCGAAAGAGCTGGACGCCACACAGAAAGAGGTGGAAGCCCTGGGCAGGCAGCGTGCGGCCCTAGACGACCGCATCTTGAGTCTATGGGACGAGATAGAGGCTGCGAAAGGAGCGGCGGCGGAAGCCAAGAGAGGGCTAGACGCCGCCGAAGCTTTTTTGGCAGCCAAATTGGCCGAGTACGAGGAGCAAAAGGGCAAGCTGGAGCGCGCGCTGGCCACTCTGGTGCAGAAACGAGCCGAGGCCGCTGCAGCAGTTGCACCCGACCTGCTCGAGCGCTACGAACGTTCGCGCAAGAGACACGACGGCGTGGGCATTGCGAAGGTACACGACGGCACTTGCGGAGTTTGCGGCATGGTGCTGCCGATGAGCACTCTCGAGGCGCTCCGCAGCGGTGAGCGGCTCGTCACCTGTGATGCGTGCGCGCGCATCTTGTATATGGAATGAGCACCGACAAGTTCGACGCCACACTCTTTACGGACGGCGCAAGCAAGGGGAATCCCGGTCCTGCATCCATCGGCGTACTGATCCAAGATGCAGAGGGAATCACGTTGGCCGAAGTGTCGGAGCGCATCGGTAATGCCACGAACAACGAGGCTGAGTACACTGCTCTGATTCGCGGTCTGAAGGAGGCGAAACTGCTAGGTCTCAAGCGGATACGCTGGCTGACAGACTCCGAACTAGCGCATCGGCAGTGGACGGGGCAGTACAAAGTTCGATCGCCACGCCTGCAGGAGTTGTATTCCCAGGCCAAACTGCTCGCGTCGGATTTCGAGGCAGTGGTGCCCGAGCACGTGCTCCGAGAGAAGAACTCCAAGGCGGACGCACTGGCTAACTCGGCGTTCGAGAAGGACAGACGTGGTACCCGATGAGGCTCTTGCCGAGCTGTTGGCGGGCAACGAGTGCTTCTGCACGGGCCGGCCACGTCGGTACGTGTACTCTGCGGCGGACCGTGCAGAGCTGTCACGAGGCCAACACCCCATTGCGTGTGTGCTCTGCTGCTCGGATGCGCGGGTGGCGCCGGAGGTGATATTCGATCAACCGCTGGGTGGGCTGTTCGTGGTTCGAACACCGGGCAACACCTCGAGCTCCGAGGCACTGGCTGGCTTCGAGTTCGCGCTGCAGAACCTGGGTGTAGGACTTTTCATGGTGTTGGGTCACACGCACTGCGGCGCAGTAACTGCGGCGGTGGAGGGTCTCGTAGCGACGGGAGCGGTTGGCGGAGTCCTGCTACGGATTCAGCCTGCCGTGTATCGTGTACCAACCGACGCGCAGAACCGGGTTGCGGCAGTCGCAGAACAGAACGTCCGCGCTACCCTGGAGTCCTTGCAGACACAGAGTATGGCGCTGCGAGACGCAGTGCGATCGGGCAGGGCGAAACTGATAGGCGCCATGTACGATCTCGAGGGCGGCCGAGTGGCTGTCTTAGAGTAGTGTCCAGCTTACTTCTCGCTGGGCAAGATGATGCCTCGCATGATCACGTTCTGAGCAAACATGAAGACTACCAGTGTAGGGATTGCCGCGAGCGTCAGGGCTGCCATAGTGAGGAACTTCGGAGCGCGCACCTGTAGCTGATAAAGCCACACCATAACCGTCCACATCCGCTGATCTTGACACACCAGAAACGCGTACATGAACGCTCCGTAGGCAGCCAAGAAGCTCTGTAGTGCTATGACCGCGAAGATGGGCTTGCTGAGGGGCATCGTGACGCGGCGGAACAGTGTTAGCTCGCCCGCACCGTCAATCGTGCCTGCTTCGTAGAGCTCCCGAGGCAAGCTGTCGAAGAATCCCTTCAGCAAGAAGATGGCGAAACCGTTGGCCATGCCGGGCAGCACCAGAGCCCAATACGTGTTGAGCATCCCCAGGGACTTGAGTAGCAGGAAGTTGGGGATCATCGCAACCTCGGCAGGGAATGCCATGGTGGCAAGAAGAAAGAGCAGAATTCGCCCGGTAGCACGCATGGGGAAGCGTGACAGCGCATAGGCGCACAGGGGGTTCACGATGAGATGGGTGACCACTACTGCTATACAGAAGAAGAGTGTGACCCATACCGCTCGCCCGTGCAAGAGGATGTAGTTCAGCACGTAGCGGTAGTTGCGCGTTGCGAAGTCCCATCGTAGAGCGCCGAGGTGCTTCTGCACGTAGTCCCATTCGTTCTGTGCGATGATATCCCCGATAGGCCTGTCTAACTCGGAACCTAACAGCGCGGCGAACCGATGCTCCAGCGTGTTAGGGCGCAAGGCCGCGAGTGGTGCCTCCTTGATGCGCTTTTCCAAAGCATCCCTCTGCAGTGGGTCGCGCAAGTCTACCCCTCGGTCGCAGCGCCGGAAGACGCCGTCCGGGCCTGCCATCAGAATATAGCGATAGGGAAGGCGCTCCCGCAGGCACCGCTCCCAGAGCTTCGCTGCGATGGGAGAGGACGGTGGAGTTTTGCCGAACGGAATCTGCTGGATGGACACGTAGTTCGTGCCCCAGGCCGCGTTGAGCTTCTCGACGCTGCTTTTGTATTCGCCGTTGAGCATCTCTTGCCACACACGGTCGCCACAGACCGGTATGCGGAAGTGGGCAGGCAGCGTCTGTTTGAACTGGAGCCAGTCCGCGGTCTTCTTATCGTCGCGGTGTTGGAAGTCGCGGCGATGAAGCTTCTCGAACGGCGGCTCAATGGTCTGCAGAACCGTGTTCTCTTCTCCATACTCGCGGTTCAGGCGCTCGAGATCGCCCCCGAACTCGACGCGGCAGTACTCCTGATATTTCTCGTTCAGAAGGCTGATCAACCGCTGTTGTGTGATGCGATATCCGATGTTGTAGTCCTCAGGGGGCAGTGTGGCCACGAACTGCCGCCATCGGCGCACCAAGTCGGGCGGCACGGACGCGGAGGGAGCTCTCAGGTTGGATGTGTTGGAGAGGGTGATCCCGTACGCATAGCCGATCTCCTCTGGGCTGTCGGCGTACTTGTCTTCGGCGAACTTCACGAAGACGCGCTCGGCGTCGGTCAGATATCTCGGCAAAAGGGTTTGCTCGTTCTGGTCCACCGCACTCGTCATTCCCTTGGTGACCATGACGAGGAATGGGTACACCATGGAGACGGCCCCGATGCTCAGCGCCACGTATAGTCCGGCAAGGACGAGCCGAACCTTCCATGACCGACGACCGACCTTCGGGATGATTGGCATGTTGGCGTTCCGTAGCTGACCCGGACTGGACCCAGCTTCGGCGCGGAGTGCTATCTTCCTGCTCGCTCGCGCAACGCTAGTAGGCCGGATATGGCGGCGAAAGCTGCATGCTCGGTGCGGAGCACACGCGGGCCGAGCGAGGCTATCTCCCAGCCGCGCTCCCGGGCGAGCGAGACTTCAGCGTCCGAGAAACCTCCCTCGGGTCCGACTACGAAAGCGACTGCGTCGCAGGAGCCTGCAACCTCGGCGAGCAGCGGAATGTTGGATCCTTCGTACAGCAGCACAGCTGGTACGTCAGCCGGCGGTGCGGATGCCAGGTCGCTCGCCCACCCCACCTCGGGGGTGCGTGCGCGAAGGCTCACCTCGGCCGAATCACGGGCGATCGCCCGGAGCCTCTCCAGCCGGTTCACTACGCGCGCTTCGGGCCATCGGGCCACGCATCGCTCCGACTCGAACAGCGTAAACCCAGACGCGCCCACCTCGGTGCAGGAGCGGACGACGGCCTCCAGCTTGTCTCCCTTGGCGATCGCTTGGCAGATGTGAATGCGAGACGCGGGCTCAGTGTCCAGCGTGTGGCGCTCCAAGACCTCCGCCGACAGGTTGCCTCGCTCGATCCACACGACGCGGCACACGAAGCAGTCTCCCGACCCATCCATCACCGCGAGCGGATCGCCGACCCTCAGTCTAAGGACATGGTTTGCCTTGTGAGCTTGATCGGCGTCTAAGTTCACGCGCCCGCCGGTGATCTGCTCCGGCAGAACGTGGAAGCGGGGAAGTGCCCTTATCGCCTCACGACCAGTGCTACCCACTCGCCATCCTCGCGGCGCTCCACAGGCGCGAAACCGGCGTTCTCGCACGCAGCATGCACGCTATTCTCGTTGTCGCGGGAGATCCCCGAGAGTATCCACAGCCCGCCCGGCTTAAGGCGCGATACCACATCGCCTGCTAGGCGCACCAGAGTAGCCGAAACGATGTTAGACACGGTGAGGTCGAATAGCGCACGGCACCAGCCCACACCTTCCGCGAGCACCACGTCTGCCCTGTCGCCACACCCGTTCCTCTGCAAGTTCTCTCTGGCCACTGCCACGCTGACCGGGTCCACGTCGCAGCAGACGACGTGGTCTGCACCGAGCTTGAGCGCCGCGATCGAGAGAATCCCGGAGCCGACTCCGATATCCAGCACATCGTCTCGGGCTCGCAGATGGTGCTCTAACAGTTCGAGGCACATCTGCGTAGTCGGATGCTCGCCAGTGCCGAAAGCCTGCCCGGGATCGAGGTCGAGAACGATATCGTCCGCTCCGGCCTCGGTTTGTTCCCAGGAAGGACAGACCACGAGCCGCCGCCCAATCCGCCTGGGTCGGAAGAATGCTTTCCATGCCTCGGACCAGTCCGTCTCCTCGATCACGCGCGACGCGAGTGTCAACCCCGTGCTTGCCAGTCGTAGCTGAGCCTGCAGCGCTGCGCTGTCTCCGTTCCTATCGTCCGGCAGATAGGCCGCAACTCGGGGGGGATCGTCATAAAGTACAGAGCCGGGGGCTCCGATCTCGTCGAAAATGGAGAAGAGGGCCTCGACGGTGTCCGGACCGGCTGAATCTGGCAGAGCGACCGACAACTCTCGCCAGCGAACCAGGCTCATCTATCCCTCGCCGCGAAGAGTGTCCTTGAACTGGTCCAGGAAGCTCTTCCCCTTCCTGCGTTTGGTAGTTGGGCGTCCGGTTTCGCGCTCGAACTCGAGGAGCAGCTGTTTCTGGCGCTCGGTCAGGTCTGTGGGTACTGTCAACCGCAAGCTGACGTGGAGGTCCCCTCTGCCTTCCCGCCCTAGCGCTGGCATGCCTTTGCCTCGGATCCTGATTTCCGTGCCCGGCTGGGTGCCAGGCTTGATCTCGACCTCGACGGGGCCGTCTACCCCGTCTACGGTCACGGTGTCGCCGAGGGCTAGTTGCGTGAACGTAGTCTCGAGATTGGTGTAGAGCTCGGTGCCGCGCCGTTGCAGACGCTTGTCCGAAGCCACCGAAACGTTGATGAACAGGTCCCCCGGCGGTCCGCCCTTGATACCGTCGTTCCCCCCGCCAGACAGCTGCAGTGTGGCCCCGTCCTCGACGCCTCGGGGGATCTCGATACTCTGCTCGACAGTCTTCTTGACCCGCCCGGAGCCACGGCAGGTGTGACAGGCATCTTGAATCACCCTACCTTGGCCTCTGCAGGCATAGCACGGCGTGCTGATGACCGTGGTGCCGAAGAATGTCCTGTGCTGCTCGTTCACTTGACCGAGCCCCCCACAGTGAGGGCAGCTAACCGGCGAGCTGCCGGGCCGCGCTCCGGACCCATTGCAAGTGTCGCATGTGGTCAGCCTGGAGAAAGATAGTTTCTTGCGGACCCCCGTAAGGGCTTCCTCGAGCGAGATCTGAACGTTCAGCTCTACCGGCTCGCCGGCCTGGGCTCCGGAGCGGCGGTCGCGGGTCCGACCGCCGCTTCCGAAAAACATCTCGAAGATGTCGCCAAGGCCCGTGAAGGGGTCCTCGATGGTCATACCGCCAGCGTCGTCACCTACGAAGCCATAGCGGTCGTACCGAGCTCTTCGCTCATCGTCCGAGAGAACCTGGTACGCTTCGTTTATCTCTTTGAAGCGCTCCTCCGCCATCCGGTCGCCGGCGTTCACGTCGGGGTGATGCTCTCTCGCGAGACGCCGGTATGCGCTCTGAATCTCAGCGCGCGAAGCATCGCGCGAAACCCCGAGAACCTCGTAGTAGTCGCGAGTCGGCATTCCGGAAAGGCAGCTAATCGAGTGCTTCTTCGGTCGCGTCTAGCGGGGACTCCTCGTCACCGCTGTCCGCATCGTCTTCGATCACGACGTCGCTAGGCAGGTCGTCGGGATCGATTTCGACCAGGGGCTCCTCGTCTTCGTCGTCGCCTTCGGCCGGCTCTTCGTCGTCCAGCAACACCGACATGTCGGTAGTGTCATCGTCCGCGGCGACTTCATCCAGTTCTTCGTCGTCGTCCAACAAGGAGCGGATGTCCGCAGTGGCGGCTAACGTTTCTTCCTCGATATCGAGTGCGGGGAGAGCTACCGTGGCCTCCAGCGCCAACAGGGTCTCTTCCGGTGTCGGTTCGTGCTCCACCTCCTCGGTCTTGACGTCCAAGATCGGCCGAACCTTGTTTTGAGCTATCTCGGCAAGGGCGATCGTGAGGCTGTGATTCGAGTCCGTGTCCACCAAGGGTGGAGCGCCTTCCTTCAGCTGCTTCGCTCGCTTGGCGGCCATGAGGGCCAACACGTAGCTGCTTCCGACTCGTTCCACCAAGTCCGACGTGGATTGGAACATGAACTGCTGAACCTCCTAGTTCGCGGGCGTCGCATGAGCACGCCCCTCTATCGTTACGGCTAGTGGTAAGCCGCAGATTGCTCGAGGCTAGGTGCCCTCCGCCCGCAAGCTAAAAAGTGTACCCATGCTATTGAAGGCTACGCAACAGTCTGTTCACGGGTTCGCATTCTCTCAGACGTTGGGCCCAAGCGGTGCCATAATCGCGAATCATGAAGCTCTCCTTCGCGCCGCTTTCGCAGAGCACCCGGGTGGCTCTCCTGATAGCCTTAGCTTCGTGCCTGCTCGTGTCCGGGTGTCGTGGCTCCTCCCCCAACACGTCTGCCGAGCCGAAGGGCCGACAAGCCGCGACGACCCAGCCCGCAGGCCCCCCGACCGGCCAGGCGGCAGGGGCCGGCCAGACTAGCGAGGTCGTTCGCCTGCGATTCGAGCTTCCACCCGACAAGCCAATAAAGTACGACCTTACTTCTCGAATGTTCGTGTCCGAGGGTGCCGGGGGTAGTGAGACCTCTAAGCTGCAAATGACCAGTACTACTGTGGCAGTGCAATCCGCCAAGCGTGCGGACAAGTCAGGCATCTTCCCGGTGGAAGTTCGCTTTCAGTCGCCCAAAGCCACCGTCGAGCGGGGAGGGCAGGCCGATGTCAGCCATGCACGCATGCTGGAGGAGCGGCTGCGTTCTCAGGTCCAGGTCTACCGCTTCGACAGCCGGGGTCGCATCCATCTCGGCGAAGGCGACGAGGTTCCGTTCGAGGTCGGACTAAATGGGCTGGTCTTCCCAGAAGGGCCTGTCGGAGTTGGGGCAACCTGGACGCACTCGTGCAAGCTGAACCTGGCCAAGATCGTCGAAGCGGGCGCGCCCACCATCCCCGTGACCGCCAAGTTCCGACTACTAGAGCTATCGGACCGCAAAGGGTCCCGCCAAGCCAAAGTTCGCATGGCAGTAGATGCGGCAGTCGCCGAGGACTCGCCCGACGACAAGACCATCCGATATAGCGGTACGGTCAAGTTGTCCGAGGACGCCTGGGTCGAGGTCGAGACCGGCATCATTCAGAGCGCAGAGAGCAAGATAGACGTGCAGGTAAGCAAGCTGCAGGGCGGCACCCTTCGCACATTTGTGCGAACAGCCGAGCAGACCATGGTCCGAAGGCCGTGACCGCCCGGTTCTGCCTTCTGCTCGTCGCCCTACCACTGGCGTCCGGATGCGGACCGCTTCGTGGGCCGGATAGGAACTCTGCTGCGCTCCCCCAGAACGGCACGGTGTCCGACAAGCC
The DNA here is from genome assembly GCA_045862955.1 of Fimbriimonadales bacterium. Lineage (GTDB taxonomy): Bacteria > Armatimonadota > Fimbriimonadia > Fimbriimonadales > JABRVX01 > JABRVX01. The sequence continues at coordinate 55,849 of BTVI01000016.1, forward strand.
GAGGCTGACATTCCGCGATGGCGAGGTTCTTCGCTACAGTCTGGTCCACGATACCCGGTACAGCTTGACCGGGCCGCTAGCTCCCTCACCCGTAGAGATGCACGTGGCCTTCTCGGCTACGCAGGTCCACTCCGTCGTAGACATCGAGGGGCCGCGAGCGAGGATCGAGGTCCGGCTGGAAGATGTGAAGCTGGCCAAGGGGGACGACGCCTTGGCACGACGGATCGCTGGTCAGGTAGCCACGCTGTGGGTCGCACCGAGCGGACTGGCCGAAGTCCGCCATTCGGAACCTGGCAGGGGTCCCGGTGCGCCGGCCTCCGTCGCCTACCTCGGCGTTGTCTTGCCCAACCGCAGCCCTCGAGCCACCCATCGCTGGGACGTCCAGCTCTCCTTCCCCATCGGTAGGCTACTCGGCCGTGTGGTGCCCGAGGAGCACGTGATCCCAGTCGCCGTCCGCTACACCCTAGAAGCGCCGCGGGAACGCGGCCAAGTGTTGCGCTACTCGGGCAGGAGGGACTTCGAGTTCGAACACGCCGCCGAACGCGCGGTCGGCACGCTGGAAGTGAACGGGCTGGCGGAACTCACTCGAGACGGCTCGCGGGTAGCTTTCAACGAGGAGTCCGCTGCGGTCGTCGCCGAGATCGAGATGGCAGGCAGGAGCGGCTCGGTCAGGGTCGTCACTAAGTCAACGCTCCGGCTTCCCTGAGGACCTGCCGAAACTAGCGGTGCAGCAGCCTGCTCGAGCTCGTTAATTCTAGGTAGATAGCCAGGGCTTCGCGCGGCCGGGGGCCCAAACTGTTGAGCTACCCCTCGGGTGCGCACAAAGCCATAGGTACAATCCCACACCGCATGCACATAAGCGATTGGGCTCTCCAGCTTCGCAGGCTGGAGGGACTGTCCTCGTTCTGGGACGACGCCGAAGGGCGGGCCGAGTGGCGTGACCTTGCAGTCGAGGCGCGGGCGCCCTTCGTTGCGGCGATGGCTCGCTCGCGCCTGGAGCAGGATGCTTTTCGCGCTCTCATCGTGACGTCCACCTACGAAAGCGCCCTGCAGTGGCAAGCTCGCTTAGCACTCTACGGCGTACCCGAGCGATGCTTGCTCCACCTGCCGAACGGCTCCTCCACCCTGTTCGAGGACACGTCTCCGGAGCTGAACGCCCTCTCGGAGCGGATCGGAGCGCTGCTTCGCCTGGCTTCCCGCGGCGGTGCCATCGTAATCGCATCTCCCACGGCCGCACTGGAATACACCCTGCCTCCCGCTCGGCTGATCAAGGAAACCATGCTGCTGGAGGTTGGGCAGGAGTGCAACCTCGAGTTGCTCCTGCGCAGGCTGGTGCGGAAGGGCTATGAGGCCCAGGAGCCCGTCCGCATGCCGAGCGGCTTCTCGCGACGTGGCGGCATCGTAGATATCTACCCCATGGGCCGAGCCCTTCCCGTTCGCCTAGAGTTCTTCGGTGACGAGATCGAGAGCATGAGGGAGTTCGACCCGCAGTCGCAGCGGTCCGTTCGCGAAGTCGAGGAGGTCGCCATACCGCCCGCTCGGGAGACCCTCGTCGGAGACCGTGGCGCCGAAGTTGCCAAGCACCTTGCTGCCCGTCTCGAGCGCGAAGCGAGCACCCTCACGGGAGAGGCAAGGGAAGTGCTGGAGGAGGCGATCTCTGCTGATATCGCCGCACTTCAGGCCGGCCTGTGCTTCGACCGCGAGACCCTCTACCGGCCGCTCGTCAACGATGCGACCACGTGCGCGTTGGACTATCTGGGAGACGACGGGCTGCTCATCGTGGACGAGCCCCTGGAGATCAGCGTTCACGTCGAGCGCGCTCACCAGGAGATGCAGCAGGCACTAGAGACCCGTATGGGTCGCGGGGAGATGCTGAGCGCAGAGGCCGACTGGTTTCTCGCTCCTCCATCTCGACTGGGTGAGGTCAAGCGTCTCATCGCGATGTCGCTGGGGGACTCGACCGCCGACTGGCTCCACGATACCGTAGTTCGCTCGGCTGGGGTCGCCAGCCTGGCGCCCTACCGCACGAACCCGCAATCGCTGGTGGAAACCATCCGCAATTGGCTGGGTTCGGGCTTCACCGTCGTGGTCGGCACCGACCAACCCACTCGCGCTCGACAGACCCTCACGGGGATTGACGTACCCTGGTTGGAAGGGGAGATCCGACTAGGGGGATTCCATCTCGCATCGGGGAACCCGGCAGGCGGGTTCGCGATACCGTCGGAACGGTTTGCAGTGCTTACCGACGCCGAGCTATTCGGCGTGGGCCGGCTTCGGCTTCCGCAGAAGCGTTACCGCGAAGGTGCCCCCATCGCGACGGTGCTCGACCTCGAGCCCGGCGACTACGTCGTACACATCTACTTCGGAATCGGGATCTACCGCGGACTGGTGACGCGCCGGTTCGAAGGGGTGGAGAAAGAGTTCTTGCACATCGAGTACGCGCCACCGGACAAGCTGTTCGTGCCGGTGGATCAGCTCGATCGCATCCAGAAGTACCTGGCTCCCACCGATGAGCCTCCCAAAGTCAACCGGCTGCACAGCGGAGAATGGCAACGAACCGTCAAGTCCGCGAAGCAGGGCGCCCGTGAAATGGCCGAAGATCTACTCAAGATCTACGCCGCACGCGCCAAGGTGACCAAAGACCCTTTTCCTCCGGACAGTCCGTGGCAGGCGGAGATGGAAGCCACCTTCCCGTGGGTGGAGACGAGAACGCAGCTCCGGGCGATCAGCGAGGTGAAGAGGGACCTGGAGCAGCCGCACCCGATGGACCGATTGGTATGCGGTGACGTCGGCTTCGGCAAGACCGAGGTGGCAGTTAGAGCGGCTTTCAAGGTGGCACAGGCCGGAAGACAGGTAGGCGTGCTCTGCCCGACTACCATCCTGGCCACACAGCACTACGAGACCTTTCGTGAGCGACTCGCACCTTACCCCGTGCAACTGGACTTCATCTCGCGGTTCAAATCCCCCAAGCAGCAGAAGGAGATTCTGGCCAAGCTTAAGACGGGCGAGCTGGACATAGTGATCGGTACACACCGGCTGCTGTCGAAGGATGTGACGTTCCACAATCTGGGACTGCTCATCGTAGACGAGGAGCAGCGGTTCGGCGTAATGCAGAAAGAGCAGATCAAGAAGCTGCGAGCACAGGTGGATGTGCTAACACTCACTGCCACGCCGATTCCACGCACCTTGAGCATGGCGATGATGGATATTCGCTCGATGTCCGTCATCACGGATCCCCCTCCGGGGAGGCTACCAATCCGCACTTGCCTACGAACCTATCATGATAGTGTGGTGCGAGAGGCCATTTTGCGTGAGCTGGCGCGGAACGGCCAGGTGTACTACGTGTATAACCGCGTGCAGCACATTCACCACATCGCGGATCACATAGCCCGGCTGGTGCCCTCTGCGAGGATTGCCGTGGGCCATGGGCAGATGGACGAACGCGAGCTGGAAGCCGTGATGCTCGCCTTCTACCGGGGCGAGTTCGACGTGCTCGTGTGCACCACGATTATCGAGAACGGCCTGGACGTACCGCGCTGCAATACTATCATCGTGGACGGTGCGGACCGACTCGGACTCGCGCAACTCTATCAGTTGCGAGGGCGCGTAGGCCGGTCGGATCGCCAAGCCTACGCCTACTTGCTCTATCGCAAGGAGAAGGTGCTCACGGAGGCAGCGCTTCAGCGCCTGAAGGCCCTGGAGGAGTTCTCCGACCTGGGGTCTGGGTACTCGTTAGCCTTTCGGGACCTGCAGATTCGGGGTGCCGGGGAGCTGCTCGGCTCTAAGCAACACGGGTTCGTGGTAAGTGTAGGCTATGACCTGTTCGTCGAGATGATTCGCGAGGCGGTGAACGACCTTCGCGGTGTGCCACTCGAGGAGGCGTTCGCAACGCTCCCGACCTTCGATCTGCCCATCACCGCCCAGATCCCTGCGAGCTACGTGACGGACCAGGCCCAGCGACTGTTCTTCTACCGTCGGCTAACCAGCTCCAGAACCGAAGAGGACCTTGCCGAGGTACTATCGGAGCTGAAAGACCGATACGGTCCCCTCCCCGCCGACGTGGAGGCCGCGGCCGAGGTCATGCGCCTGAGAATGCGCGCGTATCGTGTGGGAGTAGCCAAACTCGAAATGCGCGAAGGGGTGGCAGACCTCGTGCTGGGTCCTGGCGCGAAGCTGAGCCCCAAAGTTTGTACGCTCTTGACGCAGGCTGTGGGGACGGCTACGTTCAAACCAGAGGGAGTAAGGTGGCATCCGAGGTCGGACATCCTCGGGTCGATCCGAAAAATACTGAGAGCGCTCGAGAAAGCGCCGGAAGTGGCGCAGAGGGCGGCATCACCCGCCTAGGAGGTGCACGTGAGTACACCGGCAAGAAATAGGCCCGCGGTGGCGGATGCCGAACAACTGAAGCAGTTCTACAAGGACATGCTGCTCATTCGTCGCTTCGAGGAGAAGTGTGAGTTCGCCTATCGCGCGGGCAAGATCGGCGGGTATCTCCACTTGTACATCGGACAAGAGGCGACCGGTGTGGGATGGCTTTCGGCATTGCGTCCCGGGGACTCGGTAATCGGTGCGTACCGAGTGCACGGTTTCGCACTGCAGATGGGTACCGACCCCAAAGTGGTGATGGCAGAGTTGTTCGGGCGTGTCACCGGATGTGCGCGCGGCAAAGGGGGTTCCATGCACCTCTACGATATCCCTCGTGGTTTCTATGGGGGATGGGGGATCGTAGGGGGACACGTACCACTGGGCGTCGGATTGGCTTTCGCAGCGAAGTATCACAACACGGGGCAGGTAGTGCTCTGTTTCATGGGCGACGGTGCTGTGAATGCCGGCGTTGTTCCCGAGGTGATGAACATGGCATCCTTGTGGGACCTGCCCATCGTGTTCATCATCGAGAATAACCAGTTCGCAATGGGGACGCGCTTGGAGTACCACGCGGCGGACACCGAGCTGCATAAACGAGCCGCGCCATTCGCAATGGGACACGAGAGATTGGATGGAATGGACGTTGTGCAGGTGCGTCGTGATGCGGACCGGATCATCTCTCAAGTGCGTGAGACTTCGCGGCCATACTGCGTAGAGATGATGAACTATCGATTCGTGGGGCACGGCGCCGCGGATGTTAGCCAGAACCTGTACCGCACGGAAGAAGAGGTCGCCGAATGGCGCAACCGTGACCCGCTCCGCGTCCACGGCCAGAGGTTGATACGGGAGGAGATCGCCACCGAGGCCGACATGGAGCTGTGGGATATCGAGATACAGCGGATTGTCGAGGAGGCCTACACGTTCGCCGATACCTCTCCCGAACCACCCATTGAAGAGGTGTACGAGCACGTGTATACGGACATGATGCCGGAGGTGGGACACTAATGGCGACGATGACCTATCGCGATGCCCTCCGAACTGCTCTGATCGAAGAGATCGAGCGCGACGACAACGTGTTCATTATGGGCGAGGACATCGGACGCTACCAAGGCACCTTCCGTGTGACGGCGGGGTTGTTCGAGCAGTTTCGGGAGGCGCGCGTGTGGGACACGCCGATCTCCGAGCCCGGCATCGTAGGCATCGCAATCGGCGCTGCGATGGCAGGACTGCGCCCGGTGGTGGAGATGATGACGATGTCTTTCTCCATCCTAGCCATGGACCAGATCATCAACCATGCGGCGAAGATCCACTACATGACAGGGGGACAGGCGAAGGTGCCATTGGTAGTGCGGGGTCCGGGAGGAGCGGGACGTCAACTTTCGGCGCAGCATTCGCAGTCGCTGGAGGGCATCTATGCGCACGTACCCGGGCTGAAGGTAGTGTGCCCGGCTACACCCGCCGACGCAAAGGGCCTGCTGAAGACGGCGATACGAGACGAGAACCCAGTTATCTTGATCGAAGCACCGGGGCTCTATGCGTCGAAGGGTGAGGTGCCCGAGGATTCGGAGTTCATGACACCCTTCGGCGAGGCGGAGGTGGTACGGGAGGGCACAGACGTCAGTATCATCACATGGTCTCGGATGAGGATGGAGTCGCTGAAGGCCGCGGAGATGTTAGAGAAGGATGGTATCTCAGTGGAGGTGGTGGACGCGCGCAGCCTCCTGCCCCTCGACACGGATACCATCTTCTCTTCCGTTCGGAAGACTCACCGCGCGCTGGTAGTGTACGAGGCGTGGCGTTCGGGGGCCTTCGGCGCCGAAATCGCTGCTCGAATCGGGGAGTCGTGCTTCGACGACCTGGACGCACCGGTAATGCGCGTGGGAGGGCTGAACGTACCGATGCCGTACGCTGCTAACCTAGAGCTCGAGGTGGTACCCAACGCCTCCCGCATCGTCTCCCGCTGCCGGGAACTAGTGGGGTAGGTACTACTCTGTACCGAGCGCCGCCATGGTGGGCATGCTCGGGCCCTCATACAAAGTATCACCTGTTGCGGCGTCATGCTGAGCTTGTCGAAGCATGCGCTCGTGATCCCGAGGGTGGTATGACCATGTGGCCGGATGGAGGCAGTTATCGTCATGCTTCGACAGGCTCAGCATGACGATTACCCGTGCTCGCCATCCATGCTGCCACAGTTGACAAGCGCAACCAGCACCACTGTAATCCCGAGGGAGCGGCGAAACAACCTTTCGATCTGTAATAAGCTCCACCGCGACCGAGGGACCCCTGTCTGACAGACCGTCACATCCCACCCGGATGGGCTTGCAGCGAACGGCCTCGCAGGGTCGGCCCCTAGTCTGCCCCCACCTCCAACCCACACCGCGCGGCGAGTTCTTCGATGAGAAGTAGGTAGGGGACCTCCATGCCGTTCCGCTGCCAGCCGACAGGCACACGGGCGCTGCCGGAAACCAGATAGGCGACGGGCGACAGCGTATGTTCGCCAGAACGAAGGGTGAGCCTGTAGCGATGCTTGCCGCCCGGCAAGGGCGTGATGGAGCGCACTTCTTTGTATGGAATGGAGACCGTCTTCAGCAGCGACACCAGCTCGAAGTGGTCCTCGTACAGCCGGACCTCGGTAGCTTCCCCCCGCTTCACGGCCAGGTTGGCCATAGCGGCTCGACCCGCGCGCATCGCTGCTGAGAGACCCTCCTTCAACGCTGTGCCCAGGTCCTTCTCCTGCAGTCCGGCCTTCGCTGCTTTGGCCTTGGCCCTCGCGTCCTGCTTCATGCCACCCGCACCCACCTCGAACCACTGGATGCACGCGGGCGGTGAGTAGACTACGGGTTCCTCCAATCGCCTTGCCTCCTCGCTGCTACTCTAGGATGGGTCACTGGAAAGGATGCACCGCACCCGCGGCGCCCCGAACCGTCATGCTGAGCTTGTCGAAGCATGAGGGCGACAGAGGGAAGCTTACCTGCTAGACTCGAGAGCGAGCGGGAAGCGGGGTCATGCTTCGACAAGCTCAGCATGACGGTTTCCCACTGACGGCTCCCCCGGTCTCCGACTGAGAGCTCAACATGACGGTTTCCACTGACGGCTCCCCCGGCCTCCCACTGACGGCTCAGCATGACGGTTTCCCACTGACGGCTCCCCCGGTCTCCGACTGACGGCTCAGCATGACGGTTTCCACTGACCCGTCCACTAGTCGTACGAGCCTCCCTGGTCAACTGGTTGCGCGTCGCCCACGATCGCATACCGCAAAAACAGCTCCCCATCCTCCTCGAACACGCTCAGAAGCCTCAGCCGGGGCAGGGCGTCTGACGGGAACGGCGGCGTGGTCACGATGGTCGGCCCCTCGCCGCCTCGCAGCTTCGGCGCGAGCGTTAGAAACAGCTCGTCAACGTACCCGGCACGGATGAGATGCCCGTTCAGGATGGAGCCGCCTTCCACCAGCAGCGTCCGCACGCCTCTCTGCTGGCGCAAGTGCCGCACCGCAGCCAGGGCGTCCGCCACTCGCACGACCTCGGAGCCTGCTGGCAACGTCGGTGCGTCACCGCCCGTCAGGTACAGAATTGCGCGCTCCGGCGCCTCCTCGAAGAAGCTGAGGTCCGCCGGAAGCTGCCCGCTGTTCGAGAGGACGGCTCGAGTCAACCCGGCTGGATAGCCCATTCGCGGGTCCGCCCGGAGTGTCCTGGCACCGATGATCACCGCGTCCACCTGGGTCCTTATTCTCTCCATCAGGCGCTTGTCGGTCGCAGAACCGAGGCCTTTTGCGTTCTTATCGTTGACGATACGGCCGTCCAGCGTGGAGACCATGTTGATCACGGTATAAGGCCGCACATTCGGCGGGTCTGGGAACGTTAAGGACAAATAGGGCTCGGTTTCACGCGCGTCGGGAGGAAGAAGGGCTCTCATCTCGGTGGTCAACGTACCGGACGACGTACACTATAATCAAGCCTGCTCGAATGAACGGGACTAGGGAGAACATGAGCGACAACGTTTTCGATGGCACGAGAGACGACGAGCAGCGGGGGAGCAGCGCTCTGGCCATCCTGGAGGAGCTGATCCGGATGGTTCCGCGTGACAACCCGCGGCTCTTGAACTACCTGCGTAGCCTTCAGGTTCGGCTTCAGATGGACGCCGAGGACCGCGAGAAAATGCAGCAGGCGCTCGCCGAGTTCGAAGAGGCGTACGAGAAACTCACCTCGCCCGCCAACCGCGTCTGTGTGTACCTGGGCAAGAAAGACGAGTACGCGCTGATCGCCCTCGGCGACACCGAGTTCGTGGCCAACCTCGATCCGAAGGCAGACTTGGCCGACTTGCAGCCGGGTACGCAGGTGCGCGTGAACGAGGCGTACACCGTGCTGGAGGACCTCGGGGTGCATTCCGGCGGGCAGATTGCCAAGGTCACCGATGTGTACGAGGATGGCAGACTTCGCGTGGCAACCGACGTACAAGGGACGGGCGGGCGTATCGTCCGGCGCGGTGCGGCCACAGCCGATGCCAAGATCGAGCCTGGGGATGAGGTTCGAATGGACCCCACCTTCCGCCTTGCCGTGGAGCACTACGGACGCAACGAAGTGCGAGACTACTACCTGGAAGAGGTTCCCGAACTCCCGTGGAGCAAAGTGGGCGGGCAAGAAGAGGCTATCCGGCTCATCAAGGACACCATCGAATATCCGCTACTTCATCCCGAGGTGTACCGCAGGTTCGACAAGAAGCCCATCAAAGGCATCCTGCTCTACGGCCCTCCAGGCTGCGGGAAGACGCTGATCGGAAAGGCGACCGCCTACAACCTGACTCAGGAGTACTCCAAGGTACGTGGCGAAAAGGTGGAGGAGTACTTCATGTTCATCAGCGGCCCGCGCATCCTGAACATGTGGTTGGGAGAAACAGAGCGCATGGTGCGCGAAATCTTCGCCACTGCACGGGAGAAGGCTAGCGACGGGAAACTGGTCTTTATCTTCATAGACGAGTGCGAGTCGATCCTCCGCACGCGCAGCTCCGGCAGATGGCTGAACATTTCCAACACGGTGGTGCCGCAGTTCTGCGCGGAGATGGATGGGCTGGTGGAGCTGCAGAACGTGGTAGTGATGCTCACTTCCAACCGACCGGATTACATAGACCCTGCGGTGTTGCGGCCCGAGCGAATCGACCGCAAGGTGAAGATAGGCCGTCCGGACCGGCTTGCGACGGAGGACATCCTGCGCATCTACCTGCATTCCGGCGTGCCGCTAGCACCCTCACTTCGAGCGGAGTTCGATGGCGACGTGGATGCCGCACGGGAGTGCGCTATCCACCGTGCGACCGAGTACCTGTGGAGACGTACCAACGAAACGCAGTTCCTTACTGTGTTCTTGCGCAACGGTAGCCGCGACGTGCTGCACTGGTCGGACCTGGTGAGCGGGGCGCTGATAAAATCCGCTGTGGATCGAGCAAAGGACTATGCCATTCGTCGCGCCATCGAGCATGGCGAACAGGATGGGGGCGTGTCGGTGGAGGACCTAACAACGGCCATCCGCACCGAGTTCCGCGAGAACGAAATCTTCCCGAAGACGGACACACAGGAAGACTGGCTGAAGCTGCTGGACTACGATGCAGAGGACGTAGCTGGATTGAAGCCGATTCGCGAGGGAGACTACGACGCGCTGCAGGGGCAGATAGTCTGACATCCGTCAGGTGTGGTTGCGTCATGCTGAGCCTGTCGAAGCATGACGCCTCCTACCGCCACCGTAGTAGTGTCGAGTGCTCCCAGGCACCCGACACCGTCATGCTGAGCTTGTCGAAGCATGACGCCGTCTTCCGCCAGCGTAGTGGCATCGAGTGATAGCGTCCGGCCCACACCGTCATGCTGAGCCTGTCGAAGCATGACACCGCCTACCGCCAGCGTAGTGGCATCGAGCGATAGCGTCCGGCCCACACCGTCATGCTGAGCCTGTCGAAGCATGACGCCTCCTACCGCCAACGTAGCGGGCACGAGTGCTGAGAGGCACCCGACACCGTCATGCTGAGCTTGTCGAAGCATGACACCGCCTACCGCCAGCGTAGCGGGCACGACGGCTGACAGGCACCCGACACCGTCATGCTGAGCTTGTCGAAGCATGACACCGCCTTCCGTCAGCGTGGTAGGGTCAGCCAATGACATACGGCCGTCGCTCGCACCCTTCCACGCTCGACACGACGAGTCGCGGTTGACGGCTAGCCCCGAGACCCAAGGTAGCCGGCAACATCTGCCACAACCCTCTCGATGGCACCAACCACGTTCGGGGACGGTGAAGTGCCGAGCGAGAACTCTCCGCCCTCAATCCCATACACAGTCATCTTCGGTGGTAGGCGCAGTAGGGAGCGGGCCAACTCGATCGCCTCGGCAACGCTGAAGAGATGGGTGGAGGGGCTGTTGCGAAACGCAGCAGGTATGGGCTCACAGCACGCGTCGAAGCAATGGATAGTGCCTGGAGGAGCCCCGGACCGCACCGCATCGATCAGGATCGTCTCCTCGGCATCACGCCACAAATCCATCATCTCCGCCCCATCGCCGCCACACTCGCGGAGGTCCGCATCCACCCCCATCTCACGAAGCCGTCGAACTACTAGCAGGCCGGCTGCGTCGTCTCCCCGCATGTCATTACCAATGCCTACGATCAGCACGCGCTTGCTCAGAAAGTGATCACGCGGTCCGCGCTGAGCGTCCACTCTGACAGCTCCTTCATCGTTGCGTGCTCCACGCCTCCGAGCAGCTCGTGCCCCCACAGTCCCCTGTGGTCGAGGCACGTCGCGCATGCTACCACTCTCGTGCCGCCCGAGATCGCCTCTTGCAGCATGGTCTCGATATTGTAGCTACCGTCGGGTCGTTGGTGCTGAGGAATGGCGCAGTAGACGCCGTCTGACAGCAGGAATATGCTCATCTCGACCGTTGGATCCGCCGCTCGAATCGCCGAGTGCAACCTAAGTGCGTTGAACGCCTTCTCGCTGCCATAAGGGCTGTCGTTGATGACGAATAGCACTTTCACGCCGTGACACTCCTACTCCCGGATGATGTTCAGCTTCAAGAAGTGTGTCGCACACGAAATGCATGGATCGTAGTTGCGCACCGCCATCTCACAGCGCCTTGTCAGCTCGGCATGCGGCAAATCCATGAACTGCTTCACGACGTGCTCCAGGTCTGCCTCGATGGACGGCTGGTTCTGCGACGTGGGTGGAACGATCTGTGCATCTACTATCAGTCCTTCGACGTCGACACTGTATCGGTGGTAGCAGATGCCGCGCGGAGCCTCCGTGCAGCCATAGCCGGTAGCCGCAATCACCTCATACTCCACGCAGGGCGACTCTGGCGGCTCATACTGCTCTATGATTGCCAGCGCCTCGTCGCATGCATGCAACGTCTCCACGGCACGCACCGCAATGCTCATGAAGGGGTTGCGGCACTCCGCCTTCAGCCCCGCTTCCAGCGCGGCCTGTCGTGCGATCGGCCGCAGTTTTTCGAAGTTCAGATTGTATCGCGCCAAAGGACCGACCTTGTACGCACCGCCAGCTTTGTTTCGCGACTGAAGCGCGTTCGAGTGCGATACATGCTGCTCGGAGAAGTGGGCGTCATACTCGCGTATGGCGATGTCCAGGCCCTTGTTAGAAACCAGTCTGCCCTCGCAGAACGGGTATTCGTCCGGGTGGCTGAGGGCCACGAACTCGTAGTCACGCTCGACATCCGGGAAGGGGAGGGAAGCGGTCCATTTCACCGCTTCTAGCGCGATATCTCTCGCGGGTTTCAGCTTCTCTGCCAGCTCATCCAGCTCTCTGCGCGAGGGAGTGCGATAGAAGCCACCCACTCTCACATTCACAGGGTGGATCTCCCTACCACCAAGCAGCGCAACGATCTCGTTCCCGGCTTTCTTCAGCTGCAGCGCCTTCTGCACCAGCTCGGGATGGTCCTTCGAGACCGCAATCACATCCGGATAGCCGAGGAAGTCTGGGGCGTGCAGCATGAAGATGTGCAGCACGTGGCTCTCGATCCACTCGCCGCAGTAAATCAGACGGCGTAGTGCTCGAAGCTGTCCCCCTACCTTTACGCGAAAGGCATCCTCCATCGCATGGACGGCACTCATCTGATAGGCGATGGGGCAGATGCCGCAGATACGTGCGGTGATGTCTGGCGCCTCCCGATGGTCCCGGCCGCGAAGGAACGCTTCGAAGAACCGCGGAGGCTCGAAGATGCGGAACTTGACTTCCTGAACTTGGCCGTTCTTAATCCGGACGGTCAGCGCGCCCTCCCCCTCGACGCGCGTCATGTAGTCCACCTTGATCCGTCTATCGGTCATGGGCTTCGCTCTCCGCGCGGAAGGGCCCCGCGTAGGCGTTGTAGCTTCGGAACATGCGCACCAGTTCGCGGCCGTGGACGCCATGCTCGCCGAACCAGTTGGCGATGGAAGAGGTATTCGGCGTCTCCTTCGGGCCGAAACAACCGTAGCATCCCCGGTTGTAGGCCGGGCAGATCGCGCCGCAACTCGCCTGCGTGACGGGCCCGAGACAGGCAGTGCCGTGCGCTACCATCACACACACTGTCCCTCGCCGCTTGCATTCCATGCATACGCTGTATGTAGGTACATTCGGCTTGCGCCCTGCAAGAAACGCGGCAATCACTTCGACGAGCTGGTGCTTGTTGATCGGGCAACCGCGTAGCTCGAAGTCCACCTTCACATGATCCGCAATCGGTGTAGATTTGCCTAGCGTGTCGATGTACTCCGGCGAAGCGTAGACCATCCGCGTGAAGTCTTTCACGTCGCGAAAGTTGCGCAGCGCCTGTATGCCTCCGGCGGTCGCACAGGCCCCGATCGTAATCAATACCTTGGAGGACCGTCGAATCCCGTGTATGCGTTCGGCGTCGTGCGGCGTGGTAATGGAGCCCTCGACCAATGACACGTCGTATGGCCCCCTGATGAACGTGTCGGTAGCTTCTGGAAAGTAGCAGATCTGAACCGCATCTGCGACAGCGAGTAGCTCGTCCTCGCAGTCGAGTAGGGATAACTGACACCCGTCGCAGGACGCGAACTTCCACACCGCCAGTTTTGGTCTCTTACCATCCCTCATAGCTCACGCTTTCCTAGCAACGGGCTTACGCGCTCATAGGAGAACACTGGACCGTCCTTGCACACGAAAGCGGGTCCGTACTGACATCTGCCACACAGCCCGACACCACACTTCATGTTGCGCTCTTGTGACAAGAATATGCGGTCCGGCGAGACGCCGTGGTTCACCAGGTCCCGAGCAGAGAACCGCATCATCACCTCCGGCCCACACACGAGTGCTATTACGTCCACAGGGTCGAAGCCCGCCCGGGGAATCAGTGTGGTCACCACACCCACGTTTCCCTTCCAACCTGGGTCCGCTCGGTCGACAGTCACACGCACTGAAACGTCCAGCCTGCCCCTCCACTTCTCCAGCTCTCTACGGTACAGGATGTCCTTCGGAGTTCGGGTGCCATACAGGAGCATGATCCGCCCCAGCTCCTTGCGATGCGCGAGGCCCCAATAGATGGCCGGACGCAAGGGAGCGAGGCCGATGCCTCCGGCGATCACCAGCAGGTCATTGCCTTTTGCCATCTCGACGGGCCACGCACTGCCATATGGGCCACGCACACCGATCATGTCACCCTTGCCCATTGCTTGCATCGCCTTGGTAACAGGCCCGACCGCGCGGATCGTGTGCACCAACTTCTCGGGCCGGGCCGGGTCACCGCTGATGGAGATCGGCACCTCTCCCACACCCATCACATACAGCATGTTGAACTGCCCAGGCTCGAAGGCGATCGGGCCACCACCGTCTGCAGGCTCCAACTCGATCGTGAAGGTGTCATACGTGTCCTTGACGTAACGCGTGATCTCGAAGGGGCGAGGCACGAGAACGTCGGGAGCGACTGCAGCTATTGCCATGCCGAAGACCTCATGGTGTCACCCTATATACGTCGAGGAGCTGCAAACGAGTAGCCTCCAGTCGCTCTACCACCACGTGCCCGAAGCGTTTGAGAATCTCATAGCCTAGGTGGTGGTCGGCTTCGCACTTGGTGCGCAGGCACGTCGCGTCGAGTGCGATGGCTCGGACCAAATCCAAACATCGCGCGTCGAAGTGCCACTTGTAGGGCCAGATCAGCCAAGACCAACCCAGAATGTCGCCCTCTCCTAGCGTCTGCACCACGAGCGGGCCGCGGTCGTGGGTGTTGATCTCCAGCGCGACGCTGCCGCCGCGAATCAGGAAGAACTGCGTCGCCTCGTCGCCCTCTCGGCAGATGAACTCCCCCTCGCTGAAACGAACATTCGAGGCACACCCGACCAGTAATTCGATGTGCTGTGGCTCCAAATCGCGAAAGAACTTGTGCTCCCTAAGAATCCTCTCTAGCGTCTCCATCTTGCTACAAACCCCGAAGCGATCAGCGTCCTCCGACGATCGCCGCGGCCTCCTCTGTAATGTCGATCCCGACCGGGCACCATACGATGCACCGACCGCATCCCACACACCCGAAAGATCCGAACTGATCCTGCCAAGTCGAGAGCTTGTGCATCAGCCACTGCCGATAGCGCGAGGCAACGGAATCACGCACATGTCCTCCATGAATATACGAGAACTCCCTGCTGAAACACGAGTCCCAAAGACGTCTGCGCTCCGCATTCTCGTTGGTCAGGTCGCTGTGGTCTTCAATCGTCATGCAGAAGCAAGTAGGGCACACCATCGTGCAGTTGCCGCACGAGAGGCATCGCTTGGCAACCTGCGACCATCGGGGATGCTCGTGCTGTTGCGCGAGCTTCTCTGCCAGGCCGTGTGTGTTCAGAGCACGTCCCATCTGCTGGGCGGCTCTGGCAACCTCCGCATCTGCGGCCTCGCGCTCGCCCTCGTCGGCCGGCCGGGTGGGAAGCTCTTCGAGAACTTTTCGACCCTGGTCACTCCCGGCTTCGAGCACGAAGTAGTGGTGATCGCTATCGAGGACCTCGGTCATGGCCAAGTCGAACCCGCTAGCCGCCTTGGGGCCCGTGTCCATAGACACGCAGAAGCAGCAGCCTCTGGCCTCGCTGCAGTTCACCGCTATGATTAGTGAGTTCTGGCGCCGGGCGCGGTAGCGTTCGTCGGCATAGGGCCCCTCGAGCATTACGCGGTCCATGATGCGGATGCCGGCGACGTCGCATGAGCGGACACCGAGGAATGCATACTTCTCCGTCTGTAGCGGCTCGGGGGTGATGGCGATCCGTCCGTTCTCCCTGCGAATCCGCATCAGAGTCGTCACCGGCGGGTTAAGGAAGCGCTTCCACGAGTGTTGCCCAACTACGTAGCCGAACAGCCGCTGATCAGACCGCTTCTTCACCCGGTAACTACCAGGCGCCTGTACGTCCGTCCAGCCGGCGGGAAGGTCGCTCACGCTGGTGATGCGATCGATGGTGATGGTTCCGTCCTGCAGGACCGGCCCAAGGACCTGATAGCCGTGCCTCGCCAGTGTATCGAACAGCGAATGGAAGTCGGAGCGGTCTAACACCACGGCATCGCGAGCGTGCCCGTGCACCGACTGCTGCGCGGAGGAACTGCTCTTTGGGCGAGGTGTGCGGCTAAGGTCTCTGCTCATGACACTCCCGGGCGGACTCCTCGAGCCGTTGCAGTGAGTGACAGTTTCAGTCGGTTCCGGGAGCGCCCAGTGGTAAGGTACCGCCTTCGCGTAATATTACGCAAGCCGGTCGGGGGGTCCGACCCGGTACCAAATGCGGGCACAAAGACGTAAGCCTACCCACACAACGGACCCTCCCGTGAACCGGGTCGTCAGCCTCCGACCGGCACAATCTGACGTACGTATCGGTGCTGTGAACTCGAGCCGCGGGCCTGCGTGAGGCCCCGACCAGCGCGCAGCCCGCTTTACTTGACCTCGGGGACCTTGAGCGACTTGAACGTCTCCTCGTTGATGAACTTGAAAAGCTTGGTCCCGTCCACCGTGGCAGTCACGGCATAGCGGACCTGCTTGCCTTTGGAGGTCTTGCGCTCCATCTTCTGCTTCTTGATGTCCTTCTCGGCCACCTCGACGGGCTGCCGCGTCTTCACATTGTAGAACTGCATTGTATCCTCACTCTCCACCATTTTGGCTCTTCGGGCAGTCAGGGTCGGCCCCGATCCGTGGAGCCCGGGTCAGGATGAATTTGACTTCGCGTTCCTTCCGCACCCTCCTGCCGGATTCCTTCCTGCACCTGGGCGTTTTTTGGGTATGCAGAAAGGTTCTTTGATCCTACCGCTTCAGCCAGCCGTCCAGGATGCGCTGCTGGAGCGGAGTAGGATTGGGGGAGAGCGCGAGCGTAGTGCCGGAGGCAGAGCGCGAGCCCATGGTGCCGGTCAGGGACAGCTTCTGGCTTCGCCGCAGCGCCGAGATAACGACCTCATCACCCGACCCGATGCCGGCCAGCGGGTCAGCGCTGCCCCGAGCATCCGTGCCATTCACCGAGACGATGAAGTCTCCCGGCTGGAGCCCCATCGACTCGGCCATAGAGTTCGGGCTGACTTCCTGCACCCGTGGGTAGGCCTGAGCACCCGCCAGCACAAGAGTCAAGCCGGACTCGCCCTGCTCGCCCCCGCCGTAACGCAACCCCGCTGCGGTAAACACTTCGCTGTAGGGTAGCTCTTCGGTCGTGCGCGCCAGCCGCGTGTAGAGAGGTGTAAAGTCCAGCCCCGTGACTTCGTTGATCGCGACGAGGATGCCGTCCTCGTCGTAACCCGGCTTGGGCGGCGCGTGCTTCTTGAGCATGTGCCGCATCACGTCATCCAGCGACTTCTCCCCGGCGGTCCGGGTACGGATGGACAGATCGAGTAGCAGGCCAATCAGGAAACCCTTGTTGTAGTAACTCAGGTTGCCGTAGCCTTGGCTGCCGCCCTCCCAAGCCCGCCGGCTGGCTTCCTCAGCCGAGTACTTCAGTCTGTCACTGCTGTTCTGTAGGGTCTCGATCTGGTTCGTGATGGTCCGCAGCCACTGCTCGCGGTCGATCATGCCTGCTCGATACAGCGTCAGGTCGCCGTAGTAGCTGGTCACGCCCTCGGCGAACCAAAGGTTTCCTGTCCGCTGGGGCCCCGTGTAGTCGAACGGGCCGAGCAGCTTGGGCCGAATCCGCTTCACGTTCCACAGATGAAAGAACTCGTGCGAGGCGAGCCAGCGAATGTCGAGGTCCGCGCTATTCTGCACATTGAGCGTGGTCGAGGCCCTATGCTCCAGCCCCCCGCCGAAGCTCCCGGTGTCTAGATGGATGTTCCAGAAGTACCGCTTCATGGGAGCCCCACCGAACATCGCGATCTGGGTCTCGGCGATCAGCTTCAGCTCGGAGACGATCTTCTCGGCGTTGGGCCGCATCTCGCCCCGATACGTGAACGTCACGAACATCGGCACCCCCGCGGCCTCGAAGTCCACGCGCTTGAAGTGTCCGAGTTCGAACGGACTGTCCACCAGTTCGTCGTAATCTTGCGCCACGAACTCACCCTCGCGCCCCCCTTCGTCGAGCGCAGTGGCAATGTTCCATCCGCTGGGAAGGTCGAATCGGATGGACACGGGCTCTTGCGTCCGACCCGTCGGGTACATGCACAGCGAGGCGGGGTTGACGAAGCCATTCCGCTCGCTTAGATGGGAGCCGAAGAATCCGAATCCGGCGTCGTTCCCGCGCACTTGGTACTCCACCACCACCCCCGACGCGCCCCGGTTCTCCACCCTCCAGACCCGGTCGCCCTCCTCGTCCACCTGCAGCCTCACGCCCGAGGCCGTCTTGGCAGAAACGCGTCGGATGTTCTTGTGGTACTCGGTCAGCACATACCAGCCGGGGCACCATGCCGGGATGCGCACCTCCAACGGCGAGCTGTGCACGTCGCGCACGCTCATAGACACGTGATAGCTCCTCGCGCCCACGTCTGGCGTTACGACGTACGAGACCGCGGGCTGCCGCCCAGCTAGTGCGGCACACAGCGTGAGCAGAGCGAGAACGAGCGAGACGATCGTCCGGCGAACTGGGACCATTCGAACTCCAACGTGTTCCGCCGAGGGCGCGGTTGCACTTCATGCTACACTACGAGCGTGGATGCCGTCGAGTCGTCCCACCGTCGGCCCTTTGTTCAGACGGTTCCCATGCCGCGTAAGCGCTTGGTGGCCGAGATAGCGGTGCTCATTCTCTGTGGGGGCATGCTGCTCGTTGCCGCGCTGCTGACGCCTTCTCCTGCCGGGACCGGGACGCACACGCAGCTCGGCATGCCGCCCTGCGGCTTCCTGGTCGTCTACCACAAGCCATGTCCCTCGTGCGGCCTGACCACCGCGTTCAGTAACATGGCGAGGGGGAACGTCATCGCAGCGTTTCGGGCGCATCCGGCTGGGCCGGTCGCCTTTCTGTACGCCGTGGGCTGCGGCCTCGTCAGCCTCTACTCGGTGGCCACTGGGCGAAGGTTGGTCTTCCGCGACGAGTGGGCTGTGAAGTCCTTCGTCATCGTGGCGGGCGGGGTGATGGTCGTGGGGGCGGTGCGGCTCTTCTTCTAGCCTAAGCGACGGGCAGAGGGTTCCATCCCGTGGCGAACCAAGTTACCCACAGAACCAGGTAGCTCACGATCCCCACGCGCACCCATTTTCGGACGAACTTCTCGTCGCGCCGCCGGTACCATTCGCAGCCCGTCGCTGCCGCCAGCAGCGTGAGCGCTTTGACCCCAGCGAAGGTTGCCCAGTGGTGGTCGAGAAGCGGAGCCATCAGCGGGTTCAGCTCGCGACACATGCCGGAGCCAACCAGTAGGATGGTGGCTACCATGTCCGCGAGGCCGATGGCCAGCAGAATCAGAGTCTCCGGAAGCGGTCGCGTGAAGGCCTTCATCCCGTCCGGAGCGGTGCAATCTCCGTGCCGATTGTCCCGACTCTTTTCCCTGGCTGCTCGCCTGCTTGCCCAGCGGGCAAGCGCGGAAACGCCGGAGAGCCGGTTCCATGCCTAGAAGTTCGGCTGCTTGGGACGGTCTAGGGCGGAAGGTTTCTGATGCCTAGACGTTTCGGCTGCTGACCGCACCAAACCGTACGTCCATCACCAACCGGGCAGCCGAAACATCGAGGCATGGAAGCCCCGACCCCTCCCCTTGGAGCGAAGCGGAAGGGGGAGGGTCTGCGAAGCTGGGGTGGGGGTCGCATGCCGGCGCTTCTGTTGGCGCGCACCGTCTGTGCCTCGACGTTCGGCTGCTGGGGATGGTCTTGAGCGGAAG
>BTVI01000017.1:0-74557 GCA_045862955.1 Fimbriimonadales bacterium
CTGAGCCTGTCGAAGCATGCGAACGCAAGCCGCAAGCGTTGCATCGGAGGCCGCCATCACCCGGACGGCGAGGGCACGGGTGCCCCGCCTGTCGGGCTGCCGATACTACCATCCGGCAGGCGAGGGCATGCTTCGACAAGCTCAGCATGACGGACTACCGATACTACCATCCGGCAGGCGAGGGCATGCTTCGACAAGCTCAGCATGACGAAGCTCAGATGGAATCCCGGGGGCGTGGTCAGGCCCCGGCGCGGTCCTTGGGCTGGCGGTGAGCGTTCGGTAGGCGCAGGCCGGCGGACGCTGGCCGGGACATGGAAAAGGACCGGGCTGGGGCATGACGAGTCCGGCGGGACGCCGGGATTATAGGGGCTGGAAAAGTGAGACCTCGCGACCGTCCGGATCGCGGAAGGTTACTTGCAGGAAGCGCCGGCCGCCACTCTCGATCTCCGTGGGCTCGTCGAACGGCACGCCACCTGCGCGCAGGCGGGTCAGGAACGGTTCTAGGTCCTCCACATCCACACCGAACTCGGGCAGAACGCCCTCGGCAGGCGTCTTGGTTACGCCGAGGTAACCGTCGCCTAGCTCGATGCCACCGCCCTCCTTGCTCTTGCCTTGGGGAGGCACGTTGAACAGATCGGCATAGAAGGTGAGGGTTTTCTCCGGGTTCCGCGAATGGACCTCGACATAGCTCAGCTGTAGCTTCAACGTTGCACCTCCGCGCCGCCTGCGTTTACATCCCCGGGGCGAGCGTGCTATTCTGTACCCGGTTCACCCATGTTGTTGCCTATCCGCGACGAAAACCCGCCGAGGCACTTTCCGCTCATCACGGTGACGTTGATTGTCTTGAACATCATCGTCTTTCTGTGGGATCGGGGCGGTAACCCCTTCGGGCCGCGGATGGTATTCACGGAGATGGCGATGGTGCCGCAGGACGTGCTGGGCGCCTTCTCCGGCGGGTCGTCCGATGCTCTCGTCACTCTTTTCACCTGCATGTTCCTGCACGGGGGGATTGCGCACCTTCTAGGCAACATGCTGTTCTTGTGGATCTTCGGCAACAATGTCGAGGACACGTTCGGGCCGGTGTTCTACATCCTGCTGTACCTGGCGTGGGGCGTTTCCGCCTCGGCACTGCACATCTTCGTGGATCCGACGTCGGGCATTCCTACGCTGGGTGCGAGCGGTGCGATTGCAGGCGTTCTCGGCAGCTACGTGATGTTATTCCCGCACGCGAGGATCGACACGCTGTTTTGGGCGTTCTTCGTGTTCGTGATCGAGATGCCAGCCTGGGTGTTGCTCGGAGCTTGGTTCGTGATGCAGGTGCTTCCGGGCTACCAGCAGCCAGGCGTGGCAACTTGGGCGCACGCGGGCGGTTTCGTCGCAGGGGTAGTGACGGTGCTGCTGCTGGGCGGGCGCAGACGGCTTCTTCCCCGCTATCGCCAGCTCTCGTGGGAGAGTGACGATGACTAGGTCCGTGTGGATTGGTGTCGCGTGCACCGTGCTGGCCGGCCTGATGGCTCTAGCTCCGGTTCTCACTCGCTTCCGCGCCGAAGAGCGAAACAAGGCAGTGGACATCCTGATCGAGCTCCCCGAGGTGCGGGCACTCGCGGCCGGAGTGGGGCGCAGCCTCGAGGAGGTGCTGGCCGAGCTGAAGGCCGCGGGCGCTACGGGAGTAGTGGTGTATGAGGACACGGTGGACGACTGGGTGCGCTCGGGTCGGCTCGCGGGGGCGCCCGGTGAGAGTTTGGGGCCAGAGGCTGCGGTTCCCTATTGGCTCGTGGATCCTTCGGCGATGGGCCGCTTGAAATCGTGTCTGACCGGGAAGTTCGGCTGGAGACTGGGCCCCGCTAAGGCAGAAGGTCGAGTGCGGGGCGGTGGCGAGATGGTTTGGCTCCCGCACAACCTGGATGCTCTGGGTAGCGCAGGACTAGGCATCGACCCGAGGTCCGTTGACACCGTCCGTCGGGCGGGAATGAGGCCCATCGCGCGCGTGGCCAACTATCCAGGCGCTACCGAGAGAGGGATCGCTTGGACGCTGCAGGATGCCAAGCGAAACGGGTGCGAGGCCGTCGTCTTTTTGGGCAACGAGGTGATGGGCGCGCGGGAAATGATCCCCGTGACCGCCTCCGTGCTCCGCGGAACGGACCTCATCTACGCGTACGTCGAGTTCGGTAAGCAGTCGGGAGACGCGAGGCTACTAAAAGAGATGGTGGCGCCCGACGAGCCATCCACACCGGTCGGCAAGGTCTTGCGGCTTCACAGCGTTCTGCCCGCCGAGATGTTTGCCATGACTCCCGAGGCCGTCATCGAACGGTATGTTCGTGCTGCCCGAGAACGCGGCATCAAGATGCTCTATTTTCGCATGATCAGCCTGGCGGGAGAAGACCCGGTACAGGCCAATGCGGATTACCTGCGACGCATCGTTTCGGGGCTGCGTCGCGTGGGAATGGACGCCAAACCGGCCCGGCCTATGGGGCCGCTACCCGACGCGCCGGTGCGGGGCGCGGTGGCCGTCGTGGCCCCCTTTCTCGCCGCGGTGGCGCTGCTGGTGATCCTACGCTGGCCGTTGTGGCTCGCCCTTGCCGCCCCACTGCCGGGCATCGCAGCGGACCTCGTGGGGCTCGGCCCCGAACACGCCGTGCATGCGCTGCTCGTAGCCCTACTGTTCCCTACCGCCCTCACCCTGGGAGCGTACGAAGTTGCGGAGCGACTACGACCCGTGGGTGCGGCAGTGGCGTTCTTCGCGGTAAGCCTTTTGGGAGTCTTGGCGGCACTATCGGTTGCCGGAATGTTGTCCACGCTGCCCTACATGATGAAAGCTGCCTCCTTCATTGGAGTGAAGCTCGCCCACGTCGTGCCGGTGCTGGTGGTCGGGGGCGTGCTGACGCTGCGAGCCTATCGCGATCAGACGTTCGGGCATCCGGTCCGCTGGTGGCATTTGGGCCTCGTGCTCGTGGGAATGGTTTTGCTGGCTTTGCTCGTCGTCCGCACCGGCAATGAGGCGGCTTCGGTGAGTGGCGCGGAGATGGGGATGCGATCTTTTCTAGACCGCATCCTTCCGATAAGGCCACGCACCAAAGAGGTGTTCTTCGGCCATCCGCTGCTGATGGCGGCGATGATAGCGCTGGCGTGTCGGCGCACGCGGTTCCTTCCATTGCTTTTCGCATGCGGGGCGGTGGGCCAGGCCAGCGTCCTGAACACGTTCTGCCACATCCACACGCCACTGTCGGTATCGCTGACTCGGGCGCTGTGGGGCATCGGTCTGGGCGGTATACTGGGCCTCGGGGCATACGTGGTAGCCGTTCCGGTGGGCCTCTGGATAGGGCATGTATGGAACCTAAGCTGGTCATCGCGGGGTACTTCGGCTGCGGCAACCTAGGAGACGACGCCATACTGGCGGGCTTTCTCGAAGGTATTGCCGGACTTCCCGTCCGTCCCGTGGCTCTGTCCGGACATCCGGAGCGGACCCGACGCACCTTTTCCATCGGCTCTGTTCATCGCATGAACCTCGCCGCCGTTCGCGAGTCTCTCTCCGGGGCCGAGGCGCTGGTTTTTCCCGGTGGCAGCATCTTTCAGGACGTTACCAGCGTGCGCTCGGTGTACTATTACGCGAAGTTGGTGTCGCTGGGGAAGAGCCTGACAGGGCGCGTGATCCTGCTCGGCCAAGGCTTCGGCCCGGTGCGCACGTGGCTGGGGCGGCGCTTCGTGCGGGGCGCGCTGCGACAGGTGGACGCCATCGCCGTGCGCGACGAGGAGTCGGGGCGCCTGGCGACTTCGCTCGGGGCGCAGTGCGAAGTGCGGCTGACCGCAGACATGGCGTGGTTGGCCAAGCCGGATGCTGGCGGAGAGGGTTCCTTCGGCATCGGTGACCAAGGAGCCGTGGGGCTGGTGCCACGCCTTTGGAAGAACAGCCGGGCAGTCGCGGCGGCATTCGGCGGCCTCTCCCGCCATCTATCGAACCAGGGAAAGCTGCCGTTGCTCATTCCCTTCGAAGAGTGTGACGAGAAAATGGCATCGCAGATGACTGCTCTCGGACACCCATCGCCCACCATCGTGAAGGGCATTCGCGCTCCCGGAGCACTAATGGCGCGAATGGAGAGGCTGCAGGGCGTCGTGACGATGCGCTATCACGGCGCACTGTTCGCCGCGCGGGCGGGCATTGCGCCGCTTCTGATCAGCTATGACCCGAAGGTGGCGGCGCTTGCCGGGGTGCTGGGTCTTCCCAAGTCGCTGCCGGTCGAGGGCTTGACGGCCGACCGGCTGATCGCCGCCTGGGACGAGCACGAGCGCCACCGCGCGGCACTCGAAACGAACATGCTGCAGAAACGTCAGACACTGAGTGAGAAGGCCCTGGAGAACATCGCTCTGCTGAGCAAGTACGTGCCCAGCCTGAAGGGCGAGAGCGTCCCGACGAAACTGCCTTGAGACCGTTTCTGTGCCTGCTTTCCATATCGCTCCTTCTCTCGGCCCCGCTCGCAGCCCGGGCCGATCTTCGAGCCTGGCTGGACGAGCACCTGTTCGCGCCGATCAAACTGTCCGGCTCGAAGCGCATCGGCTATCACCTTCACGAGGTCTCGGGCGACCGAACGAGCTTCGATCAGCAGAACTACTTCGGCGACGGCGCCAAGTCGTTCACGGACTACACGGATCTGTACGTGCGCGGCGAGAAGGTGTTGGGGTTCATCAACTTCGAGAGCCGGCTGAGCAACAGCAAGTTCGGCAGCCCGCACGACCGGCGATTGACCTTCGTGTACGAGTCGAAACTGCTGGACGCTAAAGTGGGGGATATCACGGGCTCACTGCACAACACCAACCCCCTTGCCAGTTTCAGCAAGACGATGCGCGGTGCGGTCGGTACGCTGAAGCTCGGAAAGGGCTACGAACTGAAGCTGGTCCGCTCCGACACGAAGGCCACCCCTCGCACCATTACTTTTCAGGGTGCGAACAGCCGCGGCCCGTACTATCTGCCCGGCGGGAACATCGTGGACGGAACGCTGCGTGTTCGCGTGGACGACGTGGATAAGACCCTCGGCGTGGATTACACGGTGGACTACCAGACGGGCACGCTCACCTTCTCGTACATCGTGCTGCCCACATCCACGGTTCAGGCAACCTACGAATCCTACGGTTTCAATGATCGCAGCGGATCGGTGGTGGGCGCTTCTATGCTGTTGCCGATTCTCAGCTCGCTGAACGTGGAGCTGACGGTGGTGGAGCAGAAGACCCGGGCAGGTTCCGGCCTCGCGACGCGCACGGAACGCTTCTACGGCTATGGCGACCCCTCCACGCCCTACGACCTGCAGTACGAGCCACTGATTGACGAGGCCCACCCGTTCTTCTTGACGGTGGATAGTGTTCCTCAGCGGGTAGGCATCGACTACTACTTCGACCAGTTCCTTCCGTTTCGCTTCTACTTCACACGATTCATCCCCAGCACCAGCTTAGTCGAGGCGGTGTACACACCCAAGCCTACCAGCTCGGCCGTGACGGACGGTGATAAGAGCATCTACGGTGCTTCGGCACGTTGGGCTCCGTTCCATGGCGCATCGGTGCAGTATAACGTGGCATCGAGCAAGGTGCGCTCAGCAAGCGGTGGATCGCTCGAAGGACTTGCACAGACCGGCCAGTTCAGCTACCGGTCTGGGGGTCTCGGTTTCAAGGCTTCTTTCACAGACATTCCTGCCACCTATTCCGCCATTGCTAGTACGGGGTTTCGCAGGAACGAGCGCGGCAGTCAGTATGACCTGTCGTACGACTTCGGCAAGGGCCTGACCGCCAGCGTGGGATACACTACCTCGCGAATCTCGTCACCTACTTACAACACGGACGGCACGGTGACGGATAGTCCAGCGAACAATCGTCTCGAGACGCTTAGCCTAAACTACGCACCGGTCAACGGCCCTGCAGTGTCCTTCAGCCATACCAGGAGTACGTTCCGGTCCGCAACGGGAGAGACGACCCATGGCGCCGATACGCTTCGAGTCAGTCGTAACTTCGGCACCCTCAGCACTTCGCTGGAGCTGAGCCGCGTAAGAGCGTCGCGGCTGAGCCTGTCCGGTTCCGGTCAGTCGGACAACAACACGGTAGACTCCGCGCGACTAGCCGCGGGGTGGGAGGCGACTAGGTGGCTGTCGGTGGCTGCTTCCGTAGCGCAGAACCGCGTGTCGGGTGCATCGGGCAACACCGACGGACGCGACTACTCTCTCGACCTAAATGCCCGCTTCGGCGAAAACCTAACTGCACGGTTTTCGTTCAACGATGCGTCGTCGGGCTACTACAACTACTCCGGATACGGCTCCGGCTATGACTACGGCTACGGAACCGGCGGTTTTTCGGGCGGTGGTAGTGGGTACGGCACACCCACATCGGGGATTCGACAGCGGGGAGTTTCGCTGAACGTTCACTACGTGCCATGGAATGCCTTGTCGCTGGACGTAACGGCCAGCAAGCAGATGGCCTCGGGCGACTACATGAGCAACAGCGACCTGCAGACGTTCACCCTCGGCGTTGGCTACACGCCCACACAGTGGGTGCGTATTACCGGCAGTCTGACGAATCAGACAGTATCGTTCACTTCTGGAATAGGCAGCTCGAACTCTACGCTGTATGGGCTGGGGTTGACTGCCGGTCCGTACCGCCGGTGGACGATCACACTCGACTACCAGGGGATGCTGACCGGCTCCCGGTTGGTGGATTCCGGGTTCGGGAGCTCGTCGTATGACCAGAACCTGAACTCCTACTACGTGCGCCTGACGTACGACCTCGGTGATCGGCAACGCGCCTTCTTCGACGCGCGCTCCGGCTCCACGTTCGGCTACCTGGCTAGTCGCGAGTTGACGTGGGCTGTCGGCTATGAGTACGACATCACGCGCTTCGCATCGTTGGTTGCTAGTTATCGTGTTCGTGACCTGCGGAACCTGGACGAATTGAACTCGGCGTACAGCTATCGTTCGCGGTCACTGGACATCGACCTGGTTCTTCGGTTCTAGGTTGCGATCCACGTGGCCTGAACAGCACGGCAGTGTGGAGTGAATTGGGAGTGCGCGAGCCTGCTCGCGCTTTGCTTCTGCCGGCGGGGTCTGCACTCCATCCGAGGCCGATGATGGGTGGGTGGCTAACAGGTGCCGACCCTTTCTTGCTATGCTCCGTTGGTCGCGCAGCGCTCCGAGTTCGACCCCCACCCCAACCCTCCCCCTTTCGCTGCGCTCCAAGGGGAGGGAGCGGTCCTTGCGCTCCATTCACTTGGGGTTGGAGTGAATTGGGAGTGCGCGAGCCTGCTCGCGCTTTGCTTCTTCCAGCGGGGTCTGCACTCCATCCGAGGCCGATGATGGGAGGCTGGCTAACAGATGCCGACCCTTTTTTGCTATGCTCCGTTGGTCGCGCAGCGCTCCGAGTTCGACCCCCACCCCAACCCTCCCCCTTTCGCTGCGCTCCAAGGGGAGGGAGCGGTTCTTGCGCTCCATTCACTTGCGGTTGGAGTGACAGCAATCTGGCCTGAGTATCACCGGCATTCGAGCGACGGGAATCCGGTGTGAGTATCATCCTCACAGGTTCCTGATCTCGTCATGCTGAGCCTGTCGAAGCATGCGATCGCCCACCGCATGCTAACGTTTTCCCATACTACCATGCGGCAGGCGAGGGCATGCTTCGACAGGCTCAGCATGACGGACTACCGATACCACCATGCGGCAGGCGAGGGCATGCTTCGACAGGCTCAGCATGACGGGCTTCCGATACTACCATCCGGCAGGCGACGGCATGCTTCGACAGGCTCAGCATGACGGGCTTCCGATACTACCATGCGGATGGCGAGGGCATGCTTCGACAGGCTCAGCATGACGGGCTTCCGATACCACCATGCGGCAGGCGAGGGCATGCTTCGACAGGCTCAGCATGACGGGCTTCCGATACTACCAGGCGGCAGGTGAGGGCATGCTTCGACACGCTCAGCATGACGGGCTTCCGATACTACCATGCGGCAGGCGAGCGCATGCTTCGACAAGCTCAGCATGACGGATTCCCGATACTACCATGCGGCAGGCGAGCGCATGCTTCGACAGGCTCAGCATGACGGACTACCGATACTACCATGCGGCAGGCGAGCGCATGCTTCGACAGGCTCAGCATGACGGATTCCCGATACTACCATGCGGCAGGCGAGCGCATGCTTCGACAGGCTCAGCATGGCGGGCTTCCGATACTGCCATGCGGCAGCCGAGCGCATGCTTCGACGGGCTCAGCATGACGGAACGGTGATTGGCGCAACGGACTGAGAGCACGTCGTGCGTCGTGTCAGCGATCAATCTCCTGTCCGCGCTGCAATCGCATCGCACACGTGTGCTGCAAACGGGATTGCACAGGTCCAGGCGGGTGACACCGCGTTCAGAACATGCATCGAGCGATCGTCTCCTTCCAGGCAGAAGTCCATCACTAGCTTTCGGCTACGCAGGTCCACTAACTGCGCGCGGATGCCCGGTCGGCCCCAGGTTCGATACTGCGACACGTGTACCCCTTCGGCGAGCTTTGCCGCCTGACGCACCATGTGAGGCCGCCAGTACTTGCGCACCTCCTGCCACGCAAGTGCTCGGAAGTCGAAACCGGCACGCAACATCAGCGATAGCATCGTGCGTACACTTTCGATACCATCACGCGCCCGCAGGCCCCGAACCCACCCGTACTGCTCGCGCCCCAGGCAGGGAATGGCAGTGGGTCCGATCTTCGTTCTCCCATCCACGGTAACTGTGAAGTGCACGCCGAGGAACGGATTGCGCAGGTCCGGGACCGGATAGATGTTCGTGCGGAAAGCGCCGGGCGGTTCGGACGAGTATAGGTATAGCCCCTTGAACGGAGCTATGCGATAGTGCGTGCCGAAGCCGAAGGAGTGGGCGATCCTATCGGCATGCAAGCCCGCGCAGTTCACCACGTACCCTGCTTGGAGCGTGCCGGCAGTGGTACGCACCTCGCGGCCACGTGCCGATAAGAAGGCGGTGGAGGTCATCATTCGCACGCCCGAGTGCTCCGCCTCACGTACCAACGCACCTATTACCTCTCGTGGGTCAGCGGTTGCCGTCGTGGGCGACCAGATTGCGCGGCGGAAGGTTTTAACTCGAGGTTCGATACGCTTCGCATCTGCATCGCTTACCATTGCGACTGCCACGCCGTTCGCCTCGCCTCGACGGGCGAGCTCGTCCAGTGCGTCCAGCTCGCGCTCATCGCGTGCTACTACCAGCTTCCCGCACTCGTTGATGCGCAGGCCCTTCTCTAGACAGAAGTCACGGAGCGCAGCGTTGCCATCCCTAGTGAACCGCGCCTTGAGCGAGTCTGCGGAATAGTAGAAGCCTGCGTGCAGTACACCGCTATTTCTCCCGCTCGCGTGCAGGCCGCACTCGCGCTCCTTCTCGATGATCACGACGGTGGCCTCCGGCCACTTGCGCCGCAGCTGCACGGATACGGTGAGTCCGAGAATCCCGCCGCCAATGACAAGGAAGTCGCAGGTCATGATCTAGGAGGTCCGCTCTACCACGTACTTCGCCAACATGCGTAGTGGGTCGGCCGATGGGCCGAGTGACTCTAGCTTGCTCATCGCTTCGCATGTCAGCGCCTTCGACCTCGCTACTGCGCCTTCCACTCCGTACAGTGCCACGTAGGTAGCCTTGTGGCGCGCGGCATCGCTGCCAACGGGTTTCCCGATTGTGGCTTCATCGCCTATCACGTTGAGAACGTCGTCGGCCGCCTGGAACGCCCGGCCTAGCAGCGATCCGTAGTCCGCGAGACGGTTGAGCGTGTCCGTGTTGGCTCCAGCCAGAATCCCCCCGCTCACGACGGAGGCGAGAATCAGCGCGCCGGTCTTTCTTTCGTAGATGTACTCCACCGTCTCTGCGTCGGCTACCTGCGTTTCGGCTTCTAGGTCTACTACCTGTCCACCCACCATGCCCGCCGTACCGCTGGCTTCCGCGACCAATGCTAACACTCGACCCACGGCCTCGTCGGGTGCACAGGCTCGGTTCTCTGCTATGAGTTGAAAGGCGAGTGCGAAGAGTGCATCACCTGCGAGAATCGCCGTTGCTTCGCCGAACGCCACATGACAGGTGGGCCGTCCTCGACGCAGATCGTCGTTATCCAATGCGGGCAGGTCGTCGTGAATGAGCGAGAACGCATGGATGCACTCCAAAGCACAGGCCGTCGGCAGCACCCGTTCCGCGTTGGCCCCGCACGCTTCTGCAGCAGCGATACATAGCAGGGGGCGAAACCGTTTGCCTGGCGAAAGGGCGCTGTAGCGCATTGCGCGGTGAAGCTGCTCCGGCCGAAGCGTTTCCGGCGGGAGAGCGCGATCCAAGCCCTCCTCGACCAGCGCGATTCGGGGTGAGGCATATTCCTCGAAAGTCATTGGTGCAGCCTTCGCTCGCAAGAGAGTGCGACGTTCTGCAGCAGCATTGCCACGGTCATCGGGCCCACCCCGCCCGGCACGGGGGTGATGAACGCTGCCTTCTCTTTCACTTCCTCGAAAGCCACGTCACCTACGTCTCGGTCCGATCCGGGCGGTCGGCTGTAGCCCGCGTCTATCACCGTTGCACCCTCTTTGAACCAGTCTGCGCGAAACATCTCACTCTTGCCGGTCCCACATACCACGATGTCGCCTTGCCGTGTTAGCTCTTTGACGTTGGTGCTGTACTTATGGCAGATGGTGACGGTGGCGTTGGCAGTCAACATCATTAGCGCCATCGGCCTGCCCAGGATGAAGCTGCGCCCGCATATCACTGCGTGCTTGCCGTGCAGCGGTATCTCATAGTGCTCGAGAAGTCGCATGATTCCTGCTGGGGTCGCACACCGAAACCCCTCGGTCTTGCTGACCAACGCACCCAGTGAGAAGGGGGTGATGCCGTCCACATCCTTTGCCGGGTCCAGCACCGCTAACACGGGCCGCTCGCGGATGTGCTTCGGCAGTGGATGCTGAACCAAGATGCCGTGCACGTTACGGTCCTGATTCAGGAAGCGCACGGTGTCCTCCACTTGCTCTTGCGTTACACCCTCGGGCATATGGTGGAGCACCGCCGTGATACCCACGTACTCGGCCCGTTTCTTCTTCATCTTCACATAGGTGATAGAAGCCGGGTCGTCGCCCACCAGCACTATGTCGAGGCGAGGCTGCATGCCGGCTGCGCGTAGGCGATCGATGCGCAGCTTGGCAGACTCCAGTTCCTGCTTTGCCAGTGCCGCTCCATCCATTACTACCGCGCTCACACTTTGCCTCCCTTCGCCAAGCCGTCGGCCAGCGCGCCCAGGACGCCGTTCACGAACCGCCCCGAGTCCTTCGTGCTGTACTTCTTCACGAGTTCTACTGCCTCGTTGATCGTGGCTGCGGTGGGGATCCCAGGACAGAACATCAGCTCGTAGGCTGCCAGTCTCATCACGTTGCGATCTACGCACGCTTGTCTGTCCAGCGCCCACTCGTGCGACAACGCTTCAATGCGGCGGTCGATCTCGGCCTTGTGTGTGGTGACTCCACTGACCAACTCGTGTGCAAACTGCTTGGCGTCCTCGTCCAGCACTACGTCATGCAGGCAGTGCTGGACCGCGTCCTCGGGCGTCTGCTTACCGATCTCTATCTCGTATAGTGCGCGCAGCGCAACCTCGCGCGCAGTACGCCTACGTTTAGAGGCCACTGCCCGACACCGCGGCGCCCCGCATCAGCCGCTGCAGCGTCTCCGTGGACCACCGGCCCTCGCGGAACTCCTCACTATCAATAATCTGAACTAGCAGATCGCGGTTCGTCTTGATCCCACCTATGATGAACTCGCACAGCGCACGCCGGAGCCGGACGATTGCTCGAGGCCGATCCGCATCCCAAACAATCACTTTGGCGATCATCGGATCGTAGTATGGCGGGATGATGGCCCCGGAGTGTACGAAGGTGTCCACGCGCACACCCAGGCCACCCGGCACCACCCACTCCGTGACAGTGCCGCAGCTCGGGCTGAAATCCCTATCCGGATCTTGTGCGGTTAGGCGGGCTTCGATCACATGTCCCTTGCGCTGCACTTCGGCTTGCGTGAAACCGAGCGGTTCGCCCGCGGCGGCCAGGATCTGTTTGCGCACGATGTCCCTGCCGACCAGTTCCTCGGTAACCGGGTGCTCCACTTGCAGGCGCGTGTTCATCTCGATGAAGTAATGGTTCCGATCGCGATCGACCAAGAACTCTACGGTGCCCGCACCCACGTAGTCCACGGCCTTCGCGAGCCGCACCGCATCCTCTCCCATTCGGAGCCGCACATCCTCGTCAATCGCAGGGCACGGAGCCTCCTCGATCAGCTTCTGATGTCTCAGGTTCTGCACCGAGCAGTCACGCTCGAACAGGTGAACCACATTGCCGTGACGGTCGCCCATGATCTGCACTTCGACGTGGCGGGGCTCCACCAAGCATCGCTCCAGGTACACATCGCCGTTGCCGAAGGCGGCCGAGGCCTCGCTCTGCGCCGTGCTGAGAGCAGTTGCCAGTTCGTCCAGCGACTCCACCTTTCGGATGCCGCGGCCACCGCCGCCTGCAGCGGCCTTGACCAGCAGCGGGAAGCCGATCCGTTGGGCCTCCTGCAGCGCGTGGGCTTCGTCGGCCACGGGGTCCAACGTGCCGGGCGGGATGGGGACCCCTTGTTCGGCAGCAATCTTTCGCGCCATCACCTTTTCGCCCATCCGCTCGAGGGTGTCCGGGCTGGGTCCTATGAAAGTAATGCCCAGCGCGGCGCAGCCCTCCGCAAAGGTCGCGTTCTCAGCGAAGTAGCCGTAGCCTGGGTGGATAGCGTCGGCGCCGGTGATTTGGGCGGCCATCAGCACGTTGGAGTCCACCAGATAGCTCTCCCCGTTCGGCCCCGAGCCTACGCAGACGCTCTCGTCGGCCAGACGAACGTGCAGTGCACCGCGGTCCGCCTCGGAATACACTGCGACCGTGTTTATTCCCATCTCGCGGCACGCGCGTATGATTCGAACGGCGATCTCTCCTCGGTTGGCGATCAGCACCTTCTTGAACATGCGCCGGCAACTCCCCTTGGGTGTCCGCTCTGAGGCGGCCCACTTGGGTATACCCTGCTTCGCCCTCGGGTCCTGCCCCACAGGCAGCGGCGGGACGGAGTTGCTAGCGGCTAGGGCAGCCACACGAGGCCCGGCGGCGCGTGCGAGCGAGTAGCCAATAGGCCGGCCGGAGGATTGAGCGAACCGCTGCGAGACGCAGCAGCGGCGCGAGGCGGGACCAGCCGCGTAGACGCGCCGCGAGGTGGGGTAGAGCGTCTACGCCAGAAGCAGTCGTTCCGTCCGGCAACACGACGACCATCGCTTGCAGGCACTGCTCTACGGTTACCCCGGGGAACCGCATTCGCGCCTCCTCGGATTCGCACGCGAGCGTCTCTAATGACGCGGGCCTGGCCCGCCGCATCGCCCATGCCGCCCAGCGAGTGCAGCGTGGGCAGCCCCCATCGTAAATCAGCGTCAATCGCTCCACCATTAGGTCCTACGCATTTTCGGTTTCGCGCATCAGCGTCCCCCTGCCACCCCCAAAAAGCAGGTGCCACGCCTCGACTGCGGAACCGAAGCGATGGGTAACCCGAAAGGAGCAGCCATGATCGCACCCACACCCCCCATGGGCTGGAATAGCTGGAACACGTTCGGTGGCGAGATCAGCGAGGAGCTGGTGAGGGAGACCGCTCAGGCGATGATCGAGCAGGGGTTCGCCGACGCGGGATACCGATACGTCAATCTCGACGACCTGTGGCAAGCGCCGGAACGCGGCCCCGACGACCGGCTGGTGCCCGACCCGCACAAGTTTCCGAGCGGGATCGAGGCGCTCGCAGACTACGTTCACTCCAAAGGTCTGAAGTTCGGCATCTACTCTTGCGTCGGCACCCACACATGCGCGCGCGTGCCGGGCAGCTTCGCTCACGAGGAGCTGGACGCGCAGACCTTCGCCGAATGGGGTGTCGACTTCTTGAAGCACGACTACTGCTACCTGCCGGAGGGCGTTTCGGGCCCGATGCTGTACCGGCGCATGGGCCAGGCCTTGCGTGCGACCGGTCGGCCGATTCTGTTCAGCGTCTGCAACTGGGGGCGCGAGGAGCCGTGGAAGTGGGCTGCCAGTACCGGCGCACAAATGTGGCGGACCGGACCCGACATCGTGGACACGTGGGAGAGCATCTGCGACATGGGTTTCCGGCAGGCGGGTCTGGAGGCGTACGCGGGGCCCGACCACTGGAACGACCCGGACATGATGGTGATCGGGATGTACGGCAAGGGAAACGCCTCTACAGACCAGACGCCGACCGACACCGAGTACCGTACCCACTTTTCTCTCTGGTGCCTGATGGCCGCGCCCTTACTGATGGGCTGCGACGTGCGAAACCTGAAGCCCGCCGCCCGCGAGATCCTGCTGAACCGAGAGGTGATTGCGGTGGACCAAGACCCGCTCGGGCGACAGGGTTTTCGGGTGGGCAAGAGCTGGTTGGTGGGCGAGGTATGGGCGAAGCCCCTAGCCGATGGCTCGGTGGCGGTGGGGCTGTTCAACCGGCATGATACGGAACGCCATCTGGTCGGGGTCGCTTGGGAGAGTCTCGGCATTCACGACCGGCGACGGTGCGTCGTCCGGGACTTATGGGCGCACGAGGACGTCGGCGAGTTCCGCGGCAGCTACTCGCAGTACGTCGAGCCGCACGGATGCGGGCTAGTGCGGTTGCGGCCGGTGTAGAGGCTGTGCACGCGTAGCTCGCAAGCACCTGTAACCGTGGGACCGAATCGCGCATCATAGCGCACAGGCACATACCGGGGCCGAGTAGCCCCCCGTTGCTAGAGGAGGATTCGATGAGAAGTTTGCTCCTTATTGCCACCGCGATGGTGGTGCACGCCGCTGCCCTCGCCGACGAGCCGAAGAACCTCGCCTTCGACACCAAGCTCGACCGGATCGTGGTGTTCAAGGAGGGCTTCGGCTTCTACATCCGCCAGGGTCAAGCGCGGCTCGAGAACGGCTGGGCCACCACCAGCCTCGCCCCCGCAGCCGTAAACGGCACGTTCTGGGTTTTCCCGACCGCCAAAGCGGATCGGATCGAGCAGCTCGTCGCCACGCGCGACAACACCATCCCCTTCAAGAAGCCGGAAGAGATTCGCCCCGCGCTGGAGGACAAGATCGGCTTGCGGCTCAGCGTCACTGCCAACGACAGGGAGAACATCGGGAAGCTCTCCGGCCTGCTGCCGAACATGCTCCTGTTAGAGGAGAACAAGCAGTTCACCGCCGTGTCCTACGACACCGTACAGTCCATCAAGCTAGTCGGCTACCCGCTGCGCATCAAGCTGAAGACCCCCAACCCGACCCGGCCCGCAGGCTTCGTGTTCGGCTACGTGCAAGATGGCGTGAGGTGGGAGCCCGGCTACCTGCTTCAGGTGGGCGACGGGGGGAAGGCCACGCTTACGATGCGCGCCACCCTGCTCGGTATTCCGGAAAAGGTGGAGAACGTCACCGTGCAGTTCGTGGTGGGAGCACCGATGATCAGCGAGCGGGGCCGTATCGAGACCCTGCTCCGCGCCCTCGCAGCCGTTACCGGCCGGACGATGGAACTGGATGCAGGCATGATGAATCAGGTTCGCGACGAGATGGCAAGGCGCAGCCCAGGCGGAGCCGGTGGGAGGCCGGCACCGGCCGAGGACTACGAAGGCGCACCGATCCAGCTCGGGGGCGAGGAGTCGGGAGAGCTGTTCTATTACACGGCAGAGGGCATCAGCATGGGCCCGAGCGACGTGGCGTCCATCACCATCTTCGAGCATGCTGTCAGTGTCGAGCCGCGGTTCGAGTGGCAGGCCGATACCGACACCCTCACCTACATCCTGCAGGTGAAGAACGAGACCGGACTGCCCCTAACCACGGGTCCGGCATTCGTGCTGGGCGACGAGAAGCCGCTCGGACAGGGTCTCATCCGCTACACCCCGAACGGCGCCACCTCCGAGGTCCGGCTCGCGAGCGGCGTCGGCATCCGAACCTCAGTCAGCGAAGTCGAGGTCTCGCGCGGAGAGCCGTTCGTGGTCAACGGACGACGGCGCGTCACCGTGCAGATGAAGGGATCGCTGGAACTGGAGAACTTCCGTTCCGAAGCCGCCAAGGTGAAGATTCTGCGCACCGTCAAGGGCAAGATGCTGAGCGTTGGGGACGGCGGCACGGTGAAAACGACTTCGCTAGTGCGCGACGGCTCCGAACCCACGAACACGCTGGAGTGGTGGGTGGACGTGAAGCCAGGCGAGAAGCGCGCCGTGACCTACACCTACGAGGTGACGATACTGGCAGACATGGGCTGAGACTAGCGAAGGGACCGGGCGGCGGCGAGAAGCGCGTCGAGTAGGTGCGGGCCGTGGAAGGAGACGGTAGCCTCGTAGCCACCTCGGGCGTACTCCTCGGGTGTAAGCACGTATCCCACCCAGTCGCCCGCGAAGGACACCACGAAGTCGGCCCGCGCGGCACGCCGAAGCTCGGCGCCTGCTCGAGTGGTGGGCTCACCGGGCACGAAGAGGACGCGCCAGCCGCCGATCTGCAGCAGACGCATGGGCGCCACGGGCGGCGCGAAGCCCTGCACCACCGGACCGAGCAGGCCTTTGGGGATGCCCTGAGCCGCCATCTCCTGGACCAGCTCGGGGTGGGGCTGGGCGGGAGGAAGTGAGGCCACGGCAGTGCGGACGAGGAGCCCCCCATTCACCGCAGGCTGCAAGTTGCGAGCACCCGATATCACTGGCAGCAGGGCGCGGGCGTACAGGGCCACCCGTTCGTCGTCGTCCCTGCCTTTGTCGGCGATGGGGGAGCGGTCGCCGAGAGCGCCGTTCAGGAACAGGAGGTGGGCCCCGGGATTGCGCCGTTCCCAGCAGCGAGCCAACTCTCCCGGCCACTCGGCCGATATCTTCAGCATCTTGTCGTCGAAGATCGTCGGGTGGGCAGCGTAGTTCACCAGCAAGGCGAGTGGTGTACCCTCCGCGCGTCGGAACTCGGCGACGTGCAAGACGTCCGGCTCGGTATGTGGTGCAGTTCGGCGCCGGAGTAGCTGCGGCAGGCGGCCGAGCGCGGGGCCGCGGCAGCTAGGCAGGGAGGCCTCGGTGGGCCGCCTGCCGCGGCTGAGACCTGCTTCTGCAGAGGCGGTCCAGAGCGTCACGGGCTCTCGACCAGCGTCCGCTGTTCGGATGGCGTTCGCGATGCGCTCGGCGGTCCAGTCCAGCGCCTTCTGGTCGAAGGTGGCGATGCCGGGTACTGGAAACTTCATGCGGCGGTTGAGCCGCTGGCTGTCCGGCGCGCAGTGGGTGTGTGTCGCGCATAGGACGAGGTCTTGCTCCTTCCAGTCGGGGAGACGCGCTGCAACCGCTTCCGACAAAGATGCGGGGACGGTGAGCAGGTCACACGACACGATGGCGAAGCGCTGACCGCCCGATGAGAGCACTAGAGCGGTAGCACCGACCTCGTCGCGCACGCCGATGGCCTTTTTGTTGCCTCGGGCCGTGTAGCCGCCCAACGGGACCTTCTCGGCACGCGGGTCCGGCGTCAGGCTGACCCGAGCTACCCCAGCGGACAGGTCGGCGCCGGCGATTGCGGCGAGAAGGATCAGCAAGGTGGTGAGGATGGCTCGCTGCACGCCCCATTCTGGCCCATCGGCGCCTACGCAATCACCCCGGCCGCATTCCTGGCACGGGCGAGCTCTTTGCGGACCTTGCGTGGCAGTCTCTTCCGCACGCTGGAGACGGCCTGCCGGCTGCAATTTGCGGCACGGCTGGCCTGGGATCTCACGCGGCGAACGCAGAGATCCGCAGAGAGCGCGAAAGAGGTCGTTGCGATGCGATTGCGGGCGAAGGCAGGACTGCAGAGCTACCGAGGCGCAAAGCGCGAGCAGGCTCGCGCACTCCCAAAGCCCTCCCAAAGCCTTCCCAAAGCACTCCCAATGCCTTCCCAAAGCCCTCCCAATGCCTTCCCGAAGCACTCCCAGGGCCGCGGCGCTCGGCACACTACCATGGAGGCAGGAGCGAGGTGCAGGGAGGCGGAAAAGGACGGGACTATGGTGTTCGCGGTAGTCCTTTTCGCATTGTCACTCAGCCCCGATGCGGTGATCGGGGCAAGAACGCCCGCTCTCTCGCCCGACGGCAAGACCGTCGCTTTCTCCTACCTCGGCGACATCTGGACAGCGCCGACTTCGGGCGGACGGGCCACGCGTGTCACCGTACATGTGCGTCACGAGATTCGACCCCAGTTCTCGCCAGACGGAAAGCAACTCGCCTTCTCCAGCGACCGAGAGGGCGGCTACGACGTGTACGTGATGGATGCGGCGGGGGGCAAGCCGAAACGCCTCACCTACCACTCGGCATCCGACATGGTTACCGACTGGACTGCGGACGGCAAGAAGGTGCTGTTCCTGTCGAACCGCGAGGCACGGCGTACCGCCGTGTATGCCGTGGACGTGATGACGGGGGCCACCACGCGGCTGACCGACGAAGACTACCAGTATTGCTATGCCGCCAGCGCATCTCCAGATGGCAGACGCCTCGCCATCACTCGTGGCGCTGCCGCATGGTATCGCAAGCGCTACAAGGGTGGTGGGCAGTTCGACATCTACACCTACGCTCCCGAATCTCGCGAGTACGAACGACTGACCGACTGGGAGGGTCAGGACCATTGGCCGATGTGGACGCCGGACGGGCGCAGCGTGGTGTTCGTAAGCGAGCGGTCCGGAGCGTTCAACTTATGGCGAATGCCCGCCGGTGGTGGCAATCCGACACAGCTCACGACCTTCGCCGATGGCATGGTGCGGTACCCCTCCATCGCGCGACGGTCGGGAGACATCGTGTTCGAGTACGGCCCCGACCTGTACCACCTCCCGCCCGGCGGAAATCCCAGGCGAATAGCCCTGCAAGCAGCGACCGACGATCCGTTCAACCTGACGGAGCGCCGCACCCTCACCTCGGGTGCGTCCGACTTGGCGGTGTCGCCGGACAGCAAGCGGCTGGCATTCGTCCTCTATGGAGACATCTACAGCGTCTCGGCAGATGGCGGCACGGCAAAGCGCCTAACCAGCGGCCCTGCCGTGGAGTCCGACCCGGCTTACAGCCCGGACGGCAAGCAGATAGCGTTCCTCAGCGAGCGCAACGGCACTCCGCAGGTATGCATCATGGGCACGGACGGCAGCAACCTTCGCGAGCTCAGCACAGGTGGTGGGCCGAAGGAGGACGTAGGCTTCTCGCCGGACGGGAAACACGTGTATTTCGTCGAGGGGCCGAGCGGCGTGGCGCTGTGGAGAGTGGCTGCCGAGGGTGGGCCCGCCGAGAAGGTGCGGCCCGGCCCATCACTGGATAGCTGGGCCGTGTCGCCGGATGGCAAGTGGCTGCTCGTATCGAGGAGCGAGATTCGCGAAACGTGGGATGTCGAACTGATGCCCACCGACCTCTCGGCACCACCCGTCAACATAACGCGCAGACCCGGCTACAACAGTTACGTTCGCTGGATCGGGGACGGGCGACAGATCGCGTACGTGTACCGCGATAACTGGCGTCGGGGTCTGGACCCGGCCATCCACGTCCTGCCCCTGGAACGCAAGCCCGATAAGCTGGACGACGAAGCGGCGGACGAAGCGGACAAGGACAAGGAAAGGCCGCTGCAGGTGGATTGGGAGGACATCCACACCCGAGCGCGCCAGGTCGCGTCCTATGCAGGGCAGCAGCACGAGTTCGCGGTGATGCCGGATGGAAAGACCATCGTGTTCGTCGCTGCGCCGGATGGCACGCGCCGCTTCTACTCGGTGGGAGTGGGCGGCGAGAACCTGAAGCCCCTTGCCACTGCAACCACTGTTAGCGGGAGTTTGATCCCCGACAAGGCCGGCAAGAAGGTGTACTACATCGGCAGCGGTGGGAGTATTCAGACCGTATCGCTGGACGGTACTAGCGGTCGCGTGGCCTTCACGGCGGAGATCACGGTGGATAGGCGGGACGAGTCCAAGGCGCTCTTCCATCAGGGGTACTGGATACTTAAGCACTACTTCTACGACCCGGGGATGCACGGTGTGGACTGGGATGCCGTGCGGGCGGAGTACGAGCCTTTCATCGAGCGGACTTACCACAACCAAGACATGACCTACTTCTTTACTCTGATGCTCGGTGAGCTGGGAGCGAGCCACTTGGGATTCAGCATTCCCGAGGACTCGCCTCGTCCCACTGGCAACCTCGGCGTACTGCTCGATGAAACACACACCGGGCCTGGCGCGCGAGTGGTGGAGGTGGTGAAGCGAACACCCGCCTCTAGGCCCGAGAGCCTGCTGTCCCCGGGTGACACGATCTTGCAAGTGGACGGCAAGCCGGTTCAGCACAACGAGTCGCTGCACGAGTTGCTCGATGGCACCGTCGGCAAGGTAGTGACCCTCGAGGTCTCCAACGGGACGGAGAAG
Organism: Fimbriimonadales bacterium; assembly: GCA_045862955.1. Lineage (GTDB taxonomy): Bacteria > Armatimonadota > Fimbriimonadia > Fimbriimonadales > JABRVX01 > JABRVX01. The sequence continues at coordinate 20,427 of BTVI01000017.1, forward strand.
CGAGAGGTGCGAATCCGCCCCATCAGCGGTTCGGCACTGTCCGAGGCGCGCTATGAGAACATGGTAGACACTCGGCGTGCGGCCGTGTTGGAGCAGTCCGGCGGCAAGCTGTACTACATGCACATCCAGAGCATGAACCTTCCTTCCCTGGAGCGGTTCGAGAGGGAGCTTTGGCGCGACGCCGCGCCCTACGAGGGACTGATCTTGGATGTTAGGGGCAACGGCGGCGGGCACATCGCGACCTTCCTATTAGAGGCGCTGGAGCGGCGCGCCTACGCCTACCGGCAGAATCGCGGTGAGGAGCGTTTGGAGGTCTCACCCTCGCGCGTGTGGCGCAAGCCAACCGTGCTGCTGATCGACGAGGGCAGCGCAAGCAACTCCGAGATCTTCGCCTCGGGTTTCCGCGACTTCGGCCTCGGCAAGATCGTGGGTACTCCGACTGCCGCAGGCGTGATCGGTACCAGCGATCGTACGTTGTTCGACGGACGGACCACCATTCGCGTACCCTTCGTATGGGTTCGTCGGCTGGACGGTACGACCATGGAGAACACCGCCGTGCAGCCGGACATCCTGGTGCCTATCGGGGTGAAAGACATCCTCAACCGGAAGGATATACAGTTAGAGCGAGCTGTGAAGGAGTGCATGGAGGCGGTGCGACGGGGTCAGGCACCACGCTAATCCCGTACAACGTCGTAGTTGGCTCAGTAGCGCCGTGCGGAATGAACCGTCGGGAGAATACCCCTCGGTCCAACCGCAATGATCACCAACTACAAGGGCAAGCTGGCGCGACTCTCTTGGCATTCCGGAGAGCAGGAGATTTTCGGTGCGATCCTCGATCACACCGAGGTGTTCATCTTCGAGTGCCGGTGGGGTGAGTGGTACGCTCTGAACCCCACCGAGCCGCCATCCGACCTTACGTTAGAGGTGAGCGTCGGCGAGACTGTGGCAGTGGTGCAGACGGACCTTCTCGGACGACGGGGAGCACTGTTATTACTCGCTGCCCCCGCGCAGGTTCGTTTGCAGCGGCTAGACGACCAGGCCTGGCGCCAGTGCGATCTCCCGTGCAAGGTCTCGACGACGACGATGACCCCCATCGTCTCGGACGGCCGGTGCGTCAAGCTCTCTCCGGATGGGTTGCTGCAATTCGGAGCCGAGTCGCTCGAGCCGAAGACGCAGGTGCTGGCCGAGATCCCGCTCAGCCGCGCGGAGCATCTGATACTGCCCGGCCGCGTGGACGCGGTGAAGGCGGTGGGTCAGCTCAATCACAAGATGCTCGTCCGCTTCGGCGAGCTCGACCGCCTCACGGTGGGCCGCCTCCGCTCCCTCACTCTGAGTTTGTCGTAATCGCCGAACCCACGCAGCGATCCGGTATCGTTGTTGCGTGCGAGAACGTCCCGGGTACTGGGTAGGAAGAGCCGGACTCGACGCCTTGTGGGTCGTGGCACCGGGGTGCCTTGCGGCCCTCGCGCTTTTGGGGTGGCGGGAGGCTGTGGGCCTGACCCTGGGCTGGACGGTAGCCGCTGGCTCCCTGCTGCTCAGCGCACTCGTGCTGCCGCGGTGGATACGCGCGGACTCGCGCCTCGTGGACGGGCACGCACGCCTGCTGGCCCTCGGAGCAGTCAAGTTCCCCATATTCGGCCTCGCTGCGTTCGGCGCGGCGTCGCTCGGGCTCGTTCCCGCGGCTTGTTTCGTGGTTGGCGCTGTTTCGGTATACTTGGCGATGGCCGCAGGGGCCCTACGGTCCCTGCGTTCGCGCGAGTAGGTGAGGAGGGGCATTGCAGATAGCGGTCGTTGCTGCCGGAGCAGAGACGGGACCTGCCTATTGGGCGCTTCCGTTGTGGGGCCTGATCATCATCGGGCTCTTCCTCGCGGTTTTCGGCACGGCTATCCAGAGAGGCCGGACCGAGAGGGTGCCGCGGGGACTCTTGTTCCGGCTGGCCGAGCACATCTACGTGTTCATCGAGAACATGTGCGTGAACGTCATCGGCCCGAGGGGGCGCAAGTACGTACCTTTCGTGGGCACGATGTTCATTTTCATCGTGTGCTCGAACCTGTGGGGGCTACTCGGGCTGCCGACACCGACATCGAGCCTAGCGGTCAATCTGGGGCTCTCGATTACCGTCTTCTTGTATGTGCAGTACGAGGGCATCCGAAACAACGGCTTGCTGGGCTACATCAAGCACTTCTGGGGACCGATGGCTCTCATCGGACCGCTGATGCTCTTCGTGGAAGTGGTCAGTGAGTTCGCGAAGATCGTTTCGCTGTCGCTGCGCCTCTACGGGAACATCCACGGCGAGCACGAGGTGAGCCACGTATTCGGAAACCTGGTGTCCATCGGCGGCTTCCCGTTACCTCTGCAGGCGCCCATCTTGCTGCTGGCCATCTTCACTTCGCTCATCCAAGCGTTGGTATTCGCCATGCTGACAACGATTTATCTCGCGCTCATGGGTCCGCACGAACATGAGGAAGAACACGCGCACGCCGCGACGTCGGCGGCGCACTAAGGAGGTCACCGAAAGGTGCTAGCACTATACGGAATCGCACTCGCCGTCGGACTGGCGCTGGGACTGGCCGTCTTGGGCGGCGCACTCGGCCAGGGCCACATCGGCAATGGAGCATTGAACGGCATGTCCCGACAGCCCGAGCTACAGGGCAAGATCCAGACTTCGATGATTATCGCCCTCGCGTTCGTCGAGTCCTTGATCCTGTTCACGTTGCTCATCGCGTTCCTTCTCCTTGGCAAACTGCCCGCACCGAAGGACGTGATCGACGCCGAGAAGGCTACCGCACACTACTCCGCGCCCCTCGCAGCGGAAGCACCGAACTTTCCGCTAGCCGGCTAGGCGCCTCAGAGCGACACAAGGAGAGGAACCGATGGAGTGGTGGGATAGGCTCGGCGAGCTGAGCCACGGCAATCTGCTCGGCGACTTGGGCATCGACCTGCGCACGATCATCTCGCAGCTGGTTGCGGTGCTGATCATGCTCTTCTTGGTCAGCCGCATCTTCTTCCGGCCGTTGCGCCAAGCGCTGGACGACCGAACGCGCTATCTGGAAGAAACCTACTCGGATGCGGAGAACCTGAAGAGCGAGATGCAGCGGCTGCGGGACGACTACGAGCAGAAACTGGCGGCGGCAGAGGCCGAGTCACGCGAGCGCATCCATGCCGCAGTGTCGGAAGCACAGGCATTGAAGGATCGCATCATTGCCGAAGCGCGTGCCACGGCGAAGGAGATCGAGGAACGTGCGCACGCCGAGATGGCACAAGAACGCCAGAAGATGATGCTGGAGCTGCGCGCGCACGTCGTGGACCTGGCGCTTCGAGCCGCCGAGAAGGTGACGCGGGAGACGATGTCCGACGAGCGCCATCGCAAGCTCGTGAGTGCGTTCGTCGAGGAATCGGGAGCCGCGTAGCCGATGAGTCGCCGGGTTGCGAGGCGCTACGCGCGGGCGCTCTTCCACGCAGCGCGCGACCAAGGCGCGCTAGATCTGGTATCGGAGGAACTGGGAGCGCTGACATCGCTCTTCAGGGCGGACTCCGGCTTTCGCAACCTGATGCTCTCACCCGTCGGCGACCACATCAGCAAGGCGAGCAGCGTGGAGAAGCTGGCGGGTCGGGTATCCGACCTGACCCGCGACTTGCTGGCCCTCATCATCCAGAAGCGCCGGGAAGAGACTTTGCCCCACATCCTGGAGGAGTTCGAGATCCTTCGCAAAGAGTACGAAGGCGTGGCGGACGCCGAGGTGATTACTGCGACCGAGCTGTCGGAAGAGGAGAGACTAAGGGTGGTGTCCTACCTGGAGCGGAAGACGGGCATGAGGATTCACGCGTCCTTCTCCGTCGAGCCCGACCTCATCGGTGGTGTCAAAGTGATATTGCGGGATACGCTGATGGACGGTTCCATTCGCGGCAATCTGGACGAGCTGCGGGAGCGGCTCTACCGGGACGTTCTGATACAAGCTTAGGGGGCGCCGCTCGGCGCGAAGTGGTGTGGGCCTGGGTGAAGTGTGCCTACCACGGCGGCTACTGGGATCGCCACCACAATTGGCAGGATAGCCGCCCATACGTAGTCGCGTGCCCTCGGCGGGGTGGCGTGCGCTGAGGGACCGAAGCAATACGCAGGCAGATACACCATCAGACCGTACACCAGAACCCAAAACGGGGCCGAGGCTAAGTTCTGAGCGCCGAAGGACATGGTTTCTGCCAAAGTCCCCGTGAGACCGAAGGTTATCAGGACCGTGTTCGGAGTGAACGCCCGCCGCTTCAGCATCCACGCCCACGTCGCGAACATCGGCACGAATACGACGACACTGTGGCCGAGAACGACATCGAGGTAGTTGGTGGATGCCGTGATAAACGCCGCCCCGACGGGCACGCCGAAGAGAGGCGCCAGGTTCGTCATTCCGGTCGTAATCGCCTCTTCGACTAGAGCCAGCAGCGTGGCGAAGAGGGTGAACGCGACGCCACGAGAGAGACGAACGGAACCGACCCGCCGCCTGATCCGATCCCGGCCGAAACGACTGACGAGCCCGAAGCCGACTACCCAAAGCAGGAACAGCCCGGAGGCCATGAGCATGGTGGCACGCGAGACCGGGTCGTGCCACAGCACCACGGTAACGAGCCCCACCTGCAGCGTGGCCAGAACCGCCAGCGCGCCAATCGCCTTGCCCGATGTAGGCGTCATGTTGGGCAATACGGAGGCGACGCCAAAGAGGTTGAGCCTTGCGCTTCCGGCAGGTCTCGGCCGTCGGCCGTCGAATCTGTGGGTGGAGGGAAGACGCTGATGGAAGACCTTGACGCAATGACGCGCGAGAACATCCGCGCCGCTCGAAACCTAAGCAATCGCCCATTCGAGAACCGTATGACCAAGGTTGATACCTTGGGAGAGCTTATCGAGATGCAGGCCGGACGCCTGGCCGACAAGCCCTGGCTCACGTACTACCAGGATGGAGAAGCAGGCAGTTACACTTACGGCGAGTTCTACCGTGAGGTGTGCCGCACGGCAGGTTTCTTGCGATACGAGCTCGGCTTGGGTGTCGGCGACCGCATCGCGGTGTTGTCTTTCAATCACCCTCTAACGGTGCAGGTGTACTTCGCGGCTTGGCTTGCGGGCGTGTGTGTCGTTCCCATCAACGCGTCGGAGGACGACGAACGAATCCAGTACATCCAGGCGAACGCGGAGGCTCGGGCCATCTTCGTCATGCCAGACTACATCGAGCGCTACGATGCCATACGTGCCGGCGACAACCCCATCGAGCACTTCGTTCAGATGATGGGTGAGCCTCGAGCAGGTTACATCCAACTGGGCGATGCGATTGCAGCCCACCCGGTACCCTTTGCGCGACCCGAGTATGGTCCGGAGACGGAGAGCCTGGTAGTGTATACCAGCGGCACGACGGGACCTCCCAAAGGCGTCGTTCTGGAGCAGTACAACCACCTAGCCGATGCGCACTCGATAGCGGAGTGGCACCGCATGAGCGAAGGCGAACGCATGATGTGTGTGCTGCCCATCCACCACGTCAATGGTATCATCGTCACGCTCTGCACTCCGCTCTACTATGGTGGATCCGTGCTGTTGCACCGACGATTCAGCGCTACATCATTCTGGAAGACACTGGCGCACTATCGGGTCGGGGTGGTGAGTGTGGTGCCGACGGTGTTAGCGTTCCTCTGCGAGAAGGGCGAAGACATCTCGGGCTATGACTTCAGTGCGTTTCGTCACTTCATTTGCGGGGCGGGCCCTCTCACCGTGGAACTCGGCAAGCGCTTCGAGGAGCAGTTCGGCAAAGTCATTCAGCACGGATACGGGTTGAGCGAGACCACCTGTTACGACTGCTTCCTGCCTCTAAATCAGCCGACTGAGATACACAATCACTGGATGCGTGACTATGGCTTCCCGAGCATCGGTTGCCCCATCTCCTGCAACGAGATGGCGATCCACGATTCGGAGGGCCGCCCGCTGCCTGAGAAAGTGCGAGGCGAGATCGTGATCCGCGGTCACTGTGTGATGAAGGGGTACTTCAAGCGACCGGAGGCCAACCGTGACACGTTCAAGCACCAATGGTTCCGAAGCGGTGACGAGGGCTTTTGGGTGCGCGGTGAGGACGGCCTAGACTACTACTTTATCACCGGCCGTCTGAAGGAGCTGATCATACGTGGCGGCGTGAACTATAGCCCCCTCGAGATTGACGAGGCGATCAACTCGATCGAAGGGGTGAAGGCCGGCATGGCAGTAGGATTCGAGAACGACATGTATGGCGAGGAGATAGGCGCTTACGTGGTGCTGGAGGAGGGCGCTACGCTGAGCGAAGACGACATCCTGAGGGCCTGCGCCGCGGTTCTACCTTTCAACAAGCGGCCCAAGGTGGTAGTGTTCGGCGAGGAGTTCCCTGTCACTTCGACGGGAAAGTACCAACGGAACAAACTGAAGCCTTTGTTCGCCAAGTGGCGCGGCACGCAGTTCCGGGAGTGAGCTAGGGGAGCGCAGATGGAGAATGAGAGCTTTCTGCCGCTGATCGAACTAACACTGCGCATCCACAATATGGAACCCGATGACACCGCACTCTACGGCTTGTGGCAGTGGGGGAAGAAGTAACAGGGCCGTGGGAGGGTGGTAGTGTAAGGTTGTCGCCGTCCAGCCGTGGGGACTATGGATGACCGGTCGCACGCAAAGGGGTTGCCATCCGTCATGCTGAGCTTGTCGAAGCATGCAGTCGGTAGCCGCGACGTGCACGGCGAGCACCTCGACCCCCGGACCCACCTCGCGGACGACCGGTCGCACGCAAAGGGGTTGCCATCCGTCATGCTGAGCTTGTCGAAGCATGCAACCGGTAGCCGCGACGTGCCTCAGAAAGCGACAACCGGCGGCATGCGAGGGCATGCTTCGACAGGCTCAGCATGACGACGGGGGAGCACGAGGTCATGCTTCGACAGGCTCAGCATGACGTCGGCGGCATGCGAGGTCATGCTTCGGCAGGCTCAGCATGACGTCGGCGGCATGCGAGGTCATGCTTCGACAGGCTCAGCATGACGTCGGGGGCGTGCGAGGGCATGCTTCGGCAAGCTCAGCATGACGTCGGGGGCGCGGCGGGTGCGACAACCTACATCTCCAGGAAGTACGCGTGGACGGTGGGATCGGCGGTCAGCTCCGGGTGGAAGGTGGTGCCCAAGAGCGTCTCCGTGCGCACCGCGACCGGTGCATTGTCATGCACGGCCAGCACCTCGACCCCCGGACCCACCTCTCGGACGACCGGTGCCCTGATGAACACCCCACGCAGACTCTCGCCAGTCGGGCGGAACACGAAGTCCGCCTCGAAGCTGTCCAGCTGTCGCCCATAAGCGTTCCGCTCCACGGTAACATCTAGCAGGCCGAGCGGCGGCACCGGGCGGTTGACTACCCGTTTAGCCAGCAGAATGAGCCCCATGCAGGTGCCCCAGATGCGCATGCCCCGCTCTGCTCTGCGGCGGATCGCCTCGTCTAGCCCCTCGAAGGCCAGCAGGCGCGACACTGTGGTGCTCTCCCCACCCGGCATGATGAGACGCTCGGCACGTTCGAGGTCGCGAACCGTTCGAACCTCGACAGTCCGCGCGCCGATGCGTTCCAGCGCCTGCACGTGCATGGCGAAGTCGCCCTGCAGCGCGAGGACGCCGACGGGCGGGTTACCACCCACGAGGCGCTAACAGCTCCTCTTCCCGCAGCGAACTCGCCTGAATCCCGGACATCGGCGTACCCAGCCCTTCGGATATCTCCGCCAGTTTCGCAGGGTCGTTGTAGTGCGTGACGGCCTGCACGATAGCCTTCGCCCTTCGCGGCGGGTCTTCGGACTTGAAGATGCCGCTGCCGACGAAAACCGCTTCGGCGCCGAGCCTCATCATCAGCGCGGCGTCCGCGGGCGTGGCGATGCCGCCTGCGGAGAAGTTCGGCACAGGCAGTTTACCCTCGCGCTTCACGTCCACCACGAACTCGTACGGGGCCTGCAGCTCTTTCGCTATGGCACTCAGCTCGAAATCGGGGGCGTTCAGAATGCGGCGGAAGTCGCGCATGATGGAGTTCATGTGGCGCACGGCTTCCACCACGTCCCCGGTACCAGCTTCGCCCTTGGTGCGCACCATGGCGGCGCCTTCGGCCGCCCTTCGCAGGAACTCGCCCAGGTTCCGAGCCCCGCACACGAACGGCACATCGAAGGCATGCTTGTCCACGTGGTGCTCCTCGTCGGCGGGGGTGAGCACCTCGCTCTCGTCTATGAAGTCAACTTTCAGGGCCTGCAGGATCTCGGCTTCCACGAAGTGCCCGATACGGCACTTGGCCATCACGGGGATGGAGACCGCTTCCTGAATCTCTCGAATGATCTTGGGGTCGGACATACGCGCGACCCCGCCCTGAGCCCGAATGTCTGCCGGCACTCGCTCCAGGGCCATCACGGCCACCGCGCCCGCGTCTTCGGCGATACGGGCTTGTTCGGCGGTGGTGACGTCCATGATCACTCCGCCTCGCAGCATCATGGCGAGCCCTACCTTGGTCCGCCAAGTGGACTTCTGCCTATCGGAATCGGCCGCAGCCATCTTGGTTCACCTCTCGTTCGGATTATACCGAGCACCCTGGTGCTGCCCGGAACCCCTTTGGGACGATGGAAGCCGGGCGAGTATCATACGTCGCATGGTTGCCATATCCACCGCCCTCAATGCGAGGCATCGGGGCACCGCCAGAGAGGTCTTCGAGGAGTTGAAAGCGCTCGGGTACGCGCAGTTCGAGGTGAACGTTCACTTCTCGGAAGAGATGGTGGACGAAACGGAGCGCATGGTCCGAGCGCGGGAGATCGAGATAGTTAGCGTGCACAACTATTGCCCCGTGCCGCCGGGAATCGATCGAACGCGTGGTGGGGGCGACCTATTCCACTTCTCGGCCGAGGAGCCCGAGGTGCGCGAACAGGCTGTGAAGTGGACGCTGCGCTCCATCGAGACCGCCGCTCGTCTGGGCGCACGCTTGTTGGTTGGGCACTGGGGCATCGTGCCGCTGCAGGGCGCCAAGGAGGTTCAACACGCAGCGCTCGAGCGCCTGCGGACTGGCCAGGCGGGGGCAGAGGGGATGCTGCGCGAGGCGGTGGAGCAGCGCGAGGCGATGGCCAGGCCCTACGTGGAGCGCGCGCTGGACACCTTCGGCAAACTGCTGCCCAAGGCTCGGGAGCACGGCATCCGCCTCGGCGTTGAGTGCCGCAACTTCTTCCACGAGATCCCGTCGCTCGACGAGATCGGCGAGTTTCTGTCGCTAGACCCGCAGACGGCGGGGTACTGGCACGACATCGGGCACGCAGAGATACTGGAGTACCTGAGGGTGGTGCCGACGGGAGCGTTTGCCGCGCGGTGGGCGGACAAGGCGCTCGCCGTGCACGTGCACGATGTGAAGCGGGGGGCGGACCACCGCCCGATGGGAGAGGGCGACCTGGACTTCCGCGCTAAGCTGGCGCCGTTCCCCTCCTCGGCACCCTGGATCGTCGAAGTGCACGCTGGCGATGCTCCGACCATGCGTAGGATGGGAGAGGAGCTGCGGCGCATCTGGTCGGAGATGCACGGCCCCTAGGGGTCGGAGGAGAACTGCACCGCTAAGTCTTGCCCCGGCGCGGTCCTCAGACTCGCTTCACGCCGTCGGTGGTCGCTAGCTTGCGGACGCGGGCCGGGGCATAGAGCGCCTGCAACCCACCCGCAACCGTCATGCTGAGCCTGTCGAAGCATGACCCCGCAACCACCCCCGACCCTGCCCCGGCGCGGTCCTTAGACTCGCTTCACGCCGTCGGTGGCTGCTAGCTTGCGGACGCGGGCCGGGGCATGGACACCGCGACTCATTTCCGTGAAACCGCGGGCGGCGCCAGCGTCGAGGCGTAGGGGGCGCGTGTCTACATGACCAGGTCGTACACGCAGTGCTTATAGGACTCGAAGCGGTAGGCGTGCTCGCGGCAGCTCCGATAGTTCTGCCATAAGTGCACCACCGCCACACGCTCCTCTATGACGGCATCATCTAGAGTCATCGCGCCGAGGAACCCCGGGGCCACTACCATCGAGTCGGTGATGGCCTCGAGCCGTTGCAGCGTCTCCACCTTCATCCCGGGCTGCGCCATGGCAACGATGATCACGACCACGGTGCCCGGTTCGAGGCTTGCGAGCGTGTTGCCGAGCCGACCCACGATGTGGTGGGTGTGCAGGTTCGGCGTCCCCACGACTACCTGGAGGGCTTCGGCCATAAGGTCCGACTCGGCCCACACACGGGAGGCCTCAACCGATGCCCCCAGCTCGTCCCATTCCGTCGCCAGTGCAAAGCGCGTAGGGTCGTCGAAGTGCTTTAGCAGCCGCACGCTCCGACAACCCGGCTGCGAGCCATATAGCGCTCGCAGCCGCTCGAACAACATAAGTTCGGCGTCGACATATTCGGGATACACCTCGACTTCGGCAAGGACAAGGACGGACATTGGCGCTCAGCACCTCGTTAGGCTATCTCCGTTTGTACCTGTTGACGAGTGCAATCTGTTCCTGCTGCACTTAGGACTCCCTACGTGGCGCACGGGCGGGCGGTTGCGGACGTGTATAATCCGTGGCGATGGGAAGGCCCGACTGGGACGAGTACTTTATGCGGATCGCGCACGATGTGGCCTCGCGCGCTACCTGCGAGCGGCGCAAGGTCGGTGCCGTCATCGTCGCGGAGAAGCGAATCCTTACGACCGGTTATAACGGCGCGCCGCAGGGGCTGCCGCACTGCACGGAAGTGGGCTGCAAGATGGAGAACGGCCACTGCATCCGCACGCTGCACGCCGAGCAGAACGCGATCGTGCAGGCCGCGCTCTTCGGCGTCTCGTGTCTAGGCAGCACGCTTTACGTGACGTGCCAGCCCTGCAACAACTGTGCAAAGATGATCATCAACGCGGGCATCCGCAAGGTAGTGTTCGAAGGCGACTACCCCGACCCGTTCGCTTTGGAGCTGTTCGAAGCGGCGGGTGTGGAGCTGGTTCGGGTCGTCGAAGGCCGCCCGATGCCCGTTCTCATCCCCCAATGACGCAAGCTCTCATCGTTGCAGCCGTTGCCCTGATCTCTGCGCTAGTGATTACGCCAGCGGTCCGTCGGCTGGCGCTGCGATTCGGCGTGGTGGACATACCGGACGACCAAAGGCGCGTGCACACGGAACCGACGCCTAGGTGGGGCGGGATCGCCATCTTCGTGTCCTCGGTTATCGCCGTCGCCATTGGCTTCTGGCTGCTCGGCATGGCGCCGGGGAGTGCCGAGTGGCTGCCGTTCTTCGGTCTCTTTGCTGTCGGCCTTCTCGTCCTGGTCGCGGGGGCGCTGGACGACAAGCTGCAGTTCTCTGCGGGGAAGCAGGCGGCGTTCTTGCTTGCCTGTGGCATCGTGGTGCAGTTTCTCGGCGTTCAGATCTCGGGCATCACCAAGCCCTGGCCGGTCGCTCCGGGCGAGAGTACCTGGCTCGCTCTCGGATGGCTGGCGTGGCCGGTGACTGCGATCTGGATATTCGTCGTGACCAAGACGATGGACACGATCGATGGACTGGACGGGCTGGCCGCTGGCATTGCGGCCATCTCTGCCGCGACACTCGGCGTGATGGCTTTGGCCTCGCGGCCCGTGCAGTTGCCGATCGCTGCAGTAGGTGCAGCGGTGTGTGGGGCTTCGCTGGGCTTCCTGCGGCACAACTTCAACCCGGCGCGCATATTCATGGGCACGGGCGGGGCGCAGTTCCTCGGGTTCACTCTGGCTTGCCTGAGCGTGGTAGGAGCGTTCAAGGTGGCCGCTGCGGTGACGGTGGGGGTGCCGGTGCTCATCTTCGGCTTGCCCATTTTCGATGCGTTCTTCGTGGTGATTCGCCGTATTCGACACAAACAGCCGATCTATAAAGCGGACAAGCGGCACCTGCATCATCGGCTGCTCGAAAAGGGACTGTCCCATCGCCAGACGGTGCTGGTGATGTACGCTCTGGCCCTCGTTCTTTGCGCGACGGCACTCTGGATATTCGGAAGGACCCACCATGGCAAGCAGACAACCGCGGACGTCTCGGCTTACAGTGATGGCGGTGTTCGGCACACGGCCCGATGCCATCAAGATGGCTCCGGTGATCCGCGAGTTGCGTCGCTTCCCAGACCAGGTTCGTCTCAGCATCGTATCTAGCGGTCAGCATCGCGAGATGCTTCGCCCGGTGCTCGAAGCTTTCGATATTCGGCCCGACCTGGACTTGGACATTATGGTTCATGGGCAGACGCTTGCCGAGTTGCTGTGTCGGGCGCTCACTGGCCTGGAGAAGGTCGTTCGGGATGTCGGGCCGGATTTGGTGATGGCACAGGGAGATACCAGCACCACCTTCGCGGCCGCCCTGGCTGCTTTCTATGGCAAGGCAGAGTTCGCTCACGTGGAGGCCGGGCTGCGCACGGGCGACAAGTACCAGCCATTTCCGGAGGAGATTAACCGCCGATTGACTGCCGCAATCACCGACCTGCACTTCGCTCCTACCAAGTTGGCGGAGAAGAACCTGCTGGCGGAGGGGGTGGAGCGAGACCGTATCTGGATCACCGGGAACACGGGGATTGACGCCGTGCGCATCTGTGCCGAGCGAGTGCAAGTGCCCGAGCTGCCGACGCGCACGCTGCTGGTGACGGCGCACAGGCGGGAGAACTGGGGAGACGGCATCCGACAGATTGCACGCGCGCTGAAGCTCATCCTGCAGCGCTTCGCAGATACCGAAGCCATCGTTTCGATGCACAGCAACCCGGAGGTTCGGGCGATATGGCAGGAGGAGCTGGGCAGAGAGCCACGCGTCCGCCTCATCGATCCCCCTGCCTACCCCGAGTTCGTTGCGTTGATGAAGGCTAGCCATCTTATCCTAACCGATTCGGGTGGCATGCAGGAAGAGGCGCCGGGCTTGGGCAAGCCTGTGCTGGTGTTGCGAAACACCACGGAGCGACCGGAAGGGGTCGAAGCAGGTGTCGCCCGCTTGATCGGCACGGACACGGAGCGGATCGTCGAGGAGACCGCGCGCCTGCTTACCTCGGAGGAAGCCTACCGGGAGATGGCGCAGTCGGTGAACCCCTACGGTGACGGGCGCGCGGCCGAGAGGATTCGCACGATGGTGTTCCGTTACTATGGACTACCATCCAGTGCGCCCGAGGTGGAAGCTTGGCAATAGACCCTTCGGACGGCATGGGCTGGTTCGCGCCCGTCTGGAGAGCGATCTGGCGCATCGCCCTCATCGTGCTGCTGCTGTGGTTCATGTGGCACACGCGCAGCATCATCATTACGCTGCTGCTCTCCGCAACCCTGGGTTACTTCGTGTGGTTCGGGGTAGAGTTCCTGGTGCGTCATGAGTGGTGGGGGGTGCCGAAGACGTGGGTGCGATTCAAGCGTGCCACAGCGTGCCTGCTATGCTACGCGGTGTTGGGGGTCTTCGCATGGGGGGCGTCGGTACAGATGTCCCTGCCCATCCGCGAGGGCATCAGCACGCTGACGCACAACTGGAGCAACTACATGAAGATCCTCTCCGATCAGACGGAGGAGTTGCAGCGTTTCTATCATAAGAACGTGCCGGAGCAGGTGCGCGAGTACATATCCACCAGCTTGGGCCATGTGTTCGAGGGATGGGGTGCGGCGGCGGCGGGGCAGGGCCGGCGCAGTCAGGGTGGTTCCCCGTGGCAGTGGATCACCTATCTCGTCGAGCTGATCTTGGTACCGTTCATCGCCTTCTTCGTGATCGTGGACGGGCGTGCACTCAAACGGGAGGTACTGCAGTTGCTACCACCCCACACCGTGCGTCCGGTGCTACGTCTGGCGAGAGAGACCGACTTGGTGATGCGCCAATACATTCTCAGTCAGTTCATCTTGTGCTTGATCGCAGGTGTGGTGACCTATCTGATCTTCGCAATCGGTCTGCCGCGAGCCCACGCATATGCTACGATCGCCGGCATCTACGCGGGTGTGACGAGAGTGATCCCGGTGGTGGGTTCCATCATTGGTGGGATACCCGTGATAGCGCTCGCGGGGCTTTCTCAGGGCAGTGTCACGGATGCCGTGTGGGTCGCGGTGCTTTTCTCCGCGATGCACCTGGCGGAGAGTAAGTTCTTATACCCCGCGATCGTAGGTAGTAGGATGGCGATGCACCCGGTACTCGTGATCGTAGTGTTGTTAGTATCGTTCGAATTTTTCGGGATCGTAGGCATGTTCTTCGGCCCACCGATTGCCGCGATCGCGCGGAACGTCTGGCTCTCCTCGCAGGCGCGCAGACGGTCCGGAACGAAGGGAGTCCAGGCGGTGAGTGTTGTCGGGGCCTGAATTCGCGGGTGGATGGTTTGCCATGCTCGTCGCGCTCGGCTTGGGCGCTATGCAAGGCATCACGGAGTTTCTGCCTATCTCCAGCTCCGCTCATCTGATTCTGGCGCGCGATGTGTTCGGCTGGAGCTTTGGGGACGAGAGGGCGAATCTTCTCTTCGACGTGGTTCTCCACGTCGGCACGATGCTGGCGGTGGTATTGTTTTTCCGAAAAGACCTTCTGCGGATCTTCGGCGCTATGCTGAGCCGCTCCGAGGAGCGGCGGGTGGACCGCAGGCTGGGATGGTACATCCTCGTGGGAACCGTGCCGGCCGCACTTGCGGGTGTGCTGTTCGAAGAGCCCATCGAGCAGTTCTTCCGGCAGCGGGTGGACGTGATCGTCAGCTTGTTGGCAGGTGTCGGCGTGCTGATGTGGCTTGCCGACCGGCTAGGTAGGAAGCGCCGAGATATCGAAGGGGTCACGCTTTGGGACGCGCTGCTGATGGGTGTGGCGCAGGCGAGCGCCCTGATGCCGGGTGTTTCTCGTTCCGGCGCAACCATCACGACGGGTTTGGCACTGGGCCTTAAGCGAGAGGATGCCGCGCGCTTCAGCTTCTTGCTCTCGACTCCCGCCATCGTCGGTGCGGCGCTCTGGACCCTGAAAGGCGTGGGCGATATGCAGATGGTGGAGGGGGCGGTTCCCCTGCTGATAGCAGGATTCCTGGCATCGGTCGTATTCGGTATGGCCAGCATCGGGTTTCTGCTTCGCTTCCTGCAGCGACGGACGGTGTTAGCATTCACCGTCTACCGCATTCTGGTCGCATTGTGGCTCTACTTCGCGCTGGTACGGTAGCCCCTTACCGGAACATGCGGCGGAGGCGCCACTGGTCGGCTGCTACGGCGATGATGATCACGTGCCCTATGATCATCTCTTGCACGAAGTTCGGCCATCCGA
This sequence comes from Fimbriimonadales bacterium, assembly GCA_045862955.1. Classification (GTDB taxonomy): domain Bacteria; phylum Armatimonadota; class Fimbriimonadia; order Fimbriimonadales; family JABRVX01; genus JABRVX01. The sequence continues at coordinate 35,666 of BTVI01000017.1, forward strand.
GCGCGATGCAGCGGTTCCGAAGATAGGACATCAGGAACGCTCCTACCAAAGTGCCCACGATCGAGCCCTGTCCTCCGGCCAGCGACGCCCCTCCGATCACCACGGCGGCGATCACGTCCAACTCCAGGCCCACCGCCACGGTCGGGTCGCCCTGCGTAAGTCGCGCGAACTGGAACAGCCCTGCAAGACCCGTCATCAAGCCCATCAGCACATAGATGTACACCTTCGTGCGCTCTACCCGCACACCGCATAGACGAGCAGTCGCCTCGTTGGAGCCGATAGCGAAAGCATACCTACCTAACACCGAATGCCGGAGTGCGAGTGCCATCACCACCGCGAGACCTAACATCAGCCAGACTGCCGGCGCGAACACCAACCACGACTGAGCAGGAATCGGCTGCACCCACTGATCCAATCCCCCAGTGGGTGCCGTTATGGGACGGCTGTTGGATATCCACTTTGCCACTCCGCGAAAGAACCCCAACGTGCCGAGTGTAGCGATGAAGGGCGGCAGCCGCAACACCGTGATCAGCAAGCCGTTGTACAATCCACACAAGGCTCCTACCCCGAGAGTGGTAGGGATGGCCACGGCTAGCGGCAGGCCGCGATCCATCGCAAGCGCCGCCGTGACGCTCGCCAGCGCGATGGCAGAGCCGACGGAGAGGTCAATCCCTGCGCTCACGATGACGAATGTCATTCCCATCGCTGCGACGGACACGATCACCGTCTGCACGAGGATCGTTCGCAGGTCGAGCAGCTTGACAGCGGGGTGCGGAGGGATGGCATAGAACACTGCGACTACGACGAGCAGCACGGCGAAGGGCGCGAGAGCCCTCATCGCACGGCGCGCCGTATCTGTTTTCAAGCCGTTCCGCCCCCTCCGACCGCCGCCAGAACCAACGACGCCTCCGACCACTCGGAAGCAGGGCGCGCCTCGCCGAGACGACCGCGGTGCATGACGGCGATGCGGTCGCAGATACCTAACAGCTCCGGCATGTAGCTGCTGACCATCAACACCGCCTTGCCTCGGGCTGCTAGCTCTCCGATCAGACGGTAGATCTGCGCCTTGCTCGCTACGTCTACGCCCCTCGTCGGCTCATCGAGAAGCAAGATGTCGCAATCGGTCTCCAGCAGCCGGGCGAGTGCCAGTTTCTGCTGGTTGCCGCCGGAGAGGTCCGCTGCGAGCTGGTCGGGTCCTCGCGCACGGATGGACAAACCTTCGAGGAGTCGAATGGCACTACGTCTCTCCGCACCTCCTCGTATCCAGCCATAGCGGGAGTATGCATGTAGATGACTGAGTGTTAGGTTCTCGGTCAGCGTACGATCGAGTGCCAGGCCTTCCGCCTTCCTGTCTTCACTGAGCATGCCGACTCCCTTCGCTAACATTCGCGAAGGGTTGGTGTGCCGCAATGTGATGCCCAGGACCGTAACAGTACCTTCGCGGATCGGGTCCAGCCCGAAAACTGCACGGAGGAGCTCCGTTCGACCTGCCCCTACCAGTCCTGCCAGGCCGAGAATCTCCCCCCGATGCAGTGTGAGGTCGGCTTCGAGTGGCAGCCGCGAGCCGCCGAGCGCACGCACGGTGAACACTGGCTCGCCCACCTCGTGCGGCACGCGTGGGAACATCTCCTCCACACGTCCGCCGATCATATGCTCCACCATCTGCTCCACGCTAGTGTCAGCGGCGATGCCCCTAGCAACCACTTTCCCGTCGCGCAGCACGGTGAAGCGGTCGGCCACGCGTTTCACCTCTTCCAGAAAGTGTGAGACGTAGATGACAGAGACTCCCTCCCGCTTCAGACCGCGGATCACTTCGAAGAGCTGCTCGATTTCTGCGAGGCCCAGGCTACTAGTAGGTTCGTCCATGATCAGGATTCGAGAACCTGTTAGTAGTGCGCGGGCGATTTCCACCAGTTGTCTCTCGGCAGGCGAGAGTCGTAGCACCTGCCGATGGATGTCCATGTCCCCTTGTCGTAGGCGGGCCAGCGCCTCGCGGATGGGCCGGCGATGTGCAGAGCGACGGATGATTCCGAGCACGCGCGATTCTATGCCGAGTGCCATATTCTCCTCGACCGTGAGGTGCGGTGCGAGGTTGAGCTCTTGGTAGATCATGGCCACGCCGGCCTTGCGCGATGCCATGGGATCGGCGGGAGCGAAAGGCTCGCCGTCTATGCGGATGGCACCCGCATCCGGCCGCACGGCACCGGAAAGCACCTTGAGCAGGGTGGACTTTCCGGCTCCGTTCTCGCCGATCAGAGCATGCACCTCGCCGGCCAGCACAGTGATGGCTACGTTATCGAGTGCCACCGTGGGCCCGAACGCTTTGCACACGCCGGACATCTCTAGGCGGGGCGGTGAGTTCACTTTCCCTCGAGAACGGACAGGTCGGGGTTCAGCAGTTCCTTCACATCGGGCTGCGACATGTTCTTCGCGGTGACCAGCGTTACGCCGGTGTCTATGCGCGGCTGGACGGGCTTCTTCTTCAGCACGTCATAGGCAGTTTTCACGCCCAGGTAACCCATGCGCACAGGGTTCTGCACTACGAGGCCCTCGATCTCGCCTTTCGATAGCGCTTCCACCAGTCCGGGGCTGGAATCGAAGCCGACGAAGCGCACCTTGCCCGCCAAGCCGCGGGAGCGCAGCGCCAGCAACATGCCGAAGGTGGAGCTTTCGTTCGGCGTGAAGACGCCCTGCAGGTCGGTGTAAGTGGTGAGCAGGCTCTCGGCGGCGTCCTGTGCGGTGGCGCGCGTGGCCCCCGCATACCGCTTCGGGTCGATCAACTCGATGCCGCGGGACTTGGCAATGGTGTCGGTGAAACCCTTTTCGCGCTGGACGGTGCTCTCGGAGCCTTCCTGGTAGCGCAGAAGCAGGACCTTGCCCTTGCCTCCCAACGCCTCGACCATCGCCTCGGCTGCGAGCACTCCACCCTTGTAGTTGTCGGTGGCGACGTAGCTGGCGAAGTCCTTGCCCACCTCACCCGCTAGGCCCGAATCGATAATCACCACGGGGATGCCCGCGCGGCCGGCCTGCTGAACGGGTGCGAGCAGGGCCTTGTCGTCCAGCGGTGCGAGTACGATGGCGTCGTATCCGCCGCTGATCAGGTTCTCGACGAGCGAGACCTGCTGCTGCCGGTCGTCCTCGCGCTCGGGGCCGGTGAAGGTGACTTCGACGTCGCCGAGTTCCTTCTCCGCCTTCACGGCGCCCGCATGAATGCTTTTCCAGAAGTCGTGCGTTGTGCCTTTGGGTACGACGGCGATGCGTAGCTTGGGGGCGCCGCCGGTTTCGCCGTTCTTGGCCGCTTGCTTCTCGCCGCATCCCGCGAGCATCGCGAGGGCGGCGAGGGCAGCCAACAGGATACGTGCTCTCATCTGCTCACCTTGGGGCTATGGGTCTCGCCTCTCGTTTCGCCTCTTTCGGTGCGGCTCCTGCACCGCACGCACGGCTCAGTCGCCGAGGAGCTTCCAGTGACGGCCCACAAGACACGCTGCAGCACGCATAGCGCCGGCCAGCACACGTGCAAGAGGGGGTGCGTGGGTCCACCCACGCACCCCCTTGCTACGTCCAGGCAAGGCCGTGGCTACAGGTCGCCGACTGCGCCGAAGTTGGTGAGAACGATGTTCAGGTCGGACAGGTCGACCGAGCCGTCTGCATTCACGTCTGCGGGACCCATCGTGCCACCGAAGTTGGTGAGCACGAGCGTGAGGTCTGCGATGTCTACGGAGTTGTCGTCGTTCACGTCGCCGTTCTTCAGTGTGAAGTTGACGCCCGCAGTCGCGGGACCTGCTACCACCTGCGACGGACGCACCTGGCGCAGCCACGTACCATGCTTCAGTGCTATGTCATAGGTGCCTGTTAGCACGTCTGGCACCGTGTAGCCGCCCGAGCCATCCAACACGGCAGTGAAGCTGGCCACCACAGTGAGCGTGCTCGGTTGCCGGAACTCCAGGGTAATAACGCGTCCAGCAGGTGATGGCACCAGGTTCTGCAGCGTCACGGTACCTGTCATCGTAGCTTCCGGCTTGAAGCCCTGAATCCAGGTGCGCCATCCGCTCGAAGCCCATTCATGGTGCGCCCAGAAGGTGCGATGATCAGCAGGGTCAACGTTGATCGCGCTGTAGTCGCCCCACCTATCCGTGGTGTATGGGCCGGTGGAGTCCTTGCGTATCACATGCGCACCCATCGTGCCCAGAGGATCGGAAGCCCAGCGATGCGTGGTGACCATCGAGATGTATTCGTTGCTGGAGGATCGCGCAAACGTCATGGCCGCGTTGCCCTCCGGGTCCACGGTGATCGAGTTGAAGTAGGTGTGGATCGTATTGTCAATCTTGGCCGTCCCCGATTGCACGAGCACGGGGTTAAGACCGGAGTCCGGCCAGCCACGCATGTCGATCTCGTACCAGCGCGACTCGACCGGACTCGAGTTCACGTGGTGTGCGGCCCACAGGTGGCCGTTCCGATATGCCACGCTCCAGAACCGCGCATCGAAGGTTTGCGGTCGGACGGTGGTACCTTTCTGAACCGGGGTGCCGGGCGCGCTGTAGGCGGGAACGGTGAGATTGACGCTGACGAAGTTCGGGCTGGTGAGCGGGTCCTTCAATGCTAACAGTCGAACCTGAGTGCGATTACTACCCTCCTGATGCTCGATCAGGTACAGGTAAGGTGGATTGTCGAAGCTAACGGGTGGCATGCCTGCAGACTGCGTCGAGGTGCTCAGCGTGGTGGACCTGCTGATGGCAGGAGGCAGGCCCGCCAGCATACTCGCCTTGTCGAAGGTGTACACGGGGTAGTTCGCGCTGATGCCGAACCCGTCGCCTGTTACGTACACCACATTCTGGTCCACTGCGATGTTCGGAGAGTCGAAGAGGTTGCCCGCGAGCGCCGATGTGTCGAAGCGATACTTGTACCACGTCCCGTTCGGATCGGAGTCGTCCGAGACTGCTATCAGCACATAGGACTTGTTGTTCGGCGCATAGCCCTCCGCGGCCATGGCGAAGAAGCGCCCCGATAACTCATCGTACAGTACTTCGGGGTCGAAGACGAACCCGGTGGCGCCGAGGCTTCCCCAGAAGCCGGAAGCGCCTTCGATAGGGGTCTGGTACTGCTTCGTGCCCGTCTTGGTGAACCACGCAATCGCACCGTTGGTCATTACCACGATGTGGTCGGGACCGACTGCTAGGTGTGGATCGGGCGGGGTCCAGCCCGTACTAGTGATTCCCAGGAACCCGATGTCGGCCCCCGCGATCGTCACCTCGCGATCACCTTCCACCTCGACATCCAGCGGATCGAAGGTAGGTGGAATGTGCGGGCTCGCCGCGTCGGCAACGACCTTTGGTGCGGCGGGCTGCATGAGAGGCGTCACGCCCATGTCGGCGACGTTCACGTCGAGCAGCCTGCGACTCAGCATGGACACGTACGTGCCGTTCTTGTCCTGCGACCCGTTGCCGCTCCAGGCACATACCAGTCTGCCATCGGGCAGGAAAGCAACCCGCCGGGAGCCGGTTGCCGCCCGCATGGACTGGTCCCCTTCTACGCCAAGGTTCAACCGGACTTCGCCACCCAGCCGGGTGCCGTCCGATGCGAACATCTGAACGAACACGCCGTTGCGGTCCCCGTCCTCGGAGTTCCATGCGATGGCAAAGTGACCATCGGGGGCGACGGCTATGTCTGCGCCGTTCTGCACCCCTGCGGTCGTGGAGTTGACTACGAAGGGAGCTGCGACCGGCTTCCCCTGCACGTCGAGTCTGCGGGCGACGACACCGTATTCGGACCCGTCGCTCTCCGAGTCCTGCCATGCTACGATATAGCCGCGCCGAGTGGCAGCGATCACCGGCTCTACCTGGTTGTTCCTGCGCTCACCGGACACGAGGATGTCGGTTCCGATGCGCTCACCACTCGCACGGAAGCGCTGAAGTCGGATGCCGGCCGGGTCGTGATTAGCATCGAACACGGCGAAGACCACGGCAAGCGAGCCATCCGCACCCCATGCGAGTGCCGGAGTGGTCTCGAAACGGTCCTGCTCCGATACCCGTAGCTCGTCGGTCAGCGGCTGACCCGAGGGGTCGAACAGGCGCACGTACACGCGCGGGTTCGCCTTAGCGGACTCCATCGAGCGCCACACGACCGCAATCCGGCCGTCCCGGTCAATCGCGATCGCCGGGTCGGACTGGTCGCCCTTCCAAGTCTGGTTGACCAGAATCTCGTCGCCGCCGTCGAGCTTGCGGAGGAGGACGCCGCTGCCGTGCCCGTCCTGACCCCAGGACTGCCAGACCGCCCACGTCTCACCCTTCGGGCTCGTAGCGAGCGCGGGAGCGCCGAGGTGGCTCTCGGTCCAGATGCCGACGGGCCTCTCCTCGCCGAGCGCGATGCCCTCGGGCGAGAACTTTTGATAGTAGACGCCGCTGCGGCCGCCTAGCTGTCGGCGACTGCCCCACGCGACCGTGATGCCGCCGTCCGGGCCGACGGCGATGGTAGCCTGGTCCTGCGCACTGGGGGTGAAAGTGTTGGCTCGCCACTCATACCGGTTATAGTGGTCCGCCGCGGTGCCGGCCGCGAAGGCCGACCCGACGACGAGGACCAAAGACGAAAGGCCGAACGCTCGGATGCTTGTGCCCATATCCCATTCCTCTCGCGAAAAGGATGCCGAGTGCGCCTCGACAAGGCCGCGCCTCGGTACATCAGGTTAAAACCCCGATACGGCCTGCGGCGTTCCGCCGGCGGCAGATGGCGGGTGCCGGTTCGGTAAGATCGCAGGTGTCCCGAGTTCTTTGCATGGGAGGACTACGCGTGTTCCAGTTCTGCAAGCGCCTTACAGACAGCGCACGATTCCAGGCGTTTATCCTCGGTGTCATCGTGCTGACGGCGGTGGTGGTCGGCCTAGAAACATCACCCACGCTAATGCGAAACTATGAGGCTCTGTTCCTCGCGTTCAACTCGGTGGTGCAGGCGATCTTCGTCGTGGAAATCGTGCTTCGCATCCTGGCACATTGGCCGCTGATCCATCGTTTCTTCAGAGACGGCTGGAACGTGTTCGACTTCCTGGTCATAGCGGGTTCGCTGCTGCCCAGCGTGGGCGTGTTCGCTACCGTAGCACGAGTTGCCCGGCTGTTCCGGGTTGCCAGGCTGGTATCGGTGGCCCCGGACCTACGACTGATCGTGGACACCATGCTACGTTCTATCCCGGCGATTACCAATGTCGTGCTGTTGCTGGTGCTACTGCTGTACGTGTACGCGATTCTCGGCTATCACACGTTCTCGGACGTGGACCCCGACCGGTGGGGTAACCTGGGCGCTTCGCTGATGACGCTCTTCAAAGTGTTGACGCTGGAAGGGTGGGTGGAAATTCATGACACCGTAGAGGCGACCCATGCTTGGGCTTGGCTTTACTTCGGGAGCTTCATCTTCATCGCAGTGTTCGTAATGATCAACTTGTTCGTCGCCGTGATCCTCGAGAACATGCAGAATGCCCGCGTGGAAAGACGGGCGGAAGAAGCCGAAGCCATGGGTGATGACGACGTGCGGACTCTCCTAGCCGAAATGCGTGGCACGCTCGACCGGATTGAATCCACCCTTACTCGCCAGACCAGCACGCGCACCAGCACGTAACCTCCCAGCAAAAGCTACTGCCCCCTCGCCGCGGACGACGGCGTGGGGGCAGAGGTTCGGGGCTGAACGGGCCTGTTACCTAACAGGCGGGCAACACCAGAAGGTGCCGTCGTCGTTCCGCGAGCTGATCCACACAAGGTTTCGTATCACCGTCTTGGTATGACCGTCGAGGTAGGCGAGATTGCTCTTTCCTTGGTGGCGGCCGCCCGTTTTGTCAACGTTCACGAATCGCGCGTCGTTGATGCCCCAGTAGTTATCGGCGGCGTCACCCCAGGTGATCTCGTTGATTCCCTTCTCCTCCACGAAGCTGGGTGTGCGGGCAGGCTCTTGGAAGTAGCTCATCTTAACCTTACCCATCCTCGTATCGCTCCAGCTGTAGGGGGTGCTACCGGTTAGGTAACCGTTGATCGTATAACTGTACGTTCCCTTGACCTTCACTCCTCCGGCGCCCCACCGCTCCATGGTGTCCATCGGGCAGCGGAACACATCGGGCGACTTGATATAACGGTTCGCCGCACCCGTCTTCACGTCGTTGGCGAAACCGTCCGCCCAGTTGAAGAAGTGGTAGGTGATCATGTGATCGTCGTAATCGGAAACGTACAGCAACATGCCCTTGTTTAGCTGGTTGATGTTGCTGAGGCACTCGGTTTGCTTGGCCTTGGCGCGGGCCATGGCGAACACGGGAAAGAGTATCGCGGCAAGAATGGCGATGATTGCGATGACGACCAGCAGCTCGATGAGCGTGAATGCCTTCGGTCCGATGCGCCGGTTCATGGCTTCAACTCCTGTTCTGCGGGGGGCCGGCGCCCTCTCGTCTAGATGCATTATTGTACATTAGTTTCACCGATTCGGCGGCCAGATATCGTGAAAACCCGTGCAGGCGACCGATCCGGCGGGACGAGCATACGTGTGCCGTCCTGGCGATACGCTCTCCGGCGGGAAGCCATTCCTCTGTGGTCTTCGCGAAGGCGGGGATCCATTCTCGCGAAGGTGGGAAAGCAGCAGGCCCCGACCTTGCCCCGGCGCGGTCCTCAGGTTCACCTCATCCCCTCGGTGCTGCTAGGCGACGGACGCGGGCCGGGGCATGGAATCGCAACAAGGTTCCATGTCGCTTGCCCCGGCGCGGTCCTTCGGTTCGAGGCGTGCCGACGATCGCTGCTAGTTGGCGGACGCGGGCCGGGGCATACACAAGAGCTCGCCGTCGCGGCGATAATCTCTCCGGCGGGAAGCCGGAATTACCACATGCCCAGTTCGATGCGGCCGTCCTCCGTGATCAGGTCTTGCGACCAAGGAGGATCGAAGGTCAAGGAGATGTTGACCGTCTCCACCCCAGGCAGTTCTGCAAGCACGCTGCGGATCTCGCGCTCGATTTCCGGCCCGATCGGGCACGCGGGCGTCGTCAGCGTCATCAGCACATCCACCACGCCGCCCTCGCTGACGGACACGTCGTACACCAGACCCAGGTCCACGATGTTGACCCCCAGCTCGGGATCGCGGACCTCTTTCAGCGCCTCGCGCACAGTCTCCGCGTTGATCAGCATCGGTAGCTCACCCCCACGCTATTCCTCTTCCGTCGAGACTCTGCCGCCCGGGCTGGAGAGCGCCTGCCTAAGCGTTGCCCAAGGGAGCAGAGCGCACTTCACCCGCACCGGATAGTTCTTCACCCCAGACAGAGCGGCGAGGTCCTCGTCCTCATCCAACGGTTCGTGGGGCTTATCCGTCAGCATGGCCGACACCTGCTCGATCAGCGCATGCACCTCGTCTAGGGTCTTTCCCTTCACGACCTCGGCCAGCATGGAGGCGGAGGCTTGGCTGATGGAACAGCCTTTGCTGTCGGCTCCCACTTCTACAACCACGTTATCGCGCACCCGCAGTGTCAGGATCAGCTCGTCGCCACAGAGCGGATTCACCCCCTCCGCCTGCGCCTCCGGCTCGCTCAGCGGCGGCCCATAGCGAGGCGAGCGGAAGTGGTCCATGATGACTTCGCGATACAGCTCCTGCTCAACGCGCAACGGTGAAAACCTGTCTCACTCGGTCCAAGGCCTCGATGAGAGCATCGAGTTCTTCCCTCGTGTTGTAAAGATAGATGCCGGCGCGCGCTGAGCCAGGGATACCCAGCTTGCGGTGCAGTGGCTCGCAGCAGTGATGCCCCGCGCGAATGGCTACCCCGCACTCGTCCACGATCTGGCTGATGTCGTGGGGATGCACGCCCTCCAGCGAGAACGAGAATACCCCCAGCCTATCCGCTGCGTCTCGAGGGCCGTGAAGCCTGAGCCCGGGCACGTCGGCGAGCAGGGCTAGGCCGTATTCGGTAAGAGCCCGCTCGTAGCTCTCCAGGTTGTCCATCCCCAGGTGCGTCAGATAGCCAACGGCTTCGCCGAAGGCGATCGCTTCCGCGATATTCGGAGTACCTGCCTCGAACTTGTGCGGTGGGGGGCTCCACTCGGACGACTCCCAACGCACTCGGCTGATCATGGAGCCACCGAAGTGCAGGGGCTCAGTCTCCTCCAGTCGTTCCGCCTTCCCCCACAGGGCTCCCGAGCCGGTCGGCCCACACGCTTTGTGTCCGGATAGGGCATAGAAGTCGCATCCGATCGCCTGCACGTCCACACGGAGGTGCGGAGCCGCCTGCGCGCCGTCCACCACGCTGACCACACCCGCCTCGCGAGACATCCGGCACATCTCGGCCACCGGGTTGATGGTTCCGAGCACGTTAGACGCGTGCGTGAACGCCGCAACCTTGGCGTTTTCTCCGAGAGCCGCGCGGAAGTCTTGCAGGTCCAGTCGGAAGTCTTCCGTGACTCGGACGAAACGAAGCCGCGCACCCGTTCGCTGCGCAACCACCTGCCAAGGGACGAGGTTGGAGTGGTGCTCCATCTCGGTCAGCACGATGGTGTCGCCGGGACGCAGTCTCGGCAGTGCCCAGCCTTGGGCAACGAGATTGATCCCCTCGGTAGTATTTGCCGTGAAGACCACCTCGTCCGGCGAGGCGGCGCCTAGCCATTTTGCTACGGAGGCGCGAGCACCCTCGTATAGTGCGGTGGCCTCTTCGCTCAGCTTGTGCAGGCCACGGTGCACGTTGGCGTTGGAGTTCTCGTAGAACCGCTGCAGTGCCTCGATGACCACCCGAGGCTTCTGGGAAGTGGCAGGGTTGTCCAGATAGACGAGCGGACAGCCGCGGACCTGGCGAGCCAAGACGGGAAAGTCGCGCCGAATGTCCTCGACGTCCAGCGCACTCACCCTTCGAGGCCCTCCAGGTATGCCTCTCCGCTCTCCACGACCACGGTGTAGGTCCCGATGCCGCGAACCGCCGGGAGACACAGGGCACGACCGTCTCGAATGTCGAAGCGCGCACCGTGCCGAGGGCACTCCACCTCATAGCCGTCCAGAATGCCTTGGCCGAGGGGTCCGTTATCGTGCGTACAGATGTCGTCGAATGCGTACAGCTGTCCCTCGACCCTCCCGATCGCGATCCGGCGACCAGAGACTTCGACGACCTTCACTGCGCCCTCTTGGAAGGCGCTCTCGCAGCCGAGGTGGATTCTGCTCACGACCTAGATATACCCTTCGGCGATGGCCTCTTCCGCTCGGGTGCGCACATACTCGTCCAGCAGACCCAGTTCGGCCCGGTCCAAGACCTGGTCCAGGAAGCCGGCAACGATGAGCCTGCGCGCCTCTAGCGGCGGAATGCCTCTGGTAGTCATGTAGAAGATCTGGTTCGGGTCGAGTGGCGCCACCGTGGCGCCGTGGCTGCAGCGGACGTCGTTCGCCAGGATTTCGAGGTTCGGGATCGTATCGGCGTGTGCCTCCTTGGACAACAAGATGTTCTGGTTCGTCTGGTAGGCGTTCGCCCGCTGCGCACCCTTCTCGATGCGAATCATGCCCGAGTACACCGACCGCGCCTTACCGGAGACAGCCGCCTTGAACAGCAGGTCGCTCTCGGTGTTACCCACTCGGTGGTGCTGCACGGTGTGATACTCGATATGCTGGTCGGCCTTCGCGAAGGTTAGTCCTAGCATGTCGCTTCGAGCGCCTTCACCGACTAGGACGGCCTCGTTGGTAGCCTTCGTCAGACGGCTCCCGAGGCAGAGCGTGACAGTTACCAGGTGCGCGTCCCGCTCCACTTCGGAGCGAATGTGGTGGAAACTATACACGTTGTCGCCCCACCGATTCAGGTTCACGTACCGGACCTCGGCCCCACTGCCGACGAACAGGTCCGCCAGTGAGCTGGAAACTACCGAGTGCGGGAATGCGCCCGATACGTGCTCGTCCAAGAGCGTGACACGAGCCCCCTCTTCCACCACTGCTAGCAACCTGGGGCACACCAGCCGACCACGACCAAACGTGGCTTGCACATGCAACGGCGCCTCCACGTGCACGCCACGCGGCACGTACAGGAACACACCTTCATCCCACAGGGCGCGCGTCAAGGACACGAACTTCCGGTCCATCGGATCGTAGGGTGCAACGTCGAGGTAATGCCGTACCAGGTCAGGGTGTTGGAGCATTGCATCCTGGAGGCTCTGCAGCAGCACGCCTTGTCTCGCGGCATCTTCGGGCAGCCCGGCCCGCCCAGGACCCTCCGCGACGGACGACGTGCTTTCCCCCGGCTGCGCGTCGCCGCGCGGGCGGAGAGACGCCTCGCTGGGCGCACTCCACGTGGCCAGCACCTCGTCGAAGGGCACGCCTGCCAGGTCGGCGCGACGCCATCCCTCGTCGGTCCGAGATGGCCACGGTGTCTCACAAAAGAGGTCCCAGGCGGTCCGCCGAGCGCCCATCGCCCATTCCGGACCCCCGCACGCCGGAATGAGCTGAGTGAAGTCTAGGCAGCCTGCTGCTTTGGGCAAAGGGGGTACGATGTTAGCCAACGGAGCCCTCCATCTCTAGCTGGATCAGGCGGTTCAACTCGACCGCATACTCCAACGGAAGCTCTTTGGCGAACGGCTCGAAGAACCCGTTCACGATCATAGTAGTCGCTTCGGTCTCGGAGAGGCCCCGGCTCATCAAGTAGAAGAGCTGCTCCTCGCCCACCTTACTCACTGTAGCCTCGTGTTCGATACTAACACCGGGCTCCCGAATGTCCATGGTAGGATAGGTGTCCGACCGCGACTCTTCGTCCATGAGCAGCGCATCGCAGCGCACATTGCTCTTCGCTCCCGTGCAACCTTCGTGCACTTGGATGATGCCACGATAGCTGGTTCGCCCGCCGTCCTTGCTTATGGATTTGGAGATGATGGTAGAGGTGGTATCGGGTGCGGCGTGGATCATCTTAGCGCCTGCATCTTGGTGCTGATCGCGACCGGCGAATGCCACCGACAGCGTCTCGCCTCGTGCCCCGCGACCCATCAGATAGATAGCAGGGTACTTCATAGTCAGCTTCGAGCCGAGGTTGCCATCCACCCACTCTACGGTAGCATCCTCATATGCCACCGCTCGCTTCGTAACGAGGTTGTAAACGTTCTTGGACCAGTTCTGAATGGTAGTGTAGCGCAGGTGGGCGCCAGGCATCGCAATCAGCTCGACCACTGCAGAGTGCAAGGAGTCGGAGCTGTAGACGGGTGCCGTGCAACCCTCGATGTAATGCACTCGGCTACCCTTATCGGCGATGATGAGCGTCCGCTCGAACTGCCCCATGTTCTCGGAGTTGATGCGGAAGTATGCCTGCAACGGGATGTCCACGTGCACCCCTTCGGGCACATAGATGAAACTGCCACCCGACCACACGGCCGAGTTGAGTGCCGCGAACTTATTATCGGAGATCGGGATCACGGTCGAGAAGTACTTCTTCACGATGTCCGGATGCTCTCGAAGGCCGGAGTCCATGTCCAAGAAGATGACGCCCTTCTTCTCCAGACCCTCGCGCATTCGGTGGTACACCACCTCCGAGTCGTACTGCGCACTGACACCGGCCAGAAACTTTCGCTCCGCCTCGGGAATGCCGATTCGGTCGAAGGTGCGCTTGATGTCCTCCGGAACGTCCTCCCACTGCCTCTCGGCCCTATCGGTGGGTTTGACGTAGTAGTAGATATTGTCGAAATCAATCGCTTCTAACAGTTCGGTGTTGCCCCACGTAGGCATGGGCTTGGCCAAGAACACTTCGAGAGCCTTCAGCCGGAACTCGCGCATCCACTGCGGCTCACCCTTGATCTCCGAGATGGTCTCGACAATCTCTCGTGTGAGCCCGCGGCCCGACCGAAACACCGACTGGTGGGCGTCGTGAAAGCCGTACTCGTACTTGTCACCAATATCGTGGATCGTCGCAGGCTTAGACACTTGCCGTCACCTCTGCTTCCTTCTTCTCGCCGTTCAGGAGCCAGTCGTAGCCCCGCTCTTCCAGCTCGTGTGCCAGGTCTTTTCCACCGCTCTTGATGATGCGACCATTCGCCATAACGTGCACGAAGTCCGGCGTGATGTGAGTGAGGATTCGGGAGTAGTGGGTGATCAGCAGCACTCCCAAGTTAGGACCACGCATCCGATTGACATTCTCGGAGACCACCCTCAGCGCGTCGATGTCGAGTCCCGAATCCGTCTCGTCCATGATTGCCAGCTCCGGCTGGATCATCGCCATCTGGAGCATCTCGAAGCGTTTCTTCTCCCCACCGGAGAAGCCGTCGTTGACGTAGCGAGTGGCGAAGGACTCGTCCATGCTCAACTCGCTCAGCTTCTCCTTCAGCAGCTTGCGGAAGTCCCGCGCGGGCATGTCTTGACCCCGAAGAGACTTGAGAGCCGTGCGCAGAAAGCTGACGGTGGTAACGCCGGGGATGGCCGTCGGGTACTGAAAGGCTAGGAAAACGCCGGCCTTCGCTCTCTCGTCGGTCTCCATCGCCAGCAGGTCCTGGCCCTTGTACAGCACCTCTCCCGACAACACCTCGTAGCCGGGGTGGCCCATCAGGACGTTGGAAAAGGTGCTCTTGCCGGAGCCGTTGGGGCCCATGATTGCGTGAACCTCCCCCTTGCGAAGGGTCAGGCTGACGCCGTTCAAAATGGTCTTGCCCTCGACGCCTGCCGAGAGTTCTCGGACCTCGAGCAGCGGGTATTCGTTGTCACTCATCGTTGATACTCCTAACGGGGGATGCGGCCGCGACCGCGGGTCTGCGTATGACGGCAGCGCCGTCGGATTGGGTGGATGCGTGTAGCGACATCAGACGAGCTCGCACCGTATTCTCGGACCCGACGAGGTCCGCGAGCGACAGCCCGTCTAGAATGGTGCCCAAGTACGATGCGATCTGCGCCCATACGGGCCTCACGCTGCAGTCGCACCTGTGGACGCAGCAATCGAACTTGCCGACATAGTGGTCGCAGAGCTTCTTGGATCCGGGAAACTCACCGAGGGCTCGCAGAGCATCCCCTAGGGTGATCTCCGAACTGTCGCGAGTTAGCCTATAGCCGCCTTTGGCCCCTCGGGTCGCCTCGACCAATCCTGCGCGGGAGAGCACGCGAAGCAGCTTCTCGACATAGGGCCCCGAAAGGCCTTCCGCTTCAGCGATTTGAGACACGGTGACGGGCCCATCGCCGTTCGGTCGTGCGGCGACTTGCAGCAGGCACCTGATTCCGTATTCCTCTTGCGCGCTGATCTTCACGATATCGTTCCTGCGCCCTCTAGTGATGGTGTGCGGGGCTGTCTTCGGCCCCGACGCATTTGCATCATTCCATTATTCATACTACTTTGTCAAGATTTCGTTCCATGGGGTCCTGGGGCGTGGATGGGGTCCCGTCGCAGCGTCCGTAAGGAGGACCTACTGACCTCCTCGAGCTAGGTGCTCAGACTCCAGCTTTCTGGCCTGCCGAGAAAGGGTCTATGCCCTGGCCCGCGCCCGCCGGCTTGCGGCCGACCCATGCGCGACTCGAACCGAAAGCCGCGCCCGGGCACGAGCCGAAGCCACACTGGCGGTGCCGCGATGACTTTTTCAACAGGCCCCATCAGGGGAATGAGAATGGGTCACATCCCATCTCCTGTGACTGTCATCCCCGCAAAGGCGGCAACCTAGGCTCCGAGGAGGTGGACATCGAGGGCAAGCGCGCAGCCAGCGTCGCCGAAACTGCGACGATGTGCAACCCTCACCCCCTCCCTCTCCCTTGGGAAGGGAGAGGGAGGGGGGCAAAGGCATGTGGCCCGGCCGTAAGGCCGGGCCACATTACGACGAATCGAACCTTGCCCCAGCGGCTGCAGTGGAACGAGCCTGCACAGCACGCCGAGCGACCTCAGGAGCCTCAGCGGCTATAGCGGAGCAGAATCTCCCTGAACCTGGACACGATGTTCATCGCCTCCGGCCAGGGTCGCTGCCATACGTTGCGGCCGAAGATGAGGCCCGTCGCGCCGGCTTCCATAGAGAGCTCGACCTTTCGCACCACTTCCTCGTCCGTGTCCTTCGATCCGCCGGAGATTATCACGAATTGCTTGCCAGCCGAGGCGATCACGCGGCGAATCATCTCGGCGTCGCTCTCCTGGAGTTCGTTGTAGGGCTTAGGCATCATTGCCTGCTTCTCGGGCGAGACCTTCTTCGGGAAGTTGATCTTCACGACGTCGCTACCCAGCTCGCAGGCCACGCGGGCAGCGTAATCAATCGCGTACACGCTTTCGGCGCCGCCCTTCTTCTCCACGTATTCGCCGCGCGGGTAGGCCCACACGATGACGGGAATGCCGAGCTGCTCCGCCTCGCGGCGCACCTGCTGGAAGTTCGCGAAGTCCTCGTACTGGTTCGGCGAGCCGACGTACAAGGTGTAGCCGACAGCGTCGGCGCCGAGGCGGCAAGCGTCTTCCACCCCGGCGATCATGCAGGAGAGAGCGGCATCGGACGGCGGTATCTCGGTCTTTCCATTCACCTTGAGCACCAGCGGCACGTGGCCGGCATACGAGCGCATGTATTTTTCGGCAAGGCCGTATTGAAACACGATCCCGCTAAAGTTGCCTTCCTTTGCTAGCTTCAGTTCGAACTCGGGGTCGGCCGATTCCGGGTTCGGGAAGAAGTCGCGCGGTCCGTGCTCCAGGCCCTGGTCAATCGGAAGTAGCAGCATCGTGCCGTTGCCGGGTCCGTGCTTGTACATTAGGCGACGGAGGCGAGCGACCTTGCCCGTTCCGTGCTGGTCCATATCGTCCAGCGTCCAGCGTTTGACGGGTGCGAGTGTTGCCATCTACACCACAACCTTTCCGTGAAAGTTGGAGCCTCGAGGGTCGGGGCGATTGTACCTTCGGGACGTGTGGTGTAGCGAGCGCGTGGGGCGTGTCGGGCCCGCATTCCGCGATCAGGCCGTGGGGTTTCGGGCTGCAGGCGGCCGCTTAAAAAAGGAAGCCGAGGTTGAGCTCGGCAGGTGTAGGTCAGAGTGTATTCGAGTTCTCCCAAAAAACGAGAACCATGTCAGGTCTTGATTGTTATTTGTTTGTTTGCTTGGTCAGAACTTACCATCCAGTTAGGGACTTATGTGTGTCCTTTTGGAGGGCAGGCTTTGCTCTGCCCTTCTCTCGTTGCAGAGGACGTGCCGAAGGCTCCAAAAGGTTCGCGGCCAAGACCGCTGTGCCCAAAGAAACCACCGGTCACGGGACCCCTGCTAATCGGTCCCTTACAGTGTACCGCGACCTTTGCCATTTGGCCACCCAGCAAATGCGCTTGGCCTGCACGCAATGCGGTTGCCGAGTACGATTTCAGAACGGCTCAGCGCGCAAAACGAGGGTAGCCGGGGCCTGGCGGCCCCGATGTTCGCCCTTCGGCACGCAGCGCAGGCGGCCTACCCCCCTTTGGGCATCCGCAGCAGGATTCGTCCCTCGGTTGCCTTTCGCCAGGCTTTCGTCGCCTCCAGGACCTTGTCCAGGTCGGATGCGGGAAGCCTGGCCTTGACGTACTCGGTGCGGTCTTTGATGCGGATCCACTCTCCGTCGGTGACGACGGTGCGCACGAATCGAACCCCGGGTCCGCTGATGTCGAGCGGTTTGAGGCACTCGACGACTTCCCAACCAGGTGGTACTCTGACTTCGGAGTCGCGCTCTTCGGGGTCGTCTGCCTCGAACGCAAAGGGATAGTCGCGCTTGCCGTTCTTGCCGACGTACTCTTCCATGTCGAGCTCGGTGTCCTCGGCTTCTGTAGACAGGGCGTCGATCAACAGCATGTCGCCCACGCGCGTCCCCACCTTAGACGCCTTGCCCTTTACCACCACCTCGGACATTGCACCGAGCTTTCCAGGGTCGGAGACCTCGACTTCGACGCTCTTGACCGTGGGAAACACCGACTCCAGCAGGTGCTTGAGCATCTGGTCGAAGTTCTTGCGCCCGTCCTGCACCTTCGGGTCTTCGATCTGCCTCAGGATTCCGGGCGGCGCCTGGAACCGAACCATTACGTTCGCAGAGCCGTCGTCTTGGATATCTAAGCTGAGCAGGCGTGCGGGGCACTCGGGCTCGAACGAGTTCCGCTTAGGCGCGACGACGACCGAACCGCCGTTCGCCCCTAGCACGAGCGCTTGGACGCCGCGAACGGATTCCGGCACGAGGCCGAAAAGCGACTTACCGGCAGCGGGGTCCAGCCACGTGTCCTCGCCCTCGATTGACGCCAGCACTACCACGTGGTCGAACCAGTGAATGTCGGGAAGCCGCCCTTCGAACGGTCTGTCTTCGTAGCTGGCCACCAAGGCGAGCCGGGATGGGATGCCGTGCTCCTGCAGGGCGGCAACCAGGAACGTGCTCTGGTCTTTGCAGTCGCCGTAGCGACGTGTGAACGTCTCGTCGGGAGGAGCAGGTTTGTGCGTTCCGTCTCCTAGAGCCGTAGCTACGTACCGTAGGTGCTCGGTGACCCAATCCCAGATGCGTTCGGCCTTCGCGCGCACGCCGGTTGCATCACCTACCGCACTGGCGATCGTCTCTTTAGCGGCATCGCCGAGCGTCAGCATTGGCGACGTGAGATCCCAGTACCACTTTCCGATGTCCGACCATGCCTGGGTGGTGGAGTACTCCGTGAAAGGATACATTTCGTCGTTAGGAGGCATGTAGTTCTCATCTTCCTGCTCTTCGAGGCGAGAGAGGCGCCACGATCGGCGAATTCGCGAGCCGTGCTCGATGGCCTCGGTGGCCTCCGTCGGCGTGCAGTTCACGTGGCGAACACGCAGAGGCGCGTCGGCAGGGTGCTCCACCACGAGAACCGATTCCAGTACCGGAGTGCCGCCCCAGTAACCCCACGAACCTGCGAAATGGCCGGGCATGATCTCTCGTTCATGCTCGATGACGTAGGCATGGTATAGGATGGCACCGACGGAAACTCTGGGGAAGTCGAGGCGGAGGGACGCCCGCCCCTCTTTGACTGCAGAACGCTGGACGTCCGATTCTTTCACCTGCACGACCTCGCCATCGGGCAGGATCGTCCTGGCCTCGTAAAACGGCACTTTGGAGTAGTAGCTGTTATACGAGATCCACGCCCTCTCCCAGCCCTCGTCTAGCCCGGTGTCCTTGAGGATCTTGACCGCCTGTTGGGTGACCTCATAGGATTTGCCGTTCTTCGACAGCACCACGAGCGAGCGGTCGAGCAGCACGACTGTCGGCGCGTCCAGATCGGCTGGGACGGTTCCAGCCATCTGCTTGATCTGCTCGTCCGAAACGAGTTCAGTCCGCCAGAACTCCGGCTCCTGGCTCACGAGAGAACCGACTGTAGCGTACAAGAGGGAAACAACAAGCAACATACGTAGCCTCCTACTCCCAGCATCATACCTTGCAGCCCTGCGCCCTAACGGTTCGAACGCGCGGCTGATTCGTGCGCGCATGCTGCTGGTCGCGGCAAACCGCCGAGTACACTAGGGGTCCCGTCCAGCGGCGGGCAGCAAGCACTGGGTGGGTGCAGCGAACATGGAAGCACGTCGAACAGCAGTCGCGATGGCCGCCCTATTGGCCATCTGCCTGGAAGGATGCACATCCGAGCGCGTGGCGGCGGGAGAGCCGCTCGCATTTCCGGAGAGCACGCAGCACCGCGTCGTGGACACCCGCGTCGCGGGCGAACGGCTCATTGTCCGAACCGCAATGAAGGAGGTCCCGCACCCGATCTCCGATCCGACCGACCCGAAAACGGTCTATCCCTTCTTGAGTACGGGATACGCTCGACGGGCGGACGCCACGGCAGGAATGCAAGCCACCCTGCGCTTCGAAGTGTACGCAGAGCACCAAGAAGACCTCTCGTACGCGGACCGCGTGTGCCTGTTCCTGCTGCGGCTGTGGGACATGCTTTCGAGCAGGCTGGACATGGACCACCCGCTGCAATACCGCCGCACCGTGAGCGTGTTCTTGAAGCGAGAAGGGAAGCCGGGTGGCGAGCAGCGGATCACGGTGGGCCCCGACGAGACCGGACGGCCCATCAAGAGGAACACCATCCACATCTATGACATCGCCTCTTTGACGGACCCGCTACAGATGTGTCGCGAGCTGGCACACGAGTACGGGCACGCGGTGCTCCCTGCCATCGGCGGCTTTCGAGAGCCCGAGGAGTGGATCAACGGTCTGATGGGCGAGCGCCTGTTCCTGCGGTGGTTGCTGGAGGATATGGAGGCCGGACGCATCCCGCCTGCCGAGGCCTTCGACCTGCAGCCCGAGGCGCTGAAAGCGTGGCTCGTGCCGCGGGCCGATCGACTCAGCGCGGACGTGCTGGCAAAGGGTTTGGCCGCGACGAGCGACCTGCGGGACGCCGACAAGTTCCTGGGCTTCGTGTTGGCGGTGGAGTCGGTGTATGGCGGGAAGCTTCTGGGACGAGGCCTGATGCTCGCCAACGGCAATGAGCCGGAGGACGCGCTGCGAGGTATCACCCGGGCTATCAGCGAGCGAGACGAGCTGACCCTGAGCGTGCCGAAGGTTGCAGGTGGCAAGCCGTTCTGGGCGCTGCTGCCGGGATCGGATTGGGTGCTGGCCGGTGGCAAGCTGCTCGAAGCGCGAGAGGGAGGTTGGGTGCGACTCGAGCCGACGGCCGATGGGATCACGGCCAAGCGACCGGCGAAGCCATGACAGTCCGTGGTATCGGCATGGACGTGATAGAGGTCGTGCGGATACGCCTGGTCCGGGACGACCTGCCACGATTTGCCGGTAGGATATGCACTGCGAGGGAACTCGCCGCCATCGGCTCCGATCCCTCGGCCCAATCACTGGCGGGAAGGTTCGCGGCGAAGGAGGCAGTGGCGAAGGCGCTCGGCCGACCACTGCGGTGGCACGACGTCGAAGTGTTGCCGGATGCACTGGGAAAACCGGTGGTAGCCCTCAGCGGTTCAGCACGGGAGGTGGTAGGAGGCGGCGAGGTTCTGGTCACCATCACGCACACGCGCACCGTGGCGGCAGCCACGGCTCTTTGGGTGGAGGAGTGATCGAGGGCGCAGCATGGATTTTGGTCCGTTAGTCGTGGGTCCGCTATCACTGCCCACGAGGTACACCCTGCGAGCCGCGCCCGCTACCGTCATGCTGAGCTTGCCGAAGCATGGCCCCGAACACCACCCACCACCGTCATGCTGAGCCTGTCGAAGCATGACCCCGAACACCGCCCACCACCGTCATGCTGAGCTTGCCGAAGCATGACCTCGAACACCACCCACCACCGTCATGCTGAGCCTTTCGAAGCATGACCCCGAACACCGCCCACCACCGTCATGCTGAGCTTGCCGAAGCATGACCCCGAACACCACCCACCACCGTCATGCTGAGCCTGTCGAAGCATGACCCCGAACACCGCACGCTATCGACTTTGGATACCACCATCGCGACAAGCGCCGTCATGCTTCGACAGGCTCAGCAGGACGGCACTGGGACGCTCCTTGGCCCCACCCTCTCCCTCACCACGGGTAGCGTCCCCTCCGTCTCCACACGCCGCGGTCAGGGCACGCCGAACCCCACCGCCATGCCGAACCGGAGGACGCCTTGAACGGCGAACCACCGGCCGCGCCCACCACCGTCATGCTGAGCTTGTCGAAGCATGACCCCGACCACCGCACGCTGCCGGCTTCGGATACCACCATCGCGGCAAGTGCCGTCATGCTTCGACAGGCTCAGCATGACGGCACTCGGACGCCCCTTTGTCCCACCCTATCCCTCACCACGGGCAGCGTCCCCTCCGTCTCCACACGCCGTGGTCAGGGCACGCCGAACCCCACCGCCATGCCGAGCCGGAGGGTGCCTTGAACGGCGAGCCACCGGCCCCGCCCACCACCGTCATGCTGAGCTTGTCGAAGCATGACCCCGAACACCGCCCACCACCGTCATGCTGAGCCTGTCGAAGCATGACCCCGAACACCGCACGCTACCGGCTTCGGATACCACCATCGCGGCAAGTGCCGTCAAGCGTCCACAAACCGACCCAGACCGCCCCACGGCGCGCCGGTGGGGCCCCCCCAACCCCCCACGCAACCGGCTTCGGACACCCCCCTCGCGGCACGTGCCGTCATGCTTCGACACGCCCAGCATCACGGCACTCGGACGCTCCTTTGTCCCACCCAATCCCTCACCACGGGTAGTCGGAACGGCACCTCGAACCCTCCATCCCACACGGCGTCTGGTGGGCCCTCCCTCTCCACACGCCGTGGTCAGGGCACGTCGAACCCCACCGCCATGCCGAGCCGGAGGGTGCCGTGAACGGCGAACCACCGGCCGCGCCCACCACCGTCATGCTGAGCTTGCCGAAGCATGACCCCGAACACCGCCCACAACCGTCATGCTGAGCTTGTCGAAGCATGACCCCGAACACCACCCACCACCGTCATGCTGAGCTCGTCGAAGCATGACCCCGAACACCGCACGCTACCGGCTTCGGATACCACCATCGCGGCAAGTGCCGTCATGCTTCGACAGGCTCAGCATGACGGCACTGGGACGCTCCTTGGCCCCACCCTCTCCCTCACCACGCGTAGTGGGGACGGGACGTCGAACCCTCCATCCCACACGCCGTGTGGTGGGCGATCCCTCTCCACACGCCGTGGTCAGGGCACGCCGAACCCCCGATCCCTCAACGCGGGTAGCGACCTCTCCCTCTCCACATGCAGCGGTGACGGCACGCCGAACCCCACCGCCATG
This sequence comes from Fimbriimonadales bacterium, assembly GCA_045862955.1. Taxonomy (GTDB): domain Bacteria; phylum Armatimonadota; class Fimbriimonadia; order Fimbriimonadales; family JABRVX01; genus JABRVX01. The sequence continues at coordinate 58,281 of BTVI01000017.1, forward strand.
CCGAGCCGGAGGGTGCCGTGAACGGCGAACCACCGGCCGCACCCACAACCGTCATGCTGAGCCTGTCGAAGCATGACCCCGAACACCGCACGCTACCGGCTTCAGATACCACCATCGCGGCAAGTGCCGTCATGCTTCGACAAGCTCAGCATGACGGCACTGGGCCCCTCCTTGGCCCCACCCTCTCCCTCACCACGCGTAGTAGGAACGGCACGTCGAACCCTCCATCCCACACCGCGTGTGGTGGGCGATCCCTCTCCATGCGCCGTGGTCAGGGCACGCCGAACCCCCGACCCCTCACCACAGGCAGCGGCCTACCTCTCTCAACGGGTATTGGTGAACGCAGGTCGAACCCCGTCGCCATGCCGAACCGGAGGACGCCTTGAACGGCCAACCACCGGCCGCGCCCACCACCGTCATGCTGAGCCTGTCGAAGCATGATCCCGAACACCGCACGCTACCGGCTTCGGATACCACCATCGCGACAAGCGCCGTCATGCTTCGACAGGCTCAGCATGACGGCACTGGGCCCCTCCTTGGCCCCACCCTCTCCCTCACCACGGGTTGTGGGGACGGGACGTCGAGCCCTCCATCCCACACCGCGTGTGGTGGGCTATCCCTCTCCACACGCGGTGGTCAGCGCACGTCGAATCCCCGATCCCTCACCACAGGTAGCGGCCTCTCCCTCTCCACACGCAGTGGCGAAGGCACGTCGAACCCCCGATCCCTCACCACGGGTAGGGGCCGTTCCCTCACGGCGCGTAGCCGCCTAGCCTTCTCAACGGGAAGTAAGCAGGGGACGTCGAATCCCGAGGTGCCGGTGAAATGACGGCAACAGGTGGTGACCCATGAATGCTGAGCGTGCACGTATCGTCCTAATGGCTTCCGGCGTGTCGCGTGGCAGCAACATGCGAGCGATCATCGCCGCAACGAGGGACGGACGCATCGATGGTGATGTGGTAGGCGCCATCCTCACGCGTCCCGACTCTCCTGCGGTGGCGATGCTGCAGGAACACGGCGTGCCCGTCACCATCCTGTCCCCAAAGGAACTCGGCGAGCAATACGGGACGAGATTGTTCGAGACGCTCGCATCCATGCGGCCGGACCTGATATGCCTCGCAGGGTACATGCGGCTCTTGCCAGAGGACGTGGTCCGCGCTTACCCCCGGCGCATCCTCAACATTCACCCTGCACTGCTGCCGAAATACGGCGGGAAAGGCATGTACGGGGCAAGAGTGCACGAAGCGGTGCTCGCCGCTGGAGAGACCGAGTCGGGTTGCACGGTGCACTACGTGGACGAGCAGTACGACCACGGCGAGATCCTGCTGCAGACGAAGGTCTCCATTCTGCCCGAAGATACGCCAGAGTCTTTGGCGCAGCGAATCCTGCCGATGGAGCACGAGACCTACCCGAAAGCCATCGTCCTGGCTCTCGCACGGCTTGACAGGTCCAGCGAGCCTCGGTAGACTGGGCCCATCCGGCCCGCGAAGGGGGGAGTGAGATGCGACAAAAGGTTGGAGCCCTACCGGCAGTCCTCGTGGTTCTGGGGGTGTTCCTGTGCGCCGCGGCGGTCTATTACTGGCTGGACGAGCGCAGTGTCGCCCCGGCCAACGAGCCTTCCGTGACTTCTGCGATGAGTAAGCTGCAGCAGCTTACTCCCGAGCAGCGCAAAGAGATCGGTCGCAAGGCCGAAGAGGCCGCTAAGGGCTATGGGCAGTAGGCGGGGCTTCACCCTCATCGAGCTGTTGGTGGTGGTTGCCATCATCACGTTGCTCGCGGGCATTCTGTTCCCCGTGTTCGCCCGGTCTCGCGAGGGAGCACGGAAGACCACCTGTGTCAGCAACTGTGGCCAGCTCGGCAAGGCAGTCCTGCTGTACGCTCCCGACTTCGCCGAGCGCTTCCCGACGGCCGAGTGCCAAGGTGATCAGGGCAACGCACACTTCGTAGACGGAGGTTCGCGCTACGACCACCCCGAGGACAAGTGGTGTCTTGCCGATGCCATCGGGAGATACGTGAAGGGCGATGAGGCCTTTCGTTGTCCGACGCTAACTGCGCGCGTGTACCGTGGCACCGCCCATGGCATCGCTAGCAAGGCCGTTACCGGACCCGGCTCGGACGCGAAGGCCAACTACGGTGGCTCCTATATGTACTTCTGTGCGCACATGACGGTGTTCAACGACACCGCCTCGCCGCTGGCACTGATATGGTGGGCGCTGTACATGGCAGGGCGGGACATCGCACCCTGGATACAGAACGGCGACACTCCCGAGATGTATTTCGTATGCGGTAACAAGCTTTCGGCGGTGGCCTCTACTGCTACGAAGCCCCTGCTCATGGAGCGGGCCTGGGGTAGCACCCACGAGGGCATTCCGGCGGACAAGGCGTTCGAGCTGTTCATTCCACCTGGGACGGCCGTGCTCGGCTTCCCGACGGCGTACGCGGACGGTCACGCCCGCTACGAGAAACTCGACTTCCCGCGTGCCGTGGCGCTGTGGGGCAGGAGGAATCGCGATTAGCTCCGCCAAGCCACGCCGCGCTTCGGGAACTGCGAAGCGCCCAGCGGAGTATGCTATATTCGTAGAAGTGAAGCGTTCGGTACGCATTCTCGCACTCGCGTTCCTGTCGCTGGCTGTGGGCTCGGCAAGCGTGCCGAGTCGCATGCCTGCAGCCGAGTGCGCCAGTCGAGGATGCGAGATGGGCTGCGGCGCCACCACGCACGAGGTGGTAAGGCATGCCTGCTGCAGCGCGCTCGCCGGCTTCGGCGTCCCCGATGCTGAGCATGCCGCACAACGATGGGCTACCGGTCCCCAGACCGAATGCCGCTGCATGCGCGCCTTGCCAACAGGCGTTCCCGCGATATCCGAGCCGATTCCACTCCCGACGGCCTGGGCGGACATCGCATCTGCGCCCGCGGCGCCACACATCGCGCCGGTCTTGCGCGTGCCCATCCCCTTCGCTTCGGACTCGTCCCCGCCGTGTGCGTCCTCCCATCGGCATCCCTCTCTCCGCGCTCCTCCCACCTCCTCCTAGGCGAGTCGCGTAGCCCTATGCGGGCTGTGCGCCGCCTGATTTGCGTCTGCTGAAGCGTTCCCGTCGCCCCGGTGGTGTCGTGCCGCCAGGCGACCTAGCCCCGACGGCCCGTCTGCACTTCAGTGCCGGCCGTCACTCGCAGACCCGAGTGGAGGTGCGAACATGAAAGTTGCATTGTCGTCCTTGCGCCGTCAGTGGATCACGCTGCTGCTGCTCGGAATGAGTGTGCTGGCGGTTCGCTGGATTGTCGGCACGCAGCGTGCGCCCGGCGCGATGACCATCGTAGAAGCCCAGGCAATGGACATGACGGCGATGAAGGCGCCGGCGGGCGTCTTCCCCGTAGCCGTGGAAGAGGTTTCCCTGCGTGCCGTCGGCGGCGCGTCGGAATACCCCGGCACGGTCTACGCACTGCAGGACGAGCAGGTCGTGTCCCGCGTCGCCGGGCGGGTTGTAAGGGTCCCCGTGTACCCAGGCGATCGCGTTTCCGCCGGTCAGGTGCTGGCCGTGCTCGAAGCGAACGAGCTCTCCGCCCAAAGCGGTGCTGCCAGGCAGATGGCGGCCGCGAAGAGCGCGACGGGTGCAGCCGGGAGAGAAATGGTTCGCGATCGGAGCGCGATGCTGGATGCGGCGCGGTCGAGGGTGAGCGCAGCCACGGCGGCCCTTCATCGTGCCGAGAGTGAGGTCGCGGCGGCCATCGCCGAGCGGGATCGGGCACAGGACGAAGCCCGCATGGCGGATGCCGAGGTGGATGAGCGCCAGGCAGAGCTCCGCTACGCCGAGCAGGCCCTGGAGCGCGAGCGACGACTGCACAAGTCCGGCGCGGTCTCACTCGACGAGCTCCAGGTGGCGGAGCGCGAGCGTGACGCTGCGGCAGCCCGACTGCGAACGGCGCAGTCGAAGTCCAAAGCCGCCCGCCAAGGGATCGATGTCTCGGAGCGGCGCGTCACTTCGGCGCAGAGAATGGCCGAAGAAGCGGCGGCGATGGCTACGGAAGCCGCCAGCGAGGTGAAGCGGGCCGAGGCGGCGCTTCGTCAGGCCCGCGAGGAGGCGCAGGCCCTCGGTGCCGAGGCTCGCGCCGCAGGGTCGGATGCAGCCGCGATGGCTACGATGGCGGGGTACCGCACGGTGCGGGCACTTTCTTCCGGCGTGGTTGCCGAGCGGATCGCCTCACCCGGAAGCGTGGTGATGACGGGCGACCCGCTGCTGCGCCTTATAGTGCTGGATCGGGTCCGCGTCCAGGCGGATCTGCCGCAATCTCTCAGCCGCGACGTGCGGGAGGGCAGTGGAGTCGAGATCGTGGCCGGTGCGGTGCACAGGCAAGCGAAGATTACTTCGGTCTTCCCAGTGCTGGATACCCAATCGAGGACCTATCGTGTCGAGGCACTCGTCTCGAACCCCGATCGCGCGCTGATGCCGGGAATGTCGGTCACGCTGCGTGTGGCCACCTCTCGCGTCGCCGAATCGATCGCCGTGCGCGAAAAGGCGGTGCGCACGGACGCAGAGGGCGGCCACTACGTGTGGATGGCAGTAGAGCGCGCGGACTCGGCTAAGGCCACGGACTGGACGTGCACCATGCATCCCGAGGTGAGTAGCCCGGGTCCCGGAACTTGCCCCAAGTGCAAGATGGACCTGGTACCTCGCGAGCAGGGGGGCAAGTACGTTGCCAAGAGACGTTCCATCACCGTCGGGCGCTCCGACGGCGAGTACACGGCGGTGAGATCCGGCCTCGCTGTGGGGGATCGCGTTATCTGGGCCGGCCACGAGGACCTGTTCGAGGGAGCACCCGTGCAGCCGACGGAGTGGGCTGGCGACGGACCGGCGCAGCTGCCTGCTGGGGGTGGAGCAGCGCTCCACGACCATGGAGCCCCTGTTCAGCCTCGACAACGCGATCACTCCATGGATCATAAGGCTCACCAGCCAAAGCCGCCGTCGCCCGCTGCCAAAGACGTCTGGACCTGCCCCATGCACCCAGAGGTGAAGAGCGACAAGCCGGGCACCTGCCCGAAGTGCAAGATGGACTTGGTGAAGCAGGCTGTCTCGCCCACATCGAAGCCGCCGTCGCCCGCTGCCAAAGACGTCTGGACCTGCCCCATGCACCCAGAGGTGAAGAGCGACAAGCCGGGCACCTGCCCGAAGTGCAAGATGGACCTCGAAAAGCAGCCGGGGGCATCCCGATGAGCGAGCAGCCGGAGCCATCCCATGAAGGCTTCAACATCGTACGATGGTCGGTAGACCACCCATACGCCGTTCTGGCCTTCTACCTCGCGATGTTAGTACTAGGTGCTCTGGCCATCGGCTACACCATGCCGCGCCGATTCATGCCTTACGTGGAGAGCCCGCTCCTCGGTATCGTCACCGAGATGCCAGGCCTATCAGCCGAAGAGATGGAGACCTACTTCTCCTCGCCGATCGAGCAGCGCATGGTGAACATCCAGAACGTCCGCTACATCCGCTCGATCAGCCAAGAGGGCTTCAGCATGGTAGTGTTGGAGTTCCCGTACGGCTCGGACATGCGTGCCGCGCAGACCGAGGTGCAGAGTCTGCTCAACATGGTGCAAGCAGACCTACCTATCACGGGCGCCAATCTGAAACCCAGCTGGATCCTGCGCGTGGACCCACTCAATCTGCCGGTGCTCTCCTTCAGTCTTACCGGCGACCCGGCGAAGGGCTGGACGCTACCACGGTTGAGGGAACTGGCCGACAACGACCTGCTGAACCGGTTCAAAGCCGCACACCGCAACGTGTACACGGTCTCGACTTTCGGGGGATATCGCCGCCAGATGCAGGTGCAGGTAGACCGCACTCGGCTGGCAGCCTACGGGCTTTCCATCCTAGATGTGCGCGATGCCATAGACCGCTACAACGTGGCAAAGCCAGCGGGCCTGCTGACCTCCGGTCCTGCCGAGACCGTGTTGCGATTGGACACCCTCGCGCGCGGACCCGATAATATTGCAACCCTTCCCATCCGGGCGGAGGGCAACAGGGTGGTGACGGTGGGTGACGTTGCGGAGGTACGCGATACAGTCATCGAGAACCGTTCCGCTTTCCATCACCTACGAGGTGACAGGGTCGAGAAGGGCATCCTGATCAACATCCTACAGAATCCCGATGCAGGCTCGCCACAGACGGTCGCCGCGATGCTGAAAACCGCCGAGCAGTTGGAAAAAGAGTACCCGGGCATCGAGCTCACCGTGGCGTACAACAACGCGTCGTTCGTAGACGTGTTGTTCGGGAACATGGTGCACGAGCTGATCCTCGCGATTATCCTGACCGCGCTCGCAGTGTTATTCTTTCTCGGCGAGATCCGCGGAACAATCATCGCCCTAACAGCGATTCCTACCTCGCTAGGCATGGCGGTGCTTGCGATGGTACCGCTCGGCATGAGTCTCAACTCGAGTACGCTCGTCGGTCTGCTGGTAGCGATCGGCCGGTTGGTGGATGATGCCATCCTAGACGTGCATGCCGTGGAGCGTCACATGCGAATGGGGAAGGATCGACGGACGGCTACTATCGTCGGCATCGCCGAGGTGCGACGGTCCATCCTCGCAGGGACGCTCGTGCTAGTGGTGGCCCTCATCCCTCCCATGGTGAGTGGCGGCATCACGCAGCTCATGTTCGAGGGGTTGTGCTGGCCGATCATCTTCGGCCTCATCGCCTCCACCCTCGTCTCGATGACTCTCACCGCGGTGCTTTGCTCGCGCTACATGGTACTTCCGGAGGAGCGGCCGCGCACGTGGTTCAGCCGATTGGTGCTCGCCCGATTCGAGCGATGGCTGGTAGGAATGGAAACAGGTTACGAGCGGCTGATCCGGTGGCTGCTGAGACACCGGTTCGCTAACTTCGTGCGTATAGGGATCACGGTCCTCCTCGGCTTCACTCTGTACTACTTCATCGGCTCGGAGATGATGCCGCTCGCGGACGTCGGCCAGGCCAGCCTGCAGATGGAGATGCAGCCGGGTACCAGCTTCGCTGCTACCGAAGAGGGTGTGCGCCGTCTGCAGAGGATCATGATCGAGGAGGGAGGCAAGCAAGGCTGGATCCGCAGCGCTGCCTTCGAGATCGGTGCCGAGGGCGGGCCCGGCATGACCACCGGCGGTGCTTACTTCACGGGCTACCAGATGGGACAGGTCAACTCTGCGTCCGCGATGATCACGCTAACAGACAAGGACTCCGGAAGGCCCGACGTCTGGCGGATCATGGATCGCATTCACGACAGGGCGATGGCAGAGATTCCCGGGATCCGACGCATCAGCATCAAAGAGATGGGCTCGGACGTGATGGCCACCGCGGCGGCTCCGGTGTCACTGATTATACACGGGAAGGACCTGCACATGCTGGACCGCATGGGTCGGCAAGCGCTCGAGATCGCTCGCGAGAAGAGCGTCAACCCGACCACGGGCAAACCCGACATGGCACAACCCTACCTGAGCTGGGAGATGACCAAGCCCACCTACTCCCTGATCGTGGACAAGGCGAAGGCTGCCAGGCATGGCCTCGCTTCCGAGGACATCGCCGAACAGGCATACTACGCCCTGCGCGGTGGATTCACCATGGAGTTCTACCGCCTCGACAACAAGCGCCCCACGACCGTGCAAGTGCGATATCGCGAGGACCAAAGACGGGACGAGGCAGACCTCTCCGGCATGTATCTAACAGGAGCCAAAGGCGAACAGGTGCCCCTCTCCGAGCTCGTTCGGTTAGAGGAGCGGCTGGCACCCACCGCTATCGAGCACGACCAACTTCGACGGGTGATATCTCTGAACGGATACTACCGTAAGGATGGAAGGCCGAGCATGGATGTCGCCATGGACGTGCAGATGCGTGCAGCGGCAGAGATGAACTGGCCACCGGGATATGGCATCGAGGCCCGGGGTGACATGACACAGATGATGGACAGCTTCCGCGTCATGCTGCTCGGCCTGCTGGTGGCGCTGGTGATGATGTACTTCATTCTGGTAGCTCAGTTTGGTGGGTTCCTCCAGCCACTGCAAATGATTGCGAGCCTGCCGCTCGAGCTCAGCGGCGTGTTTCTTATGCTCTGGCTCACGCACCAAGCATTCTCCACCGTCTCCATCCTCGGTGTGATCATGCTGAGCGGAATGGACGTGGTGACCGCCATTCTGATGATCGACATGATCATGATCTACCGTCGTCAGGGTGTGCCGAGAAACGAAGCGGTGGCGAGGGCATGCCCACAACGGCTGCGACCGATCCTGATGACGTCGCTAATTACCATCCTCGTCATGTCGCAGATCGCGTTCGCGCCGAAATCCGGCCTCGATGCCTACCAGCCACTCGGGACGGTGATCGTCGGTGGTCTGATCGTCGGCACGGTACTGTCGCTGCTGGACATACCTATCATGCACACACTGGTGGATGATCTCGTGCGATGGTTCCGAGTGCGCATTCGGCGCGAGGACCCGACCTCGCTGCCACCCATCGAGGAGCAACTATGAGAACTGTAAGTATCGTCGTTTTGCTGCTGGTGTGCGGCGTTGCCTGTGCGCAATCCACCACCAGTGTGAGCCAGGCCGTAGAGCGAGCCGTCCGCCAGCACCCTATGCTGAGCGTTGCCCAAGCCGATGTGCGGGGCGCGAAAGCGAGGGCGGTTATGCTCACAGTCCCCTATGTCCCGCAAGCCTCATTGAACGCAGTGGGCGCTGCTGGCGAAGGCATGATGACCTTCGCCTCGACGGTGATGCCCACTAACTACTGGCGGACGGAACGCGGCGCGAGCGGCGTGCTGAACGCTTCTCTCATGTGGCGCCCGTGGTCCTTCGGGCGGGAAGCTGCGGCACGAGGCATTGGTCGGGAGGAGGTGCAGTCGGCGGAAGAGACTCTGGCGGTCGCACGGCAAAACGTCGCGCTGTCGGTGCGCCTGGCATTCGCGGAGGCGCTTCTGCGCCGTGAGACCGTGGAGGCGAACGAGGCGGCGGTGGAGAGCGCCCGCGAGGTGGAGCGCGTCACGCGGGAGCAGTACGAGGCCGGGAAACTGCCGGAGGCGTTCGTGTTTCGCGCTGCGGCCGACACCGCTGAGATGGAGCGGGAACTCGCAGTCGCCGAGGCTGAAGCCGCCTCCGCGCTGGCGAGGCTGCGTGAGAGCATGGGAATGGATCAGCTAGAGGTTCTCGCACTGGGCGATTGGGACATCCCGTTGGAGGCGCCGGCGTCTCTCGCCGAGGCTCTGGCGCAGGCAGCGGCGAGGCCGGAGCTAGCAGCGATTCGCCACGCTCGCGAGGGACAAGAGCTGCGTGCACGTCTGGCGCAGCTCTCCACGCGGCCCGACCTCGCTGTGATGGCGATGGGTGATTGGATGGGCTCACGGGGGATGGCGGGCGAGACTGGCTCCAAGGTCGCTCTGGTCGTCAGCTTCCCGCTGGCCGACGGGGGCGAGCGCCGTGCGACCCGCGACGAGGCCGAGGCGATGGCGGGCAAGATGGAAGCGGAGATGCGGTCCGTGCAACTGGCGGTCGAGGCGGAGGTTGCTACAGCGTGGGCCGCGTGGCAGGCGCATGCAGCGGTCTCGAAGGCGGCTCGCGCTGGACTGCAGGCATCCGAGGAGGCGTATCGTGTGGCTCTGCTGCGGTATCGAGAGGGAAAGGCGATCCTCGCAGAGGTGACGGATGCCCGAGCGCGTCTCGTTGCCGCTCAGAGGTCCATCGCGGAAGCCGACGCTTACTCCCGCATCGCGTGGTCCAAACTCCACCGCGCGATGGGCAAAGGGTAGCCCCTACCGCTCATCGCGTAGGACGGCTTCGACCAGGGTGCCCACTTTGTGGAGCGAGTCGGCGGATACCTTGTCCAGGGTGTCTTCTAGGGTGTGCCAATAGGGGTAGTCGAAGTCGATCAGGTCAATCGTCGGCACGCCGGCTTGGTTCATCGGCACGTGGTCGTCCGTGATCTGCGTGCCCAGCTCGAAGGGGAAGGTCTTGGACATGCCGAGACGCTCCGCCATGCCGTAGACCTTTTTGACGATGTCCTTCGCAACCTCGTAGCTATATGCCTCGACGGGGATGCGCAGGTCCTTGTCGCCCACCATGTCCAGCAGGATGCCGAAGTCGGGTTTGGAAGTGGTCAGCTTCTGGCTCCAGTGCTTGGCGCCCAGCAGCATGTTGTCGATCGAAGGCCCCAGGTCTTCTCCGTCGAAGAACACGAGCTGCACGCCCACCGCGGGCGGGCGCGTGGCAAACACCCTCGCTAGCTCCAGAAGCACGGCCACACCGGATGCCCCGTCGTTCGCGCCATCTATCGGCTTGTTGCGGAACTGCAGCCGCGGCTCCTCGTCCGCCGTCGGCCTCGTGTCCCAGTGCGCCGCGATCACCACTTGCTTCTTGGCGTCGGGGTTGAACCGTGCGATCACGTTCGTCATGTGCAGCGTCTTGCTCTTGTAGCTGCCCGTGAAAGGCTGCTTCTCAACGTGCGGGGTGTACTGCTTCAGCGTGGTGACCATCCACTCCAGGCACTTGGCATGCGCATCGCTTCCCGGAACGCGTGGCCCGAACTCCACCTGCTTTCGCAGCATCTCGAACGCCTGCTTGCCGTCGAAATCGGTCTTCGGGGCGGCAGCCTGCTTCGGCTTCTCTACGTCCTGCTGGGGAGAGGCGGAGGTGGCACAGCCGCCGAGCGTCGCGAGCAGGCACAGCAGAAGCAGCCTAGTCGCCGACAAGGCGGTCCTGCTCCCCGAGCGGCCAAGTGCTCTTGCCGTCCAGCAACCTGCGCACCGCCGTCTCGACGGTCACGCCGGTCTGCTCCGAAATCTGTTCTCGCTGCCACACGGTGAAATAGCCCAGCGCGCCCCTAGCCAGCGTCGCGGGTACGGCAACGCGATAACTCTTCCCCGTGTCCAGCACCTTGTCGCCCACGAGCACTCGCTTCACCCTCGAGTTCGCAGGCGCTTTAGCCGAGTACTCGACCTTTAGCCCGGACACTTGCAGGAAGGCGCGGTTGGGCTGCGGCAACAGGCTGAGCGAGCGCTCCAAAGCCTTAGTTATCTGCTCGCCGGTAAGCGATAGAACGTAGATCTCCTCGCCGGGATAGGACAAGAGCTTGTTCAGCTTCTCGGCGCTGGGCGGGCCGTCCAGGGAGCCGGACACGAAGAAGCCAGCGGCAATAAAGGCAACGTCCGCGCCAGCCGCCGCGCGCATGGCGTCGGCTACCATCTGCGCGACGGGGTTAGGGCTGGAGCCCGGTTCGGTGATCGCCAGTGTTTGCCCCCACCCGAACGTGGCGGCACACATGCATGCAATGCCGATGATCGCCTTGTTAGCCACTCGTTACCCCTTGCCTCCCGACGCCGAGGAACGGAGAAAGGCCTCGATGAAGCCGTCGATCTCCCCGTCCAGCACGCCGAGCGTGTCTCCGGTTTCGAACCCGGTCCGATGATCCTTCACCATAGTATAGGGGTGCAGAACGTAGGACCGTATCTGGTGCCCCCATTCGGCGGGCGGAACTTCTCCCCTTAGCAGCTTCAGCTTTTGTTCCGTCTTGTCCCGTTCCAGTTCCGCCAGTCTCGATTCTAGGACGCGCAGCGCTACCGCGCGGTTCTTGTGTTGCGACCTTTCGTTCTGGCACGTCACCACGATGCCCGTCGGGATGTGCGTGATGCGCACCGCGGAGTCCGTCTTGTTCACGTGCTGGCCACCCGCACCACTGCTACGGAACGTGTCGATGCGAAGGTCCTCGGTGCGTATGGACACTTCACCCTCGGCGACCACCGGGATGACCTCTACCATCGCGAAAGACGTGTGCCGCCGACCCGACGCATCGAAGGGCGAGATGCGAACCAGCCGGTGCACGCCGCGCTCCGACCGCAGGTTTCCATACGCATACGGGCCTTCGATAATGCCCGAGACGTTGCGATACCCGGTCACGTCGCCCGGCGTCTCGTCGCCGATTTCGAAGCTGAAGCCACGCCGCTGCGCCCAGCGCGTGTACATGCGAAGCAGCATTTCGGCCCAGTCGCACGATTCGGTACCACCGGCACCCGCACTGATGGTGAGGATCGCTGGGTCGGGATCGTGAGGGCCGCCGAGAAGCGTCTGCAGCTCCAGCGCGTCGAGGTCTTTCAGCACCTGCCGGGCACCTGCGAGAAGCTCCTTCCGCATGGCGGGGTCCTCGTCTCCCTCGAGCAGCGAGGCGAGCTCTTCGATGTCTTCGAAGCGCTTCTTCAGCTCGCGGAAAGGCTCCGTGCGTCCTCGGAGATGGGAGAGCTTTCGGACGGTTTCCTGGGCCTTGGCGGGGTCGGACCAGAAGTCGGGCTCTTGCTGCAGGCGTTCGAGCGCCTCGGCCTCTCGCTCTATGCGAGAGACCTCAAAGATGCTCTCCGATAGCGTCCAGGCGCGGCTTGGCCTTGGACAGCGCTTGCAGGAGGTCGGGGATCGCTTCCATGGGGCTAACCTCTGTCGGGAGCAGTGTACCCCCCGCGTGCGAGGCAGTTCCGGCACAGGGAGGTTACGGGAACCTGCGAAGAGAGTGTACCCCCCGCGTGCGAGACAGTTCCCCTTGGAGCGCAGCGGGAGCTTGTCCTTGCGCATGCGAGGATGGAACCGGATGGCACGGTTCCCCCTGGAGCGGAGCGGAAGGGGGAACCTCGAGGAGGGGGTCCCCACCGATGCCCAGACGTTCCCGCTGCCGACTGCCACCCAGCCCCCTACCACACCGAGAGCCGAACACCCAGGCCTATCCAGCGCAATGCGCCGAGAGATCACACGCAACGGACGCAGAGAAGACGCCAAGAACGCAGAGGTGGAGCCGACAGTCGTTCGCGAGCAGCCGCTCACCCCAACCCTCTGCCCCAGCTCGGGGACAGGAACACTGAGGTGCTCACCCGCCTGCGAGAGCACCGGCATAAAGCCCCTCACCCCAACCCTCTCCCCGAGACGGGGAGAGGGACACTGAGGCCGTTGCCCGCCTGCGAGAGCACCGGCACAAAACCCCTCACCCCAACCCTCTTCCCGAGACGGGGCGAGGGAGGGGCTTTCAGCGAGCCCCTGAGCCCTAACGATCGGTGCCGCCTACTACCGGTCCGCCCACCACCCCCGGCCGACCATAGGGCGGCGGACCTACGTCCGGCCAGCTTTCTGCTTCGCAGACACCACGGCACAGTCCGTGATCTGACTGCCAAGCGTCAGTCCCTCCACCACGTCCAGGCCCTGCACCACCTTACCGAATACCGCATACTCCGCATCGAGCTGCGGGATGTCCACCAAGCAGATGTACATCTGTGCATCGCCGCTGTCGGGGTCCTGCGACCGTGCCAAGCCCACCGAGCCGCGCAGGTGCTTGTTCTTGTTCAGCTCGCGCTTCACCGTAGTCCCAGAGCCCTTCTCCGGTCGGCCTTTCTGAATGGTGCCGTCCTTGGTATTCGCGTCGCCGAACTGCACTAACTTGAAGTCTTCGGCCAGCTCGATTCGGTGGACCAGGATCTTCTTGTAGTAGCCCTTCTCGACGAGGTCCAGGATGTGCGCACAAGTGAGCGGTGCATCCTCGGTAAACAGCTTGATATACACGTCGCCGTTTCCGTACACCTCGTCGCTGGGCGTCCGGAAGGTGAGTTTGATGACGGTCTCGCCGGGCTTCGGCTCATAGGGTGGCACGGGCGGAGCCTTGGGCTCCACTGCCTTCAGCTTGCCATCCTTGCTCGCGCCGTCCGCCGGTGTATCCGCCTGTTTGCAGCCACCCAGCAGTGCAATCACCAGAATCGGCAGAAACCACAACCTGCTCATCCTCTTGCCCTCCACTCTGTGCTCACTTCGGCATTCTGCCCCGCTGCCCCGCGGCGTGTCAAACCGAGCGCCGCTCGAGCGGGACCGGTACAATCCCGGCATGCTCGACCCCGACTTCCTGATAGCCCTTACCGAGGCGCCGAGCGTGGGCACCGCCTGCGGACCCGTCGTCAATCTCTTGCGCGCGCACATGAGTGGCTACAGCTGCAAGCTGGTTCCCGATGGCTTTGCGCTGTTCCAACGCGAGGGTGCCGCGCCAGGGGACATCCGCGCGGTGCTGGTGGCGCACATGGACGAGATCGGTGGAGTGGCCTATGGACCCGCCGAAGACCAGTGGCACCACACCCGGTTTTGGGGCAACACGCTCGGCGTGTTCATGCACACCCCGCTGCAGGGAATGGACTACCTGGCAGAGAGTGCCGAGGACGCCTTTGCCGTCGAGGTGCGGCCCGCCGAGGAGGACCGCCTATGGGTCCGGGGAGAGGGAGTGCGGCCCTATCGCACCGTCTGGACCTTCCGGGAGGATACGCGGATCGAGGGAGACCAAATCGAAGGCAAGGCGCTGGACCCACGCGTGACGCTGTACGCGGTGATCGAGGCCGTGAAGCGCGTGAACCGGCCGGACGTTGCTGCGCTGTGCGTAATGGCAGAAGAGTGCGCAATGGACGTCGCCCGCAAAGCCGTTACCTTCCTCGAGCGCAACTGCCCCCGTCTCGGCCTAGTCGTGAATGCGGACGTGCCGTGGATAGAGAACATCGGAGAGGGCAGGCTGGACCTGCCCGCAATTCGCGTGTTCGAAGGGCGCAACTTCATCGACCCCTGGTTCGGCATCTCGCTGGCCGAGCGATTGGAGCGGAAGGGCGTGGAGTTTCACCTGACTTCGGCCCGCTCAGGCAGTCAGACGTTGCTGTTCACACCCCTCGCGCCGACGGTGTCCGTGGCTCTGCCCTCGGACGGGGTGCACCAGCCACGAGTGCGAATGAGCGTGCAAGGCCTCCGCCGGTGCATCACGCTGCTGGAAGCAGTCGTCGCGGACTGCTGTCCTTAGATTCGGGCAGGGACCTGTCGCAACGGGCGAGAAGCCTCGTCAGTAACGGTTTCGACAGAACTCAGTTGGAGGTGGGAGAGGGTGCGACCGACGACGATGGATCGAGTAGTGGGTGTATTTCTCACGCTGTGGGGTCTTTGCAGCGGTGCGAGCTCGGCGCTTAGTCGCGTGTTTCTCGAGATGGCCAAGAAAAGCCCGAACCTGACGCAGGACCAGCTCGCCGACCTCGAGCGCCAAATGGAGATGATGACGCCGGTAATGATTGCGATCGGCGTGGTGCTAGGTATCCTGATGTTCGCTGGTGGCATCGGCACCTTCTTGGGTGCGCGCTGGGGGTTTCTCCTCGCAGCGATCGGCACGGGTCTGAGTGTTCTCACGGGCGCCTGGGGCATGGTGCAGCAGTCCTCCGGGGCAACGCCCATGGGCCTGCTGTGGAGCGCCGTCTTCCTCGTCGTCTACCTCGCGATCTGCTGCTATTGCCTGTCGCGCCTAATGAGCAAGCCTTCAGAGGTCTGAGGGCCTAGCTCCGGCTCCTCGCCCTTGCTCAGGTCCACGAGCTGCTCCACGCGGAACCTGAGGGGCACGCCGTCCGCCACCGTGATCTCCGTGATGCGTCCAAAGCGAATGCGACGCATCGCCTCGAGGAGCCGTCGCGTGTTAGGGTGTAGCCGCACCGCGCCGGCCTCGGCTCGATGTGCTTTGTTATCCATGCTGTCTCCACATACTCTATCTCCATGTTGTCTCCACATTATCTCTCTCTCCGTGCTGTCTCCACATAATCTCTCTCCGTGCTGCCTCCACATAATCTATCTCCGTGCTGCCTCCAGATTCTCTATGTGTCTGGTCCGTCATGCTGAGCCTGTCGAAGCATGACGGCCACCTGCCGCGAACGAAGCATCATAACATGACAACCTTGCGGCTCTCCCCGTCATGCTGAGCCTGTCGAAGCATGACGGCCGCCTGCCGCAAACGCAGCATCATAACATGACAACCTTGCGGCTCTCCCCGTCATGCTGAGCCTGTCGAAGCATGACGGCCACCTGCCGCACCCTGCCGGGGCAAGCCGCCCCGCCCCCACGTACACCACCAACCCCGTCATGCTGAGCCTGTCGAAGCATGACAGCCGCTCGCCGCACCCTGCCGGGGCAAGCCGCCCCGCCCCCACGCACACCCCAGCCCCGTCATGCTGAGCCTGTCGAAGCATGACAGCCGCTCGCCGCACCCTCTCGCACGTAGCCAACGCTCTCCCACGCACACCCCAGCCCCGTCATGCGCACCCGGGAAGAGGAACAACGCCACCCACCCCCGCCGACACCCCAAAACAACCAACAACGCGGCGCGCCCCGGCTGGGGGCGGCGAGCGGCCGTCTCGCCTCCACCGGCTCAGCATGCAGGGGTGGGGGGTGTCGGTGGGGGCGGGGCGGCTTGCCCCGGCCGGGTGCGGCAGGTGGCCGTCATGCTTCGACAGGCTCAGC